>JACKLI010000001.1:2465544-3081930 GCA_024235995.1 Burkholderiaceae bacterium
AGGCATCGATCGGGCCGTAGATGTAGATCGGAAGCAGACTCCAGAAGCGGTCCTGGACGCGGAAGTCGTGCCACAGCAACTCGCGGTCGTGCACGTCACGCCCGGCGAGAAAGGGCCCGAGCGAGGCCGCCAGGTGCGCAGACCCGATGGCGCTGGCGCCGGCAAAGCCGAACATCGACGCGCTGCGGCCGCATTCGGTCGCGATCGTGTAGACCAAAAACTCGATGCCGCGCGGGCGCCTGGCGCCCTGCAACTGGTCCGCTCCGGCGACCTCGCGGGCGAGCCGCGCGGCCCGGATCTGGAGCGACCTGATCTTCATGGGTTTGATCGATTCCGGCCGGCGCGCCTGGGCGAGGGCATCAGTTTGCGGGCATGCAGGCTGGACCGATCGGCTCGAAGGTCTTGTAGGTCAGAATGAATTCCTGGTGGCCCAGTTCTTCCGAAACCGTGCGCTTACCGTCCGCCAGCGAGACGACCAGGTCGTGGATCTGCCGACCCACCTCGTCCAGCGTTGCCTTGCCTTCGAGGATGGCGCCGGCGTTGACGTCCATGTCTTCGGACATCCGGCGATAGGTCTCCGGATTCGCGCAGATCTTGACGACCGGCGAGATCGGCGAGCCAACCACCGATCCGCGGCCGGTGACGAACAGCACGGCATGGCTGCCGCACGCGATCAATTCGGCGATTTCGGCGTTGTCGCTGATGTTGGGAAAACCGAAGCGCACCTCGCCGTCGGGCACCACGTCGAGCAGGAACAGCCCGCCGTGCGGGGGCACGTCGCCGGGCTTGATGAGGCCCGAGATCGGCGACGCGCCCGACTTGGCGTAGGCACCCATCGATTTTTCCTCGATCGTCGACAGCCCGCCATCGGCGTTGCCCGCGGCGAACGAGCCATAGCCCAGCGTCGCGTAGTAGCGCGCCGCCTTGGCGACCGAGGCCTCGAGCTCCACGCCCAGCTCAGGCGTCACGGCGCGTGCGGCCATGATGTGTTCGCAGCCGATCAGCTCGCCGGTCTCCTCGAAGATGCAGGCGGCACCTTCGCTGACGAACTGGTCGAAGGCGCGGCCGGCGGCCGGGTTGCCGGTGATGCCCGAAGTGCCGTCGGAGCCGCCGCAGATGGTTCCGATCACGAGTTCGGACAACGCCATCGGCACCCTGGGGACGGCCGCCAGTGCTGGCAGCTGTTCTTCAATCCATTGGCGCCCCGCGGCAATCGATGAACGGGTTCCGCCCGTTTCCTGGATCGTGATCGTGTGCACCGGACGGCCGCTGTCGCGAACCGCTTGTGCCAGCGCGTAGCGGTTGAAGCTTTCGCAGCCCAGCGACACCAGCAGCACCGCGCCGACGTTGGGGTGGGTGGCCAGCCGCTCCATCATCTGCTGCGCGTACTTGTTGGGAAAGCAGCCCGGAAAGCCGATCACCTGCACGTCGCGGTCGTGAAACGATTGCGCGATTTCGCGCGCGACGTGGTGCGCGCATTCGACCAGGTAGGCCACGATGGCGACATTGCGAATGCCTTTGCGGCCGTCCTTCCTCAAATAACCCGTCATCGTGCTCATGGTGTTCCTTCGGATGTCAGTGCTGGTTTGTCTTGGCGTCGCCCAGGTGGTACGTCGGCGTGTATTCGCTTTTCATGTTGTGCACATGAACATGCTCGCCGGGTGCGATGTCGGCGGTTGCCGACCCGATGGGCGCGCCGTATTTCAGGATCTTTTCGCCCGCCGCGATGCGGCGGCCGGCCAGCTTGTGGCCGATCGGCAGATCGGAAGCCAGCGTGACGCGCGCGGCGCCGATCTCGATCGCCTCGCCGGCGGCCAGGCGTGCGCGCGCGACCAGGATGTTGTCGGACGGGTCGATTTGGAGAAGCCGGGGGTCGATGGTTGTCATGGTGGTGACGCCTCTCAGAACTTGCCGTAGCGAAGATAGGCCTGCTGCGGGTCGACGCCGTCGAGAATGGCGCGGCGCACCTTGCTTTCGGTGGCCATGGCGGCTTCGGACTGCTCGAGCACGTCCGAAAGCAGCGCCTTGGGCACGCGGATCATGCCGTCGCGGTCGCCGACCAGATAGTCGCCGGGTTCGATCACGACCTCGCCGATGCGGATGTCGATGCCGGTCGCCCGCGGCAGCCAATGGCCGACCACGTCGCGCGGGGTGAAGCCGCGGCACCAGGACTGAAAGCCGATGTCGAGCAGGAAATTCGTGTCGCGCACGAAACCGTCCACGACGCAGCCGAGCACACCCTTGTTCTTCAGCGTCTCCGCCGACAGCTCGCCCATGTGGGCCACGATGCGGTCGTTGGGTTGCGCGCTCCAGATGTGGCCGGCCGGACATTGCGACAGCAGGCCGGTCCACGCGAGCAGCGTTTCGTGGGCATCGGCGCCGGGCCGCACCTCGCCGTCGATGGTGAAGGCGGGGCCGGCGATCGCGGCCTCGGGAATGATGGGCCGGATCTCCGGCGGCAGTGTGAAGTTGGACTGCCCCATCGCTCGCATGACGTCGTGGACGACGCCGGTGTAGCAGCGGCACAGGCGCTCGCTGTTCGAATCGGAGGGGGCGGCTTGCGGGTTGGGTGACATGGTTGAGCGCGCTTCAAGAGCGGGTGACGACGATCGGATCGAACTTGCGCCGTGCCTTCAGTTGCGACGCATCCCATTCGATGCCCAGGCCAGGGGTTTGCGGTGCTTGGGCGCAGCCATCCTGGATGAGCAGGCGGCTGCTCGTCAGGTCGTCGAGTTGCGGGATGTATTCCACCCAGCGCGAGTTGGGCACGGCGGCGCACAGGCTGACGTGCAGCTCCATCAGGAAATGCGGGCAGATCGCGATGCCGTGCGCTTCGGCCAGGTGCGCGATCTTGAGCCACGGCGTGATGCCGCCAACGCGCGCGACGTCGGCCTGGACGATCGAGCAGGCGCCCTGGCGCAGGTACTCGGCGAACTGCGCCGGGTGGTACATCGACTCGCCGACCGCCACCGGCACGCTGGTGCTGGCCAGCAATTGCGCATGGGCGGCCACGTGCTCGGCCGGCATCGGCTCCTCGAACCATGCGAGGTCGAGCGTGGCGTAGCCGTGCGCACGCCGGATCGCCTCGGCCAGCGTGAAGCTCTGGTTGGCGTCGACCATCAGCTCGAAGTCGTCGCCGACGGCCGCGCGCACGGCGCCCAGGCGTTGCATGTCCTGCGCCAGCCGCGGCTTGCCAACCTTGATCTTGGCGCCCTGAAAGCCTTCCTCGCGCGCCGCCAGGGTCTGCTCGACCAATTGCGCGGGCTCCAGGTGCAGCCAGCCGCCTTCGGTCGTGTAGACCGGCACGCAGGGCTTGGCGCCGCCGGCCAGCCGCCACAGCGGCAGGCCGGCCACGCGGGCGTTGCGGTCCCACAGCGCGGTGTCGACGGCCGCCAGCGCCAGGCTGGTGATCGCGCCGACCGCGGTGGCGTGGGTGTGGAAGAACAGGTCGCGCCAGATCGCCTCGAACTGCTGCGGGTCGCGCCCGATCAGCCGCGGCGCCAGGTGGTCGCGCAGCAGCGCGACGATGGACGAGCCGCCGGTGCCGATGGTGTAGGTGTAGCCGGTGCCAACCGAGCCATCGCTGCAGCGCACGGTGACGAGCACCGTCTCTTGCGTGACGAAGGCCTGGATGGCGTCGGTGCGCCGCACTTTCGGCGCGATGTCGATCTGCGCGATCTCGACCTGGTCGATCTGGCTAAGGCTCATGACGATGCGGCGCGGCAGTTCAGGCGCCGTTGCGCGTGACGTCCTCGGGCAGGTCGGCGCCGTGGAACTTCTTGTAGATGGCGTTGAGTTGGCCGTTCTTCAGGTTGGCGCGCACCCAGGCGTCGACCTTGTCCTTCAGCCGCGGCTCGCCCTTGCGCAAGCCGATGGCCAGCATGTAGGTCTTCATGATGAACTTCACCTCCATCTGCTTGGCGGGGTTCTTCTCGTTGATGACCTTGAGCAGCGCGGGCGCGGTGGCAAAGATGTCGGCCTGGCCGCTGACCACGGCGGTGATGCTGGTGGCGTCATCCTCGAAGCGCACCAAGGTGGCGTCCTTGGGGATGATCTTGGTGAGTTCCTGGTCATTGGTGGTACCGCGCGTGGCAATGACCTTCTTGCCAGAAAGGTCGGCTGCGCTCTTGATCACCATGCTCTTGGGCGCTCCGACCACCGTCATGATGGCGGCGTAGGGCACGGAGAAGTCGATCACCTTCTCGCGCTCGGGCGTGACCGAGAGGCTGGAGATCACGATGTCCGCCTTGTCGGTCTGCAGGAAGGGGATGCGGTTGGCGCCGGTGGTGGGCACGATCTCCAGTTCCAGCCCCAGGTCCTTGGCCAGCAGTTGCGCGGTCTCGACGTCGGAGCCGGTGGGGTTGAGCTTGTCGTCCTTCATGCCGTAGGGCGGCACGGCCAGGTCGATGGCCACGCGCAGTTTTTTGGCGGCGGTGATGGTGTCGAGCTGGTCGGCGTGGGCCGTGCCCAGGGCGGCAAGGCCCAGCAGCAGGCCGGACAGCAGCAGCGGCAGGCGGCGGCGGGCCAGGGAAACCGGTGCGTGATGGGGGTTCATGTCTCGCGTCCTTTTGGTGATAGTGAGGGTGGTGGTGGGTGGGGGGATATAAAACAGAAAAGTTCAAAGACCATTGCCCAGGAACTGCCGCAGCTCCGGCGTGCCGGGCGCCGAGAGGATGGTGGCCTCGCCTTCCTCCCACACCTGGCCCTGGTGCATGAAGACGATCTTGTCGGCCACGCCGCGCGCGAAGGCCATCTCGTGCGTGACCAGCACCATGGTCATGCCCTCGGCGGCCAGTTTTTCGATCACCTTGAGCACCTCGCCCGTCAGCTCCGGGTCCAGCGCCGAGGTCACCTCGTCGAACAGCATCACCTGCGGCTTCATCGCCAGCGAGCGTGCGATCGCCACGCGCTGCTGCTGGCCGCCCGAGAGCTGCTCGGGGTAAGCCGAGGCTTTGTCGGCCAGGCCCACGTGGGTCAGCACCTCCAGTGCCAGTTCGCGGGCCTCGGCGGCGGGCAGGCGTTTGACGGACGTGGGGCCCAGCGTGACGTTCTGCAGCACCGTCAAGTGCGGAAACAGGTTGTAGCTCTGGAACACGATACCCACGTCGCGGCGCAGCGCGCGCAGATCCAGCGCCGGGTCGTGCACGGCATGGCCGCAGACGCGGATGGCGCCTTGGTCCACCGTTTCGAGCCGGTTGATGCAGCGCAGCGCCGTGCTCTTGCCCGAGCCGCTCTTGCCGATGATGGCAACCACTTGTCCACGCGTGACCGAGAACGAGACGCCACGCAGCACGTGCAGCGCGCCGAAGGTCTTGTGAACCTGCACGAGTTCAATGGCGGCCTGCATTGAGTTTCCTTTCCAGCGCGCGGCTCCAGCGCGACAGCGGATAGCACATGGCGAAATAGAGCAGCGCGGCAGCGCCGAAATAGATGAAGGGCTGGAAGGTGGAGTTGTTGAGCACCTTGGCGTTGTAGGACAGCTCGGCAAAGCCGATCACCAGCGAGGCCACCGAGGTGTTCTTGATGATCTGCACCAGAAAGCCCACCGTGGGCGGCGTGGCGATGCGCAGCGCCTGCGGCAACACGATCTTGACCATGCGCTGCCAGCGCGTGAGGCCCAGGCATTCGGCCGCCTCCCACTGGCTCTTGTGCACCGACTGGATGCAGCCGCGCCAGATCTCGCCGAGGAAGGCGCTGGCATTGATCGCCATCGCGAGCGCAGCGGCCAGCAGCGCCGGCACCGAGCCGATGCCCGCGATGTTGGGACCAAAGAAGCACAGCCCCATGAGCACCAGCAGCGGCGTGCCCTGGATCACCTGGATCCAGGCCGCGGCGGCCAGCCGCACGGGCCGCGCCGGCGACACGCGCGCCAGCGCCACGCCCAGTCCGGTCAGGCCACCGGCCAGGATGGTCAGCGCCGACAGCATCAGCGTGCCGAGCGCGCCCTGCAGCAGGTACAGAAATTGCTGGTGGTTCATGGCCGCGGCATCCTCGTCACAGCGGCGTGCCGAGCTTGCGCCGGCGCGTGAACACGATCTGGCCCAGCAGCCAGAAACCGGCCCGCATCAGATACGACAGCCCGAGGTACAGCACCCACAGCACGACGAAGATCTCGAAGTTGCGGAAGGTGTCGGACTGGATGCGGCTGGCGATGCCCAGCAACTCCTCGGCGCCGACCGAGGACATGATGCTGGTGGCCAGCATGAGCAGCAC
The DNA here is from genome assembly GCA_024235995.1 of Burkholderiaceae bacterium. Classification (NCBI taxonomy): domain Bacteria; kingdom Pseudomonadati; phylum Pseudomonadota; class Betaproteobacteria; order Burkholderiales; family Burkholderiaceae; species Burkholderiaceae bacterium. Next base: position 2,471,758 of record JACKLI010000001.1, read on the forward strand.
GAACTGGCTGGTCAGCGCCGGATAGACCCGCTCCACCGCCGGGCGCAGCACCACGTGCCAAAACACCTGCGGCGACGACAGACCCAGGCACTCGGCGGCCTCGATCTGCCCCTTGTGCACCGACTCGATGCCGGCGCGGATGATCTCGCAGGTGTAGGCCCCGATGTTGACCACCAGCGCCAGTACGGCGCCAGCCAGGATCGGCATCGTCAAGCCGATGCTGGACAGGCCGAAGATCAGGAAGTAGCTCTGGATCAGCAACGGCGTGTTGCGGATGGCTTCCACATAGGCGCCCACCGCCCGGCGCAGCCAGGCATGGCGGCTGCCGCTTCCTACGGCGCACAGCGTGCCCAGCACGAAGCCAAGCACCGTGGCCAGAAACGAGAGCTGCACCGTCACCCAGACGCCCTCAAGCAGCAGCGGCCACTGCGCCAGCACGGAGGCAAAGTCAAACTGGTATTTCACCGGTTCACCCAGGTGCGGTTGGTTTGGAACCTTCGTGCCGTCACGTCAGCGCCGGAAAGCCACCACATCCTGGCGCTGCTCGCCCAAACCGTCGATGCCCAGCGTCATCACATCACCCTTCTTCAGGTACAGCGGCGGCTTGTGGCCCAGGCCCACGCCGGGCGGCGTGCCGGTGGTGATGACGTCGCCGGGCATCAGCGTCATGAACTGGCTTACGTAGCTGACCAACTTGGCGACACCGAAGATCATGGTCCGGGTGTTGCCGGTCTGCATGCGCTTGCCGTTCAGGTCCAGCCACAGGCCGAGCCTTTGCGGGTTGGGCACCTCGTCGCGCGTGACCAGCCAGGGGCCGATCGGGCCGAAGGTGTCGCAGCCCTTGCCCTTGTCCCACTGCGGGCCGCGTTCCAGCTGGTACTCGCGCTCGCTGACGTCGTTGATCACGCAGTAGCCAGCCACGTGGCCGAGCGCCTCCTTTTGCGAGACATAGCGCGCGCGCGTGCCGATGACCACGCCCAGTTCCACCTCCCAGTCGGTCTTGACCGAGCCCTTGGGCAGCATCACCGGATCGTTCGGGCCCTGAATGCAGGTGGTGGCCTTCATGAACACCACCGGCTCGGCCGGGATCGGCGCGCCGGACTCGGCCGCGTGGTCGGCGTAGTTCAGGCCGATGGCGATGAACTTGCCGACCTGGGCCACCGGGCTGCCGTAGCGCGGCGTGCCGCGCACCAGCGGCAGCTTGTCCGTTTTGATCTTGGCCAGTTTGGCCAGCGCGGCGTCGCCGAGCTGCTCGGGGCCGATGTCGGCCACCACGGCGCTGAGATCGCGCAACTGGTCGTTTGCATCGATGAGGCCCGGTTTTTCCTGGCCTGGGTTGCCATAACGCACGAGTTTCATGGGGGGATCTTTTAGCGAGGAGGGGAGAAAAAAATCAAAGCGGCTCAGATCGTGATGCCACCGTCGATGGCGTAGGCCTGGCCGGTGACGAAGCGCGACTCGTCGCTGGCGAGGAACACCACCAGTGGCGCGATCTCGGCCGCCTGCGCGATACGCCCCATCGGCTGGCGTGCGATGAAAGCCTGACGCGCGGCGGCCGGGTCGGCATTGGCATTGATGCGCTCGCCCAGCGAGGGCGTGTCCACCGTGCCGGGGCACACGGCATTGCAGCGGATGCCCTGGCCCACGTAGTCGGCGGCGATGCTCTTGGTCAGGCCAACCACGGCAGCCTTGGTGGTGCCGTAGACGCAGCGGTTGGGCAGGCCCTTCAGGCTGGAGCAGACGCTGGCCATGTTGACGATGCTGCCGCCGCCGGCGCGCAGCATCAGCGGCAGCGCGGCCTGGATCGTCCACAGCTGCGCGCGCACGTTCAGGCGAAAGGCAAAGTCCAGTTCGTCGTCGCTGGCCTGCAGCGCCGTGCCGTTGTGGACGACGCCGGCGCAATTGAACAGCACGTCGAGGGCCGGAAGGCTCTCGATCAGGCGGGCAATGGCCTGCTTGTCCAGCACGTCGAGCCGGGCGGTCCGCACGTTGGGCACGCCCTTGTAGCTGGCCAGCAGCGATTCGTTGACGTCGGTGGCCCAGACCTGCGCGCCCTCGGCCGCCATGGCGAGGGCGCTGGCATGGCCGATGCCTTGACCGGCCGCGGTCACGAGGGCTGTCTTGCCTTGCAGTCTCATGGCGATGGATCTTTCTGATAATCGGATGGGAGAGGCGTTCAATCGGCTTGCCCCATCGGCATGCCTCTTGAGGACGCTACTGGCCGGATCGGGACTTCACCTATTGAGCCGACCGAACAACGTGTGGTACTGTAAATTGGCCTTACCACTTTACCAATTGGGGATTACCCGCGGGGACTTGTCGCGTGCCACTTCAGACCGTCGAACCTCAGCGCCTTTACCGGCAAATCGCCAATCAGTTGCGCGCCCTGATCGACAACGGCGAGTTCGCCCCGGGCGCTCGGCTACCGGCCGAACGCGACCTGGCACAGCAGCTGGGCGTGAGCCGCCCGTCGGTGCGCGAGGCCCTGATCGCGCTGGAGGTCGAGCGCTGCGTGGAGGTGCGAACCGGCTCGGGCGTCTACGTGCTCGAGCGCACCAAACCAAGCGCGCCAGCGGCCGAGGCCACGGGTTGGGGCCCGCTCGAGCTGATCCGCGCGCGTCGCGCCATCGAGGGCGAGGTTGCCGCGCTCGCGGCTCGCAACGCGCGTGTGGCCGATGACGAGGCCATCGCCGATGCGATCACCGGCATGAAGGTCGAGATCGACCGAGGTGGTGCCATGCTGCAGGACAGCGACCGCGAATTCCACCTGGCCATCGCCCGTGCCGCCGGCAACGCCGTGCTGGCCGAGACGATCGAGGGTTACCTGGGCGCGCGCTACAGCACCTTGTCCAAGCGCCTGGGCGGTTATTTCGAAACCAGCCGCGCCTGGCGCACCACGGTCGACGAACACGAGCGCGTGCGCGCGGCGATCCTGGCGCGCAACCCCGAAGACGCCCGCAGCGCGATGATCGAGCACCTGGACAAGGTGCACCAGCGCTTCAGCGCGAGCTGGCGGCAGGCGCACCCGCCCGCGTGAGCGCGATCGCGCGGAGGGTGCCTTGCCAGCATAAATACCACCTGACCCGTCCTGCCCTGTGTTGACACCCGGACAGCTGAAGCAAGCCCGAGTTATCCGGCCAACGAGGCCCGATGCCCCGCATCGGGCGCTCGTATTTTCAGTGACGAATCGAACGCTTGATCGGGGATTTTCCGAAAGGCATTTTGTCCATGGTCGTGGCGAGCCACACCCGTCCGTCGAGCGACCCTAGCTGCCGCTGGTCAGCACTTGCTGGAAGAAATCGCGGATCGCTGCGGTGCAGTAGGGCCGCAACAGGAGACCGTGGTACAGCCCCATGGCGTTGGCCCCTGCGGCCGTCTTGCTGGCCTGGAAGCCGGCGTACAGCGCATCGCCTTGCGGCCCGGCGGGTAGCGTGGCACGCTTCTCGAAGTTGTAGACCGGCACCGTCACGTTGCGCGATGCAAAGTCGGCCTGCGCATCGATGGCGTTGAAGAAGGGGGCCGTGGGGTCCAGCTCGCCGCCACACAGCGCCATCGGGCTTTTGGGCGTCCAGCCCAGGATGGCGTTTTGCTGGATCCGGCTGCGCGTCGGGCTGGGGTTCAGCACGGCATTGCGGGTCCACTCGGTCAACAATCCGCCTTGGCCAAAGAGCTTGACGCCAGTCGGATCGTTCGCCGGCAGCTTGCCCTGGGACTGCAGGGTCGCGACCGGTACGTCGGACGGGAGCAGCGTCTCGGCCGTGGCCGCGAAAGGCGCCTGGAAGGCGTCGGCGGCCGTGGGGTACATGTCGCCATAGGTCTTCTGGTAGCCGGACAGGATGAACGTCAGGAAGAGGGTGGAGCCGACGGGCACCGGCCCGGCCCCGACCGCCGTATCGAGCGTCTTGACCCAGTTGTACGCGCCGGACATCGGGCCCGACGCGGTGACCGTGAATTCGCCCGCGTAATCGCGCTCGATGATCTTGTGCGTGGCCATCGCGATGTAGCCGCCTTCCGAATAGCCGGTGACCAGCAGCTTGGCCGATGGCTTGGTTGCACCGTTGAGCGTTGCCAAGTAAGCCTTGGCGGCGCGCAGGCCATCGACCATGTCGACGGCATTCGCCTCTGCGATAGACCAGGGGTGCCACGACAGCGACGATTTGTCGTAGCCGAGGTAGTTCGGTGACACGACGATGTAGCCGTGGGCCGCGAACATGGCCATGAGCAGGGCGCCGGCTTCATTGTGATTGACATCGGCGATGTTGTAGGCCCTGTCGGTGGCCGTGCCATGGGCATTCAGCAGCACCGGCCGGTTGCCGCTGCAGTTGGCGCCGGCGCCCGTGGGCACCATCACGGCGGTTGTGGCGGTGGCGGGTTGCCCCTTGGGATCGCGTGTCATGTACTGCACGTGGCGGATGTCGACATCGCACTGGGCGGCCCCGGTGAGGGTCTGCCGGCCCGAGGCGGCCGTGCTGGCATCGATCGCGGCTTTGGACATCTGTTGCAGGAGCTGTGCGCTGACGATGGCGCCCCGCGCCTGTGTCGGATCCACGGTGTCGCCACCACCGCAGGCAGCCAGCATGGCCGTCACCACCAGCGACAACCCCAGGCATTTGATCGTCTTCATGTTTTATCGGCTCTCCGGAATAACTTGTGGAACAGGTGACCATGCAGTATCCTCCTGAGTCGGATTTTCGTGTGGAAAGGAAACCAAGTGAAACTGCATCCTAAGACCGCCGCCCTTGTGGACCGGTTCGCCGCAGCTCTGAAGGAAAAACTCGCCGCCGCAGAGGAGAAGTACGGCTACTCCGACGGGTGGGCGACTGACGACTGGATGGGCGAGTGTCGCAAGGAACTGCGGAAGCACGTTGCAAAAGGGGACCCACTGGATGTGGCGGCCTACTGCGCATTCCTGTGGCATCACGGCGAGGCGACCACCGGCCCATGTCCGCACGCAGACTACTGCAACGAGACGGGCTCCTGCGCGAACGGATGCGATGACCGGATGCCTCGGCTGACGGACCAAGATGTGGCCGACTGCTTGGGTCGGTCGTTCGATGCGGCGGGGAATATCCTGCCCAGCACCTTCGCACGCGAGGTTCTCCGGGCGGCTCAAGTCTTGGTCCGAGAGAAGTGAATTGACTGCCTTTTTCTTCATCTGCGCAGCCCTGTACTGCGCGTGGTTCATCCTGAGGTTCCTGCTATGAACGAGAATTACGAGGGCGCGCTGGCCAAGATTGACGCTGCAAGGAAACTGGCCCGGCAGACGATGGCGAAGCATGGCAAAGAGGAGGTGTGCGACCCGCCAATGGGCATCGACACGCCCCAGAGGCCGGCGCTGCCGGCTTGGCAGGACGTGTTGGGCGCTGCCGAGCAGCTCGTCCGGCAGAAGCCCGCCTTCCCCAAGTACATCAAGGGCACGGTCTTGGAGAACGATGTGCCGGTGTGGATTGCCACCTTCACCCAGCAAATGCTGGTGCGCGAGCTGTCTCGCATCCGGGCTGTCATCGCTTCCGACCGCTGTGACGGTGATACCGACTACGCAGCGGGAGCCAACGCCGCCCGAGCCAAGTACCTCGCCGCCATTGACAAGCGGTGACCCCATCCACACGACAATCCGGGGATGACGGACATCCTCGACCTGAAGGGCTGGACGGTGCTGGGTCGCACCGAGGAGGACGGGGCGGACGTGCTGGAGGCGGAGTACCCGCTGCCCATGCCTACCGCCTGCCCAAAGTGCGGCACCCTCGACTGCATCTACCGGCACGGCACCAAAGCTACTACTTACGTCGACATTCCGATGCGCGGGAAGCCGGCCAAGCTGCGGGCGAAGGTCCAGCGATACCGGTGCACCTCCTGCAAGGAGACCTTCCTGCAGCCGCTGGGCGGCATCTTGGAGGGCCGGCGCATGACGGAGCGCTGCGCCACCTACATCAAGGCCCACAGCCTGCGGGACACCTTCACCCGCATCGCGGAGAACGTGGGGTGCGACGACAAGACGGTCCGGACGCTGGGGGCGGAGTACATGGCCGAACTGGAGGCCAGCCACCGGCCGGAGATGCCAGACTGGCTGGGCATCGACGAGACCCAAATCGACGGGAAGATGCGCTGCGTCCTGACGGACATCGGGGAGCGCCGCATCCTCGACATGCTGCCGGACCGGGACAAGGCGACCTTGGCGGGGTGGCTGCACCGGTTCAAGGACCGGCACTGGGTCAAGGGCGTGGCCATCGACATGTGGCGGCCGTACCGGGACGTGTCGCACCAGATGTTCCCTGGCCGACCGGTGGTCATCGACAAGTTCCACGTCGTCCGCATGGCGAACTACTGCATGGAGCGGGTCCGCATCCGGCTCCAGAAGCAGCGCAAGGCTGGCGAGCGGCGCCTGTGGCTCCAGTCCAAGGCGATGCTGAACATGCGGTACGCCAAGCTGGCCGAGAAGGGCCGGTTCAATCTGGACATGTGGCTGGCCAACGAGCCCGAGCTGGCCGCCGCCTACGGGCTGAAAGAGGCGTTCTACAACATCTACGACCTGCCCAAGGCGCAGGCCGTGGCGGCCTTCGACGCCTTCCCGGGGACCATCCCAGCCAGCCTGAAGGCGGACTTCAAGACTCTCACGACCGCCATGAAGAACTGGCGGACGGAGATTCTGGCGTACTTCGACCACCCCATCACCAACGCCTACACCGAGGCGCTGAACGGGGTCGCCAAGACCATCAACCGGCAGGGCCGGGGGTACACCTTCGAGGTGCTGCGCGCCCGTCTCCTGTACGGCAAGGGGCCGCTGGAGCCGTGGCGGCTGGCGACCGTCTACCCTGCCAACCCCACCCAGTTGCAGCTCCTGAAGCGGGAACAGGGCAACCGGTGCCAGAGCTGCGGCTGCGAGCTGGGACGGACCAAGGACGACAAGGCGAACGTGGTCGTTCTGGTGCGCGGCAACACCCGCCGGCAGCAGCTCATTTGCGGGCTGTGCAACGTCGGTTTCCACACGGAGGCACTCAATCACCGGAAGCCTCCTTCAACACAGAAATCCGGATAGCCGTTTTATCTGTGGGCTCGAGGCCCGTTGCATTGAAAAAAAGCGACCGCTCGCCTGTCTACAGCTTGGATCGAGCGGCGCCAGCCTTAGCGCCCATACGGTTTCGCAGGCGCCATTCGCCCTGCGCCGACCCAAAGGCCACCCGCAGAGCGAGAAAACCTCGGCAAGCTCAGACCGAACCGGACGATTGCCCCACTGAAACCTCATGGACGCGAACACACAGACCCACCGAGCAACGGTGAGCCGGCAGTGGTGCGGGAACGACGGAATGCCGAGCACCCACGTCGCCCCCGACTCCACTCATTGCGGCTTGACGATGTCCGAGACCGGATACACCTTGCCGCCCACCACCGTGCCCCAGACGGGAATGTCGCGAATGGCGGCGGGCTTGACCGTGTAGGGGTCCTTGTCCAGCACCGTGAAGTCGGCCAGCTTGCCGGGCTCCAGGGTGCCCACCTTGTCGTCGATGCCCAGCACGTAGGCCGCGTCGGATGTCACCATGCGCAGGGCGCTTTGCAGACCTACGGTCAGGTTCGGGCCCAGGGTGCGCGTGCCCGACTGGCCCAGGCGCGTCATGGCCAGGGTCACGGCCAGCAGGGGCTTGGGCGGGCCGATGGGGAAGTCGGAGTGGACGGTGGTGGGCACGCCCTCGCCAACCAGCGTGCCCAGGGGCGCCAGGTCCTCGGCGCGATCGGTACCGAAGGTTTTGGGATACATCTCGCCGCGCAGCCAGATGTAGTAGATGTTGACGTTGGCCGAGGCGCCCAGGGCCTTCATGGCGCGGATCTGGTCATAGCGCGCCATGCCGAAATGCTCGAAGGTGAAGCGGTGATCCAGGCGCGGGTGCTGAGCCATGAGCTTGCGCAGGGCCCCGATGGTGGCGTCCTGCGCCTCCACCCCGATGGAGTGCACGAAGATCTGCTGCCCGTCATTCCACCAGGGTTCCAGCACGCCCGCGAGTTTCTCCGGTGGCGTGACCCAGATGCCCTCGGTGCCGTCGGTGTAGCCGGCGGCGCCGGGTTTGAAGGTCAGGCCGTTGAAGCTGTCGTCGGTGAAGAACTTGATGCCGCGGAACATGAGGCGGTCGGTGCTCTTCTTCTGCAGCTCATGCACGGCGTCAATGGCCTTCTCGGTCGACCCGAACTTGGCCAGGTAGGTGTGCATGGCCGGAATCGCCACCAGGCGCTGTGGCGTCTGTGGGTTGTTGTAGACATTGCTCAGCAGCACCGGCTCGGCGTCCACCGTGAAGATGCCCATGGAATGCTCGGTGGAGGTGGTGATGCCGTTGCGCCGGTTCATGTCGATCTGGGACTTCATCATGCGCATGGCCTCGGCCGGCTGCAGCTTGTGCGCGATCAGCGGCAGGATCACGTAGGAGGCCGCCGAGACGCCCAGGAACTGGCCGTTGAACTGGCCGTTGGCATCGCGTCCCACACCGGGGATCTTGATGTCGCTGGGAATCCTCTTCTGCTCGATGACGAAGCTGTTGGTGTAGCCGTGGTGCTGCGAGGCGTCCCACACCAGCACCGGGCGGGTGGTGGAGATGGCGTCCAGGTCCTGGCGCGTCAGGTGGCGGCCCATGGCCGGCACGTCCCAGCCCCAGATCAGCAGGGGCGCGGCCGGGTCCTTGAGTTCGGATTCGTACTTGCGCAGGCGGGCAAAGGCCTCGGCCTCGTCCTTCACGCCCCGAATGTCGGGGCCGTAGGCCTGCACCGTGTCCAGCGAGGCGATCATGGGCAGGCTGGTGGTGATGGAGCCCAGGAAGGGATGCTGGTGCGGGTCGATGAAACCCGGAAACACGATCTTGTCCTCAAAGCGGCGATCCACCGTGGTGGGCACCCGGTCCATCCAGGGCTTCAGGTCGTCCAGGGAACTGGCCACGCTGACGATACGCTCGTTGCACACCGCCACGGCCTTGCCTGTTGATTCATTTCCAAAGCTGGGCCATTTCGGGACGCATTCACGTTGAAATTTGAGCCACGTTGCCGCTCTATCCTGCTGAATTTTTCAGCACGGGGGAGCAGGAGTGATCAACGTGAGCACATTGAGCAAGTTACGCCGCCTCGTGCTGAGGCAGGACGTGTCGGTGCGCGAGGCCAGCCGGCGCCTGGGCATCTCGCGCAACACAGCCACCAAGTGGCTCAAAGACGGGCAGATGGCCGAACCCCGATACCCGCAGCGGGTGTCGGGCCCCAGCATCCTGGATCCGTACAAGGAGCAGTTGAGCCAATGGCTCAAGGCCGATAGCCATCGCAGCAAACGCGATCGACGCGGGATCAAGGCCATGTTTGAGGCGCTGCGCGCGCAGGGCTACAGCGGCAGCCGAGGGCCGGTCTACGCCTTTGCCCAGCGCTGGCAGCAAGAGCAAGGCAACGCTGCGCGTGGTGCGGGGTTCGTGCCGCTGAGCTTCGAGTTGGGCGAGGCGTTCCAGTTCGACTGGAGCTGCGAGTACCTGTTCATCGGCGGGCTGCGCCGCCGCCTGGAAGTGGCACACACCAAGCTGGCGGCCAGTCGCGCCTTCTGCCTGGTGGCGTACTACAGCCAAGCGCACGAGATGCTGTTCGATGCGCACGCACGGGCGTTCGCCCTCTTCGGTGGCGTGCCCCGGCGGGGCATCTACGACAACATGAAGACCGCTGTGGACAAGGTCGGCCATGGCAAACAGCGCAGCGTCAATGCACGCTTCGAGGCGATGACCGGGCACTACCTGTTCGAGCCGGAGTTCTGCAACCGGGCCGCCGGCTGGGAGAAGGGGGTCGTGGAGAAGAACGTTCAGGATCGGCGCAAGGACATCTGGCGTGAGGCCAGCGAGCGGCGCTGGGGGACGCTTGGTGAACTCAACGACTGGTTGCAGCAGGCCTGCGTGAAGGCCTGGGCTGAGATGAGTCACCCGGAATGGACTCAGCTCACGGTGGCCGATGTCTGGCAGGACGAACGTGCTCGTCTCATGCCCAACCCCCGTGCGTTTGATGGCTACGTGGAGCAGCCGGTACGGGTCTCTGCGACCGCACTGATCCACTTCCAGCGCAACCGCTACAGCGTGCCGTGTGAATGGATTCATGCGGTGGTCAGTCTGCGGGCCTACGCGGATGGCCTGCTGGTGGTCGGGCCCGATGGGCGACAGGTGCGCCTGGCGCGCAGCTTCGAACGTGATCAGACGCTCTACGACTGGATGCATTACATCGCGCTCATCGAGCGAAAGCCCGGCGCGCTGCGCAACGGCGCGCCCTTCAAGACCATGCCCGAGCCACTGCAGGAAATGCAGCGCCAGTTGCTGCGCCACAGCGGTGGCGACAGGGTGATGGCGCAGGTGCTCATGGGGGTGAGCCTGCATGGACTGGAGGCCGTGGTGGTGGCGGTAGAGCTGGCGCTGCAGTCCGGGCGGGTGAGTGCCGAGCACGTGCTCAACGTGCTCTCGCGTCTGAAGGAGCAGCGCGTGCCCGAGCCACCGGTGGCCACGATGCTCAAGCTCAACACGCCGCCACTGGCCAACCTGCAGCGCTACGACGCACTGCGCAACGTCCAGCCTCATGAGGCATCACCGGAGTCCGACCATGCATGACGTCATTGATGCCCTCAAAGCGCTGGGCCTGCACGGCATGGCCAGTGCCTGGCCGGAGGTACTGGGCACCGCCCGCATGAAGTCGCTGGATCATGAGGCCGTGCTGCACCAGCTCATCAAGGCCGAGACCGCTCAGCGTGAGGTGCGTTCCATGGCTTACCAGATGCGCGTGGCGCGCTTCCCTTCGCACCGTGACCTCGCCGGCTTTGACTTCGCCCACGCGCAGCTCGACGAAGCACTGGTGCGCCAGTTGCACACCCTTCGCTTCGTGGAGTCGGCGCACAACGTGGTGCTGGTTGGTGGCCCCGGCACGGGTAAAACCCACCTGGCCACGAGCCTGGGGATCGAGGCCATTCGCATGCATGGCAAGCGGGTGCGCTTCTTCTCAACGGTGGAGCTGGTCAACGCCCTGGAGCTGGAGAAGGCGCAGAACAAGGCCGGGCAAATGGCGCACCGCCTGATGTACGTCGATCTGGTGATCCTGGATGAACTGGGCTACCTGCCATTCACGCAGTCGGGCGGCGCGATGCTGTTCCACCTGCTCTCCAAACTCTATGAGCGAACGAGCGTGGTGATCACCACCAACCTCACCTTCTCGGAGTGGAGCAGCGTCTTTGGAGACGCCAAGATGACCACGGCCTTGCTTGACCGGCTCACGCACCATTGCCACATCGTCGAGACGGGCAACGAGAGCTGGCGATTCAAGCACTCCAGTGCCGCTGGCGCGGCTCCCCCAAAGCAACGCCCAAAGAGCCAGAAAGGAGATCGAAAAACAGCAGACCCGATAGACTTATCCACAACCGAATAGTCAAAGAATCCATCAACCCAGTGGCTCAATATTCAACGTGATCACTGGCTCAGTTGTGCTGATGAATCAACACCTTGCCTTCGGGCCGGCCGGGATTCATGGTGTAGAACTTCTTGGCTGTATAGACCGTCAACTGATCGCAATGGGGGGCGCTGCTGGCCGGGTGCGAAGCGTCTGCGACGGCGAGGTTAAAGCCGCCACCGACCAGCAAGGCCAAGGCCGTCATCAAGGGCTTCATCTGCATGGTTGTCTCCAGTTTTGTGAGATATTTTTGAGAATGCGCCGTGGCCACCGGTTGAAACAGCCACCGCTCAGGAAGTCTAGTGAGGCACATGGATGGCGTGAAATGCATATTTAGTGCGATATTTATGCAATGACTGCAAAAATTGAATTGCGCGACCTGCATCACGTCCTGCTGCTGGCCGAGGAGATGAACTTTTCTCGCGCGGCCTTGCGGGCCAACCTCTCGCAAACCGCCTTCAGCCGCAGCATCCAGGCCATCGAGCAACGCTACGGGCTGCGTCTGTTCGACCGCAGCACACGCCGGGTCAGCCCCACGGCGGCCTGTCGCCAACTGTTGGGTAGCGGGCGCGAGTTGTTGGCGCGCGCCCAGGAGCTGAGCCGGGAAATGCTGTTCCTGGCAGGCTCCCTGGGTGGGGAGCTGCGGTTTGGCGCCAGCCTGCTGGGTGTTGACTGTTTCCTGCAGGGGCTGCTGCCCGCGCTCCGGCAGCAAAGCCCGCACCTGCGGCTGCAGATCGAAGTGGGGCAGTGGTCGCTGCTGCTGGGACACCTGGAGGCCGAGCGCATCGAGTTCTTCGTGGCCTACCCGGACACGCTGGCGGACGACCCCCGTTTTCAGGTGACCCCTCTGCCTGCCCAGGCGGCCTCCGTGTTTTGCCGCGCCAGCCATCCCCTCACCGGCAGCCAGCACCCGCTCCAGTTCAGTGACCTGCTACCCTATCCCTGGGCCTGCATTCAGTTTGCGCAGGAGATCAACGAACAGTTTCGCCGGCTCAGCGGCGTCCAGCGGGTGGAGGATCTGCCGCTGGCGATGGGTTGCGACAACAAGGACCTGCTGCGCGAGATGACCCTGCACAGCGACCACCTGCTGTTCACCTGGAGCCACTGGCTGGCGCAGGACGTGGCGCAAGGCCGGTTGGTGGACCTGAAGGAGCGCATGCTGCCCCTGGTCCCCAAGGCCATCTTCCAACTCCCCTGCGCCATCGTTCGCCTGGCGGACCGCACGCCGTCGCCACTGGCCAAGGCGCTTATTCGGTTGATTGAAGACAGGTCCGTCATGCACCGTCGCACGGACCAGGGGGCGGCATCTTGTTGACTGCCCCAGATGCCCACAAGCCGTCGGCAGGCAAGGGGCATTTTTCTTCCAGAGTGCAGGCATCACAGCCCACACGACAAGCCTACCGGGTTGACTTTCGGTGGGAAGGCGAGGCCCCAAAGAAAAAGCCCAAGTAGATCAACTACTCAGGCTTTTGTTTGGCGGAGAGGGCGGGATTCGAACCCGCGGTGGGCTGTTAACCCACACACGCTTTCCAGGCGTGCGACTTAAACCGCTCATCCACCTCTCCGCGAAGCCGTGCATTGTAGCGTGCCCGAGCATCGCCACAGCCTGCGCGGCCGTGTCAGCCCTCGTTGCGCTGCTGCGCCTGCACCATCTTCATGGCCGAGCTGATGAGGGTGGCCACCTCGGTCATGTTGCTGGGCACCACCAGGGTGGTGGTCGATTCCTGCGCCAGCTTGCCGTAGGCGTTGACGGCGAGTTCGGCCACCTTCAGCTGCACGGCCTCGCCGCCGCCGGGCTGGCGGATAGCGGTGCCCACGCGCGTCAGCGCCACGGCGGTGGCGTTGGCCACCTCGGTGATGGCGGCGGCCTGGCCCTGAGCGACGTTGATGGCGGCCTGCTTCTCGCCCTCGGACTTGGCGATGGCGGCCTGCTTGAGGCCTTCGGCCAGGTTGATTTCTTCCTGGCGCTTGCCTTCGGACGTGGCGATGACGGCGCGCTTTTCGCGCTCGGCGGTGATCTGCGCCTGCATGGAACGCAGGATTTCGGCCGGCGGCGTCAGGTCCTTGATCTCGTAGCGCAGCACCTTCACGCCCCAGTTGAGCGCGGCCTCGTCGATGGCTTCGACCACCTTGGCGTTGATCAGGTCGCGCTCCTCGAAGGTCTTGTCCAGCTCCAGCTTGCCGATGACGCTGCGCAGCGTGGTCTGCGCCAGCTGCGTGATGGCGGTGATGTAGTTGCTGGCGCCGTAGCTGGCCCGCATGGGGTCGGTGACCTGAAAGTACAGCACCCCGTCCACCTGCAGCTGGGTGTTGTCGCGCGTGATGCAGACCTGGCTGGGCACGTCCAGCGGGATTTCCTTCAGGCCGTGCTTGTAGGCCACGCGGTCGACGAAGGGCACGAGGAAGTTCAGGCCCGGCGCCAGCGTGGCGTGGTACTTGCCCAGGCGCTCGACCACCCAGGCGTTTTGCTGCGGCACGACCTTGATCGAGCGGGTGATGAAGATGACGGCAATGACGACGATGATCAGCGCGATGGACATGGGTACGGTCTCCCGGGTGGCGTCGATGTAAGGGTTCAAGAAGAGGCGAGGGGTTCGACCAGCAGGCGGCTGCCTTCCAGCTCCACCACGCGGTGGCGGCCCGCCCGGGGCGGTGCCGGGCCGCGGTACACGGCCGTCCACGGGGCGCCGCGGTAGCGGATCTGCGCCGTGCCGTCCGCGTTCCAGTGCTCGATCTGCACCACCTCGCCGACGTCCAGGTTCACGCTGCGGTCGGCGCGCGGCGAGGGATCGCCCGGCCGGCGCCGGCGCACCCAGTAGCAGGCGAAGACGGCGGCGGCACCGACCACGGCCGCGACGATCATCTGCGTATGCTGGTCACCGCCCGCGTGGGCCGTCAGCGCGCCAGCCAGGCCACCGATGGCCAGCATCAGCAGGTAGAAGGTGCCGGTGGCCAGCTCGGCTGCCACCAGCAGGCCGGTGATGATCCACCAGAGCGTTGAGTCCGCCATCGATTCCTCCGCGTGTGGCATGGGCCCAAGGCGGGCCGCTGGGGCTATTGTGGGCCATCGCCGGGGCGGCACCGGTACAAACCCGGATTTCCGTACACTTGCGCGCTGCAGTCCGAACCCCGGCCGGAGGCCGACCGCCATGAAATTCCGTTTTCCCATCGTCATCATCGACGAAGACTACCGTGCCGAGAACACCTCCGGCCTGGGCATCCGCGCGCTGGCCAAGGCGATCGAGGAGGAGGGCTTCGAGATCCTCGGGGTGACCAGCTATGGCGACCTGAGCCAGTTTGCCCAGCAGCAAAGCCGCGCCAGCGCCTTCATCCTGTCGATCGACGACGAGGAGCTGGGCGGCGATCCGGAGGCCGACACCGCGGTGCAGAACCTGCGCAACTTCATCGCCGAGGTGCGGCGCAAGAACGAGGACGTGCCGATCTACCTGCACGGCGAGACCAAGACCAGCCAGCACCTGCCCAACGACGTGCTGCGCGAGCTGCACGGCTTCATCCACATGTTCGAGGACACGCCCGAGTTCGTAGCCAAGCACATCGTGCGCGAGGCCAAGAGCTACCTGGAGGGCATCCAGCCGCCGTTCTTCAAGGCGCTGTTGGACTACGCCGAGGACGGCTCGTACTCGTGGCACTGCCCGGGGCATTCGGGCGGCGTGGCGTTCCTGAAGTCGCCTATCGGCCAGATGTACCACCAGTTCTACGGCGAGAACATGCTGCGCGCCGACGTCTGCAACGCGGTGGAGGAGCTGGGCCAGCTGCTGGACCACAACGGCGCCATCGGTGCGAGCGAGCGCAACGCCGCCCGCATCTTCAACGCCGACCACTGCTTCTTCGTCACCAACGGCACGTCGACCAGCAACAAGATCGTGTGGCACCACACCGTGGCGCGCGGTGACGTGGTGGTGATCGACCGCAACTGCCACAAGAGCAACCTGCACGCCATCATCATGACGGGGGCGATCCCGGTGTTCCTGCGCCCCACGCGCAACCACTTCGGCATCATCGGCCCGATCCACAAGAGCGAGTTCGAGCCCGAGGCCATCAAGGCCAAGATCCGCGCCAACCCGCTGCTCACGCACGTGGACGCCGACCAGGTGAAGCCGCGCATCATGACGCTCACGCAGTCCACCTACGACGGCGTGCTCTACAACACCGAGACCGTCAAGCACCAGCTCGACGGCTACGTGGAGAACCTGCACTTCGACGAGGCCTGGCTGCCGCACGCGGCCTTCCACCCGTTCTACGGCACCTACCACGCCATGGGCAAGAAGCGCGCGCGGCCCAGGCAGTCGGTGGTGTATTCCACCCAGTCGATCCACAAGCTGCTGGCCGGCATCAGCCAGGCCAGCCACGTGCTGGTGCAGGACTCGCAGAACGTCAAGCTGGACCGCTTCCTGTTCAACGAGGCGTACCTGATGCACACCTCGACCAGCCCGCAGTACAGCATCATCGCCAGCTGCGACGTGGCCGCCGCCATGATGGAGCCGCCCGGCGGCACGGCGATGGTCGAGGAGAGCCTGCTGGAGGCGATGGACTTTCGGCGTGCCATGCGCAAGGTGGAGGCCGATTTCGGCGAGAACGACTGGTGGTTCAAGGTCTGGGGCCCCGAGAAGCTGGCCCACCAGGGCATCGGCCGCGCCGACGACTGGATCATCAAGAACGGCACCGCCAAGAGCAAGAGCTGGCACGGCTTCGGCAAGCTGGCGCCGGGCTTCAACATGCTGGACCCGATCAAGGCCACCATCGTCACGCCGGGCCTGAACCTGGACGGCAAGTTCGACAAGAGCGGCATCCCGGCGGCCATCGTCACCAAGTTCCTGGCCGAGCACGGCGTGGTGGTCGAGAAGACGGGCTTGTACAGCTTCTTCATCATGTTCACCATCGGCATCACCAAGGGCCGCTGGAACACGCTGCTGACCGCGCTGCAGCAGTTCAAGGACGACTACGACCGCAACCAGCCGCTGTGGCGCATCATGCCGGAGTTCTGCGCCCAGCACCGCCGCTACGAGCGCATGGGCCTGCGCGACTTGTGCCAGCACGTGCACGAGCTGTACGCGCGCTACGACATCGCGCGGCTGACCACCGACATGTACCTGTCCGAGCTCAAGCCCGCCATGATCCCGGCCGACGCCTACGCCTGCATCGCGCGCCGGCAGGTGCAGCGGGTGCCGATCGACGAGCTGGAAGGCCGCGTGGCCACCAGCCTGATCACGCCGTACCCGCCGGGCATTCCACTGCTGATCCCCGGCGAGGTGTTCAACCGCAAGATCGTCGACTACCTGAAGTTCGCGCGCGAGTTCGCGCTGCTGTGTCCCGGCTTCGAGACCGACATCCACGGCCTGGTCGAAGAGGAGGGCACGGACGGGCGCATGCACTTCTTTGCCGACTGCGTGGCCCAGTGATTCGGGCCCGGCCGTCTTGCGCCGGCCGGGCAACGCGCTACCATAGGATCATCGTCGTCAACCAAGCAAGGAGAACCGATGTTTCCTGAGTACCGCGACCTGATCACCCGCCTCAAGTCCGAGGGCACGCACCAGCGATTTCTGCACCTGTTCGAGCGCCACAACCAGCTCGATCACCAGATCGCCAACATGGGCACACAGGATGCCGGAACCATGCACGCGGCCATCGAAGCACTCAAGAAAGAAAAGCTGCACGTGAAGGACGAGCTCTACGCCTTGTTGCGTCAGGAAGCAGCCGCAGCCGGCTGAAAGGCTCCATTCGTCAACGATGAACGCCCGGTGCACGACGCGCCGGGCGTTTGTGTTTTTGGGGTCGTTGCAGTGCTCGTGAGCCCTGAATCCTGCCAGCTTGGGTTGCTTATTTACTTTATACGATGTATCTTATGTTAATAATTGATTGTGTGAAATGTACCACGCTTTTGCCGCTATGTCTCGATTGCGACCGCGAACCGGGACTTCCCGGTTGCCAAACGCCGACCGAGAACTATCATCTGACGTAACGAAACGAATCAATCGTCATTTTGAGATTGCTTCCGCCATGCGATGGATTACCACTCAGATGCTCGCCTCTCTGGTTGACCGCTTGGTCAACCGAAAGCTCGATGGGCGCGAGGCGGCGGTGCAAATGGCCCACATCCGCAGCGCCATGCTCGAGCTGCTGGGCGAGGACGGCGCGCGGCGCCATCCGCAGGTGGCGCGGCGCATCGAGTTTTGCGCCGACGAGATGGCGCTTTGGTATGCCCGCTCGGACCTGATGGCGGCGCTGGCCGATCTCTACGACGAGGAAACGGCGCAGCGCCAGGTGGCCCGCCAGTCGGTTTTGTTTCGCGGCCTTCTGCCCAAGAGCATGATGGCGCGGCCCGGAGCGCTGCGCAACTGATCGGCCGCCCGGCATCGGCCGGGCCCGTCAGTGCAGATGGCCCCACAGCACCAGGGCTTCGCGGCCTTCCACCAGCACGTCGACCTCGGCGCCCACGGGCAGCAGCACCTTGGTGGGTGTGTGGCCGAACGGCAGGCCGGTCAGCACCGGCACTTTCAGCTGGCTGCGCAGGTATTCGACCACTTTGGCCAGGCTGTAGCCCCGGTCGTGCCCGTTCAAGCGATAGTCGGTGAACTGCCCCAGCAGCACGGCCTTTTGGCGCGCCAGCACGCCGGCGTGCAGCAGCTGCAGCAGCATGCGCTCGATGCGGTACGGGTGCTCGCCCACCTCTTCCAGAAACAGCACGCCGCCCTTCACCTCGGGCCACCAGGGCGTGCCCAGCAGCGACTGCACCATGGCCAGGTTGCCGCCCCACAGCAGCGCGTGGCGCGCCAGGCTGCCTTGCCGGCCGGCCAGCGCCGCCACGTCGCCCGCCGGCAGGCGCCAGCCGGTACCCTCCCCCGAGCCGCTCAGCAGGTCGTCGAAGCAGGCCAGCATGATCTCGTCGGGGCCGCCGGCCTGGCTGGCGCCGCCATGGCCTTCCTGCGCGTCGGCCGCGTCGGCGCTGCCAAAGCCTTCGCACAGCGCGGGCCCGGCCCAGGTGACGGTGCAGCCGCGCGCCAGCAGGCCCAGCTGCAGCACGGTGAAGTCACTGAAGCCGACCCAGCGCGTGCCGCGCTCGGCCGCGCGCGCCAGCGCCCGCCAGGGCAGCTGCGGCAGCAGGCGACTCAGACCGTAGCCGCCGCGCGTGATCAGGGCCACGTCGGCGCCGCTGGCGGCCGCGCGTTCGATGGCGGCCAGGCGCGTGGCGTCGTCGCCGGCAAAGCGCTGCCAGCTGGCCAGCGCGTCGGGGTCGATCTCGACCTCATGGCCCATGGCCTGCAGGCGCTTGACGCCGCGCCGAAAGGCCGCGCGGTCGCGCACCGCGCCAGAAGGTGAATAGACGTAGATGTGGGCCATGCCGATTCGGTTTTGAATGTTTTTCGGTTCGAGCGCCCACGCATCAAGCGCCGGCAGCTATCAAAATTGTATCACCAACCGCCCATGGCAAGGCACGCTCAAGCCGCCTGGGGCGCGAAGTGCGCCAGGGCATGCTCGGCCACCACGGCCCCGCATTCGGGCACGAAATGGCCGCAGGTGGGCAGCACGACGGGCGGCGGGCAGCCCCGGATGTCGGCGTGCAGGGTGCGCATCACGGGCTCGCCCAGCACCGGGTCGGCGGCGCCGATCAGCATCAGGCTGCGCCCTTGCCAGTCGTGGCGCCAAAACTCGCGCGCCTGCCGGGCCGTGGCGGCGCCCTCGTCCTGCGGCCGCTCGGCCACCCGGGCCGGAAACGCGCGCAGCGCGGCGCGAAAGCCGGCGTTGGGAAAGGGCGCCGCGTAGGCCGCGCATTCGGCCGCGCTCAGCTGCGGGTTGCCGCGTGCCAGCAGGCGGGCGATGTCGTAGGCCGGGTTTTGGGCGCACATCTGGCGCCAGGCCACAAAGCCGGGCGACAGCGGCGCCTCGCCCGTGGCCAGCAGGGTGTTCATCACCAGCAGGCCGTGGTAGCGCGCCGGGCTGGCCATGGGCAGGGTCAGGCCCAGCAGGCCGCCCCAGTCCTGCACCACCAGCACCACGCGCTGCAGATCGAGCCGCTCGACCAGCTCCAGCAGCACCTGGCGGTGCCAGTCGAAGCGGTGCGCAACCTCCTTCTTGGGCTTGTCGCTCTTGCCGAAGCCGATCAGATCGGGCGCCACCACGCGCTGGCCGGCGGCGGTCAGGCGTGCGATCAGATGGCGGTACAGGTAGCTCCAGCTGGGGTTGCCGTGCAGGCACAGCCAGGTCAGCGGCGCGTCGCGCGGGCCTTCGTCCACGTGGTGCAGGCGAAGGCCGGCCAGCGCGGGCAGGTCGCTGATGTAATGCGGCGCCCAGGGGTAACCGGGCAGGCCGTCGAAGGCGGCATCGGGCGTGCGCAGGGCGTCCTCGCGCAGCGGGCTGGGATTGCCGCGCCGCGCCTCGAAGAAGGCGCGCAGCAGCTGGCCGCCCTCCTCGGCCAGCACGCCGCCCTGCACCACGGTCTGGTGGTTGAGCCGGGCCTGGCCGAACACGTCCAGCACCGAGCCGGCGGCTCCCGTGCGCGGGTCGGGCGCGCCGAACACCACGCGCGCCAGGCGCGCATGCAGCATGGCGCCGGCGCACATGGCGCAGGGCTCGAGCGTGACGTAGAGCGTGCAGCCGTCCAGCCGGTAGTTGCCCAGGGCGCGGGCGGCGGCGCGCAGCGCGGCGATCTCGGCGTGGGCCGTGGGGTCGTGCTGGCCGATGGGGGCGTTGCGGCCGGTGGCGATGACGCGGCCGCCATGCACCACCACGGCGCCCACCGGCACCTCCCCTGCGGCGGCGGCGGCGCGGGCCTCGGCCAGCGCCAGGCGCATGGCTTGCTCGTCGTCCGTGAGCAGGGTTTCGGGTATCGGGGTCACTATGCAATCGATAGCTGGGTGCGCTTGATTCGTGCCGGCTGCAGCTATTTTTGTTCCAAATGTTGCCTACTTGGCCTCGTCCGGCACGTCGCGCGGCGTCTGCAGGGCGTTTTCGAGCTGCTGCTTGAACTGCTGCTCGATGCGCTGGCTTTGCTCGCGCACGTTGCCGCCCGCAGGCGCCGGGGCCGCGCCGGCGGCCGGGGGCGCCGCCAGATGAGTGAGCGAGGTGCTCTGACGCATGGCCAGCCAGGCCACCAGCAGCAAGGCCAGCAGCACGCCGATGAGTCCCAGGCCACGCATGGTTCAGTCTCCTTGCTTGATGGATACAGGCACCAGCGCCAGCCGCTCCATCCACCGCGCCAGCGCCCGCTCGCCTTCGGTGCCCGCCGCGTAGCGCGCGTGCATGGCGGCGTGCGCCTCGGGGCGGTGCTGGTTGAGCTTGACGGCGCATTGCCAGGATTCGACCTTCAGCTCGAAGGCCACGATGGCCGCCAGCATGCGCTGCTGAAACGCGGCATCCAGGCTGCGCCACTGCGCGGCGTACGCCGGGTCGTGGTCGCCGATGAGCGTCTTGAGCAGCGCGTCCTTGGCCGCCAGGTCCTGGGCGTCGATCGGCCGCGCCCGCACGCGGCAGTGCACGGCCACGTAGCTCCAGGTCGGCACACGCGCCTTGTCCTGGTACACGTCGGGCGACATGTAGGCGTTGGGGCCGAGAAAGCTGACCAGCGCCTGCGGCCGCGCCTGCAGCTGCTGCCACTGCGGATTGGCGCGCGCCATGTGGGCCAGCAGGGTCCAGCCGCCCTGCCCGTCCACGCTCAGGCGCATGGGCAGGTGGCTGACCTGCGGCAGGCCGGCGTCGTCGGTGGTGATCAGGCTGGCCAGCGGCTGCTCGCGCACGATCTGCGCGGCCACGGCGGCGTCGCTGCTGCTGTGCGTGGGGTTGAGGTACATGGCGGATGCAGGGCGTCGATCCAGGTGCGGCGATGGTAGCGCGCCACTCACGCCGCCTTGCGCGCGATGCCGTACAGGGCCGTGCCCAAGGCCGTCACGCCGGCGGCGGCAAACCTGGGCTCTTGCGCCAGGATGTCGCGCCGCTCCAGCAGGGCGATGTTCCAGCCGGCGCCGTAGCGCTGGCGCACCTCCGCCTCCTCGACCGCGAACGGCGGGCCCTGCATCTCGTGCTGCGGGTATTCCAGCGTGACCAGCAGGCCGCGGCAGCCGGCGGGCAGGTGCGCGTACGGCCCGGCCACGTAGCGCGCGCGCAGCTCGGGCGGCAGCGCGATCAGCGCCGCACGGTCGTACACGCCGGCGCAGTCGGCCAGCGCGGCGGCGTCCAGTCCGAACACGTCGCCGCAGATCAGCTCGATCGCGCCCGCCACGTGGTGCGTGCCGTAGCGCGAGCTGCGCACGGTGGGCGTCAGCCCGTGCTCGGCAAAGAACTGCTGCACCGCCAGCGGCGACAGCTCCACCCCCAGCACCGGGTGGCCCTGCCCCGCCAGCCACAGCATGTCCAGCGACTTGCCCGCCAGCGGCACGAACACGCGCCCGCCCGCCGGCACGCCCACGGCCGGCCAGTGCTTGGGCAGCAGCGGCAGCACGCGCGACTGGTGAAAACCGGTTTGCCCTTGCTGCCAGCGCTGCAGCCAGAAATCGTGGTCCATGGTGATCGATGCGGAATGGGTTTGCGGCCCGATGGCCCAGTGTAGCCCTGGGTGCATGCGGTATCCGTGGCTGTCTGCACGCCACAGGCGGGCGCCAGCCGGCCCGGCGGCGGCGGCGGCGCGCATCGGGCCGCACCTTGGGTCACGCCCGCTATAATTTTTGGACGCGGCGCGAGCACCCGCTCACGCCGCGCGCTGGGGGTGCCCCGGCGTCGCACAGGCATGTGGGCGCCGCGGCTGAGAGCAGACCCTTTGAACCTGACTGAGATCATCCTCGCGCAGGGAAGCAAGGCCAGCCGCCGATAAGCCCGGCACGCCTTCATTTCCTGTCATCGCCCTGGAGCAAGCCGATGGCAACCCCTTCCTCCCCCGACGCCGCGCACGGCGCGGCCCTGCCGATCGGCGCGCACGAGCGGCGCTTCGGCACGCTCGACCACGCGGCCCTGTGGTTCAGCCTGGGCGTGGGCCTGCTGGTGATGCAGGTGGGCGCGGCGCTGATGCCGGCGCTGTCGCCGCGCGACGCCATGCTGGCCATCGGGCTGGGCTCGATGCTGGGCGCGGGGCTGCTGGCCTGGGTGGGCTCGCTGGGCGCGCGCCACGGGCTGTCCAGCTCGGCGCTGATCGGCTCGGCGCTGGGGCGCTCCTTCGCCCTCCTGCCGGTGGGCCTGAACGTGCTGCAGCTGCTGGGCTGGACGGCCTTCGAGCTGGTCATCATGCGCGACGGCAGCGCCGCGCTGCTGCAGCGCGTGGGCCTGGGCGGCGCCTGGGCGGCGCCGGTGCTGACGCTGCTGTGGGGCGCGCTGCTGATGGCGCTGGCCGCGGGCTCGATGGTGGGCCTGGTGCGGCGCTTCGTCAGCCGCTTCGGCCTGCCGCTGGTGGTGCTGTCGCTGGCCTGGCTGAGCTGGCAGTTCGGCTCGCGCCTGGCCGAGCAGGGTCTGACGGCGTGGTGGAGCCGCCCCGGCACCGGCGAGATGAGCGCGCTGCAGGCGCTGGACCTGGTGATCGCCATGCCCGTGTCCTGGCTGCCGCTGGTGGCCGACTACGCCCGCTACGGACGCAGCGCGCGCGGCACGCTGTCGGGCATCTGGCTGGGCTACATCGTCGCCAACCTGTGGTGCTACGCGCTGGGCGTGGTGGTGGTGTCCACGGCGCCGGCCGACGCCGACCTGCTGGCCACCATGCTGCTGGCGCAGGGCGGTCTGATCGCGCTGGGCTTCATCCTGATCGACGAGGTCGACAACGCCTATGGCGACGTGCACTCGGGCGCGGTGTCGGCGCACTACCTGACGCGCTCGCGCTGGAGCATTCGCCGCCTGGGCATCGGCCTGGCGGCATTGGCCACGGCCGCCGCGCTGGCGCTGCCCATCCACAGCCTGGAGCCTTTCCTGCTGCTGCTCAGCTCCGTCTTCGTGCCGCTGTTCGGCGTGGTGCTGTCGCAGCTGGCGGGCGGCGACCTGCCGGCGGCCCGCGCGGTGCGCGCAGGCCCTGCCCTGCTGTGGCTGGCCGGCATCGCCTGCTTTCACCTGGGCAGCGCCTACTGGCCGCAGTGGGGTTCGGCCCTGCCCTGCCTGGCCTTCACGCTGATCGGCGGCTGGCTGCTGCGCCTGCTGCCGCAGGGACCGCGGCCCACCCCGTCCGCACCAAGCCCTTGACGGCTGCCACGCCCAGTCGGCCTACCTGCAATGCCTGTTGCTGAGCCACTGGCTTGCAACTGGCCGTGACCCGCCATGAGCACACCTGAACCGTAATACGGCCCGGAAAAAGAAAAACCCCGCTACCTTTTGAGTAGCAGGGTCTTCTTGCGGTATTTGGCTCCCCGACCTGGGCTCGAACCAGGGACCTACGGATTAACAGTCTGCAGGAGTATGGGTTCTGGGGTGTTGATTGAAATTGATGTTTTCTTTTTAAAACAATGAGTTATGGAAATATTTACTCTTGTAGTGTTGAGGGGTATTCGGCAAAATAGGGCGAAACTGGCTACATAGTGGCTACATAGTGGCTACATGGAAAACCAGCGGACACGTTCCGCCAGACTCCGAAGCCATGTAGCCGCTCTGCAGCCCCAGCTCCTACAACCATGGCACGGCCACGCAAGACTGAAGCCCCCGACTTGGCGAACGCCGTCGATCTGACAGCCGGCGTCATCGACCGCCTGACCTGCCCGCCCGGCAAGCAGCAAGCCTTTCTGCGCGACAGCAAAGCACCCGGCTTGCGCGTGCGCGTGACCGCCGGGGGGACCAAGTCCTACGTGTTCGAAGCGAAGCTGCGTCGCCAGACCATCCGCCGCACCTTGGGTGACGTGCGCGCTTGGACGATCGAACTGGCGCGTGCCGAAGCGAACCGCCTGCGTGTAACCCTGGATGCCGGGCAAGACCCGCGCGAGTTGGAGCGCCAGCGCGAAGCCGAGGCTCGGGCTGCGAAGGCCGCGCAGGTGGCCCAGGCCGTCACGGTGGGCCAGGCATGGGCCGATTACATTGAAGCCCGCCGCTCGCACTGGGGGGCCCGGCACCATGCTGACCATGTGAGGCTGATTCGCCCCGGTGGTGAAAAGGCAACCCGTGGCACCCGTGGCCGGGGCGTCACCATCGCCGGGCCGTTGCACGCTCTGGCCGCCCTGCGGCTGGGCGAGTTGGATGCCAACACCATGCAGGCATGGGCCAAGCACGAAGCCAAGACCCGGCCCACATCGGCGCGGCTGGCGCTGCGCTGCTTCAAAGCTTTCATGACTTGGTGCGGCGAACAGAAGGCCTATGCCGGGCTGCTGAACACCGACGCTGCCAGCGGCCGAGCAGTGCGCGAACCGCTGGGCCGCGCAAAGCCCAAGTCCGACGCCCTGCTGCGCGAGCAATTGGCCGTCTGGTTTGCCGCCGTGCGCGCCCTACCCCCAGTGCCTGCCGCCTACCTGCAAATCCTGCTGCTGACGGGAGCACGCCCCGGCGAGTTGCTGGACCTGCGCTGGGACGATTTA
Organism: Burkholderiaceae bacterium; assembly: GCA_024235995.1. NCBI lineage: Bacteria > Pseudomonadati > Pseudomonadota > Betaproteobacteria > Burkholderiales > Burkholderiaceae > Burkholderiaceae bacterium. The sequence goes on from JACKLI010000001.1 coordinate 2,496,669, forward strand.
AACCTGCAATGGCGTGGCATCACCCTGCGCGACAAGGCCGAAAGCAAAGGCGGTGAAGATGGCACCCGGCAAATTCCGCTGACGCCCTATGTGCACTTCTTGCTGACCGGCCTGCCGCGGCGCAATGAATGGGTGTTCTCCAGCGCCACCAAGCCCACGCCGATAGCCACGCCGCGCTCGCCGCATGTTGACGCCTGCCGTGAGGCCGGTGTCGAGTACCTGACCTTGCATGGCCTGCGTCGCAGTTTCGGCAGTCTGGCCGAATGGCTGGAACTGCCTGCCGGCGTGGTGGCGCAGATTCAAGGCCACAAGCCCAGCGCCACGGCAGAGAAACACTACCGCGTGCGCCCCTTGGACCTGCTGCGCGTGCACCATGAGCGCATCGAAACCTGGATGCTGGAACAGACGGGTATCGAATTTCATCCTCCGTCCGAATCGGGCAAGGTGCGCGCGACGAGATGATGGAGGTCAATGGCTTCGTGTAATGCCAGCGGTCGGATCGATGTGCGCTGGTTGGCGCGCGCCGAAGACGCTCCTGATTAAATAGCTTGTGGTGCTTATCCAGAAATCGCTTGAGGCCTATTTGGCCGCATCCTTCCTTGGCTTGCTCCTTCGTGCGCCAAGGCAAGCAGCGGCGCGTCCTTGCCCGGCATGATTGAATAAAAGCCGCACTGATGGACGAGTTCTGAAAAAAATCCCTGTGGGTACAAAATTTTTCCGTCCGCCAACCGCTCGGACGTGTCGACCGCACTCCGGAAAACTGATAAAAATATCAATCGTGTATGGAATTTTGAGAAAATTCCCGTCGCACTGAAGCTTTTTCCGCCTCTCAACGCCTCACTGACATGAGTATCGCCATTGGCTACGCCTGGATTCAGGACGCGCTACGGGCCCCGGACTTTCTGGGCGCCCACAAGGCGCGGCTGGCCTCTGTGCAGAGCCTGCAGCGGCTGCCCGAGGGAGCGCTGCTGGTGCCCGCCAAGCTGGCGCCCGGCACCCGCTGGCTGGATCATGCCCTGTTTGCCATCAAGCACGAAGGGGTTCGGCTGGACTACCTGACGGCGGCCCTGCGCCAGGTCGGCCAGGAGGACATGGAGGCTGAGTTTTTGCGCACGCCAAACGGGGCCTATGTGCGTAAGCTGTGCCTGCTGTGGGAAGCTGCCCACCAGCGCCCCATGCAGGCGGTGGAGCAGCACCCCGTGGCGGCCGCCTATGTGCCCATGTTCGACCCGGCGGCCTACCTGACCGGTGCATCGCGGCGCAATGCGCGCTGGCGGGTGGACTTCAACGGGCTGGGTGACCTGGCCTTCTGCCCTGTGGTGCGCAAGACCGATGCGGTGCTGCAGGGCTTGCAGCATGACGTGCTGGCCCATGCCAAGGCGTTCGCCGCCGCCATCGGCCCGCAACTGCTGGAGCGGGCCCTGTCGTGGGCGTATCTGAGCGAGACCGAGGGATCATTCGCCATCGAGGGTGAAACACCCACCGAGGACAAGGCCAGCCGCTTTGCCGCGCTGCTCAAGCGGGCACACGACCCGCGTCCCTTGACCGAGGACTATCTGGTCGAGCTGCAGAACGCCACCGTCAGCAACCCGTTCGATCAGGCGACGCAGTTCCGCACCGAGCAAAACCGCCTGCAGGGCAATGCCTTGGGCGCGGTCGGTGTGACCTACGTGCCGCCCCGGCCCGAGCTGTGCGCACAGCTGATGGAGCAGCTCATGGCCCTGTCGAACCAGCGCCCCGCAGCGCTGGACCCGCTGGCGCACGCCGGGCTGGTGTCGTTCGCCTTTGTGTTTCTGCACCCCTTCATGGATGGCAACGGGCGCCTGTCGCGCTTTCTGATTCACCACTGCCTGGGGCAGTCGGGCGCGCTGCCTGCGGGTTTTCTGCTGCCCGTGTCGGTGGCGATGAGGAAGCACGAGGAGCAATACCTGCAAGCGCTGACGGCATTCAGCCGGCCCGCTCGCGAGCTGTGCCAGGTGCTGTGGTCGGGCGACGACCAGTACAGCTACAACTGGCAGCGCGGCGAAGATGTGTGGTTCCGCTACATGGATGTGACCGAGGGCGTTGCCTTCACCCTGGCCATGGCCCAGGCTTCGCTGGAGATCCACCTGCGGCGGGAGGTGGAGTTCCTGGGCCTGTTTGACGACGTGGCGCGCTACATCAACGACCGCCACGACCTGCGCGGCACGGACCTGGCCACGCTGATCGTCACCATCTACCAGAACGGCGGCAAACTCTCGAACATCCGGCGCAAGCGCTTCGCCGACCGCGTGCAGGCGCATGTGCTCGACGCCATCGAGGCGGCCGTGGCCCGTCGCATGCAGGGCCAGTTGCTGCCCGGCACAAAAGACGAGGATTAAAGAACACTGAGGACACCAGTTGGACTTGCTGCGCCAACATCACGAAAGGTTCGGGGCGTAGATTCTGGAGCAGGCCGGCGTGGCCTTCAACGCCGCCAAGGAGCCGGGCAAGCTGTGGGCCGTGACCGCATAACAGTACGTTTTGCGATACCATCGTGGAAATCCGCATCTACACCGACAACACTGGGCACGCGCCGTTTGTGCAATGGGTTGATGGCCTTTCCGACCGCATCGCCCGCGCCAAAATCCGCGCCCGCCTGACACGGGTAGAGGCGGGGAACATGGGCGATTGCAAGCCGCTGCGCGATGGCGTGCAAGAGTTGTGCATCAACCACGGGCCGGGTTATCGCGTGTACCTGAGCTAGCAAGGCCCGCTGCTGGTGCTGCTTCTGTGTGGCAGCGACAAGGGCAGCCAAGAGGTCGAAATCCACCGCGCCATCGGCTATCTGAACGACTGGAAGGAAAGGGGCAAACCATGAACACGCCGCGCGATGCCAGTTACACAGCCTGGCTCACAGAATCGCTGAAAGACCCCCAGGAAGCCGCCGCCTATATCGAGGCCGCTATCGAGCTGGAAGACCCCGCCGCGCTGCTGCTGGCGCTGCGCCACGTCGCCAAGGCCCACGGCATGGCCGAGGTGGCGCGCCGTGCTGACGTAGGGGAGAAATCCCTGTTCCGCGCCCTGAGCGAAAACGGCAACCCGACGATTGCCACGCTGCACAAGGTGTTGCACGCCGTGGGCCTGCGCCTGAGCGTGACGCCTGAGCGCGCCTGACTGTTTCGCCCCAGCTAGGCAGGGCAAGCTACAGACCGTGAAGTGACGTCGGGAACCAACGAAACATACAAATATCTATATACTTCAGCCATGAAGCCGATTGAGTTTCGGGCTACCGCATTGGATGACTTGAGGGCATTCCCGCCGTCGGCCATGCGCGATGTCGGTTATCAACTGGACAGGGTGCAGCACGGCCTACAGCCCGACGATGCCAAGCCGATGCCTTCGATTGGAACCGGGGCCATGGAGCTTCGCGTCTGGGACGAAGCCGGGACGTTCCGCGTGGTGTACGTTGCCAAGCTGGTGGATGCCGTGTACGTGCTGCACTGCTTCCAGAAGAAGACCCAGCAGACCGCCCAGCGCGATATTGATTTGGCCCGCAAGCGCTTCAAAGCCTTGATGAAGGAGATTGCGACATGACAGACCGCCGCCGATTTGCCAGCGTCTGGGACGCTATCGAGAACACCCCGCAGGAAGCAGCGAGCATGCGTGCACGCTCCGAGTTGATGATGAACCTTGCCGAAACCATCCGGGAGCAGGGCATGACGCAGGCGCAAGCTGCCGAGCTATTCGGGGTGACGCAGCCCCGCGTGTCCGACTTGGTGCGCGGGAAGGTGAACCTGTTTTCCTTGGACACCCTGATTGACATGGCTGCAACGGCCGGCATGGGGCCGGTGGTGAAAGTCAGCAAGCCGAAGGTGCCAAAACGGCAGACGGCACGACGCGCCAAGGCTGCCGTTGCCTGCGCTTGACGGTGACCAGTACAGCTACACATGGCAGCCCGGCGACGATGTGTGGTTCCGCTAGCAAGGTGGTGCTGACGCACCACAAGTTGAAGGAGCAGGCAACACACACGCTGGCGCTTAACAAGACCGGCGGCGACAACGAACTGCAGCCCAAGACATCGTCCGGACTGTCGTACCTCATACCATGACCAAAAAATCTCCCAAAGTAGGAAGTGTTTCAGCACACCCCATTGGCGGTCCAGATCCCGCGCTGCGAGGAGACGAGCTTTTTGACGAATGGCTCCACGGCAATAGGCGGCCGTCTACGGAAGAAGCCAAAGTTCATGCGGTCGGTTGGTGGGACCATGTCATGAACGCGGACAAGTGGTGTGCGAGGCAGCGTGTCAAGCCGGCCTACGCCGCGATGCTGTTGAGCGGGTTCAACCCTTTCTCCAACGATGACGACATAGCTTGGCGCGAGAGCCTCGACGAGAAAACAATGGTTGACTACCACCGGCATCTGCAGATGTGGTGTGAGGAGGAAGGTGCAGATCACACGCTCGCGGAATGGCATCGAATGGCGAAAGCCAACGGCCTCACGGTCCATTCATGGTTCCAGGAGTACGTCGATGCGGGTGGCAAGTGGCTACCCGACGGCCCAACGCCGGATGCCTCGTCCGAACCTGTATCTGAGTCGCGTCAAGAGCCAGCCAAGCCAATTTCGCGGCACGCAGTCTTGGCAGACCTCGACAGTGCCAAGGAAAAATTGAAGCTCGATCTCGATGAAAAGATTGTCCGATTAGCGAAGCAATACCTAGCCGATGAAGTCGCCGCCGACAGGCATCCAGCCCAATCAATGATTGCCGACTACGTGGCCAGAAAGTTGCGCAAGGACGGCACCATGGGTATCAGTGGCGGACCACTGACTGGAGCCTACATCAAGCGCCACTTTCTCAAAGGCATATCGGCCAGTGCTTATCGGAAGCGGTCTATTGTCCCGCGGAGGGGCAAATAGGGCACAACTCAGCGGAGCAAAACTTGCCCCATGAAACCTAGCATTCATGCGGGTTCCGGCGTGATCGAAGTGCTTGGAGGGCAAGTGATGCCCCGAAAACAGTAGAGCCACTGCTGAACGAGGCGGGCTGCGTGGGCAGCCCCTGGTGGTCGGCGGTAGAAGGATCTACCGAAATGAAATGCGCCTACCCGCCGAACGCCGCGGCGCTCGCACAATGGGAACAGAAGCCAGAGGCTACGCTGCTGACTGGCGAAATTTGTATCGATGAATCGCAGCCGCGCGGCCCGGCGCATTCACCCGAGCCGCCGACCTACCCGCGTTTGCGCGATCTGACCCAGCCTGCAGTTCCTACCGCCCAGGCCGCGTACTACCTCAACCGCCGCCCGCAGACGCTGCGCGGCTGGGCCTGCGCCGAGACTTGGCCCGAAGGACTGCGCCCCGTGCGCATCAACGGCCGCCTGGCCTGGCCGGTCGCCGGCATCAAGGCCGTGCTGGGGGTGTGCAATGAGCTTTGATCGCACCCGCCTGCCCGCCCCCAGCGACTACTACACCGGCACCGCCGCCCTGAAATTCCGCGAGCGCAAGGGCAAGTGGCGCACCACCGAATGCCGCTTTCACGGCCACGACTCCATGCGCATCTACACCGCCACCGGCGCATTCGTGTGCATGGCTGGCTGGGGTGCGCGTGGCGGCGACGTGCTGGCCTATCACATGGCCGAACACGGCCAGGACTTCATCACCGCCGCCAGGGCGCTCGACTGTTGGCTTGAGGACGACGGCAAGCGCCGGCCGCGCCGCGCCCACCAAATCGCAGTCCAAACCCTGGACAGTCTCAAAATCCCCGAGGCGCTGCTGAGAATCCGCACCGTGGTCGCCGTTACCGGCCTGTCTGAATCGTCCATCCGCCGCAAGGTGGCCGCAGGCCAGTTTCCCGCCCCCGTCAAGGACGGATTGCGCTGTACCCGCTGGGTGGCGCAGTCGGTCACCAATTGGCTTCGCAAGCAGGGGGCGAAATGAATCTGACCCTTGTCACCAAGAAAGCCGAGGCGCGCGTGGACAGCCGCCTGCTGGCGCAACACCTGGGCAACCAGCACAAAGCCGTCATGGCGCTGGTGGATCGCTACGCTGGCGACTTCAAGGGCATGGGAGAGCTTCCATTTCAAATGGAACCTTCGCCTAGTGGGCAGCGCGAGCGCTTCGCCCTGCTGAACGAGGATCAATCCTTTTTCCTGCTGAGTCTGAGCCGCAACACGCCGCGCGTGGTGTCCCTCAAGGCAAAGCTGGTGCTGGCCTTCCGTGAAGCCCGCCGCGCTGCCGAGCTGCACGTCGAATACCTGCCCGGCTACCACCAGTTGCACGACCAATTGCACCTGCTGGCCGATGGTTCACCGAATGAACGCTGGGTTCATGCGAACATGAACAAGATGGTCAACAAGGTGGCCGGCGTCGAGTCGGGCCAGCGCCCCGCCGCTGGTGTTCCGCAGAAAGCCCTGCTGATCGCCGCGCAGCACATCGCCGCACAGGCCATGCAGGGGGCCGCAGACCACCACGAAGCCCACGCCAGGGCAAAGGCCGCGCTGGCGCCGCTGATGCCTCACAAGCTGATCGGGTAGCAGATGGGACGCGACAAGCGCAGCAAGGGCGATTCCAGCCGCGTAGCAGGCGGGTTTGCTGCTGTGCCCTGGGACGTGCTCGATAGCCCCGCCTACGCCCGTCTAAGCCATCCTGCGCGCAGTCTGCTCATTGAGCTGGCGCGGCAGTACGTGCGCGACAACAACGGGCGATTGCTGGCCAGCGAAGCCTATCTGGCCAAGCGCGGCTGGAAGTCGAACGACACCATCACCAGAGCCAAGCGCGAGCTGATCGAAGCCGGGTTCATTCACGAAACCGTCAAGGGCCATCGTCCGAACAAGGCGAGCTGGTACGCCATCACCTGGTACACGCTGGACAGACTGCCCGGCTACGACGTGGGCACCGCAGAAAGTTTCCAGCGCGGCGCCTATCGCAAAAACGCAAGCCTTACACCGTCTCGCGGTGTAGAGAGGCCCGTCATAGCACCGTCTCACGGTGTAGAGAGTGCGCCGTCTACACCGGCTCACGGTGCTATCAAGGTCGTTTTCGTGCCCTCGCCTACACCGCCAGACGGTGACCATCTAGATATGCCATCTCCTGCAGCTGTCCTGACTGCTATTGCCCAACCTGCATCGTCGCCGGTCAAGGCCACGGCCTGCCCTGCAGTGTCAGCGCCTCGCTCAGGGCGAGCTGCGGACATCAGGCCAAGCGGTCCCCGCGATTGATGCACGGGTCACCGGCTGGCGGTTGGCATGCTCGTTGGCGGGGGACGACCTGCGGGTGCGTCAGGCCTGGGTCTAGGGCTCCACAGGCCGCCGCATCCACACCAGCTCCGCCTCCAGCGCCCGCGCCAGCTCCCGCAGCTGCGGCCGCTGCCCGCCCTTCCAGGCGTTGCGCGCCACCGCCTGCCGGCCCTCTTCAGTCCTGGGCCCGGTCGATCTCTCCCACGGCCGCCAGCGCCGGATCAGCTCGGCCTGCCGCTGCCTGCGCTCCAGGCTCCAGCCGTTGGCCATCGTGCACCTCCAATAGTTTGTTTGGCGCGCTTTCGGATTTCTCCGCGCGCGCCCTGCCCCGGCCGTTGTTGACCTGCTGGTGGCCCTGGGCGATGTTGGCCTGCCGGATGTAGGGCATCGGGTTCTTGATCGCCGCCAGCGCCTCGACGGTGGCCCGGGACTGGGACTGGGCCTTGAGCGCCATGCGCAGCAGCGTCTCCAGGCCCGGCAGCGTCTGCTGGCGCCCGGCCCGCTCGGCCAGGTTTTGGAACATGCAGTCGAGCGTCAGGGCCTGGCTGGCCAGCATGCGTTCGTAGCGGTCCAGCTTGCCGGCCACCGCCTCGTCGCCGGCCTGCCTGAGCTCGACCAGCAGGTCCAGCGAGTCCAGGGTGTGGTCGGTCTCGGTGTAGCGCTTCACGGTCGAAGCGGCTCCCGAGGACTGGGTCACCAGCCGGGCCAGCTGCTGCGACGGGGTCTCGGCGCCCTTCAGGAGGTCGCGGATGGCCGGGGAGGCGGCAGCGGGCGTCGAGCTCTTGGACTTCTTGCTCGCCATCAGTCGCTTTCCTTCCAGGTCGCCACCCAGGCCTCGATCAGCTCGCCGATGGTGGTGCGCTCACGGGCAGCGCGGATCTTCAGGGCCAGGTGCAGCTCGGCGCGGATGTTGGCCGTCAGGCGCACGTCGCCCTCGGGCAGCTGGCCGGAGCGAGAGCTACTGCCCGAGGCGCGACGGGCAGGCCCAGCCGGGGGAGCGAGCTGAGTTGCTGACGTCCGCTTCATGATCGGATTATGCACTCATGTACTTACCTGTGTGCAAGAGTGTGCGCCTCACCTGCGCGGTCGGCGATCACGCGGCGATCTGCCGGGCCATCTCGTGGACAACGGTGTGCAAGATGGCTCTGAGGCAGCGCGATTCGCCCGCCATCGTGGCCGCCAATTCGGGACGCGCCTGGGCGATCCGGGCGTTCTCGGCTTCGACCTCGGCATACAGCACTTCAGCCTCGGCAACGATGCGGCTGCGCAGACTCTCCAGCAGGCGCTCGGCCGTCCCCTTGACCAGATTCAGCGCGGCACCGGCCTCCAGCAGCAGGTTCCGGCGGATGTCCGAGAAGTGCCGCACGCCCAGCACCGGCCAAGCCAGCTGGGTGTGTGCAGGCCAGCCGGTTTTGTCGAAGGCCGGTGAGTCATATGTGGCGACGCTGAGCAGGTCGTAGAACGGCGCCAGCTGGACACCTTCGTGCGACACCAGAAAGCTCAAGTTTTTCAAGTGCGCATCGCTGTTGCCGACCAGCACGTTGAACACCAGCCAGCCAAACAACCGCGAGCGCGCCACCGCCGGGCTGCGGCAGGCTTTGGCCAGCGCGGCCAGGTTTTCCAGGCTGCCCTGGCTGTACTTGAAGCTGCGATCCAGCCCCAGCAGCTGGCAGGCGTCGATCGCATGGCGGCGCTGCCAGCCTTGCGCAGCTGCAACCCGGTCAAAGCGATCGATCAGGTACACGGGTGACGGCACGTAGCGCCGATGCACCTCGGGCACCTCAAGCCCAAGCCGCCCCGCCAGCCGCATCACAAACCATTCGTTGATCACGGAATGGGGGTAGTCCGTGTCCGGGTGATCGGGCTTGAGGATATGGGTGGAAGGCGTGGCGCCCGCCGGTTCAAACAGTGCGCCATCTTGCAGAACGACGGCCAGCTTGTGCTGCGCACCGGCCAGCGACATGCGCTTGATGGCGGCGTGCGTCAGCGGCGCCCTGGGCAACTGGCGGATGCGCGCCTGCAGCGCCTCGTCGGGCAAGGGGCGCAGGGGCTCGGTGGTTTGCGGTGCGGCCTCTGGCGGCAGCAAGGTCAGCGACCCGGCGGACTCCGCGCCGTACCAGGCCAGCAGGCCGAAGGCGTCGGCCGCATCCAGCCGGGCGTCCTTGGCCAGCAGCACCCGTTGATCTTCTTCTGGCAGCAGGTTGTCAAAGTACCACTGCACCGGGCGCTGACTGGCGCCGTCCAGCAAAGGCTGCGCCGACAGGGGAAGGTGCGGGCTGAGCGCAAAGCCCTTGGGGTTGGCCAGCCAGTCCGGGGTGTACTGAAAGCTCCACAGGCCCGCCACCTCCTGCAAGCGGCCAACTTCTTGCTGGTTGATCGATGCGCGCAAAGATCGGCCAGTCATGCCCCACCCTTGTGGTTGGCCGGGTCGTTCAGATAAGCCGCCACACTCTCGGGCACGTCCACCATGACACGGATGCCCAGGCCCTCCAGCACCTGAAAGAGCTTGCCCCACTGCACGGTTTCGCCGCCGCGCTCGATCTTGCCCAGGAAGTTCTCGCTCACGCCGATGCTGCCGGCGGCATCGTCCTGGCGAATCTTCTGCGCCTTGCGGCTGGCGCGCACCACCTGGCCGATCGCGGCGGCGTTGGGGATGGGTATATGCATGATTAATCCTTTCAATTGTGAGGATTTTCAATCAGGCGAGAGAGTTTGGCAATAAATCCGCTTGAATATGCAGATTTTTGTGGACGCGATACCATGCGACCAAATATCCTCGCGAACTCAAGGATTTGTGGGTCCAGCCAGCGCGGATGACACCCGGGCAGCGCCGCCGCTTTATGGGCACGCAGTGAAATCATCTCAATCGCGTGCGACACTCAACCGTGGTCATCAGCAAGGCTTGCTTGGTCGCCAGCGGTCCGGCGGCAGCGCTTCGACCGCACTCCTCCTTTGCGCCCGCAGCCGCGTCGGCACTTCCTTTGTGGCTCATGTCCGCTCTGGCAGCCAGCCTGAACCAGACTCGTCACGGCCGCTGAGATACCCGCAGGCATCGACAGCCCAGACATGCTGCCGGTGAAACTCGAGGTAGGCCTGATGCTCGGCGCGCAGGCCCGAAACCTTCAGCGGCAGCATCAAACCCAGAGCCGCGCGCCGCTCGATGGTCAACCCTGCCGAGAGTTGCACCACACCTGCCGTGTCGACGGTTATCCACCCGGCATCAAACAGCGCATCCAGGTGTGGCGCCAGCAGCAGGCCGTTGAACACGTCCAGCCGCTGCTCGTCGGTGTCGCACTGGGCCCAGGGGCGGATATGAGATGCCCGCAGCAGCGCCGGCACGTCCAGACCCGTGACGCAGCACTTCCCTTGCCAGTAGTCCAAGAGAGCGCCGCGGAACAGGCCTTGCCCAACGCGTTGGACGCCCAGGCGCTCTGCCTCGGTCGTCTTGGGCATTGCGGCCGTCTTTATCTTGAACTCGTCGGCCACCCGATTCGGCTTGGTTCGTGCGTGAGCCGCCGTTGTGCGCAGCACGGCGTAGAGCTCGCCGTATCCCTCGACCTGCATCGCCTGGCCACCCGCTTTCAGATCAAGGAGCGCGGGGTCCGATGCGCTGACCTCGAAGGCATTCTCGCCAGCCACCTGCACCAGCACTGTCTCCGGAAACCGGGCCGACCGAAGCTCCAGTCCATCCGCATGCGAAATCGCGGTCATCTCGAAGCCGCAATCGGATGCTGCTTTCTCCAGGCGCAGACGGTCTAGCGGGGTCATTGCGCCCCTCCAGACAACTTCACGTAGCCTTGTCGAATGACATCGGCAATTAGTGGCCGCCGGGCGACCAAGAAATCGTCATAGCTCAGTTTCCACCAGTTCGGCGGCAAGGCATGCCAGCCCATCATGGCCGCCAACGTCTCGGTGTCGAACCGCTCGGCGTACTTGGCCCAGTACTCGGTGGGCGGAGCATCTGAGATGGCGATGTTGTCGTCCCACTCGACCAGCGCGTAGTTCGCAACCTGGTTGATGTCACGCACGCTCTCGACGCCCAGCTTCTTCAGGTACTGCCTGGGGAATAGGTGATGCCGCTCCAGCGCCTTCTTCTGTCCCAGCGCTGGAGGGTCCAACAGGTCCGCCACCGGGCTCTGCGAGAACAGCGCCCGCGCGCCAAGAAGCGTCTGCGCCGCATAAAAACCGAACAGCGCCGGACTGCGCCCAGCCGACGTTGCCAGGTTCAGCGGCAGGGTCTTGGTCCAGTAGTCGTTCGTCAGCGTCGCAGCTTCCACGGTCGCCAGCCGGTCGAGGAACTGACCAGCGGTCTTCAGCTCACGCAGCTCTGCCAGGTCTTGCTCCATGCGCGATTCGGGCGACGAGGTAAAGCGCCCGGTCAGCAGCGACATGAACAGCCAGCGCGCGATGGCGTTGCGCAGCTTGAAGCCCTCCACGTCGTACTCGGTGCGGCCGAGCAGGTACAGCTGGTAGGCGAACACCAGCGCATTGACCGAGCTGATGGTCTTTTCGCTTCGGTAGCCGGCAGCTCGGACGACATTGAGGAAGTCCGCCCAGTAGGTCAAGTTCAGCACTCGCCCCTGGGCATCGCGCAGCTTGTCGAACTGGCTCTTGCGCTGCTCGGGGCTGACTTCGCCGCTGGCCAGGTCCTTGCCGCGCAGCAACGAATAGACGTGCTCCAGACGGGCTCGCCGGAAGGCTACGCCGACGTCGACGCGCAGCAAGTGGTCGGGGTCGGGCTGGAAAATCTGGTTGAACGGGCTGGCCTGGCCGGCGGGCGCTGGTTGGCGTGCGGCACGGCAGAACTTCTCCAGTTCGGTACGGCCATCGTCCCAAAACACCGACATCAGCGTCAGGATGAAGTCCGACTGGTTGAGCTTCTTGCCCTCGCTGTTGATGCGCACGAAGACGTCTGCCACCTGCTCTTCGGTGCACTGCTGCGACAGCTCCAGCGCGATGAACGGAAAGTTTGTCAGGCCGGCCAGCCGGCCGATGGCGTCGGCCACCTTTTCCTCTTCGGCCTCCGACACTTCGCGCGCAGCGGTCAAGCGCTTCAGGTACTCGCCGATGGTCTTGTGCGTTGGCCGGCTGAACACCTCGGAGATATCGAGAATGTACTCGGGGTCACGCTCGGTCGTCGCGTCCGGCACGGCAAAGGTGCCGGTCTGCGGTCGGAAGGCGATGCGGATGTGCTCGCGCTCGAAGTTTTCGCGCAGCACCGCCTCGCGCCGGATGACGGCGTACAGCGAGGTCAGCCGCTGCTGCCCGTCCACGATGAGCAGCGACGGCGCCTTCTGCTTGTTCGCATCGCCGATAACCTTGGTGTCCGCACCGTCGGCGCCGGTCTGCCAGAACAGGAAGTAGCCGACCGGGTAGCCGCGGTACATCGAGTCGAACAGGTCGCGCACCTTGGCGTTGGCCCAGACGAAGGGGCGCTGGATGTCGGGCAGGCCGATGCGGCCGAGGCCGATGTCGTTGATGAGGCCACCCAGCGAGTAGTGAACTTCTTTGAATAATGTGTCAGTCATAGGGTCCTGCTACCTCTGATTTCACTCGTCGAGCGCCAATCACTGGGGCCGTCCCTTGTAACCTGCCGGATATGCCTTCAACGCCTTCGGAGCCTTGGCCGTCGCTGTCGACTTGAATGGCGATGGGTCAACTTCAAACACGCTGACGGCGACTTGCTGATTCCCATGCACATGTGCAATGAGGCGCTCGTGCTTGGGCAGCGGCACCTGCGCGGTCGAACCGCCGAACTCGCCTGAATTGGCAAGCACCACCGGTTGGTACATGTGGAAATGCAACGCCGCTACCATGTTGTCGAACGTCTGAACGTCCTGGTTCAATGCAGCGACCAGGAACATGTCGGAGCGGTCACGAAGGTCGGTCACGAGGTCCAGGTCCGTGGCGTCGTAGCAGATGGCTGCGGCGATACGGGTGCGCGACTTGGCGCCAATCGGCAACTCCACGAGCGTCACGTGTGGACGATGGCCTTTGACTCCCATCTTGACCTCGTCCTTCATCGGATGGAGTTTGCCCTGCCAAACATACTGAAACGCGCGACCATGGCTTGCCGATTCAGTGCGAATCAGCCACAAGCCTTGATTGACGGTACCGCTCGCTTTGGGCGAGTGAAGAAAAGTCAGGCCGGCGAAGATGTTGGCCCGTACCTTGTCCGAAAGCCGCCTCAGCAGGGAGACGTGCTCCGGGTGCACAGCCAGCTCAGGGAACAAAATGACGTCGACCACCGGGTCGTCGGTCTGGTTCGATGCCGTCGCAGGCCTTGCCGATGCCCAAGTCTTGAGCTTCTGGTGCGTCAGCCGGCAAACCTCGGCCAGGTGGCGGCGATGCTCGGCCAGCGTTCCAGGCATCCAATGTGTCGGGTCCTTGTTATCAAATTCTTCCCGCTGCGGGCGCATCGGCTGAACGATTGCCACACGCAGTGGTCGGTCCTGCAAAGGCTCGTCGTCATCGACAGGCACCACGTACATCGGTGTCTTGCTTCGGCGGCCAAACAGTGAGCGTTGCACCTCAATTCGCTTTTGAACAAGCGTGAGCAGTTCTGATGCCGCCCGGACATCGGCTGCTGCCGACGCAGCATTCACGCGGAACTCGACTCCTGGCCATTGCAGTAGCGTCGAAAGCAGGCTGGAGAGCCACGGCGACACCGGTCCTGGCTCGTCCAGCAGACCGCGCCCGGAGTTCAAAAGGCCGAAGCGACGTTTGAACCAAGTGCTGCGCAGTCCGCTGTAGCGACCCACCTCCTCAGTAATAAGGTATCGGCGACTCGTAAAGTCAAATTCCCCGGTCAGGGCCGAGCGCAGGATGCGTCCCAAACCGTATAGCCAGGCTTTCTCCTGCGCCACCCATGGTGGGTTGGCGTACAAGGGGTTTGCCGCGTCACCTTCCGCAATCGACTCCACACGCAGAAAGCCATCCTCCCCGGGCAGTTCCAACAGCCTCGACCAGTCCTCACATCGAAGCACGATGTCGGCCGCACTTGCTCCCGCCGACAAATGCTCCTCGACACCGGGGTGACGGAGCAAGGCTTCCGCGAGCATGAGCAGAGCGTTCTCCTGGTCAAAGAGGTTGTTTGACTCGCTGATGATCTGCAATAGACGCTGGGTGCCATTCAACTTGGCTGGGTACTTTCGCGAGCTACTCGACCGTTTGCTGGCCTGGACTAGTGCAGCCGGGACAAACTGACGCCAGTTCGATGCCCGCCGGCCGTTCAGCGCCGCCATCAGCAAGTCCGGACGGCCCAGCGCCACCGAGCGCACCACCGCCTCTCGGACCTCTTCGTCGTCCGTGTGCCGCAGTCCCTCCGACAACCACACACCGAAGCGCCGCGCATTCGGCTGCAGTTGCTGCGCCACGATGGCCAGGGGGATGGCGTCCCGCAGTCCATCACCCTGTGCCGGCGTAAACAGCGCCGCCCGCTGCAATGCGGCGTACATCTGCTCCTCAGGGGCAGGTTCAACTGCTGCAGCAAGCGATACATCTCCGATGGAAGCCAGATAGAGGCGTGCCTGCTGGCGCAAGTACCAGGGTGACGACGTTCGCTCAGTCAGGACGCGGCGGGCCATTGCCCCAAGGTCCTCGCGGTAGCCCTGGATATCCACGCCGTCCGGGTACTCCTCCGAGTCACGGAAGCCAGTCTCCACCGCGCCCGCCCGCAAAAGATCGGCCAGGACGTACTCCGCCACGCGCACCTGCCTGCGCTTTGCAGTGTCCAGTTGCGCAGCCAGGTCGAACAACTTGATGTTGAGCGCCTCGGTCACCGGACTGAGCAGGCGGGGGTGCGGGAACAGGTCCAGGCCGCATCGCAGAAGCAGAACCAGCGCCGGGTTCTCGGCCCAGCACTTGATGAGCTTGCGCGCCGTGGACTCGAACTCATGCGACAACACCGCGCCTTGCGTCACTTGCTCACTCATGGTCTCGGCCAAGCCTGCTGGGCTTTCAAGATCCGTCATGGCCAGGCGGTGGCGCATCAGTTGGGCAATGCGCGTTGCGACAAACCGCTTCACGGTGTCGTCGCGCACGTCCGTATTGGGCACGGCGACGTTCGCCAATGCCAAGCGGGAAGGTTTCAGGTCGGCAGCACTTTCAATTTGCTCTGAAATCCATAGTAGACCGTCCAGACCACCTGCCGCCTGCGCCAGCGACTCCAGGTCGAATGTCCCGCTCAGCTCGGCGTTGAGCATTTCCATCAGGGCCGACACGTGGCTCTGCGCCGAAATTGCCCGGTACGAGGTGACCACGCATTTTTCCGCCGACAGCTCGAGCGCTTTCTGCGCGCCGATGCGCTCGCGATGTACTTGCAGGGCAGCGGCCACGTGCCGTTTGACACGTTCCAGCACCGCAGCCTGGCCGAGGCCGCCAGGGCCACTCCTTGCTTCGACGACGAGGCGCATGTCGTCGACATAGCGGCAGTAATCCAGAAGCTTGACGCCGTCACCAATCACGGCACCTTCAGCCGCCGATTTCTGCAAGTCGCGGTCGAATCGAACGAGATAGGCGTTGGCGAAGAATCCCGAGGCCACCAGTCCCTGGGGCAAGCCAATCTCGAGCTCTGGGTGCTCTCCGCCGTGAATCAGCTCGGCTTCGTGCTGCTCGTGAGCGCGCCACTTCCAGGAAAAGATTCGTTCAGCTCGCTCCCAAAACGTCGGGTCGGAGGCCGCCGACTCGGGCAGCCCATGTGCCGTCTGGTACTCGACCTCCAGGGTCTTCAGCTCCGCGAGCAAGGCGCCGCGGTCGATACAGTCAAAGAACGACCTGATGTCCAGCGACACCACAAATAGCTCCCGCTTCGGCGGCAGCCGGGCCGCCCATTCTGCGCAGACGCGGCGCGGCCGCGCAAGAAAGGCCCGGTAGTCCTGGAAGTACTGGCGATAGGTCCGGCTGTTGCCCCAGGAGAACTGGGCGCGCGGCTTGCCGCCAACGTCGGTGGCCCAGGTGCAGTGCAGCCGGTTGCCGTAGCTCACGACGCCCTTGGTGCGGGCCGCCAGTACATCGGTGCCGCTCGTGTCGCCTTGGGCGGACTCGACCGCCGGTGCCAGGCACATCATCACCGCCGTCGCCAGGGTCTGGTCGCGAATCGACAGGTGGGCCAATGGCCGCAGCTTCACGCTGGGCTGCGCCTGCCTCGACTCCCCGCCACGCTCTTGCAAATGGCTTGGCTCGCTGGGCGCCCAGTCATCGAACGTCGGCTCGTTGCCCAAGTCATCAAGGTCAAGCGCCAGCAACTCATCGCCTGATGTGTCGGCTGTCGCCGGGCGAAACGACCAACGCGCGTTCTTGGGTGCCGGAACCAGCAGCAAGTCCTTGGGCCGAAAGTCGGCCTGGCCAACGTCCGTCGCCCACTGCAGCAAGTGGTTTTCCAGGTCGATGGTCGACGCGTCCAGCTCCAACACGTCGGCATACCAATTGTGCCGACGGATGAAGGTGTGAGACTTCTTCCACGCCTGTGCAAGAACGACCACATCGGACAGTTTGTCCCCCTTCGGCGGGAGGTCTCTATATTCTTCTTTGAAGATGGACACCCGGCTCTCCCTTGTTCTTTGAGGTGTTGTGTCTACTGAAATCACTCGGAATCGAACCCTGACAGCTCAGGCACAAGTTGTCGCTTGAACAGGAGGGCGTCGTCAGCGCCCGGCGCCAATTCAAGGATGAGGTGCGGGGCCTTCCCCAGTTCTTGGGGAGGCGGCGACGTCGTCGTAACGATGAACTGAAACGGGACAGCGCCATATTGGCCGAGCTGCTCAGCAGCCTCGGCTGCGGCGAGAAAAAACTCCTGATATAGGCGCTCGCTCATGTCAGCCTCCCTGGGGCAGTCATGGACCAAGAAGCCGGGGTGGTTACTGGCTTCGGACACGGCGGAGTCAAGCAGACACACGATGTCGCCAAGAAGTACCTCCAGCACTTGGTAGGCCTCGCCGCCCCGCGCAACTTCGAAGGGCCGAACCTCATGCCCCGGAACGAATCGCGCATGGCCGGCCGCGCCCAGAAGCCTGGTCGAAACGGCTGCCGTCAGGGCCTTAATCGCATCGACTCTCGAAGACTGCTCAGACCTTCGGCTGACCTCGGCAAGCCGAAGCGCATTCAGCGCTGTTTCGAGCTCCTGCAGCTGTCTACGTGCCTCAAGAAGCTCGGCCGTATCGCCGCCCTGAGCTCTTTGTGTGTGTTGCAGCCGAAGCGCGTCCCAGGACTGCTTCAAGAACGCCCGCTCGCTTTCACTGGTGGCGATGCGAACACGCAGTCGGCGAAGCTCCGCTTTCTTCTCGGAGATGCGCTGTAGTTGAGCTGCAGCAGCGCTTGCAGCCTTGACGAGCGCCGCGGACCGGACGGCGTAGCGAGTCGCAAGCTCCGGGGCCGTCGCCCTCACTTGCCGCCCGTCACGGTGCCAGGTCATGCTGACCGTGCTCTTGCGCTCCTGGATATGGTGGCAAGCCTCGAACTCGACATTCCCGTGGTCGCACCGCCCTGCCAGGCCTTCTAGCCGGTCTCGTAACTTGGTCAGCCGCTCGAAGTCCACGCGATTTACATCCACCAGCGACTTGGCGATGTCTGCCTCCAGCTTCGCCAACTCCCGGGCCTTGGTGAGCTCATGCAGGCGTACCAGCTCCCCTGCAAGGACTTCCTCCATTTTTTCCGCATCGCTTTCCAAGCGCTGTTCAGACTGCTCGGCAAGCTCCAGAAGAGATTGAACACGCGACTCAATCGAGTCTCCAACCGTGGTCATGAAGACTGGCTCATCTTCTTGCGCCTTTACACGCAACCGCAGTTGACGTTCAGCATGTGCCAGCGCGTAAACAGGCATGCGTTCGAGCTCAGGAATGCGCTCCTTGCACTGTTCCATCTGCTTCTGTTTGGTCTCTATGTCGCGCAGCAGCCTGTCCAACTCCAAGCCCACCAAACCCAGTACTGAACCCACGAGCAGAGGCGGGTCGCGCCTGGAGCGCTTGAAGCCCAAGCCTTCGCCCTCACGCCAGTGATAGAAGCCGTCAAAGCGAGTACTTTGCTCTCGGATACACCAGGCCAGGAGGTGGCGCCACTCCAGCTTCTGGTTCGTACCAGGCAGAGAACGAGCCACCAGCCGACCAACCGAAAACTGCTCCAGCGCATTGCTGTAGCCGCTGAAATCATTGGCTACCGCCCCACCCACCAACGGCTCCAAGAAGTCACATTGGGCAGCCATGGAGTGGCTGTGACCGCCATACGGACGGAAGACTAACCAAGTGGCTCCATCGAGATGGACCTTCGCAGCCACACCGCCCTTGGGAAAACTGCCGGCCGCTTTGGCCCGCAGGGTGGCGATGGCTGGTGCTTCGTCACCCAGGACATACCTGAGGAGCAGACACAGCGAAGTTTTGCCCACGCCGTGACCCGCACTTGCCAAGCCCGAGGCCTCGCTGGGCGACGACTCCTTGGCCCAAACGATATTCAGCCCAGGATGCAGGTCGATGGTGCGCGTAAATACAAGCGGCTCACGGGACTCAACAAGCCACAAGGTTTCCACCCACAGCCGGGGTTGAACGCGGACTGGACGGAAGTCCTTGAGCCAGCTTGCCATCTGGTTCACCTCACTGTGTTCCGGTGGCTTTTGTGCCATCGTGTGCGGTACCGACTTGCGGCACAGTCAACGCATTGCGACGCTCCTCTGCCAGCCACAGCAGCCGAGCGGCCTCCGTGTGTTCAGGTAGTGCGATGACTTCACGCGGCGGCGGTGCGGAGCCACGTACAAAGACCTGCTCCCCTCCTTGGGTGGAGCGTACGAGTACGCCGATGGCCTCAAGGCGCTGCACGATAGGCAGGATGCGGCTCAATAGCGGCACCACATCGGCAATGCCCAACGAGCCTCGCAAAGCATCAAAACGAGGACCATCGACCGACCCAAGGTAGTGCGTTGCCGTCGTCAACCCAGCCAGAGCTGATTGGATTGCGGTCAACGAAACAGCCTCCATTCGCGCCGCCACGACTGCCATCACAAGGCCCGCCAAAGCACCTTCTTCAGCGCTGCGAATCACCCCCTGAGTGGAATATGTAACGTCCAATGATTGTGTTGCAGACGACAAGTTGGCCAGCTGGTCCCAGGCTTCCAACACCAGCCTCTGCGTCCGATACTCCCCAAACTCCTGAATTTCGTTCTTCTTAAGAACGCGGAAGGTCTCGCTGGGGTAGTCCGCGCCCAGCACGTCCGCCGGGTCGAGGATGTAGCGCAGCTCGTCGCGGGTGAGGCCGTAGAGGCGGGCGTAGTAGGCGTCGAGTTCGGCGCGCAGTTGGGCGCGGCGCTCGGGGTTCCAGGGGAAGGGAGGCAGCGGGATGCCGTGCTGCTCGGGCGGGCGCGGGTCGGCGCTTGGCAGGGCGGCCAGCAGGTCGTCGGCCCAGGCTTGCATGTCGTGGGCGGTGTGGGTGAGTTCCAGCACGCGCGGGACGATATAGGCCAAGTCGGCGGGGGTATAGCGCTCGGGGGGTAGGACGGGGAGCTGCTTGTAGATGAAGTAATTGAGGTGGGTTCCGCCCACTTTGTGCCGAGCCACAAAGTCGAAAGTCAAACACACCAAGTTGCCCAACAGGGCCGCTTGATTGGCAGCGTTGGTTGCAGGGGCGAACAGCATCAATGGCATGTTGTTCCCCACCCCCACCCTTGGCACCACCGAAGCAATCACGGTGCGTTCGTTGGTCGCGTTGGTGATGTCCCGCCACCCCATCAACCACCTCGGGCTGCGGCGGTCCATCCAGGCGTTCAGCCATTCCAGCGCCATGCTGGTGGTGCCGGGCGTTTGCAGGGCTTGCAGGTGGGCCAGTTCGTCGCTGCTCAGGCCCAGGCCTTGGCGGGGGGCGTCTTGCAGCGCCCATTTCTGGAACAGGGGCAGGGCTTTTTTGCCGCTGGTGCCGTCGGCCTTGAGGGCGTCGGCCAGCAGGGGGTGGTGGCTGGCCAGCAGGCGCTCGGTGGCCTCGGTGGCGCGCAATACCGTGGTGTTGCTCCAGCGTGCAGCATCGGTTTCCACTCCTTTATTGATAGCTGCTTGCGCTTGCTGGGCGGGCATTAGATGCTGATTTGGCTCATATTCTGCAAACAGGCTGCCGGTGGCGAGGGCTGGGCTGGGCGCCGGGTGGTTGGCGTGCAGACGCTCGGCCTCGGTGCGGAACAGCGCGCCGGCCACCCAGCTGGCCAGGGCCAGGGTGAGGGCGGTGTGGCGCTCTTGCAGCGCGGTGGCTGCGGCGCTGCTGCTGCCGTTGTGCTGGGCGGCGTCGGTGGCCTGTTGCCAGGCCAGCCAGGCGTTGGCTACGCGGCTGGGCACGCGGGCAATGCGGGCCAGCACTTCGCGCTCATCCACCCAGTAGCGGGTTGCTACTTGGTACGACGGGTCAGTTTTTTCGCTGGGCGTGACATCCCGCGATGACCAATCGTCGTTACTTGTTGCTGGGTCGGGGACGAACGTGGCCCAGCGGTGGTCGAATTGGTGAATCAACTTGGCTTCGTAGAGTGGCAGCCGACGATGTTCGCTGCCTTGCGCTGGCCCGTTCATGAACAGGTCGCTCGCACTGGTCATGTTGAACAAGCCTTGGGAAAAGCTGATACCCCAAGGATTGATTTCTGGGGCCACTTCCCGCGTGTCTTTGCCTTCGCCCGCCATTTCAGCCTCGCGGATAAGCACGGGCGCTGCACGGTAGAGCTTTTTGGTCAGCTCGGCATCGCGCTGGCTGCGGAACACCGGGCAGGTGCGGGTGTTGGGGTTAATCAGGCGGAATTCGTCGGGCGTGAGGGTGAACCGGCGGCGACTGTCTATCAAGTGCTGAACTTGTGTGGCAAAGCACACAAATTGAGCTTCTGGCGTGTTACCCAAGGTGAGAAGGCTGAACTTGTAACTGCGATGAACTGCTGGAAAAACTGCATCGCTGTTCTCGAAGTCCAGCAGGCTCGCCAGCCTTGAACTCTGGGAAATATGAGCAAAGTAGTCCTTCGCCGTATCGTCGGTGGCAATCCCAGTGGGGACGATAAAGCCCGCGCGTCCTTTTTTTGATGCCAACTGCTCAATGGCTTCAGCAAACAAGCGGTAAGTGTTGAGCTTTCCAACGGCTGAGAGCGGGTAACGGCCCGACTCCCGATAAAACAAATTGGTGGCCTCGTAGCCTCGTTTCGCTGTTTGGTATTCGTCCCACAGCCAAGGTTGCTCTGTTGCCAATCCTGTAATGGCCTTTTTGCGCTTGTCGCCAGACAGTTTGGCAATTGACGGCGCACGGGCTGCGAAGAATTCTTCTTCACCCAGTTGCGACACCTCCCACGGCGGGTTGCCCAACATCACCGCAAAGCCGCCCTTGGCTGCCACCTGCGGAAAGGCGAGCCACCAATGGAACACGCTGTGGGCGCGGCACAGGTCGTGCGCGGCCTGCGCCAGTTCGGGCTGGGGCGGCTGGTGGGGGTTGTGGTGCAGCAGGCCCCACAGGTAGCCCGAGAGCGGGATTTGCTTCTCCCCTTGCGGCACTTTGGGCGCCAGAAAGGCGGCCACATAGGTGTCGGCCAGCTTGGCCAGGGTGCTTTGCCCGGCTTGCTGGCTGACGTGCGCCCAGGCGCTGCGCTTGGCGGCGATGCCGTCCAGGGTGTCGTCGGCCAGGCGTTCTACGGCGCTGGCGTCTTGCACCAGGGGGGTGGCGGCAAACAGGTCGTTGGCCACCACCTGCTTCCAGCTTTTGAGCTCGGCCTTGTTTTGCTTTTTCAGGGCGGCGGCGGTGGCTTTGTCGTCGCCACTGAGCACGGCGTAGGCCGCGTCCGGGATGCCGTTTTCCAGAATCTTGGGGTCGAGCACACCCAGGAGTGCATCGCCCACCTGCAGGTGGTGGTCGATGAAGGTCAGCGGCCGGTCGGGGGTGTAGGCCTCCAGCCACAGGGCGGTTTTGGCCAGGGCGATGGCCATGGGGTTTTTGTCCACGCCATAGATGCAGCGGCCCACCACGTCGCGCAGGGCGTGGCGGTAGTCAGCCGGCGTGGGGGCGCCGCCCACGGCAGCGGCGCGCAGTTGGGCCACTTCGTCGGCCAGGCGGCGGGCGGCAGCCAGCAGAAAGTGCCCGCTGCCGCAGGCGGGGTCGCACACGGTGAGTTCCAGCAGGGCGTTGACCGGATTGCTTGGGTTGGCTTGCACGGTTTGAGCAATCACCGGCTCCAGCGCGCTTTGGATGAGTTCTTGCACCAGGCTGTCGGGCGTGTAGTAGCTGCCGGTGAGCTTGCGGGCGTTGCCTTTGTTTGATGCCTCGTCCTCATCGCCCACAAAGGCCAGGCGGGCGGCGTGGGGTTGGCTCAGGTGCTGGTAGTCGGGCACCAGCTCCAGCAGGCTTTCATAGACGCTGCCCAGTTCTTCGGCACCCATGTCGCGGTAGTTGACGCGCGTCAGGCCCGTGGACTGGCGGAAGTAGCCCAGCTGGAACACGGCGGCCAGCAGGTGGTGGTTGTCTATCTGGCACTGGTGCAGCAGCGGGCATTGCGCTGGGGCAAACAGGCCGCCCAGGGCGGGCAGGCCCAGCGCGGCTTGGCCGCTGGCCAGGCCGCCAAAGGTGATGGACAGGGCTTGCCACAGGTCGCTGTGGGTGTCGTGGCTGCTGCGGCGCAGGGCGCGTTCGCGCAGCCAGGTGAGGCTGTAGCCCTGCCAGTAGCGCTCTTGCTGCTCGGGCGTGGCCTCGGGCGTGAAGATGAGCGAGCGGCCGGTGCTGGGGTCGCTGCGGTCTTCCACGGTCGCCAAAAAGATAAAGCGATAGACCAGGCTGAGCAGTTCTTCAAAAAACGCCTGTTTGGTGGCGCTGCTGTGCTCTGTATTTTGTAGCTGCTCGCGCAAGCTGGTATTGGTCTGGTGGCTTAAAAAGCCTGTACCCAGGCTGCGCAGGGCGCGCTCGACCTGAAAGCGCAGGTTCATGCGCACGGTTTCGCCGCTTTGCTGGCCGGCGTTGCGCCAGCGCTCCCAGGGGCAGTCGGTGGGTTCGGTGTAGCTGCCGTCGGGCAGGCATTTGCCAAAGCGCGAGGCGTGGGCCAGCAGCCAGAAGGCGGTGAAGTCGGCGTAGAGCTCTTCGGTGAAGAGGGCTTCGAGGTCCACCTCCACATACGCAGGCCGGGTCAGGCTGGGGTTGTCTCGCAGGATGCGCAGCTTCAGGCCGTTGCTGGTGATGGCCCACAGGGAGTCGTCCGACGCATTCAGCGCCTCTTGCGCCAGCATGTAGGGGCTGCGGCGGCGGGTGCGGCCGGTGTCGGGGTTGGTGTCGCCAAAGCGCTCGGCGGCCAGGTCCAGGGGCTGGTCAAAGCCGGCCAACACCACGGGCAGGCGGCCACCCAGGGCGGCGTGGCCGATGTTGTAGCTGTGGTGGCTGTTGCCGCTGGCGGGCAGGCTGCTGCGCGCCGCCAGGTCGGTGTAGCCCAGCACCTGGCGCAGCAGGGGCAGCAGCAGGGTTTGCAGCGTGACGCTGTGCGGGTTGGCGTCTTGCCGCTGGCGTTGCAGGGCAAAGTCTTGCCACAGGTTTTGCGCAATCTTGAAGTACCGCGCGATTTCATCGCGCAGCTTGAGGCCCTTGGGGATGTCGTAGTGCCCCTCGGTCTGCTCGGTGGCCTCGGGTGCGGCCAGGGTGGTCAGGCGGGTGAGTTCTTCGGCCGGGATAAGGCCGCCCTCGATGCGCAGGGCGGTGTACGCGAGTTGTTGGGTGGTTTTGCGGGCCATGGTCAAACCTCCACCGCAGCGGGGACCAGTACATAGACACCCATCACATCCACCGGAAGGCTGGCGGTGACCTGGTAGCTGCCACGGGCTTCGGCAGCTTCACGCACGCGGCGGTGGTCGGCCAGCAGGCTTTGGGCACGAGCTTGCGCAATGGCCTCCAGCGCGGGTTGCCAAGTCGGCAGGCTGTCCAGGGCTTGCTGGATATGGCGGTCTCGAATCACGGGGGGCATGTTGCGGCTGGCCGGTGCGCCCAGGAGTTCGCGGGCTTGTGGCAAGGGGATTTCGGTCAAAGGCTCGGCACCAGCGGTGCTGACGGCCACGGTTTCTTCGCAGAGCATCAGGCGGGTGTGGCTGTCGCGGGTGATGCTGAGCTGGTGGCGCAGGCGCAGCAGCAGCACGGTGGTTTTGAGGGGGACATGGCCCACAAAGGCAGCGCCAGCGCGGGCCACGCCGTCAGCGTCTTCATGCTGGCTGTCCAGGGCTTGTTCGAGCAGGGTGTCGGCCAGGGCCACCACCAAGGGGTGGGTGCGCTGGATGAAGGTGGAGCCTTGGGCTGCTGGCTGCTGAAAGTCGATACGCAAGGTGCCGCTGAGCCCTTCTGCTGCCAGACGCTCTTTCAAGCTGGAGGGCAAGGCGTCCAGCGGGGCTTTGAAGTGGTTTTTGTAGGGTTCCAGACCCGCGCCCAGCTTGGCCATGGCCCGGCTGACAAAGCGCTGCACGTCGTCTTCGTTGCCCAGGGCGGCGGCGGATTTGCGCCATTCGGGCAGCACGTCGTCGGGCTTCAAGCGGCGCTGGGCAAAGATGGAGCGGTTTTTGGCGGCCTTGTCGCGGGCGCTTTGCCAGGCGGTGTCAATCTGCCGGGCGGGTTCGCCAAAGTCGAAGCCCATTTGGGCCTTTTGCCCCATGGCATTGTGTTTGCGCAGCAGCACGGCGTTGAGCAGGGCCTGGGTGAGCTTGCCTTCATCGTCGGGCATGGGCACCAGCACGCCGAGCTCTTTGCGGATGCTTTCGGCCTTGCGCAAAATCACCTGCAGCACGGCACCGTCCACGGGGTTGTCCTCGCCGTAGAGCATGGTGCTGCGCACTTCTTTGGCTTGCTGGCCAAAGCGGTCCACGCGGCCTTCGCGCTGCTCGTGGCGGGTGGGGTTCCAGCTCAGGTCGTAATGGACCACGGCGGTGAACAGGTTTTGCAGGTTGATGCCTTCGGACAGGCAGTCGGTGGCGACGAGGATGCGTTGCTCGGTGTCCGCCAGCTCGGCCACGGCGGCTTCGCGCTCGCCAGGGGTGAGTTCGCCGGTCACGGCTTTGATGGTGGCTTTCTTGAACTTGCCGCGCAGGGATTCGGCCAGGTAGTGGGCGGTGGCGATGTAGCGGCAGAACACCACGGGTTGAAAGCCTTCTGCCACCAGGGCTTGCAGGTGGCTGGTCAGCTTGGCCAGCTTGGGGTCGTTGGCGGCGCCGGCGAGGTTTTCAGCGGCAGCGATGAGCTGTTGCAGGTGCGCGGTGTCTTCGGTCTGGGCTGCGGGCTCGATGTCGTCGGTGGACAGGGCATCGTCGAGGCCATCCATGACGCGCTCGCTGGCCTGGGCTTCGAGCTCTTCGAGCGAGAGTTCCGCGCCTTCTTCCTCCTCACCCTGTCCGCCTTTGAGGCGGGTGCGCAAGGCGTTCACGGCAGCGGCGGGCGACGAGGAAATGCAGCGCAGCAAGGCCAGCGCGGCCCACCAATTCATGCGCTGCTCGCGCTGGCCCTTGCCTTCGGAGCGCTCGACCAGCTCGCGGGCGTAGTCCAGCACGTCGTTGAACAGCTGGCCCCAGGCGCCGGTCAGCTTGTAGGTGATTTCCGCCGTCTTGCGGTCGGGGAACATGCTGGTGTCTTGCCACTCGGCAATGTCGGGGCGGCGACGCTGGACAAAGTGGCGCGACAGGTCTTCACGCAGGTCGGTACGGGCGCCGGCGGGCAGGTCTTTGAGCTGGGTGAAGTCTTTGCGCAGCAGGCCCAGCAGGTTGAAGAAGGCGTCTTCATCGCCGCTGTGGGGCGTGGCGGTGAGCAGCACCATGTGGCGCTGGGCGTTGTCTGCCAGGCCCTTCAGGAGCTGGAAGCGTTGCTGGCGGCCCTGGCCGCCCTGGGTGCAGGTGTGGGCTTCGTCCACGATGACGAATTCGGGGCAAAAGCGCTGGAAGGCTTCGCGCCGGCGCTCAGACTTGATGTAGTCCAGACTGACGACGGTGAAGGGGTGGGCGTCAAACACCGAGGTGCCGGGCGGCAGGTCGCGTTCCAGGCGCGTGGCGCTGGCGCTGCGTACCACCACGGCCTGGATGTGAAAGCGCTCTTGCAGTTCACGCTGCCACTGCTCGCACAGGTGCGGCGGGCAGAGCACGGCCATGCGGTGGATTTCGCCCCGGTCGAGCAGCTCGCGGGCAATCAATGCGCCTTCGATGGTTTTGCCGATACCTACGTCATCGGCAATCAGCAGCCGAACGGTGGGCTGCTTCATGGCCATGAGCAGCGGCACCAGCTGGTAGGCACGGGGCTCGACGGCAATGTTGCCAAAGCTGCGGAATGGGCCGGCGCCGCTGCGCAGCTTGAGCTGCAAGGCGTCCATTAGCAGTTGGCTGGCAGAGTGGTTGCGCGCCTGTGCCACCACGGGCCAGGGGAAGGTGGCTGGGCCGACGGGCTGAAGCTCCAGCGGCAGGTAGATGAGCGATTCGTCTTTTTCGCTGCCGCCCAGGGGGCGCAGCCGCAGCGTTTGCCGGCTTGATTCGGGCAGGACGATCCACTCGCGGCCGCGGGCCGAAACAATGCTTCCCGGAAGGAACTCCGGCATAGGTGCGTTCATGGTGCTTAGGCTTTGCCGGGACCGAACAGGTCGGCGTTGTTCTTGAAGATGGCGCTCCAGCCCCCGGTGTTCTTCGGGAAGCGAACCACGAGGTAGCCGAGTTCGTCGAGCCTGCGGTCGATGGCTGCATCCTGCGCCTGCTGGGTGTCGGTCTCGTGGTGCGGGCCATCGACGAAGACGACCAGGTTCAGGTCATCGTAGAAAAAGTCCGCGCAGGCACTTGCACCCGGGATGGTGTGCTGTCCACGGTCGGGCTTGCGCAAGCCGTGCTCGCAGACGTGGTCGAGCCAGGCCTGCTCCAGGGTGCTGCCCGCGGTGCGCGCCAACTGGGCGTCGTGCTCCTCCGGCCCGCGCCCCTGCGTGCCCTGGTTGGTTCGGGCCTCGGTCAGCCGGCACAGCATGTCCAGCAACAAGCCACCGGCGGCCTTGTCCTTGCGGTCAACGAGTGTGTGGTCGGGCTGGTTGTAGTACGAGAGCAGGCAGCGATAGCAACCGGCCTCGCAGAACGGCTCGCCCTTGTGGTCCAGTTCCTCGGCCAGGTTGTCGCGCTTCCAGGTCTGGCCGGCCGGCGGGGCCTTGAAGTGCATGACTTCGAGGGCCTTGGCGGCAACGGCGGCGAGTGCCTCGGGCTCGGTGGCCAGGCGCGTCAACACTCCGGCGCCGCCCTCAGCGGCTTCGAACAGCAGGATGGATTGGCGGCTGTCGCGCGTGGGCAGCGGCTCGGCCATCAGCTCGCTCTCTTCGAGCTGATACACCGCTTCGATACCGCGTTTGAGCGCGTATTGCAACGTCGTCAGCGTCCCTGCTTCAAGCACGCCGAGCCGGTGGTGCGGCCGTACGATGAGAATGTTTCGGCGGTCCTCGACATAGGGGACGATGCGCTGCGGCGGTGTCTTGTCGGGCGGGGCTTCTTCAGCTTCAGACTCCCCACTGCCATCGTCCACGCCGCCGACCCAGTGGCCGGTGACCGGGTTCATCATGAAACCCTGGATGGCCTTCTCTTTGCGGCGGCGCCAACCGAAGTTCATGCGCCAGACGGTGGCCGCAGGGCCGTATTGCATCTCCAGCAGAGGGCCTTCGGCGTCTTCGACGACGGTGGTCACCATTTGCAGCTTTCCCTCGGCCTCGGAAAACTGCAGGGTGGTCTGCACTTCGTAGCCTTGGCGAACCCGCTCCTCTTCGTTCGCGGTGATGCGTTCGGCGCGCTTGGTGGAGACGTTTTCGATGCGGTAGAGATTCTTGATCTCCCGGGCTTCGGCCAGCGACGCACCGCAGGAGACGCAGCGGTCGGCATCCCTCTGGGAGCGGAAATGCCCGTATCCGCACGATGGGCAGAGCCTGGCCACTTCAGTGGACAGGCGAGCACCTTCACTGACCTGGTCTTGGCCTGTGATGGTGAGCAGAGCCTTCGTCACCCGGTATTGGCTGCCCTCGTGATAAATCAGGCTGTAGGGGCCGAACTCGCTGAGCGCCAGGAAGCGAGGCCGCGACAGGAAGCTCTCGCGGCCGATGGAACCCCGACGCGCCGGCAGGTACGCCAGCAGGGGCAGGCGGGGGAAGTTGTAGCCTGGCAGGAAGCCTTGCGAGGCCAGATAGCGGTAGGTGTAGAAGTCCGAGTTGAAGGCGCTGTCGCCGGCCAACAGCAGGTCGCGTTGTTTGCGCGCCTCGTTGTGGCGCTGCTGGGCTTCGCGGCGCTCGCGTTCGCTGGCCGCCGGGTTGTTCTCAATCTTGAAGTTGAGCTCGATGGCCTGGGCTGTCGCACGGTAGAGGTCGCGCCAGCGTTGCAGGGCGCCGTCGAGCTCCTTGTAGGCGCGCTGGAACACCGACTCCGCCCAGTGGTCCGTGTACCAGGGCGCACTGCGGGGTGTGAGTTCATTGGCCAGCATCGAGAGCACGCGCTGCCCACGCTCGTGGGCTCGTCGCTTGGCCTCGGCCTTGTCGAGGTCGCTGGCCATGTCCTCGGTGATGGGCAGCGCCTGCGGCTCGTTCATGTCCAGCAGGTCGCGGACGCTGTTGCCCAGGCGCTTGCCGGTCTCCGCGAGCCAGATGGCGTGCATGTGGCTCTTGACCAGTTCCAGGTTGGCCAGGTCCAGCGTCGGCGCGTTCACCTGGCCATGCACCATGCGCACCGGGTCGCGGAAGTAGTACTGGTCGTGTGGTGACTGGCTGGCGCAGTAGGTGATGACGAGCGCCGGCTGGCCTGCCCGGCCGGCGCGACCACTGCGCTGCGCGTAGTTCGCCGGGGTGGGGGGCACATTGCGCATGTAGACCGTGTTCAGCGACGAAATGTCGACGCCCAGCTCCATGGTCGGCGAGCAGAACAGCACGGGTAGCCACTCCAGCTCGGTGCCGTTTCTCTTGCGCCACTCGTCGCGGTCTTTCTCGGTGAAGCGAAAGCGCGCTTCGCGCTCCAGGCGGTCGTCCTGCTCGACCTGGGCCGTGTGCTCCCGGGCCTCGAAGTCGAACAGCTGGTGCACCGGGTTGTCCAGCAGGCCGGCGATGTTGCGGTACAGCCCGCGAAAGAACGCGTTGTCGTCGGCCTGGCGCTGGCTTTGGCCATCGCCGAGCTCCCACAGGAGCGCCGTACCGTTGAGCTGCCAGCCGATCAGGCCAACATCGGTCTCTTCCCTGCGCACGAGACCATAGGGCTCGGCGGCTTTGAGCAGCGCGCCGACGACGTCCGACCAGGTCTGGTCGTTGATGAACTTGGAGTACGGATTGCCGCCGCCCCAGGTGCTGCCTTTGCGGAGCTCGCGGCCCAGGCGGGAGCGGCTGGAGCCGATGACCAGGAAGTCTTCAATCCTCACTCGGCGGCCGCGGCGGTCGGTTTCCTCTTTGGGGCGGGAGGTGACGAACCAGCGCGAGGGAAGCGGCCGCTCGTCCTCGGTAAAACCCCAGGGCTCACGCAGGTTGGCGTAGCTTTGGGTGCGCAGCTGGTCGAGCTCGGTGCGGTCGAGGTAGCGCGTGGCGATGCACAGGCCCTGGCGCATGAAGTTGAACAGTTCGCGCAGAACCGTCGCCCGCTCTTCGGGCCTGGCAACCTGCAGGACTTGCGGGGCATCCGCCCATGCGGCGGCATCGGCAGCGAGATCGTTCAGGTCCTGGTAATTGATGCGCACCAGGCCCAGCTGCTCGAGGTTGGGGTTGTTGAAACGCCATCCGCGGCGCAGGTCGAAGTAGGTGCGGTAGCCCAGAATGCCGCGCATGGCTTCCTGAACCTGACGGCGCGTGTTGCCCTTGAGCTCGGGCTGCTGCATGTACTCCGCGCGCACGGCGGGGTCGTCGCGGTGAAAGCCCAGCGCCTCGAAGACGGCGTTGGCCACTTCGCGCTCCGTCAGTGCATGGCCTCCGGCCTTCTGCGTGGCGGACAGCAGCGCCGCGCGCGTGAGCAGCACTTGCAGGAAGTCGTTGAAGTGCCCTGCCTGCAGCGCTGCGTCCTGTCGGTTGTCGGAGAAACCGAGCACCTTCTTGGCCTCGGCGGACAGCTGCTGGTCTTGCTCGTAGAGGTAGCGCAGGGCTGACAGGGTCAGCATGGTGGTGGCCGAGCTGCGGCCTTCGCCTGAAAGGGAGGTCAGGCGCAGGGAGTCTTTGCCCGCCGAGCTGTGCGACACCCCGCAGGCGAGGCAGAAGCGGAAGGAGCCGGGGATGAACCAAGCCTGCAGCCCTTGGTCGGTGGTAACCACGCCATCGGGTCGTACCTTGACCGGTTGTGGCACAAACTTGCGCTGGCCGGACTTGACCCGCCATTCGCCATCAGCGCGTTCCTCGAGCCAGGACTCGGGGTAGCGCTCGAGATTGTCGGGCTCCCACAAGCCGCGCCCGTCAGGCATGAGGAAGCCGAACTTGACCTGCTCATCGTCGTGCTGCCGCTCCTCGATGTTGCGCACGTCGAAAGCACGCCCCTCGGGTCTATCGGTGTCCCAGACCGGGAGGTACTCCTGGCCGCAGTCGCGGCAAAAGTGCGCGTGGTAGTAGCGGCGCTGCCTCTGGTCGTCGCCTGAGACGAATTGCTGACCGTCGAGCGTGATGGCACGCTGCCCAGGCGCTTCCAGCGTTGTGTAGACCTTGCCCCCGCCGGCGATGAACTGGTGCAGCTTGAAAGCGAACAGGCTCTTGCCCGCACCATCGGTGACCGCGTACGCGCGCAGCATGAACTGCTGCAGGTAGGCCAGGCACGCCTCGAACGGCTCTCCGGAGTCGGCGCTCAGTGCTTTGGCTGCGTCGGCCAGGGTGCGCGGCTTGGCGCGGCGCGGCTTGTCGTCTTCGTAGGTCAGGCCCAGCATGAGCTCCACCCAAACCGACATGGGGTGGGCGGCCATGGCGTCGTGGCCGAGGTCCGTCGGAACGCCTGCGCGAATGGCGGCGCCGAGGCGCGGGCGGACGCTGTCGAGCGTCTCGTGCTCGGGTGTTGTGCGCCGCAGCGTCTCGGTGATGATGTTGCGGTCGGCGATGGCGGTGCCGAAGAGTCGCCGGGCGACCTTGGCCACGACGGCGTTGCGCTCCATCTGCGTGCCCTCGGACGCCATGGTGGCGGAGGTGCCGATGCAGATGAGCTTGTCCGACAGCGCCTCGCGGACGCGGCGCACCAGCAGGGCAACGTCGGCGCCTTGGCGACCCCGGTAGGTGTGCAGCTCGTCCAGGACCAAGAAGCGCAGCCCCTTGGCGTTGCGCATGACGGCCTTGTCAATGTCGTTCTGCCGGGTCATCAGCAGCTCGAGCATCATGAAGTTCGTCAGCAGAATGTCCGGCGGGGTCGCAGCCATGGCCTGCCGCTCCTCGTCGCTCTCTTGGCCCGTGTACCGGCCGAAGCTCACGGCCCGGGTGGCCGGGTCCGAGCCCAGGAATTTCTTGAGCTCCTCCAACTGGGAGTTCGCTAGCGCGTTCATCGGGTAGATGACGATGGCGCGCGTGCGCGGGGTGGGGTCGGCCTGCTTGGCTTTCAGGCAGGCGTCGACCACCGGGATGAAGTAGCTCAACGACTTGCCCGAGCCGGTGCCCGTGGTCAGCACATAGCTCTCGCCGGCGAGCGCGAGGCTGATGGCTTCGGCCTGGTGCTGGTGCAGGGGCAACGTGACGCCGGCGGAGCTGGCGGACTTGCCCAGCCGAAAAATAGCCGAGCACTCGGAGCTGAGCTGGCCGCCCGCGACCCATTCGTCGACCGTGCCGCCGGAGCGGTATGTCGGGTTGATTTGGATGAGCGGCTCGGGCCAGTAACGCTGGCTGGCGTATTCGCGGTCGACGAACTCGCGAATGTCGTCGGAGCGCTGGAGGGTGAAGCTGCGGCTGAACTCGGCGTACTCGCCGACCAGGTGCTCGCGAAACTGGAAGACGTCCACCGGCTCCCCCTAGATCGCACGGCTCTTGGCCGTGTCACGCGCACCGGATTCGGTCTTGACGCCGTGCTTCGTGCAGTAGTCGCGGACCAGGACCTCGATGAGGTTGCTGATGGTTCGGTATTCCCGCTCCGCCGCCAAGCGGACGAGTTCCTTGAACTCGGGCGAAACCCTCAAATTGAGCGTATCGGTTCTGCGTTTCATCTGGACATCTCCAATGCCCACAATGTAACGCGATTGCAACTCGATGTTGCAAAAATCGGGTGCATGGATCCCCATTCGCGATCGAGCCGCTGTCGACTGCGGCATGTACGTGGGCAGCCCGCCGCCGCCCTCGGCGCGCGCGGGGGCCGACGACTATCAGAAACACCCCAGCCTGATCAGCGGGCGCCGCGTTTGGCTGGACGGGCACAGCGAGCCGGTCACGGCGGCCGCCCCCAAGAAGAGGCGCGCGTGAAGGCCTCACCAGAAGTACTTGTGCGGCTTCCTGCCGTGCGGCGGCTGGTCCATGCTGTCCAGCTCGGCCCGGGGCGTGCGGGCCGCCTCGTGCTCCCAGGTGCGGGCGCCCCGGCGCTGCGGGCGCGTCATGGACAGGCTGATCCACCAGCCAGGAGTTGCCTGCAGCCAGCGCCAGGCTTCGCCGAACTTGCGCTGCTTGGCTTTGTATCCGTGGTGTCTCGTGCGGCTCATGATGGTCGCCTGGCATGCGCCAGCGCGGATCGCGGTCGATCTTCTTGTGCGTGCCCAGGCGCTTCAGCTCGGCAACGGTGCCGCTCAACTCGAAGGTGATTTGCCAGGCGTGGTTGGCAAAGACGTCGATCTTCCAGATGCTTGGCTTGGGCATGCCGACCAACGCATGCAGGCGCAGGGACCTGGCCTGCGGGTTGGCCTGCAGCAGGCGCAGCGCCTCAAGCACGGCTTGCCGCACATCGGGCGGCGCGGATTGCAGATCAGCGGCAAAGCGCTTGCTGTAGGCGAATGCGCTGATGCGGATGCCGCGCGTCACGGGCCGCTCAGGATGGCGGCAAACAGGGCGTCCGCGCTGGCGTGGGTGTCGCCCGTGGACGGCTCCAGCACCGCGTCGCGCGTGACAATCCACTCACGCAAGGCCTCCACGGTGTCGTGCACATCCCGTACGGCGCCGAGGTATTCGTCATACGCATCATCAACGCCGTCGTCGGGGTGGAGAGCGGGGTCTGCGCCGGCGCTCTGGTGGCGCTTTTGCGCGTCACGGTGAATGCGGGCGCAGGCATCCGACGCCTTGACCAGGGCGGCTTGGGTGCGCCCATCCACGTCAATGGGGCCGGCGGCGCCCATCAGGCGCTGGTGGATTTCTCGAAAGCCGTCGTCGATGGCGCGCAGCAGCTTGGTGTCGGCATACAAACCATCGAGCGTGTTCTCGATGGCGGCCAGCAACTCCAGGTTGCGCGCGGCCAGCGCCTGCGCGCCGATGGGCGTCAGGACAGCTTGGCGAGCGTTGGCACTGGCATGCATGCGGTGATGGACACTACCACGCGGCGTCCGTCAGCGCAGCAGGATCAACTGCGGCACGCCATCGGCGCCGCTCCACACGATGGCGTTCTGCGCGCCCACTGTGCACCCGGGTGTCACGCCGCCTCCAGCGCCAGGCCGTACACCAAAAAGCTGGGCTCGCCCGGCCAATCGCCCGATGGATGTTGGCCGACGCCCAGCTCGACTGCCAAGCCGCGCTGGGCCAGCTCGCGCGCCAAATTGGCCTGACACCCAGCGTTGACCCAACCGCTCGCTCGCCCAGCGGATTGCAGGCCGTGATGAAGGCGCTGCAACCGACGCCGCGCAGCCGGTGCCGGGCCAGCAACTTGGCGCTGGGCTCGCCGATGCGCAGCACGAGGGGCTGCGGCGCCAGGACGCGGTACTCAGTCTCAGGGTAGGCGCGGAGGGTGACGAGGTTGACTTACGACGAGGGGCAGCCCGCAGACTCAGAAGACATAGGCCGCCACAACAATGAAAAATGCAACTCCAGCCAGCACCAGCCAGAACCGATTCAACTCCGACTCGGCCCGGGGTGGTGTGGCATGTTGCCGATATGCCCCTCGATTCGACACCAGCTCTGGCGCGCCCCTGCGCCGTATGGTGAGACCGGATGGTATCAAGCCCTCATCAGGCGGCGATGACGCTGCAACCACATCCGCGAGCAATGGGCGAGTCTGCTCATACTGCGACGGAATTGGGATTGGCGACTTGGTGAAAAGACGAGCAGAGCTGTAAGTTGACGTCGCCATCGGTGCACCTCCCCCGGCTGACAGCCTGAACCGGTGCGGGTTCGAAACAAGGACCGGCCGGCGGCCAAGCCTACCCGAGGGTGTGCAGAATTTTGTGTAAACGGACAATCCACCGCCGGCGTAAGCCGGCCTGTCCGTAAGCACAATGAACACCAAGAAACACGACGTACCCGAAGAACTGCTGTCTGGCCTGCTGGCCAACTACAAGAAGCCTGAAGACCTCATCGGCGAGAACGGTCTGCTCAAGCAACTGACCAAGCTGCTGGTCGAGCGAGCCCTGGACGCTGAGCTGACTGAGCACCTGGGCCATGAACGCAACGAGGCGGTGGCCAACCCCGCTGGCAACACCCGCAACGGCAAGAGCAAGAAGACCCTCAAGGGCGAGTTCGGCGAATTGCCCATCGAAGTGCCACGCGACCGCCATGGCAGCTTCGAGCCTCAGCTCATCCCCAAGCACCAGACCCGCTGGGCCGGCTTCGACGACAAAATCATCTCGCTGTACGCCCGTGGCATGACGGTGCGCGAGATACAGGCCCATCTCGAAGAGATGTATGGCACCGAGGTCTCACCCAGCTTGATTTCCTCGGTGACAGATGCCGTGGCCGACGAGGTCAAGGCCTGGCAGGCCCGGCCGCTGGAGCCGATTTACCCCATCGTCTATCTGGACTGCATCCACGTGAAGGTGCGCGAGGGCGCGGTGCGGGTCAAGGCGGTGTACCTGGCCATCGGCATCACCATGACGGGCGACAAGGAGGTGCTGGGCCTGTGGCTGGCCCAGACCGAGGGCGCCAAGTTCTGGCTGCAGGTGGTTACCGAACTGCGCAACCGGGGCGTGCAGGACATCTTCATCGCCTGCGTCGATGGGCTCAAGGGCTTCCCTGACGCCATCGAGGCAGTCTTCCCCAAGGCGGTGGTGCAACTGTGCATCGTTCACATGGTGCGTCACAGCCTGAACTACGTCTCATGGAAGCGCCGCAAGGAAGTGGCGGCCGACCTGCGCCGTATCTACACGGCCGCCACCGCCGAGGAGGCCGAACTGATGCTCGCAGAGTTCGAGGCCCGATGGGATGCCGAGTACCTGCCCATCGGCCAGTCCTGGCGCAGGAACTGGAGCCGCTTGACCCCGTTCTTTGACTACCCGCCGGAAATCCGCAAGGTCATCTACACCACCAATGCCATCGAGTCGGTGAACATGAGCCTGAGGAAGCTGACCAAGAACCGGGGCTCGTTCCCCAGCGACGAGGCGCTGACCAAGCTGTTCTACCTGGCCCTGCGCAACATCAGCCAGAAGTGGACCATGCCCATCCGGGATTGGAAGGCCGCGCTGACCCGCTTTACCATTCAGTTCGGAGACCGCATCTCCGTCAATTGAAGTCCGACCCGTTTACACAAAAATTCGGACACGCCCACGGACTGAAATACCGAATACTCATGACAACACTACCGTTACCGGATCCCTACCCCTTCGAAGACCAGTGCGCCCATTGCGAACCATGTCATCCTTTGGGGGAAGATCTCAACTGGCTGTCATTTTCCAACAGTAATTTCGATTGAAGAAGATTGTTTTGATCTATTTTATAGATCAAAAGACTCAGCGTCGGCCGCTTGTTCGCCTGCGGTCGTGGCTTTCCCGTCCGGTGGCTGACATCGAGAAACTGGCCATCCACGAAACCCGCCAGCGGTTAGCCTTGACGCTGCGAAGCAACCCGAGTTCTTATCTTCTTAGCCCACCATACGCCGCCCAGGATCCAGCGACGAGATAGCCAGCGTCGACTGCCAAATTCACTCCAGTGATGGCAGCAGCACGACTCGATCCAAGAAACACCACCGCTTGAGCGATTTCCTCGGGAGTCACGAGCCTACCGAGTGCCGAAGCTTGGCGGAGGGTATCTGCTTCTAGCGTGTGCGTAGAAAAGCCTCGATCAAGCGCTGGAGTTTGTGTGAAACCAGGTGACACACAGTTCACACGAACGCCCTTGGGCCCCCATTCACCTGCCAGTGATTCCGTAAGACTGATAACGCCAGCCTTGGCTGGTCCATAGGAGTGCAGCGGCCCTGAACGCATGCCTGCCACTGAGGCGATGTTAACGATGCTACCGCCATTGCGCTCAGCCATCGGCGTACCAAAGGCAGCACAGCACAAGTAAGTCCCACGCAGGTCGACGTGCGAGACGAAATCCCATTCACGCTGGCTCAGTTCGCCAGGCGGTAGCGTGCGCTGCAGAACGCCAGCGCAATTGACCAAGATATCGGTCTTGCCGTACTTTTCCAGAACACAGTTCGCCGCTGCAGACACCGAGTCCTCATCGCCGACGTCAATTTGCAAAGCGACGCCGCCGATTCGATCCGCTGTGGCGGCAGCAGCGGCTGTGTCTCGGTCAGCGACAACAACCAATGCCCCGAGAGCGGCGCACAATTCGGCACAAGCTTGGCCGATGCCACTGGCGCCGCCAGTGATGACTACTGTCTGTTGATGGAGCTCTTTCGTCACTGTCATGTTGCAATCTCCTTGCCTGTTTCTTCCCCAGCGGGGTTCCTTGTTGTGCGAAGTTCCCCAGAGCACCGGTGAGCAGGTGCTTGTCAGCCCGAGATGGCCCAAAACAAAAGTATCACGCCGGCCCTCTAACGCAATATGAGCGCACGTTGGCACTTGGACTTTTGCGCTCTGCCGTGAACGCCGCCTCGACCTACCTTCTCGTCATCACTTTTTCTGTTGGCAACCAGAAATGCCGCCCCAAGGTGCTTTGTTCTGCAATGCGGTGTAGCTTCTCGTCCAACACATCCCAGCCTATGCTTTCGCCGTAATACATCGGGCCGCCCTGCTCGCGCGGGAAGCCATAACCGTTGATGTACACCGCATCGACGTCACTCATGCGCTGGGCTATGCGATCGGTCAGCAGGCGCTTTCCTTCAGCCGCCAGCGCGCCCACGCAGCGCTCCACAATTTCTTGGTCGGTGAACGTTCGAGTCAGATAGCCACGATCTTTGCGCCACTGGGCGATCATCTCCTGCACTTTAGGGTCGGGCTTGGCTGTGCGCGAGCCTTGCTCGTACATGTACCAGCCCGCTCGGGTCTTTTGGCCAAAGCGGCCGGCTTCGCACAGCCGGTCAGCAAACACGGAGTAGTCCACGCCAGGGTTCTCCAACGCCCGGCGCTTGCGCCCCGCCCAGCTCAGCTCTAGCCCAGCCAAATCCCCCACTTTGAAGATGCCCATGGCAAAGCCGAACCGCTCCAGCGAGGCATCCACCTGCTCGGGGCTGGCGCCCATATTGATCAGGTCGTTGGCGGCAGCGTTGTACTTGGCGTACATGCGATTGCCGATGAAGCCGTCGCACACACCTGCCAGTACAGGCAACTTGCCCAGAGCCTTCACCAGCGCAAAACTTCGGGCCAGAGTCGCATTGCTTGTGACCTCGCAACGCACCACTTCTACTAGGCGCATGACATTGGCGGGGCTGAAGAAATGCAAGCCGACAAAACGACCACTGTGGCTCACGTATTCAGCAAGGCGATTGGCGTTCAAAGCGGAGGTATTGGTCGCGATGATCGTATCGGGGCGCACCTGCGCGTCGATCTCGCGCAGCACCGCTTCCTTGGCACCGTAGTCCTCGTACACTGCCTCGATCACCAAATCAACCGTTGCCAACGCCTGCATGCGAGTCGTCATTTTCAAACGCACCAGACGTTCCTGTGCCTGCGCTTCGTTCAAGCTTCCCTTTTTAACCTGAGCTGCGTAGTGATTGTTCAGCAGGTCCCGCGCGCGCTGCAGTGCCTCTTCGGTTTGGTCGATCAGCTGGACCGTGCGACCGCTGTCGGTCAAGGCAATAGAAATGCCGCATCCCATGGTGCCGGCGCCAATCACACCCACTTCACGCAGGTCGTCGGCACTCGCCGGTTCAAGGCCCTCTAGCTTCACGGCTTGCTGTTCGGCCGCAAAAACGTGGCGTAGCGCCTTGGAAGAGTACGTGTCGCGCAGCGCGCAAAAGACCTCGTATTCCCGACGCAGGCCGGCATCGAAGGTTTCAAACTGCACACCCACCACAGACTGGAGCGCACGGGTCACGTCCGTAACCCTTTTGGGAGAGGGCACGGCTTCAGCGACTGGCAACGGTAGATCGCGCAGTAGCTGCACGCCCTTGGCCATTAGGCCTTGGGCCAGGGGCAACACTACTGAGAGTTCGGCCGATGGCACCACAGCTTGCACCAGCGGTGTGTCCTCGAAGCTGCGAGCTGCCACGGTCTTTCCGGACGCCATCAGCTCCATGGCCCGCGCCACCCCGATGGCACGCGGCAGGCGTTGAGTGCCACCGGCACCGGGGATCAGGCCGATCTTCGACTCCGGCAGGCCGACCTTGGCTCCAGTCGTGGCCACGCGGGCATGGCAGGCCATGGCCAACTCGAAGCCACCGCCCAGAGCGGCGCCATCCAACAACGCTACTACCGGCTTGCTGCTGGCTTCGATGGCCTGCAGCACAGTGCCCACAGCGGGCGCCGCGTTTGCTGTACCTCGGGCCACTTCGGTCAGATCAGCACCGACAGAGAAGTAGCCGGACTTGCCACACAGCAGCACCCACTTCACCTCGTCGCGGCGGGCGGCCTCAGCCAGGCCATCAAATAGGTACTGACGCAGCGGTTGAGACAACGCATTGACCTTGCCGTGGTCCATGCTTAGAACCAGGCATTGGAATGTGACGTTGAAGTGCATGAGGCTTCAGTCCTGCTCAAATCAAAGGGCGGCGACCAGTTTCGGCACGGCCGTGAACAGGTCGGCTTCCAGGCCGTAGTCAGCCACCGAGAAAATCGGCGCTTCCGGATCTTTTTTGATCGCCACGATCACCTTCGAATCCTTCATGCCCGCCAGGTGCTGGATCGCACCGGAGATGCCCGCTGCGATGCACAGCATGCTCATCTTGACGTTGGCGATGTCCACGCCCGTGCCGTCGCCCTTGACCTGCACCTTCACGCTCTCGTCTACCACGCGCTTGACGGCAAACAATACTTTCATGTTGAAGTCTTCCTATGAGTTCGTTGTTGACGTCTCGCTAGCAAGCGGCATCAAATAATCTTCTGTGCGCGCAGCGAATTGATACTGGCTTCATTCATGCCCAGCAGGGAACCCAATATCTGACTGCTATCGCCGCCCAAGGTGGGAGGGAAATGGCGCACCGGCAAGCGCTTGCCATCTACCCGCAGCGGGGGCCCAAAGACGTGCGTCTCGCCAGCCTTGGGGTGCTTCACGGTATGCAGCAGTCCCGCCTGAGCCACGCGTTCGGAGCGGATGGCTTCGAGGATGCCCAACACCTCACCGCAGGGAATGCCGTGCGCTGACAGGCGCTCAAGCAGCTTTGCTGTGGGGTGCCTGCGTATCTCCTCAACAAGCAGCGGCCCAAGCACCGCGCGATTCTCGCGACGTTGGAGGTTGGTCGCGAAGCGTGGATCGTCGACCAAGTCGGGGCGCCCCACGACG
The DNA here is from genome assembly GCA_024235995.1 of Burkholderiaceae bacterium. Taxonomy (NCBI): domain Bacteria; kingdom Pseudomonadati; phylum Pseudomonadota; class Betaproteobacteria; order Burkholderiales; family Burkholderiaceae; species Burkholderiaceae bacterium. The sequence goes on from JACKLI010000001.1 coordinate 2,536,458, forward strand.
TTCCGACAAAACTTCTCGTACTGCGCGTTGTTGCCCACGGTGATGATCAGTCGACCATCCGCTGACTCGAACATGCCGTACGGCACGATGGACGGATGGGCGTTGCCGTACTTCTCAGGCTCCTGCCCCGCCTGCAACGCCTCTAGGCCGTAATACGCGCTAACGAGCAACCCGCAATCAAACAGTGCCACCTCCAGCTTGCGAGGCTGATCATCGGCTTGCCGCTTGAAGAGTGCTGCCAAGATAAGCTGCGCGGTGTACATGCCGGTGAACATGTCCACCACCGCCACACCGAACTTCAGTGGAGGCGTATCTTTTTCGCCGTTCAGCGCCATCAACCCCGACTCCCCCTGCACCACCAGGTCATAACCGGGACGCTGCCGCTCCGGACCATGCTGGTCATAGCCAGAAATGTGGCAGTAGAGGATGCGCGGGTTCACCTTCAGCAGATCCTCGTACCCAATACCCATGCGCTCGGCGTCACCACCCTTGAAGTTGTGGATCAACACGTCCGACTGCTTGGCCAGGTCCAACAAGATCTCGCGGGCTTCCGGGCGCTTGAGGTCCAGCGTGAGCGATCGCTTGTTGCGGTTCACGCTGTTGTAGTAAGGCGTTTCGGTGTCCCCGATCTTGATACCCCAGTCGCGGGTATCGTCACCGCGCACAGGATGCTCCACCTTGATGACTTCGGCCCCCATATCTCCCAACACCTGGGCACACAGGGGGCCGGCAAAGACACGGCTAAGGTCCAGAATGCGGATTCCCGGCAGCATTTGCATATCAACCCCTCGTCTCGGTCATGACAGATTTCCGCTCAATAGATCTCAAACAGACCCGCTGCACCCATGCCGCCGCCCACACACATGGACACCACGCCCCACTTGGCCTTGCGCCTGCGTCCTTCCAGCAACAGATGGCCCGCCATGCGGGTGCCACTGACCCCGAAGGGGTGACCAATGGCGATGGCGCCGCCGTTCACGTTCAGGCGCTCCAACGCAATGCCGAGCTTCCTCTGGCAATACAGCGCTTGCGAGGCAAAGGCCTCGTTGATCTCCCACAGATCAATGTCGTCGACCGTCAGGCAGAAACGCTTGAGCAACTTGGGGACGGCGAACACGGGGCCGATGCCCATCTCGTCGGGCTCGCATCCCGCCACCGCAAAACCGGCGAAGGCACCCAAGGGCTGCAGGCCACGGCGCTCGGCCTCCTTGGCCTCCATCATGACAACGGCAGCCGAACCGTCCGACAACTGGGATGCATTCCCGGCGGTTACGAACTGGTCCTCGCCACGCACGGGCTGGAGGACCCGAAGGCTCTCGAGCGTGGTATCAGGGCGATTGCAGGTGTCCTGCGTCACCTCCACGGCACGACGCGAGGTTTCGCCGGTCACTTTGTCGACCACCTCCATCTCGGTTTTCACTCGGATGATCTCGTCGGCAAAGAGCCCTTCCGCCTGCGCCTTCGCAATGCGCTGCTGGCTTCGCAAGGAGAAGGTATCTTGATCTTCGCGGGAGACCCCATAGCGTTGCGCCACGATGTCGGCCGTCTCGATCATCGGCAAGTACACCGAAGGCTTGTGAGCGAGCAGCCAGGCGTCAAGGTCCTTGGCCTCCTCGGTAGGACTGCGCACCATGCTGCGGGTACTGGTCACGCTTTCCACCCCCCCGGCAATGGCAGCATCCACACCGTCGAGCGCTATGCGGCCTGCCGCCATGGCAATGGACTGCAGCCCCGACGAGCAAAAGCGGTTGATGGTCGCGCCACTGACGGTGACTGGCAGGCCCGCGCGATGCGACGAAAGATGCGCTACGTTTCTGCCATTGCGCCCGTACGGGTTGGCGCAGCCAAGGATCACGTCATCTATGGCGCCACCCTCGAGGCCTGCGCGCTCTACCGCCGCAGAGATCGAAAGCGCACCGAGCTCCGGACCGGACATTGCATTGAACTCTCCTCGCACCGCCTTGGTCAGCGGAGTGCGTGCATAGGAGACGATGACGGCTTGACGCATGTGTATCCTTGTTTGAGGTGCCCGAAGGCGGTGCTGAAAACGTCCGCTCCGGTCTCCAGAGGCGGCCGGTGCGGTCAGCGGTCTAACGTGATGTTGGCCTTCTGGGCGATGGCTGCGTAGGCCGAGATGTCGCGATCGATCAGGGCCTCGAATTGCTCTGGCGTACTGCCCTCGAGATCGAATCCCATCGCCTCCAGACGCTTGACAAGCTCCGGCTCCTTCAGCGCCTTGGCGAGCTCCGCCGACATTCGGTCCACCACCGGCTTGGGTGTGTTGGCGGGCGCCATCAGCCCGAGCCAGGAGCCCTGAACGATGTTGGGGTAGCCCGACTCGGCCATGGTGGGTACTTCGGGCGCGCACTCGCAACGCTTCGATGCGCTCACGGCCAGCACCTTGAGCTTGCCGGCCTTCACGTGGGGCATGCCGCCCGACGCAGGATCGAAGACATAGTCCACCAGGCCCGTGATCAGGTCAGGCATCAACTTGGCACTGCCGCTGTAGGCTGCATGCGCGCTCTTCCACCCAGCGGTTAGCGAGAACATTTCGCCCAGCAGATGCCCCGTGGATCCGAGGCCCGTCGATGCATAGCTGATCGGCTTGGTTTTGGCCCATTCGACAAACTCCTTGACATCACTGGCAGGCGTCGAGCCGCTGGTGAACAGAAAGAGCGGAATATTCACCATATGGCTCACAGGCATCAGATCACTTGCCTTGTAAGGCAGGCCTTTGGACAGCACCTGATTGGTGGTGTAAGCCGCCGGTATGATCCCGAAGGTGTACCCGTCTGGGGCCGAGCGCGCCAGCTGCGCGGTCGAGATAGTGGTGTTGGCGCCCGGCCTGTTTTCGACGACGACCGACTGCTGCAGTGACGTTGACACAATCTCCATCACCACGCGGGTCACGGTGTCGACGGGGCCGCCGGCCGCATAGGGCACCAACACCTTGATGGGCTTGTCCGGCCACGTATCGGCGAACGCCGATGACGTTGCACACAGAACCAGGGTCGTCGCGAACAGGGCAGAAGTCGCCGCGCGGCGGCTGCCATTCAGAGTAAGGCTCATGGTGTCAGTCCTTCAATAGGGTTGGGTTGAGAAAACAAGCGCTGAAAGGCGCACCGGCGGCTGCCCCGAGACATGTAATCCATCAGAGCTCCTTTCAGTCGATTGCAGGTTACGGCGTCTGCGCGAGTTGTACACGCAACTCACGCTTCAGCACCTTGCCCGACGGATTCCGAGGCAAGGATTCACAGATCACCAGCTTCTTGGGGGTCTTAAAACCACCCAGCTTGCCACTGCAGTAGGCGCACAACTCTTGCAAGCTCAAGGAATAGCCAGGTTTGAGCACCACCGCGACGGTGACGCATTCACCCCATTGCGCGTCAGGCAGACCGATTGCCGCGACTTCAGCCACCTGCGGCAATTGGTAAATCACACGCTCCACTTCAGAAGAGGCGATGTTCTCGCCTCCACTGAGGATCATGTCCTTCTTGCGGTCGGTGAGATACAAGAAGCCTTCTGCGTCCAGATAGCCCACATCGCCAGTGCGAAACCACCTACCAAAAAAGCTCGCACGGGTCTTTGCTTCGTCGCGCCAGTATCCCTGTGTCACTTTGGGACCACGCAGGCACACTTCGCCGTGGGTGCCAACGGGCAAGCGTTTGCCTTCTTCGTCCATGATTTGGAGATCGACATGTGCAAGCGCACGCCCGGTGGAACCGATCTTTTCAATCTCCCGTCCCGCCTCCATCAGGGTGTCTCCGGAGCACGTTTCCGTCAGTCCGTAGGCGTCGATGTAGCGCGCTTGCGCGAAGACCGCCGAGAACTGGCGAATACGTTCCTCGGGCGTACGCTCCCCTCCCCCTATTAGCCATCGAAGGCTGCTCAAATCATGCATCGACCGTTCTGCACTCGTCAGACATCGACCAAGCATGACGGGTGCCATCCATGCGCCAGTGATCCTTTCGCGCTCAATGAGTGCCAATGCCCGTTCAGCGACGAAATCGCGCTCGATCACCAATGCTCCACCTGCAACCCATAATCCTAGCCCAGGCAAATCGTAAGCACCAACGTGATACAGGGGTCCGACGACCAGCAGCCTGTCGTCCTTGGTGATCTGCAATGCGGTGATGTGATCCATGCACTTCCAAGCCATGTTGGAATACGTGTGCATTACCCCCTTGGGGCGATCCGTCGTCCCACTGGTGTACATCAGGCGATAGAGGTCCTCGCTCTGCGTTTCACGCACGGAAGACTTGGCGACAGTACCGACAGTACCGGCAGTACCCAGGGCACCGCTGTCAGCCTGCGCCGCCGCATCAACCCAAACGACGGGAACCGACGCCGGAACAGAGGCAGACAACCCTTCATCAGCGAAGAGCAGTCGAACTCCCGCATGCTGCGCGATATAGTCGACCTCCTCCGCCCCCAACCTGTAGTTGATTGGAAGAAAGACCGCGTTCACGCGACTGATCGCGAGTGAGAGCTCCAGAAAGGCTGCGCTGTTTTTCATGAGCAGCGCAACCACATCGCCAGCCCCCACACCACGTGCAGACAGCGAGGCCGCCATGCACTCCACCCGTTGGTGCAGTTCACGATAGCTCAGACGTTGATCAGCGTAGACCAACGCCAGTCGCTGTGGTTCGGTACGCGCCCACCAAGCGACGCTAGCAGCTATTGACACCATGATTGGAACTCCTTGATTTGCAGCGCGCGTCTCGCCAATGCTCCAAACGCGTTCAATTTCGCAACCGGCAGATCTCAGTACCCTTTAGGCATCTTCAGCTCGTGGCTGGCCACATAGTTCAGCAGCATCTCCTCGGAGACGGGTGCAAAGCGGAACAGGCGGCAGTCACGCCACAGGCGTTCGGCGTGGAACTCTTTGGCGTAGCCCATGCCGCCCATGGTCTGCATCGACCGTTCTGTGGCCCGTGCAACCGCCTGCGCGGCGATCAGCTTGGCTGCATTGGCTTCATTGCTGTAAGGCAGGTTCATGTCGAAATTGGTTGCGGCCTTGTAGTTGAGCAGGCGCGCCGACTCCACTTCCACATGGCACTGCGCCAGGGGGAATTGCAGCCCCTGGTAGCTGCTGATCGAACGGTCGCCAAACACCTTGCGATCGTTCGCATAGTCCACAGCCAGCTTGATGGCGAGCTCGCCCGTCCCGACAAGACCCGCAGTGGTCACCATGCGTTCTGTGTTGAGCACATCCAGCAGCTCGCGCCACCCCTTGTGCAAGGTGCCGATCAGCTCGCCGGGCTCTACACGCACGTCGTCGAAGAAGACGCTGCTGGAGTCCAGCGTGCAAGTGCCAAGTTTGTCGATGGGTGTGTGAGACAGGCCCGCGCGCTCGACGTCAATCATGAACATGCTCAGACCGTCGGTGCGCGACGTGGAATCCTGTAGCTTCTTCGTACGTGCGACCACCAGCATCTTCTTCGCCGACGCTACTCCAGTGATCCAGATCTTACGACCATTCAGGCGCCAACCATTGCCGTCTGCGGCGGCAAAGGTCTTGATCTCCAGGGTGTTCGTCCCGGCGTCGGGTTCGGTCAACGCCATGCAGCAGTTGATTTCGCCACTGATGATCTTGGGCAGCAATTCCTTCTTCATGGCTTCGCTGCCGAAACGCGAGATGGAGACCCCCCCGAAGATGGGGTTAATCATGAACAGCTGACCGACAGTGGAGCCGCCACCTGTCGCCGACAATGCCTCCACGATCAGCGTCATCTCCATCATGCCCAGCCCGCTACCACCGTGCTCCTCGGGCAAGGCGACCCCCGCCAGACCCGCGTCGCAAACCGCCTTCCAGTACTCCCCGGGGAAGACTTTGTCTGCGTCCTTCTTGCGCCAATACTCCAGACCGAAGCTCTCGCCAATCTGGCGTGCGGTCTCGATCATCATGCGCTGCTCGTCATTGAGTCGAAAATCCATGGTGTAGGTCTCTTGAAAGGGTGAATACAGGCGATCGAATCCGGATGGCGGGCTCGCGAAGGGCTACTCGGCCTGGATACCGGCGGACTTGGCCAGCGACTGCCAGCGTTCGATTTCTTCGCGCAAGAACTCCTGCGACTGTGCAGGGCTGTCGGCCACGGGCTCCAGCCCCTCCTGACTCAGCCACTTGCGCATCTCATCGGACTGCAGGACGGCAACCAACTCCTTATTGAGAGCTTCCACCGTGGCCGCTGGCGTCTTGGCCGGCGCGTACATGCCATACCAGACAGAGGTATCAAAGCCGGGCACACCGCTTTCGGCAACTGTAGGTAGTTGAGGCCAGAGGTCGGTGCTTTCGGCCGTCGTCACAGCCAGCGCACGTATCCTTCCTGACTCGGCGTACTTTTTTGCGGTGGCCAGCGGATCTATCACCAGTTGCACCTCATTGGCCATCAGCGCGGCCAATGCGGGACTAGCGCCCTTATAGGGCACATGCGTAATAGGCGCTTTGGACATGGCCTTGAAATACTCCGTGGCGAAGTGCACCGATGTCCCCAGGCCCGGGGTGCCATAGTTCACCTTACCGGGATTGGCCTTGGCATAGGCCATCAGTTCCGCCACGTTCTTGACCGGCAGATCGTTGCTCACCACGAGCGCGAACGGGCCCTTGACCACCGTGGTGACCGCGACCAGGTCTTTGGTTACGTCATAAGGCAACTTCTTCTTGATCGCCGGCTCAGTGGCGATGGCGCCGCTGTGCAACAGCAACGTGGTGCCGTCCGCATCCGCACGCACAGCGGCTTCGGTGCCGATCGCGCCGCCTGCGCCGGCCCTGTTGTCCACGATCACCTGCCGCCCGAGGCGCTCTCCGAGTTCCTGGGCGAGCTTGCGGCCGAGAATGTCGGACGTACCGCCAGCCGAGTACGGCACGATAATGCGCATCTGCTTGTTGGCAGGAATGTTCTGCGCCTGTGCGGGCGCAGCGCCAACAGCGATGGCTGCCGCGATCAGGGTTATGGTCTTCCGAAATGCAGTCATGTTCGTCTCCTTAGTGGTTGGAAGTTGCTCGGATAATGCTCACCGTTCTTGCTGTTCAGGCCAGCTCGTCTCAGACTCATATGTGCAGCGCTCGCCCGTAGGCCGCCAACACTGCTTCGTGCATGGCTTCCGATAAGGTGGGATGCGGGAAGACTGTCTCCATAAGCTCCGCTTCCGTCGCTTCCAGCGTGGCTGCCAGCGTGTAGCCATGCACCAGCTCGGTCGCCTCCGGCCCGACGAGGTGTGCGCCCAGCAGCTCGCCAGTGGCCTCGTCAAACACCGTCTTGATGAAGCCAGTCGCCTCGTCGATGGCGATGGCCTTGCCGTTGCCTTCCAAAGGGAATTTCCCGACGCGCACTTTGAAGCCCATCTGGCGGGCCTGCGCTTGAGTCAAGCCCACGCTGGCACTTTGCGGATAGCTGTAGACGCACGAAGGAATCGGGACATGGAGCTGGGCACCTGAGCGCAGTCCAGCAATGTGCTCCACGCAAGCAATGCCTTCGTGGCTGGCCTTGTGCGCCAGCATGGGCGCCCCGGTGATATCGCCAATCGCGTAGACACCCCGCTCCGCGGTCATGCCCCAGTCGGCCACCCGGATCAGGCCCTTGTCCGTCACCACGCGGGTGTGCTCAAGCCCCAGGCCTTCGGAATTGCCGACCAAGCCTACGGCCACCAGCGCGCGTTCGGCCTTCAGATGTTGCGCTTCTCCGGCACGCTCCACTGTCAGCTGCACGCCATCGGTCAGCAACTCCCCCGCCACCAGCGTGGCCCCCGTCAGGAATTGGATGCCTTCGTGGGCCATGGCCTGCTGGGCAAAGGCGCTCACTTCCTCGTCGCTGGCGGGCAGCACGCGAGAGGCGGCCTCTATCACGGTGACCCGCGTGCCCAAAGTGGCATAGAAGCTGGCGAATTCCATGCCGATGGCACCCGCGCCAATCACCACCAAGGACTTGGGTAGTTCCTTCGCCGACAAGGCCTCGCGGTAGCCCCAGACCCGTTCGCCGTCGAAGGGCAGCATGGGCAGCTCTCTTGCGCGGGCGCCGGTCGCAACAATGACATGCTTGGCCAGCAGCACTTGCTGCTGTCCCTTGGCGCTGGTCACCGCCACTTGCTTCTCCGGCAGCAGTGCCGCAGAGCCCATGAAGACGGTGACGCCGGCCTTCTTCAGCAGGTGCGTCACGCCCCGGTTTAGTCGCTGCGAGACCTGGCGCGAGCGCGCCACGACCTTTCCGAAGTCCACCTGCGGTTCAGACACGGTGATGCCTTGCACTTCGGCATGGCGAATGCGGCGTACGGTGTCCGCCGAGTGCAGCAGTGCCTTGGTGGGGATGCAGCCCCAGTTCAAGCAGATGCCGCCCAGGTTTTCGCGCTCCACCAGAGCGGTGCGCAGCTTGAGTTGCGCGGCGCGCAGCGCGGCCACGTAGCCGCCGGGGCCGCCACCAATGACGACCACATCGAAGTGTTGTGCCTGCTCTGCCATCACGCCACCAGCAGACCCAAGGGTCGCGACAAGGCCTGCACCACCAGTTTCAGGAACTTCAGGCCGGTGACGCCGTCAAGCACGCGGTGATCGGCCGACAGCACCATCCCCATCTCTCGGCGAATCACGGGCTGACCGTTTTCGTCGGGACGGAACACCTCGCGGATGCTGCCCACGCCGAGAATCATCGATTGACCGGGATTGATGATCGACGTCATGTATATCACGTCATGCATGCCCGCATTCGAGACCGTGATGGCACCGCCCTGCATGTCGGCGCTGCTCAGTCGACCCGCTTGCGCACGACTGATCAGTTCGCCGGCCTGCGCGGCGATGCCGCCGAGCGAACGCCGGCCCACGCCGCGCAACACGGGCACCAGCAAGCCCTTGTCGGTGCTCACCGCCATGCCGACGTCGGAACTGTTCAGGCTCAGGATGCCCTCGTCAGTCCACACGCAGTTGATCTCGGGCATGGCCTCCAGGGCGTGGCCCACGGCAGCGAGCACAAAGTGGTTCAGCGTCAGGCGCTGTCGGCTCTGCGACGCGTTGAGCTGGGCGCGAAGCGCCACCACGGCGCTCATCTCGGCGTCCACGGCCAAGTAGAAGTGCGGCACCTGCTGTTTGGCCGCCGTGAGGCGCTGGGCCACGTTGCGCTCCAGGCCACTCGGCGGGCGGAGTGTGCCGCTTTCGACCGGTACGGCAGCCGCTGGGGCGGCTACAGCCTGAACCAAGGCACTTGCCGTGCCTGCGGCCTCCAGCGCTTGTCCGGCTGGCATTTGCTGCTGTGCTGTTGCCAGCACATCTCTGGCTCGGATACGGCCGCGGGGGCCCGAACCCGTCACCCTGGCCAAGTCCACGCGCTGCTGCTGCGCCAGGCGGCGTGCCAGGGGCGTGACCGGTACGCGCGGGTTGTTGCTGTGCACCGGGGCAGGATGAGCCGCGATTGCCTCTGATGGCGCCGCGACGGCGCTGGCGACAGGCACGCCCTCGCCGGGCTGGCCGTCGTCCCAGTAGCCGATCACCGTGCCACACGGCAAGGTCTCACCGGTCTGCACCTTGATCTCAAGCAGGACGCCATCGGCTTCGGCACCGATCTCGTTGGCGGCCTTCTCCGACTCGATCACGAACAGCCCCTGATCCACCTTGAACGATTCGCCAGGCTGGACCATCCACTCCACCAAGACGCCCTCGGACATGGTCAGTCCGAGCTTGGGTACCAAGAGTTCGCGGCGCATGATTCAGCGACCCGTGAAATTGGCCTTGCGCTTTTCGAGGAAGGCGGTGCAGCCTTCGTGCGCGTCCTGGCTGTCCAGCACCAGGCCGATCATGGCCTGCTCGTGGCCGATGGCGGCCGACAGCGGCATGTCCGCCCCGTCACGCAGCGAGCGCTTGAGCAGCTTGAGCGTTATGGGCGACTTGTCGGCGATGCGGTTGGCCAGCGTCATCGCTTCGTTCATCAGCGATGCACGTGGCACGGCGCGGTTGACCAGGCCCCATTCCACGGCTTGCTGCGCGGTGATCTGATCACCCGTGAACATCAGTTCCCTGGCGCGGCACAGGGGCACCTGGCGGATGATGCGCTGCGAGCCGCCCGCGCCGGGGAACAGGCCCAGCGTGATTTCGGGCAGTCCCAGCTTGGCTTCCTCAGCCACAAGGCGGATGTCGAGTGTCAGCAGCAGCTCGGTGCCGCCGCCCAGCGCCCAGCCGTTGATGGCACCGATGGTCGGCTTGTCGCAGACCTCGAAGCGGCGGAACACACGATGGATAACCTCGGCGAACTCCTGGTAGTGCGCCAGGCCCTGGCGGCTGTTGAGGTCGGCGATGTCGCCGCCGGCCACGAAGGCCTTCTCGCCCGCGCCGGTGATGACGATGGCGCGCACATCCGGGTGGCGCTCCAACTCGGTCAGCTTCTCTTCGAGCACGAGCAGCGTGGGCACGTTGAGCGCGTTGAGCGTCTTGGGGCGGTTGATGGTCAGAACGCCCACGGGGCCTTGGCGCTCGCAGAGGATGACGTTTTCTTCGGACATCGAGGTTTCCTTGAATCGGTTGTGAGGTGTGGCCGGACGTTCAGGCCAGCGTCTTGCGAACGGCCTCGATCACCCGATCGACCGTGACCGTGTAGCCCTTTTCCAGCGAACTGGCGAACGGTGCGGGCATGAAGGGCGCAGCTACGCGCAGCACCGGGGCGTCGAGTTCGTCAAAACCTTCGTCGGCGATGGTGGCCACTATTTCCGCCCCTGCGCCGAAGGCCTGCACGGCCTCGTGCACCACCACGGCACGATGTGTCCGCGACAGCGACGCCAGTACCGTCGCCTTGTCCCACGGCTGGAGGGAACGCAGGTCCACCACTTCCACTTCCACGCCTTCCTTGCTCAGTTGGTCAGCGACCTTGAGGCACACACTGACCGTGCCACCATAGGTGATCAAGCTCACATCCCGGCCGGCGCGCAAGATGCGGGCTTCGCCGATGCGGCCGATCTGCGCCGTGTCGACCTGGCCCTTGCTGGCGTACATGGCCTTGTGCTCAATGAACATCACCGGGTCTGGATCGGCAATGGCCGCGCGCAAAAGGCTGTAGGCATCTTGCGGGCTGGCAGGACAGACCACCTTCAGGCCGGGGACGTGGGCCAGCCAGGCTTCCAGACACTGCGAGTGCTGGGGGCCGGCGCTCAGGCCACCGCCGTGGGGCGTGCGCAGCACCATGGGCACGGAGCCCTGGCCGCCAAACATGTAGCGCGTCTTGGCCGCCTGATTGACCAATGCGTCCATCGACAAGGTGATGAAGTCCATGAACATGATCTCAACCACCGGCTTCAGGCCGCTCAGCGCCATGCCGACTGCCGCTGAAGTGATGGACGATTCGGAGATCGGGGTGTCGATCACGCGACCCGGCCCAAACGTGTCGAGCAGCCCGCGCGTCGCCTTGAACGAGCCGCCGGCGTGCGCCACGTCCTCGCCCATCACGACCACAGCGGGGTCCTGCTCCATGCTGTCGCGCAGGGCCTGCGTGACAGCATTCACATATCGCATCTCAGTGGCGGTGCTCATTCACGAGCCTCCTGCATGGTTTGGGTGTAGACGTCTTGAATGGCGCGCTCGAGCGTAGGCAGCGAGTCGGCGCGGGCAGCTTCCACAGCACGATCCACCTGCGCGGTGATCGCCTGGTCGATGGCGGTGCTGTCCACCCCCAGGGCCTGCAGCTGGGCGCGCGTGGCTGTCAGCGGGTCGTGCTCGTGCACGGACCCCAGTTCGCCAGCATCGCGGTACTTCTGAGAGTCGCCCTCGAAGTGCCCACGCACCCGGGTCGTCATGCACTCGAGCACGAAGGGACCGTTGCCTTTACGCAATTGCGCGGTGCCCTGCATGGCCGCATCAGCCACGGCCAACACGTCGTTGCCGTTGACCTTGGCGTAGCTGGCGCCGAAGGCAGCCGCCAGTTGTTCGAGCTTGGCGGCGAATTGACGAGACGTGGGTGAAAACTCGGACCAGCCGTTGTTCTCGCACACCAGCAGCAGCGGGCACTTCCACAGGCTGGCCATGTTCAGCGTCTCGTGCAGCACGCCTTCGGCCATGGCCCCGTCACCAAAGAAGGCCACGGACACGCCGCCGGTCTTTCTCGCCTGGTGCGCCATGGCGCTGCCCAGGGCGATGGGTATGCCCGCGCCCACGATGCCGTTCGCGCCCAGGATGCCCAAACTCAGGTCTGCCACGTGCATGGAACCACCACGGCCCTTACACAGGCCGCCCTCGCGCCCCATGATTTCCTTCATGAAGCCGTCCACATCCATGCCGCGCGCCAGCACGTGGCCGTGGCCACGGTGGGTGGTCGCCAGCGAGTCTTGCGGCAGCAGTGCGCTGGCGACGCCTGCGGCCACGGCCTCCTGGCCGATGCTCAGGTGAATGAAGCCCGGGACTTCACTGTTGGCGAACAGGCGGATGAGTGCCGTCTCGACCTGACGGATCAGGCTCATCGTGCGATAGAGCGCGGTGAGTCGCTCCGCCTGGGCAGCGCCCTTCTTGCTGGACTTCATGTTATTCATTCCATGCTGTTGAGGTACCGAGGTCAGACTCGGGGGTTTGAAGAACGCCAACGATGCGGTCGCCTCCGTCCTGCGCGCGAACCCAGACTTTCCACTTACCGGATATCTCACCGTCTAGCTCGCCACCGGCCGTGAGCTCGTCATTGACGTGGACCGGCTTCACGAAACGAACGTCCAGTTGCATCGCACCCAGCATGTGGGCCGGGAAGCTCTTGCCAATGCACTGCCACATCAGGCATAGCGATATGGTTCCGTGCGCTATGGGTTGCCGCATCGGCGTCTTGGCCGCGAATTCCGCGTCCAGGTGGATGGGATTGAAATCGTTGGTCAGTTCGGCGTAGGCACGGATGACAGCCTCCGTCACCCTCAAGCTCGTGGAACGCAATACGGGCGATACATGTGTTGACTGGTCCATGCTCATGCCGCCCAGATCAAGGTGACGAGTCCATCGAACAGCTTGCGGCCGCCATTGCCGGTGCCCGAAACCTGCAGTTCGACATAGCGCCGCTCACGGCGCATTTCCTTTCGGATGCAGACCACGATCGCGCGCATGGATTCGCCTTGGACAGGAATGCCGTGCATGCGCAGCTGCTGCTTGGCATGCACGTTGCCGGGTGGGCGAGGGACGACGACGTTGAGGTAGGCACGCATCATGTTCACCACGGCCATGCAAACACCTTCGACGGGCCCGTTGGCACCGTTTTCAGGATCACTGCCAAAAATGGCCTGCCAGCGCCGGGTTTGCGCTAGGTCGTACACCTCCACGCATTCCCCCATCAGGGCACCGGGCTGAAAGTCTTCAAACAGGATCGGGGCAGCGCTCACGAGGCCACCTCCAGTACGGCTTCCACGACGGGCAGCACAATCCCATGCACATCCTGAAAGCCCATCCGCACGCGGGAACCGATCCCCAGCCCCTCACGGCCCTGCGGCAACGCATTCGCCATCACGCGAAAACCTTCATCCAGGTCCACGATGGCGATCACATACGGCACCATGTCTTTGAACACGGGCAGCGGAGCGCGGTACACCGTGGTGAACGTCAACACCGTACCGATGCGGCGCGAGACCTCCCAATCCAGGTGGCCGCTCTGGCACTGCTCGCACAGGCTGCGGGGCATCAGTTGCACGCGGCCGCAATCGGCGCAGCACTGGTAACGCAATTCGCCGGCGGCGGCGCCGTCCCAATAGGCCTGCGTCTGCGCGTTGGGTCGAGGCAAGGGGTAATTTGCAGTCGTCATGTCAGTTATTCACCGCGCCGGAGCGCAACCCGCGACGCATGAAACAGCCGAACCAGGAGACCCGCCGGGCCGGCTTTGCCGGACGGCTGGTGTCGCTCCGTTGAGGGGGATGCGGCCACACCAAGTGGGCAATCGACGGGGGTGGGCTGTTTCACTTCAGGCTCCTAGCACCAAGGAACAATGGGCAGACAAGATCCCGCCATCGCCGTGCACGAAGGCCAGCTTGGCGTCTTGGACTTGGCGAGCATCGGCTGTGCCGCGCAGTTGGCGCACGGCTTCCACGGCGTGGAACATTCCACCGGCAGCACCTGAGTGCGCATAGGACATCAAACCGCCGTGGGTGTTGCAAGGTAGCGTGCCGCCAAGGCCCAGTTCGCCGGCCGCGGCCGCGATGCCAGCCTGGCCGCGCTCAAAAAAACCGATGGATTCGAGTTCCACGGCCAGCGTGATGGTGAAAGAGTCGTAGATCTGCGCCACATCAATGTCCCTGGCCTTCACGCCGGCGCGTGAGAAGGCAGATGCCGATGAGGTCTTGCAGCCAAAGTCCATCAAGCTGGGGGCGGCGACGATGTGCTCGTGCGTATGACCCTGACCTGCACCAAGAATTTCGATGGCCTTGCCGCGCGTATCGCGGGCGGCCGCGCGGCTGCTGACGACCAGGGCCGCGCCGCCATCGGAGATGAGGCAGCAGTCGAGCATGTGCAGGGGGTCAGCGATCATCTTGGAACTCAGCACCTGCTCTACGGTGATGAGTTCGCGCTTATGGGCCTTGGGGTGTCGGCTCGCATGGCGACGGTGCTCCACCGCAATCGCAGCCAACTGCTCGGACGTCACGCCGTACTGGTGCATGTAGTGCTTGGCCACCAAGGCGTAGGAGGCTGGCACGCTGATGCCAAACGGACGCTCGAACTGCGGATGCCCCACTTCGGACAGCGCCGCCACGGCACCATCGCGCGACATACCGGTAAGGCGGTTGTCGCCGGTCACGACCAACACGTGGCTGCATTGGCCACTGGCGACCAGGGCGGCGGCTTGCATCACCATGATGCAGGCGCTAGCGCCGCCGGCCTGCACGGCCAAGCAGGTTCCGGGGTGAATTCCCAGGTACTCGCAGAACACCGAACCGAGCATCAGATGCGGCTCGGTAAACGAGTACGCACACAGCACGCCGTCGATATCGGAAAGCTTGAGCCCGGCATCGGCCACGGCGCCCATTGCCGCCTCGGCGTGCAGGCCCATGCAGCTGCTGTCGGGTAACTCGCCGACGGCGGTGTCGTAGACACCCGTGATGAATGCATTCATTGTCATCGCGACGGCACCTTAGGGCTTGAAGCCGAGGTCGCGCGCAATGATATTGCGCTGGATATCGCTGGTGCCTTCCCCGATCACGTAGACGAAAGCGTCGCGGTGGATGCGCCCCACCGGATACTCGCGCATGATGCCGGCGCCGCCATGGATGCGGATGGCCTGCTCGCTAACCTTCAGCGCGGTCTCGGTGGCGACCAGTTTGACCTTGGCAGCGGTCGCGGCATCCAGTCTATCCTGATCGACCAGCCAGGCGCCGTAGTAAACCATCCATCGGGCTGCTTCGATGTCCGCAGCCATGTCGGCCAACTTGTGGGCCACGGCCTGGTAGTCGCCGATGCGCTTGCCGGCGACGATCCGATCGTCGGCAAACGCCTTGGACGCATCGAAGGCGGCGCGCGCCATTCCCAGCGCGTTGGCGGCCACTCCCACCCGGTTCTCGCTCAGGCACTCCAGCAACAACGGATAGGTACCGGTGCGCTCGCCCAACAAGCAGTCGTCGGGCACGAAGGCGTCCTCGATGTGGATCAATGCTGTCTCGGAGGCGCGGATGCCTTCCTTGCGTAGCTTGTGAACGTCAAACCCCTTGTGTGGCAGCTCCACAATGAAGAGGCTGATGGCGTCGGGCTTGAGCTCTGGCGAGGTGCGCGCCGCGACCATCAGGAAGTCGGCAATGGGGGCATTGGTGATGTAGAGCTTGCTGCCGCTGAGCTTCCAGCCACCTTCGACCTTTTCGGCCTTGGTCTTCATGGCGCGAATGTTGGAGCCGCCATCTGGCTCGCTCAGCGCGAAGCCAGCAATCTTGTCCCCACTGAGCGCGGGGCGAAAGAAACGCTCCTTCTGGCTTTCGGTACCGATCTTCCAAATGGGCCAGATGGACAGGTGCGTCTGCGCGGACCAACTGGTCGCGAATGCCTGGCTCATGTAGCTCAACTCCTCGCGCACGATGCAGTCGCTGACCTTGTCCATGTCGCTCCCACCATCGGCCGCAGGATACCGAACACCGAGCAGGCCGAGTTCGCCCCAGCGCTTGAACACATGCTTGGGAAAGCGCTCGTGCTCTTCCGCATCCTCGACCAGCGGGGCCAGCTCTTCGCGGCACAGGCGACGTACCGTGTCGCGCACCGCTTCATGTTCAGGAGAGAAGGCGAAGTTCAGGCTCATGGGCTTCCCGCTTTGTATTCTTTTGAGAGAATATATATTCGTTTCAGAGAATACAAACCAGGGCAAACCCTCAAAAATTTTGAAATTTTTGGGTGTTTAATTCTTTATTGAAATTTTTTATTCTGTATAGCGAATCTGAAAGCTTCACAATGGCATTCAATCAAGCAGCTCTCCCTGACAGTCCCCACCGCTTGGAGGCCTTGCTCAACGCTCGCAGCGTGGCCGTGGTCGGAGCGAGCCACGACCCCAGCAAGATCTCCGGCCGCCCTATCGCCTACATGCTCGCGCGCGGATATCAGGGTGCGATCTATCCAGTGAACCCCGGGCGGCAAGAGGTGCAAGGCTTGCGCTGCTACCCAAGCATGGCCGCCATCTGTCAACCCGTGGACTTGGCCGTCGTAGGCACGGCCGCCACCCACGTGGAAAGCGCCATCCGCGATGGCATCGCAGCGGGCGTCAAGGCGTTCGTGGTGTTCTCCTCCGGGTTTGCAGAGTTGGATGAAGCAGGACGCGCGCAGCAGCAGCGGCTCACCCAACTCGCCCAGGAACACGGCGTCGCGATCGTCGGTCCGAACTGCCTGGGCATTGCCAACAGCCGCTCAGGCCTTCTCGCCACGTTCACGACGGCGCTTGAAAGTCACGCGCTAAAGCAAGGCGGGTTCTCGTTTGTCAGCCAGAGCGGTGCATTGGGGGCGTACTGGATGGACATCGTGCTGCGAAGCGGCATTGGCTTCAGTCAGTGGATCACCACCGGAAACGAATGCGATGTGGACGCTGCGGAGGCCATAGACTTTCTGGTGGCGGACCCGCACACCAAGGTGATCGGCCTCTATATCGAAGACATCCGTCGTACCGATGCATTCCGCGCTGCGTTGGAGCGGGCTGCCCGTGCTGGCAAGCCGGTGATTGCGATCAAAGCCGGCAGCTCCAGCGCGGGTGCTGCGGCGGCGGCCTCGCACACCGGAGCCTTGGCCGGCGATGACGCCTTGTATGACGCCTGCTTGAGACAGCACGGCGCCCTGCGCGCGTCCAGTCTCACTGCAATGATGGATGCAGCGCGCCTGCTGCTGCACGGGGCAACGCCATGGGGTAATCAACTAGCAGTCATTACCGTCTCTGGCGGCGCGGGTGTGCTGATTGCCGATGCCTGCGAACCTCTTGGCCTGCGTTTGCCGCCGCTCAAGCCGCAGGTGCGCGAGGCACTGGTCCCCGTGCTGCCGAGCTTCGTGCATCCCAGCAATCCGCTCGACATCACCGGCAACGTGCTTCAGGACACGCCAATGATCGCCCGCACCATGCAGGCGCTTTCCGCCGACAAGGAGATCCACGGGATCGTACTGTTCATCGGCATGATGCATAGCATTGCCGATGCGTTCGTACAGGCGCTCTCAAAAGCGCGGCAACAAGTGCACTGCCCGATTGTCGTGATATGGGTAGGCGCCATGGACAGCAGCATCCGGGCGCTGGAGGCTGTCGGCATTCCCGTGTTCCTCGATATCCCCCAGACCACGCAAACCATGGCCCGCTGCTTGCAGATGAAGCGCACCGTTGCCCAAATCTCTCGGCGTGCCCCAGCCACAGCGATCGCTCGCGCGGACGACGACGGCCGATCATTGGCACTGCTTTCGGAATGGGATGGCAAGCGGCTGCTTGGCGGCCAGCAGAGCGTAAAAATGCCCAAAGGCTGGCTGCTGAAAGCCGGCGATGCTCTGCCCCCGAGCCTACCCTATCCTGTAGTAGCCAAGCTTCAGTCGGCCCAACTACTGCACAAAAGCGATGCGGGCGGCGTCGTCCTGCGCATCCCGGATGACACGTCGCTGCAGGCGGTCGTCCAACGGCTGCAAGGACTAGGCACCGAATTGGCTATCCCGGTCCAGGGCGTCCTGGTGGAGCAGATGCTGCCATTCGACCATGAGCTGCTGCTCGGCTTGCGCCGCGACCCGCGCTTCGGCCCCGTGCTGACGCTGGCGCGCGGCGGTGTCGAGGCAGAGCTGGATCCCGATGTCGTCAACCTGTTGCTGCCGGCCACTGCCGACGACATCTCCGAGATCCTCAGCCGCCTGCGTTGCTTCAAGCTATTGCAGGGCTTCCGAGGCAAACCGGGAGCGGACGTACCCGCGCTGTCACGTCACATCGCCGGCCTGTGTGCGTGGTTCCTAGAGCAGCCGCTGCGCGAACTCGAAATCAATCCGTTGGCAATTCAGGGCGATCAAGTGTGGGCACTGGACGCCTTGATTACGCCGATGGCGGCGACTTGACGCGCTGGGCCTGGCTGCAGGCGCACGCCAATGTCGCCCCATTGGTAGAATTTCCACGACCAACCCGCAGCCTATAGAGCGACATGCGTCTCCTTCGCGGGATCAAGCTGTTTGTATATGTCCGGACTACGCCCTCAACATGACTGATGCTTCCGCTCCCGAAAAACTTGTGGGGGCTCTGAGTTCCGGCCTCAAGATCCTGCGCTATCTGGCCAGCTCATCTACTCCGATGGGTGTCACACGCATTGCCAAGGACCTGGACCTCAATTCCAGCACCTGCTTCAATCTGCTCAAGACCCTCGTGCATGAGCGACTTGTGACCTTTGATGAATCCAACAAGACCTATGCCATGGGCCTTGGCTTAGTGGAACTTGCCAAAGGCTCCCTTGAAAAAGCGTCTTATGCGCGAATGATGCGCCCTCATTTGCAGGAGCTCGCCGAACGCCACAACATCACCACGACGCTGTGGCAGCGCGCACGTAATGACCGTGTGGTGTTGGTAGACTTGGCAGAAAGCGGCTCGGCTCTGCGGGTACACATGAGCATCGGCCAACGCCTGCCCATGTATATCGCCGCTTTGGGCCGCTGCATGGCAGCCCATTCGGGCTTGACCGTGGCGGAGATGCGACGAAAGGTCAGCGAACTGCGCTGGGAAGACAGACCCAGCTTTGAAACGTACATGAGCGACGTTCAAGAAGTGCGCCGGAAGGGATATGCGGTCGACCATGGCAACTATGCCAAGGGCGTGATCACAGTCTCTTCTCCCATTCTCGACTTTGAGAGCCGTCCGCTGATGGCGGTGAGCGCGGTAGGATTCAGCAGCCAACTCTCCACGACAGCGTTGCAGGCGCTGTGCGAAGACCTCCGCGAACGCTGCCGAGAAGCAACCTTTGCTGTCTCTGGAGGGATTGTCAAGAAACTGTGGGATCCTGACGCGAGCCCTCTTCCGCACTAAAGGCAGCTGACGCATCTCTGGCAGGCATTCGCCGCTACCACGACGACCGGGAGCGCGCGGCAGGCTCCACGTGACAGCCGCTGCCAGCTCGGCCACGAACATCGATATCGTCTGCGCATTGACCCAGGGCGCACCAGAGAGGAGGGTGTGCAGAATTTTGTGTAAACGGACAATCCACCGCCGGCGTAAGCCGGCCTGTCCGTAAGCACAATGAACACCAAGAAACACGACGTACCCGAAGAACTGCTGTCTGGCCTGCTGGCCAACTACAAGAAGCCTGAAGACCTCATCGGCGAGAACGGTCTGACCAAGCTGCTGGTCGAGCGAGCCCTGGACGCTGAGCTGACTGAGCACCTGGGCCATGAACGCAACGAGGCGGTGGCCAACCCCGCTGGCAACACCCGCAACGGCAAGAGCAAGAAGACCCTCAAGGGCGAGTTCGGCGAATTGCCCATCGAAGTGCCACGCGACCGCCATGGCAGCTTCGAGCCTCAGCTCATCCCCAAGCACCAGACCCGCTGGGCCGGCTTCGACGACAAAATCATCTCGCTGTACGCCCGTGGCATGACGGTGCGCGAGATACAGGCCCACCTCGAAGAGATGTACGGCACCGAGGTCTCACCCAGCCTGATTTCCTCGGTGACAGATGCCGTGGCCGACGAGGTCAAGGCCTGGCAGGCCCGACCGCTGGAGCCGATTTATCCCATCGTCTATCTGGACTGCATCCATGTGAAGGTGCGCGAGGGCGCGGTGCGGGTCAAGGCGGTGTACCTGGCCATCGGCATCACCATGACGGGCGACAAGGAGGTGCTGGGCCTGTGGCTGGCCCAGACCGAGGGCGCCAAGTTCTGGCTGCAGATGGTCACCGAGTTGCGCAACCGGGGCGTGCAGGACATCTTCATCGCCTGCGTCGATGGGCTCAAGGGCTTCCCTGACGCCATCGAGGCAGTCTTCCCCAAGGCGGTGGTGCAACTGTGCATCGTTCACATGGTGCGTCACAGCCTGAACTACGTCTCATGGAAGCGCCGCAAGGAAGTGGCGGCCGACCTGCGCCGTATCTACACGGCCGCCACCGCCGAGGAGGCCGAACTGATGCTCGCAGAGTTCGAGGCCCGATGGGATGCCGAGTACCTGCCCATCGGCCAGTCCTGGCGCAGGAACTGGAGCCGCTTGACCCCGTTCTTTGACTACCCGCCGGAAATCCGCAAGGTCATCTACACCACCAATGCCATCGAGTCGGTGAACATGAGCCTGAGGAAGCTGACCAAGAACCGGGGCTCGTTCCCCAGCGACGAGGCGCTGACCAAGCTGTTCTACCTGGCCCTGCGCAACATCAGCCAGAAGTGGACCATGCCCATCCGGGATTGGAAGGCCGCGCTGACCCGCTTTACCATTCAGTTCGGAGACCGCATCTCCGTCAATTGAAGTCCGACCCGTTTACACAAAAATTCGGACACGCCCGCCTACCCCATCACACCCACACGCGAGGTGGCGGATTCAAGGCACCCGACGCGTTTGATTCGGGCCGCAGCAGCTTGCCTTTGTGAGCCCACGACGTCGCCATCATCTTCATCTTTTTCTTGACACATCACTCACGACCGACTACATTGACGACTCGCGCTGATTTCCACATCAACTTGCAGAGCGCGCTACAAATCCTGCTAAAGCGATGCAACCCGCTTTGGCGTTGACGAGGCCCCTCGCAAGAACAGCGAGCCGTCTCCTCAAGGATCGAAGCGGGTTTTTTCGTTGGTAGGTTTGAAGCTCTTGAGGCCCTCGGGCCTCGTCGCCGGATTTGATCGACATCTTGCCGGGCGACTCACAAATGCGGGCTAAAGCGGCGGCTCTCCGGGTCATTCCGGGAGCCATTTTCGGAAACGACTTTGACTCGGAGAGGCCTTCATCGTGACCCAGCTCACCACCCAGCTCCAGCGTATGCACCGCTGACCTAGCGCCTGTTCAAGCACTGCCAGGAAGCGCCGCGACCGCGGTGATGCGCCTTGCTGCGCCCAAAGCCTCCCCAAGCGGAGCTTTGGCGCCGCAGATGCAGCACCGAAACGCGGGCGGGGACAACTCTTGCCCTCGCCCTCAGCGTGTCGCGGCGTGTTCCGGCATCCACTGCAAAGGAGCTATCTCATGTCGAACACCGCATTCGTGGAATCTCAATCCGCCGACCCCATCGAGCAGGCCATCGCCCGCAAGGTGCTGCGCCTGTTGAACGACAAAACCCTGGAGCGCCAGCAACGCATCGAGCTGGTGCGCCAGGCCCAGCGCCAGCTGCTGGGCCACCGGCGCCAACAACGCGAGGCCATCGAACTGGCGGCCCGCGTCAGCGCCACGGCTCTGCCCAAGGGCTACCGGGCAGTGAGCGTGCAGGTTCGCCGCGGCCTGGTGCAGGTGGGCGCTGCCAGCGATGGCGGCTTCACCTGGATCGATGCGGGCCCGGTGCCCGAGGGTCTGGCGGCCAGCCTGCCGCCGCGACCGCTGAAGACCCTGCGCAAGACGTCCCGAGGGCCGCGCATCGACCCCATCGCCGCCCGACGTCGGGAACTGCAGGCCCGCCCGGCCTGATGCACAGGACGGGGCGACCACCCGCTCGCCCCCTCTGCCACAGCCTTGCCCATCACCGAACACCGAATACCCAGATCCGCCGGAGTTGCCCATCATGTCCACGCTTCCATTCAACGCCACCGCCGTCGAGCACGAGCGGCAGGCCTTCATCCTCAACCGCCCGGAGCACGACGTGGCCTTGCAGTGGCTCGAGGCCCAGCAGCAGGTCGACGCCTTCGAGGGCGAGCTGCAGGCCGCGGTCGACAGCGCCTACCAGCGCGGCCTCAGCGAAAGCCTGGGCGAGGACATCGAGACCACCCTGGCTGCCCTGCGCCGCGACGTGGACGAATTGCGTCAGGTGTCTGAAGCCTTGCGCCACGACCTGCGCGAAGCGGCCGACTGGCTGACCAGCGAGCCGGCGCGCCTGATCGCCCAGCGCCGCCAGGCCGCCGCCGCATTGCGCATCCGTGCGGCCCGTCCGCTGCCGGCCGCTTGCCATTGATTCTGATGCCAACGGAGGCAACCATGACAACCCTGATCCCCTTCCTCAGCGCCGGTGATGTGACTTACAGCGCCCAGGTGCGCCCGCTGCAGGCCCCGGGCCAGCCGCTGCATGTGCGCATCAGCAGCCGCCACAGCGATGCCCGCCATCCGCAGGCCGAGCGCACCCAGTTCGAAATGACCCTGAGCCGGCACGAGTACGAGGCCCTGTTGGCCATCCTGCGTGGCGGCTCGTGCTCCATCTGAGGCGACTGCAGGAGAAACCCCCAATGAACTGCACGATGTTTCAAGCATTGCCCACCCCCATCGGCGATGGCACCACCAAGCTGCCAAGCTCGATTTGGTTCGACCCGGTGATGCTGGCGCCACCGACTCCCAGCCTGCGCGGCCCACTCGGCCTGCCGCCGCAGCATCTGCGCGAGCTGCACTGGCCGGCGCTGCTGGAGGAATGCGTGGCTCGCATACGGGCGGCGCTGGCCCGGCCGATCCAACTCGAGCGCGCTGGGCCGCTTCGGCGCGTCGCGCTCCTGGGCGTACTGATCTACGAGCGCCAGCCCGAGGGCCAGTACCGCCTGTACGAATGGCGAGCGGGAGAGGTTCTGCCCGACCCCGATGGCGGCCACCAGGTGGGCCTGCCCTGGCTGCGACGTGTGCCCGATGGCAAGGTGGTTGCCGACGGCGCACCCTACCAGGCGCTGTGGCTGAGCTGCTACGCCGAAGGCTTGCGCCAGGCGCTGCAGCTGCAATGGCCCGAGCATCCCCTCATCGACCACTATGTCGACTGGGTGCGGCTGCGGCTGGAGCAGGCGTTGTGGACCGACAGCACCCAGCAGCGCGTACGCGCCCTGCTTGCCCAGGCCCTTGGCCTCGATGCCTCGATCGTGCGCCGTGCCCGCCGCTGGCTGGCGCACCCGGACGGAACCCCGATCCGCCTGGCCGACTACAACCTGACCCTCTGGCGCCGCCAGCAGGGGCCGCGCCTGCAGGCCGAGTCACCGCAATGGCTGCCGCTGCTGACCGCGCTGTGGCGCCACCTGCCGACCGAGGGCGAGCCCTTGGCCAAGCTGCGGGCGCTGCTGCTGAACAACGGCCTCAGTCCCGCCATGTGGCGGCTGCTGCACCGCACGGGCACCCACTGGATCAGGCCGCTGCGCAACTACTACACCAAGGAGAGCCGCCACAATGGGCGCGCCGCGCTCGAGCTGCTACTCAAGGCCCAGAAGTTCGGCACCAGCCAGTTGGTACCGCGCTGGCTGCTGCGGGCGCTGATGAATCTCGATGGCAACCCGAACCGGCCCCGCAAGAGCTACCTGAAGAATCCGGAAGATCCCATCGACGCGCCGATGGCGGCGTGCCTGGGGCACTGGGCCACCGACATGGCCCGCTCGGGCGACGAGTCGGGGCTGCAGCGACTGCAGGAGCAGTGCCACCTGCTGCTGAACTGGGCGACGGCGCACCCACAGGTCGTGACCAGCCGCACCCTGCGGCAGGTGACGCTGCCGGGGCTGTGGCGCAAGGCCGAACAGTGGCACCAGCAGGAGCTGGCCAAGGCCAGGCAGCTAAAGCCTTGGCGCACGCCGTTCGACCTAACAGTGATCGAGCACGACGAGCTGGAGATAGTTGCGCTCACCAGCGCGGCGCAGATTCTGGAGGAAGCCCTGGCCATGCGCCATTGCGCGGGCAGCTACGTCGACCGGTGCGCGAGCGGCAGCTACATCCTGCTGTCGGTGCGGCGCAAGGACACGGGCAAACGCCTGGCCACGGTGGGCCTGCAGTGGGCCGATGGCGCGCTGCAGCTGCACCAGATGACCGGCTTTGCCAATGCGCTGGTGCCGCCACAGATCGCCGCGTTCGCCCAGCAGGCCGTAGCGTCCATGAAGATCAACCCACCGGAGCCGATGATGCCCAGAAGCAACCAGCCAAGAGTCCATGTCCGCCTCACCGCGATGTGGGGCAACGACGATGCCGCATCCACCATCCAGGTCAGTCGGCGGCGCTGGCAGCAAATCCTGAACGGAGAGTCTTACGACACGAGCGCATGGTCCTGGTACGAGGGCACGCGCACGCGCACGTACTGGTCTTTTGATGGCGGCAAGCTCACCCTCTCGCAAGACGACGGCATGGAATGCTGCCATCTCACGGCCAGGCAACTGTACGTGGACGAGGTCACATCGACACCGAGACCGCAGAAATGACCGTGCTCCAAAAATCGTCCGCTGCCGCATCGATCATCGATCCGGGCACGATTCAAGCCTACCAGGAAACGGAGTATCGGGTGCTTGGGGGCCAGCCCTTCACCCTGCGGGTGGGCCAGGCCAACGCCGACTTGCTGACGACCCACAAGTTGCACCAGGTCGATGGCAGCGCGTTCCTCACCGCCTGCAATCCGTTCAGCCAGCGCTTGGATGATGCGGCCAATGTGCTCAGGCAGGCCACGTTGGCTGCGCAGCTGAGGCAACACGGCGTGGCGTTCGCGCCCGGCATCGGCCAGCACCCGTGCAACGACTGGCCCGGCGAGGACAGTTTCCTGGTGCTCGGCCTCGATCTCGAGGCAGCCAGGTCACTGGGTGCGCGCTTCGAGCAGAACGCCCTGATCTGGAGTGGCGCCGACGCCGTACCGCAGCTGATCCTGCTGCGCTGAAACTCAAGGCGTGGTCGGCCTGCCCGCAGGGGCGCTACGACCGGGGGGATTTGATCCAGCTTGCCGCCCCCGACAGCTCGTCAAAGCGGCTAAACAGGAGTGTTGACATGTTCGTCAATTGCATGGGCCTGGCCCTGTCGATGGAGGTCCGGTCATGAATCACCCCATCATCCAGCAACAGGCCCAAACGCCCGCGTCCATCCACCTGCTGCGTTACCTGCCCCGGCGACGCGACTTCAACTGGCGCGCGCTGGATCCAACTGCGGTTCGATCAGCCGACGATCTGCCGCCCTACCTGATCCTGGGCCCACTGGACAAGGCCAGCTTCAAGCGCTCGCACGAGGGTTGGTCGGCGCGCTGGCAAGGCACCGAGGCCGACACCTGGTTCGAGCTGGCGCATGACGTCGCTCGGCAGCAGTGGGTAGCCGAAGACCGCTGGCGCGGCATCAGGGGCTCCACCACCATCTACAAGACACGCATCCCGCTGCCGGTGGTGATCGGCCAGGCCATGTACGGCTGGTTCCCCGAGAACTGGGACCGGGCAGCCAAGGCGCTGCTGGAAGAGACCTATCAGCTGCAGGTGATCGAGCCGAAAACAGGGGCGCCGTCGATGTGCGGCATTCCGGACGGGCCGGCGCGGACGATTGCGTTCCCGATCGCGGTAGGCGAGCTGCGCGGCTTTCGCGATCACTTCAGGCAATGCCTGGAGCGCTGGCAGCTGCCCTATCCGGTGGCCGCCGAAGCCCGGCTGACCTACCAGGGGGTCAGCTGGCACGAGGGTGAGGCGCCCGGTTGGACCGAAGCCACCCGGCCCGACGATGCCTTCCGGCAGTCGGTGCAGGACACCGGCCTGCTGTCGTTCGGCTATCCAAGGCGCACCGATGTGCCCGGCAAACCGGCCATGTGGAGCCAGACACGGGAGCTGTACTACGTGTACCTGACCCTGCCCTTCGCTGGCCTCACCGACCTGCTGCGTCGGCTGGTCAGCATCCAGGGGCCAGTGCGGCGCCATGACGATCCGCGCTTGCCCTTCGAGTGGCAGCCCATGGTGCTGTCGGCGGGGCTGGAACACCTGGTGGCCGACCTGACCCTGGACGATGACCCCAGAACCACGCTCGTGTACCTGCGCTTCCAACCGCTGGCGCAGTGGGGCAAGGCCGTGACGGTCGGCAAGCTGGTTGACGCGATGCGCAGCGCCGAGGATGACCTGGCGCGTGCCGAGGCGATCAGCGCGGGCATCGTGAAGCACATCGGGCGCATCGTCGAGCAGATGCGCGACGAGGAGCGGGCATGAACCAGAGACATCACCGCAACGTGATCGATCCACGATGAAGGTGAGCGGGGCGTTCGGCGGCCAACTGGCTGCATGGGCGATCGGGTTGAACTCGGAGCTTTCCAAAACTCTGCCCCGGTGGCTACACCATGGCTACACGACCCGGAAAAAGAAAAACCCCGCTACCTTTTGAGTAGCGGGGTTTCCTTGTGGTATTTGGCTCCCCGACCTGGGCTCGAACCAGGGACCTACGGATTAACAGTCCGGCGCTCTACCGACTGAGCTATCGGGGAACAAGCCTCAAATTATAGCTTGGATTTTTTCGCTTTCCGGCGAGCCTCACGCAAATTTTGCGGTGGCGGCGCCATCGCCCGCGTCCAGCCGGTCGAACACCGCCATGCTTTCCACGTGCGCCGTGTGCGGGAACATGTTGACCACGCCCGCCGCGCTGCAGCGGTAGCCGGCCTGGTGCACCAGCAGGCCGGCGTCGCGCGCCAGGGTGGCGGGGTTGCAGCTGACGTAGACGATGCGCCGGGGCGGCTGCCAATCGGCCGCGCCGGCCGGCAGGGGCTCGGCGCCTTCGGCCCCGATGCGCGCCTGATGGATGGCGGCCAGCGCCTTGGCCAGCGCAAAGGCGCCTTCGCGCGGCGGATCGACCAGCCAGCGGTCGGCCGTGCCGTCGCGCACCAGTTGCTCGGCGCTCATCTCGAACAGGTCGCGCGCCACGAAATCGGTGGGCGCGAAGCGCTGGCCGTCGCGCGCTGCCTCCCGGTTGGCCTCCAGGCCCTGCCGCGCGCGCGCCACCAGGGCGGCGCTGCCCTCCACGCCCAGCACCTGGCCGGCCTGGGTGGCCAGCGGCAGGCTGAAGTTGCCCAGGCCGCAGAACCAGTCGATCACGCGCTCGTGCCGCTGCACCTGCAGCAGGCGCAGCGCGCGCGCCACCAACACGCGGTTGATGTGCGGGTTGACCTGGGTAAAGTCGGTGGGCCGAAACGGCAGGCTGACGCCGAACTCGGACAGCGCATACGCCAGCGGCGTGGCGCCTTCGGGGTCGAGCAGGTGCGCCGTATCCGGCCCCTTGGGCTGCAGCCACCACTGCACGCCGTGCTGCGCGGCAAAGGCGCGCAGTCGGGCCTCATCACCCGCGCTCAGCGGCTCCAGGTGGCGCAGCACCAGAGCAATCACGTCATCGCCGCAGGCCAGCTCGATCTGCGGGCAAGTGTCGCGCGCGTCCATGCCGGCAATCAGCGCGCGCAGCGGCAGCAGCAGCGCGCTGACCGCGGGCGGCAGCACGTGGCATTCGCGCATGTCGGCCACGTAGCGGCTCTTGCGCTCGTGAAAGCCGATCAGCACCTCGCCCTTCTTGAGCACGTGGCGCACCGACAGGCGCGCGCGCCAGCGGTAGCCCCAGGCCGGGCCTTCGATGGGGCGCAGGATCAGCTCGGGCCGGACCTTGCCCAGGTGCCACAGCTGGTCTTCGAGCGCGCGCTGCTTGACGGCCACCTGCGCGCTGGCGTCCAGGTGCTGCATCTTGCAGCCGCCGCAGGCGCCGGCGTGCAGGCCGAAATGCGGGCAGCGTGGCGCCACGCGCAGGCTGCTGGCGCGGTGCACCGCCGTCAGCGTGGCGGCCTCCCAGTTGTTCTTCTTGCGGTGCACCTGGGCGCTCACCCATTCGCCGGGCAGCGCGCCGTCGACGAACACCACCTTGCCGTCGGCGCGGTGGGCGATGCCCTGGGCGTCCAGGTCCATGGATTCGATGTGCAGCGCGTCCGCCGGCACGTCGGGGCGGGTGGCTGGTGCTTCAGGGTTCATGATCAAATCAGGCAGTGGCCCGCATGCAGAAAGCGCGGCAAGCTATCAATCGAATAGTATTGCGCTGGCACTGGAAACGACAACGGGCGCCCGCGCGAGCGCCCGTTGCCTGCGGTCGGCCGCGGTTCAGCGCGGCGGCAGGTAGCGCGCCGGGTCCACCGGTTTGCCGGAGCGGCGGATCTCGAAGTGCAGCTTCACGCGGTCGGAATCGGTGGAGCCCATCTCGGCGATCTCCTGGCCCTTCTTGACGTTCTGGTCTTCCTTGACCAGCAGTTTCTGGTTGTGCGCGTAGGCCGTCAGGAAGGTGTTGTTGTGCTTGATGATGATCAGGTTGCCGTAGCCGCGCAGGCCGGCGCCGGCGTAGACCACGCGGCCGTCGGCGGCGGCCAGCACCGGCTCGCCCGCCTTGCCGCCGATGCCCAGACCCTTGTTCTTGTCCTCGTCGAAGCGGGCGATCACCGGGCCCTTGGCCGGCCAGATGAACTTGACGTTGTCGGCGCCTGCCGACGGCGGCGGAGGTGGCGGGGGCGGCGGCGCCGCAGCAGCGGTGGCGGCCGAGGCCGCTGGCGCGGGCGCCGCTGCAGCCGAGGCCGGGACCGGCGCCGGCGTGGCCGCGCCGGGCGTGGTCTGGGTGGCCACGGGGACCGGCGCCGGCTTGCCGCCCGCCGAATGCGCCGCGCCGCCGCGGGCCGCCTCCACCGGCGCGGGCACCGCCTGCGGCGATGCCGAACCCACCGGCGGCACCACGCGCAGCACCTGGCCCACTTCGATGGCGTTGGGGTTGTCCAGCTTGTTCCAGCCGACGATCTCGCGCCAGGGCTGGCCCACCTCGGTGGCGATCTTCATGATGGTGTCGCCCGCGCGCACCGTGTAGTAGCCGGGCTTGCCGGCGTTCTCGGCGCCCGGGAGCAGGGCCGCGTCGACCCCTGGCACGGCCGCTGCCGTGCCCACGTTGCGGTCTTCGACCGGCGCGCGGCTCACCGACGTGGACGCGCACCCCGCCAGCAGCGCGGCGGCCAGCACACCTGCCATCCACGCCTTGCGACCTGACCACTGCATAAATCTTGTCCTTGATCCCTAGGAAACGCCCGATTTTAGAGGCACGAAGTGAACCCCCTCCAGCACCGTCTGCCGGATGGCCTGGCGCGTCTTGTCGATCACCACCAGCGCCTGCGCGCCGCCGGCCTGCACCGTGGGCGCCACGATGCGCCCGCCGTACGCCAGCTGGTCGATCCAGGCCTCGGGCACCTTGTCGCCGCCGGCGGCCGAGACGATGCCCGCATACGGCGCGCCGCTGGCAAAGCCCTGCATGCCGTCGCCCACGATCAGGTGCACGTTGGGCACGCGCAGGGGGCGCAGGTTGGCGCGCGCCTTCTCGTGCAGCTCGCGCAGGCGCTCCACGCTGTAGACCTCGCTGGCCAGCTGCGCCAGCACCAGCGCCTGGTAGCCGCAGCCGGTGCCGATGTCCAGCACGCGCCCGGGCCGGCCGTCGGCGCCGCGGGCCACGCCCTGCATCAGCAGCTCGACCATGCGCGCCACCACGCTGGGCTTGGAGATGGTCTGCCCCAGCCCGATGGGCAGGGCCGTGTCCTCGTAGGCCTGGGCCACCAGCGCGTGGTCGACGAAGCGGTGGCGGTCCACCGCGCCCATGGCGCGCAGCACCTCGGGGTCGTGGATGCCGCTGGCGGCCAGCGCCTGCACCATGCGCGCGCGCGCCGGGATCGGGTCGCGCGCGGCGCCGGGCAGCGCGGCCGGCGCGGGCACGCGGGCCGCCGCGCTTGCCGGCGGTACGCCGGGCGCCGGCCGCTTGGCCAGCGCCGGGCGCGGCCCCAGGTCGATGCGCGCGGGAAAGCCTGGCCGCTCGGGTGGACGCGCCATCAGGGCTTCCCCTCGGCCAGCAGGTGGCCCAGGCCCTGCGCCCAGTAGGCCAGCGCGGCGTGGTCGGTCAAATCCACCGACAGCGGCGTGAGCGACAGATGGCCCTGCGCGGTGGCGTGAAAGTCCGTGCCCTCGCTGGCGTCCAGCGCGCCGCCGGCGCCGCCGATCCAGTACATGGTCTCGCCGTAGGGGCTGGTCATGGTGATGGCGCTTTGCGCCGCGTGGCGCCGGCCCAGGCGGCAGACCTTGGGCGCCTTCAGCTCGGCCAGCGGCCGGTTGGGAATGTTGACGTTGAGCAGCCAGGGCTGATCGCGCGGCGCCGGCTGCGCGCCGATGCGCCGCACCAGGTCGCCCGCGGCCTGCGCGGCGTCGTCGATGTGCGCCCAGCCTTTTTCGACCTGCGAGAAGGCGATGGCCGGAATGCCGAACAGATAGCCCTCCATGGCCGCGCCCACGGTGCCCGAGTAGATCGTGTCGTCGCCCATGTTGGCGCCGTTGTTGATGCCCGAGACCACCAGGTCGGGGCGATAGTCCAGCAGCCCCGTCAGCGCGATGTGCACGCAGTCGGCCGGCGTGCCGTTGACGTAGCGAAAGCCGTTGGGCGCGCGGTGCACGTACAGCGGCGCGTGCAGCGTCAGCGCGTTGGACTTGGCGCTGTTGTTCTGCTCCGGGGCGATCACCTCGACCTCGGCAAACGCCGCCAGCGCGGCGTGCAGCGCCACGATGCCCGGCGCCTGGTAGCCGTCGTCATTGCAAAGCAGGATCTTCATGGTCGAGAGCGGGTGAATGCAACGGATTGTAGGGGGCCGCCGCGTCCGGGCGGCCGGTCGCGCGCGCGACCGGCAAGGCGCGCGCGGCGCTCCTATCATCGGGCCGACGGCGGGCTTGCCCTTGAGCGCGCCACCGATGGCAAGGAGAACCAAACATGCACGCATGGCTATGCGAAGACCCCGTGGGCGTGGACGCCCTCACCTGGAAGGAGCTGCCCACCCCCACCCCGGCCAAGGGCCAGGTGCTGATCCGCATCCAGGCGGCCAGCCTAAACTTTCCCGACCTGCTGATCGTGCAGAACAAGTACCAGTTCAAGCCCGAGCTGCCCTTCGTGCCCGGCTCCGAGTACGCCGGCGTGATCGAGGCCGTGGGCGAAGGCGTGACGGAGCTGAAGGTCGGCCAGGCCGTGGCCTGCCTGGCGGGCACCGGGGGCTTCGCCACCCACACGCTGGCGCCGGCCAAGCTGTGCCTGCCGCTGCCGCCGGGCTTTCCGCCGGTGGATGCGGCCGCCTTCATCATGATCTACGCCACCAGCCACCACGCGCTGCTGGACCGCGGGCAGCTGAAGGCCGGCGAAACCGTGCTGGTGCTGGGCGCCGCCGGTGGCGTGGGCATGTCAGCCATCCAGATCGCCAAGATCGCCGGCGCCCGGGTGATCGCCGCCGCCTCGACCGACGACAAGTGCGCCTTCTGCAAGCAGCTGGGCGCCGACGAGACCATCAACTACAGCACGCAGGACCTGCGCGAGCAACTGAAGGCGCTGACCGGCGGCAAGGGCCCCGACGTCATCTACGACCCGGTGGGCGGCGCCTTCACCGAGGCGGCCTTCCGCTCCATCGGCTGGCGCGGGCGCCACCTGGTGGTGGGCTTTGCCGCGGGCGAGATTCCCTCGCTCAAGATCAACCTGGCGCTCATCAAGGGCGCCAGCATCGTCGGCGTGTTCTGGGGCGACTTCGCCCGCCGCGAGCCGGCCGCCAACGCCGCCATGATGCAGGAGCTGGCCGGCTGGTACGCGCAGGGCAGGATCAAGCCGCAGATCGACCGCCAGATGCCCATGGCCGAGCTGAAGGCCGCCTACGCGCGCATGAACAGCCGCCAGGTGCGCGGCAAGCTGGTGCTGGTCAACGACTGATGGGCCTCGCTCCCTCGCCCCCTGGGGCGAAGGCGCTGAACGACACCCGGCCCGGCCCATGAGCTTCCAGGTCACGCAGGAGCCCACCCGCGGCGGCGACCCGATCGCCGCCGACCTGGCCCTGCTGCAGCACGCCGGCCCGCCCCGCGCCCGGCTGTGGGAAGGCCCCGTGTCCCTCGTCGTGCCGCGCAGCTACCGCCGGCATGCCGCGTTCGAGCGCGTGGCCGCGCAGTTTGCCGCGCGCGGCTGCCCGGTCCACGAGCGCCCATCGGGCGGCGGCCTGGTGCCGCAAGGGCCCGGCATCCTCAACCTGAGCCTGGTCTACACCCTGCCCGGCGGGCTCGGCACGTGGATGGAGCGCGTCTACCTCCACCTGTGCGCGCTGCTGCAAGGCAGCTTGCTCGGCTTCGGCGTCCCGACGCACTGGCAGGCCGTCGGCGGCTCGTTTTGCGACGGCCGCTTCAACCTGGCCTGCGGCCGCGGCGACGCGGCGCGCAAGATCGCCGGCACCGCGCAGTACTGGCGCCCCCTGCCCCGCCACCCGGCGGGCCCGGCCACCCACGCCGTGCTGGCCCATGCGGTGCTGCTGGTCGACCCCGACCTGGCCGTCGCCCACGCCTGGGCCAACGCCTTCGAGCAGGCCCTGGGCAGCGGCCGCCAGTACGACCCCGCCAAGACCGTCGGCGTGGCCGGGATGCTGGGGCCGCAGGCGCCAGCCGACCTGGTGCCGCAAGTGCGCCAGCGGCTGGCCCAGGCGGTGCGGCGCGCCGGGCTGCCCGAGGCCGGCGAAGCCCGCATGGAATCCTGAATCGATAGCTGCTCAGGCTTGATTGATGGGGGCTATCGCCTGATTTGATTCATGAAACGCCATGCGTGGCACCAACCGATGGCACCCGTCCACAATCGCCCCATGCATCCGAGCCCCAACACCCCTTCGCCCCGCTGCTGGCTGATGAAGTCCGAACCCGGCGAGTGCAGCATCGACGACGCCCTGGCCGCCCCCGGCCAGACCGTGCCCTGGACGGGCGTGCGCAACCACCAGGCGCGCAACTTCATGCGCGACGCCATGCGGGTGGGCGACGGCGTGCTGTTCTACCACTCCAGCTGCGCCGAGCCGGGCATCGCCGGCATCGCCCGCGTGGCCTCGGGCGTGCGCGCCGACCCCACCCAGTTCGACCCCGCATCGCCCTACTTCGACGCCAGGTCCAGCCCGGAGCAGCCACGCTGGCTGCTGCTGGACGTGCAGGCGCTGCGCAAGACGCGCCTGGTCTCGCTGGCCGAACTGCGCCGGCACCCCGAGCTGGCGGCGATGCGGGTGCTGCAGCGCGGCAACCGCCTGTCGATCACGCCGGTGGAGCCGGGCGAGTGGGCGGTGATCGACCGCCTGCTGCAGGCGCAGCCGTAGTGGTGCGAGGGCAGCGTGCTCAAGGCGCCAGCCGATACACCGCCACCTTCAGCGCCCTGCCCTCGTCCACGTCCGCAAAAACGGCCGGGTTGGCCACGCGCTCGACGAACGCCAGCTCCGGCGCCTGCTGGTGCATGTGGTGCCGCAAAAAATCCATGTCCAGCTCGGGCGCGTTCAGGCACAGCAGGGCTTGGCCGCCGGGGGCCAGCAGGGCGGGCAGGCGCCGCATCAGGCGCGGGTAGTCCTTGGTGGCGACGAAGCTGCCTTTTTGATGGCTGGGCGGGTCGGCGACGATCAGGTCCCAGGGGCCGTGGCGGGCGATCTTGCCCCAGGACGTGAAGACGTCGTGCGGCCAGAACTGGGCGCGGCCGGCCAGACCGTTGAGCGCGTGGTTGTGCTGGCCGGTGGCCAGGGCGCCGCGCGCCATGTCGATGTTGACGACCTGTGCCGCCCCGCCTTGCAGCGCCGCGACGGAAAACGCGCAGGTGTAGGCAAACAGGTTGAGCACGCGCGCGCCGCGCCCCTGCCGGGCGGCGAAGTCGGCCGCCCACGCACGCACCCAGCCGCGGCCGGCCGCCATGTCCAGGAACAGGCCGTGGTTTTGCCCGCGCAGCACGTGCACCCGAAAGCGCGCGCCGGCTTCGGTGACGATGTGCGGTTCGGGCACGCTGCCGGCCATCGGGCGCGTGTCGGCGCGGCCGGCGCCGCGTTGCTGGAAGACCCAGCTCAGCGGCTGGCCGGGCGCGATCCGGTGCCAGCGCGCTTGCAGGGCCGCGTCAACGGCGGCCAGTTGCGCATCGCTGGCGGGAGCGAAGCTGGTGAGCACCAGGACGGGCGGGTACGCATCCAGCGTCCACGGCTCGCAGCCCGGCCAGAGGCCGCCGCGGCCGTGAAAAATGCGCTGCGCCTCCACCGGCAGCGGCATGGCGGCAATGGCGTCGAGCAGGGCTTGCATGGTGGCGCGATGCTGAATTTTGAATGTTTTTGGCCTGCAGCCCCGATGGATTGGGCGCAGGAAGCTATGATTTTCATAGTTTTCAAGACCTGATCCCCAAAACGGCAAGGCCCGGGCGGTCTCCCGTCCGGGCCCTCGTCTCGGCGGCGCGCGCCGGAGGCTACTTCTTCTGCGGCGGCACGTCGGTGCAGCTGCCGTGGGCGATCTCGGCGGCCATGCCGATGCTCTCGCCCAGCGTCGGGTGCGGGTGGATGGTCTTGCCGATGTCCACCATGTCGGCGCCCATCTCGATGGCCAGGGCCACCTCGCCGATCATGTCGCCGGCGTGCGTGCCGACGATGCCGCCACCCAGGATGCGGCCGTGGCCGTGCGCCTCGGGGCTGTCGTCGAACAGCAGCTTGGTGTAGCCCTCGTCGCGCCCGTTGGCAATGGCGCGGCCCGAGGCCGTCCAAGGGAACAGGCCCTTCCTGACCTTGATGCCCTGCGCCTTGGCCTGATCCTCGGTCAGGCCCACCCAGGCCACCTCGGGGTCGGTGTAGGCCACGCTGGGGATCACGCGGGCGTTGAAGGCGGCCTTGGCCAGCTTGTCGTCGCCTTTCAGTTCGCCGGCAATCACCTCGGCCGCCACGTGCGCCTCGTGCACCGCCTTGTGCGCCAGCATGGGCTGGCCCACGATGTCGCCGATGGCGAAGATGTGCGGCACGTTGGTGCGCATCTGGATGTCGACGTCGATGAAGCCACGCTCGGTCACCGCCACGCCGGCCTTGTCCGCGCCGATCTTCTTGCCGTTGGGGCTGCGGCCCACGGCCTGCAGCACCAGGTCGTAGGTCTGCGGCGCCGGGGCGCCCTCACCCTCGAATGACACTTCGATGCCCTTGTCGGTGGCCTTGGCGCCCACCGTCTTGGTCTTGAGCATGATGTTGTCGAAGCGCGGCGCATTGAGCTTTTGCCACACCTTCACCAGGTCGCGGTCGGCGCCCTGCATCAGGCCGTCCAGCATCTCCACCACGTCCAGGCGCGCGCCCAGGGTGGAATACACCGTGCCCATCTCCAGGCCGATGATGCCGCCGCCCAGGATCAGCATCTTCCTGGGCACGCTCTTCAGCGCCAGCGCGCCGGTGCTGTCCACCACGCGCGGGTCGTCGGGCATGAAGGGCAGGCGCACGGCCTGGCTGCCGGCGGCGATGATGGCGCGCTTGAACTGCACCACCTTTTTGCCGCCGGTTTTGTCCTGCCCGGTACCGGTGGTTTCCTCCACCTCGATGTGGTTGGCGCCGACAAAGCTGCCGTAGCCGCGCACGATCGTCACCTTGCGCATCTTGGCCATGGCACCCAGGCCGCCGGTGAGCTTGCCGATGACTTTCTCTTTGTGGCCGCGCAGCTTGTCGATGTCCACCTTGGGCTTGCCGCCGTAGTCGATGCCCAGCGCCGCCAGGTGGCCCACCTCGTCCATCACCGCCGCCACGTGCAGCAGCGCCTTGCTGGGGATGCAGCCCACGTTCAGGCACACGCCGCCCAGGGTGGCGTAGCGCTCGACGACGACGACCTTCAGGCCCAGGTCGGCGGCGCGAAACGCGGCCGAATAGCCGCCCGGGCCGCCGCCCAGGACGACGACGTCGCAGTCCACGTCCACGTTGCCGCCAAAGCTGGACGCTACAGGAGCAGGAGCTGCCGGGGCTTGCTTGGCGGGGGCTGCAGCCGGTTTCGATGCCGGGGCGGCGGGAGCCGGCGCGGCTGCGGGGGCGGCGTCGGCCTCCAGCGTCAGCACCAGCGAGCCCTCGTTGATCTTGTCGCCCAGGTTGATGGCCAGCGACTTGACCACGCCGGCGTGGCTGGAGGGAATCTCCATGCTGGCCTTGTCGGACTCGACGGTGATCAGGCTTTGCTCGACCTTGACGGTGTCGCCCACCTTGACCAGCACTTCGATGACGGCGACGTCCTTGAAGTCGCCGATGTCGGGCACCTTGACTTGCACTTCGCTCATTTGCCAGCCTCCGGTTTACAGCAGCACCCGGCGGAAGTCCGCGAGGATCTGGCCGAGATAGACGTTGAAGCGCGCGGCCGCCGCGCCGTCGATGACGCGGTGGTCCCAGGTCAGCGACAGCGGCAGCATCAGGCGCGGCACGAACTGCTTGCCGTCCCACACCGGCTCCATGGTGGAGCGGCACACGCCCAGGATGGCCACCTCGGGCGCGTTGATGATGGGCGTGAAGTAGCGCCCGCCAATGCCGCCCAGGCTGCTGATGGTGAAGCTCGCGCCGCTCATGTCGGCCGGGCCCAGCTTGCCGTCGCGCGCTTTCTTGGCCAGCTCGCCCATCTCGGCGCTGATCTGCAGCACGCCTTTCTTGTCGGCGTCCTTGATGACGGGCACCACCAGGCCGTTGGGCGTGTCGGCGGCAAAGCCGATGTGCCAGAACTGCTTGTAGACCAGCGCGTCGCCGTCCAGGCTGCTGTTGAACTCGGGAAATTTCTTGAGCGCGGCCACGCAGGCCTTGATCAGGAAGGCCAGCATGGTGACCTTGACGCCGCTCTTCTCGTTCTCCTTGTTGGTGGCGACGCGGAAGGCCTCCAGGTCGGTGATGTCGGCGTCGTCGTGGTTGGTGACGGCCGGGATCATGATGGCGTTGCGCAGCAGGTTGGCGCCGCTGATCTTCTTGATGCGCGAAAGCTCCTTGCGCTCCACCGGACCGAACTTGGTGAAATCGATCTTGGGCCAGGGCAGCAGGTCCAGCCCCACGCCCGAGCCGCCGGCGGGCGCCCGGGCGGCCTGCGCCTGGGTCTGCACGCTGCCGGCCATGACCGAGCGGGTGAAGGCCTGCACGTCCTCGAAGGTGATGCGGCCGTTGCGGCCGCCGCCCTTGACCTCGGCCAGCGGCACGCCCAGCTCGCGCGCGAACTGTCGCACCGAGGGGCTGGCGTGCGGCAGCTGGCCGCTGGGGGCCACGGTGGGGTTGTGGGCCGGCGCCGCCACGCTTGCCGCGGGCGCCGGGGTCGGCGCGGGCGATGCGGCGGGCGTCGGCGCTGCCGCAGCCGGCGCGGGGGCCGGTGCCGCGGGCGCTGGCGCGGCGGCGCCTGCCGCGGCGCCTTCGATGATCGCCACCAGGTCGCCCTGGTTGACCTTGTCGCCCAGCTGCACCTTCAGCTCTTTCAGCACCCCGGCGGCGGGCGACGGGATTTCCATCGAGGCCTTGTCGGACTCGACGGTGAACAGCGACTGCTCGGGCGCGATGGTGTCGCCCGGCTTGACCAGCAGCTCGATCACCGCGACGTCCTTGAAGTCGCCGATGTCGGGCACGCGCACCTCGATGGGGCCGCTGGCGGCGGGCGCCACCGCGGGCGCGGCCGCTTCTGGTTTGGTAGCTGCCGGCGCTTGATTGGCGGGGGCTGGGGCCGGTTTTTCTTCAGAAGCGGCGGCCTCGGCGCTGTCCAGCACCGCGATCACGCTACCCTGGCTGACCTTGTCGCCCAGGGCCACCTTGAGCTCCTTGACGACGCCCGCGTGGCTGGAGGGGATTTCCATCGACGCCTTGTCGGACTCGACGGTGATGAGCGACTGCTCGACCTTGACGGTATCGCCAGCCTTCACCAGCAGCTCGATCACGCCGACCTCGCTGAAGTCCCCGATGTCGGGGACCAGGATGTTGACCAATGCCATGTCTTGTCTCCGGGTTGTGCTGCTTCAGGCGTGCAGAGGGTTGATCTTGTCGGTGCGGATGCCGTACTTGGCGATCGCCTCGCTCACCTTGGCCATGGGCAGCTGGCCCTCGTCGGCCAGCGCCTTGAGCGCGGCAATGGCGACGTAGTGGCGGTTGATCTCGAAGTGCTCGCGCAGGCGCGAGCGGAAGTCGCTGCGGCCGAAGCCGTCGGCGCCCAGCACGGTGTAGCTGCGACCGGCCGGGATGTGGGCGCGGATCTGGTCGGCGTAGTTCTTGACGTAGTCGGTCGACGCCACCACCGGGCCGGCGTGCGCCTGCAGCTGGCGCGTGACGAAGGGCACGCGCGGCGGCTCGGCGGGGTGCAGCAGGTTCCAGCGCGCCACGTCCTGGCCCTCGCGCGCCAACTCGTTGAAGCTGGGGCAGCTCCACACGTCGGCCTGCACGCCCCAGTCGGTGGCCAGCAGCTTTTGCGCCTCCAGCGACTCGCGCAGGATCGAGCCCGAGCCCAGCAGCTGCACGCGCAGCTTGCCGGCCGCGCCCGCCTTGCACAGGTACATGCCCTGCAGGATCTGCTCCTCGGTGCCGGCCGTCAGGCCCGGCATGGGGTAGTTCTCGTTGAGCAGGGTGACGTAGTAGAAGACGTCCTCCTGCTTCTCGACCATGCGGCGCAGGCCGTGGTGCAGGATGATGCCCACCTCGTGCGCGAAGGCCGGGTCGTAGCTGACGCAGTTGGGGATGGTGCCGGCCAGCACCAGGCTGTGGCCGTCCTCGTGCTGCAGGCCCTCGCCGTTGAGCGTGGTGCGCCCGCTGGTGCCGCCCAGCAGGAAGCCGCGCGCGCCCAGGTCGCCGGCGGCCCAGGCCAGGTCGCCGAAGCGCTGGAAGCCGAACATCGAGTAGTACACGTAGAACGGCATCATGATGCGGTTGTTCGTGCTGTAGCTGGTGGCCGCGGCGATCCAGCTGGCCATGCCGCCGGCCTCGTTGATGCCCTCCTGCAGGATCTGGCCGTCGGCCTGCTCCTTGTAGTACATCACCTGCTCGCGGTCGACCGGCACGTACTGCTGGCCCTTGGGGTTGTAGATGCCGATCTGGCGGAACAGCCCCTCCATGCCGAAGGTGCGCGACTCGTCCACCACGATGGGCACCACGCGCGGGCCAAAGGCCTTGTCGCGCAGCAGCTGCGTCAGAAAGCGCACGAAGGCCTGCGTGGTGCTGATCTCGCGGCCCTCGGCCGTCGGCTCCAGCACGGCCTTGAAGGTCTCCAGCGCCGGGATGGTGAAGCTCTCGTCGGCCTTCTCGCGCCGCGTGGGCAGGTAGCCGCCCAGCGCCTGGCGGCGCTCGTGCAGGTACTTCATCTCCGGCGTGTCGTCGGCCGGCTTGTAGTAGGGCAGCTTGTCCAGCTCGCTGTCGGGGATCGGGATGTTGAAGCGGTCGCGGATGTACTTGATGTCCTCGTCGTCCAGCTTCTTGGTCTGGTGCACGGTGTTCTTGGCCTCGCCGGCCTTGCCCATGCCGTAGCCCTTGACGGTCTTGACCAGCAGCACCGTGGGCTGGCCCTTGAATTCGTTGGCGGCGTGGAAGGCCGCGTACACCTTCTCGGGGTCGTGGCCGCCGCGGCGCAGCTCCCACAGCTCCTCGTCGCTCATGTGCTCGACCAGCTTGGCGGTCTCGGGGTACTTGCCGAAAAAGTGCTTGCGCAGGTAGGCGCCGTCCATGGCGCGGTAGGTCTGGTAGTCGCCGTCCAGCGTCTCCATCATCAGCTGGCGCAGCTTGCCCGACTTGTCGCGCGCGAACAGCGGGTCCCAGCCCTTGCCCCACAGCAGCTTGATGACGTGCCAGCCGGCGCCGCGGAAGTCGCCCTCCAGCTCCTGGATGATCTTGCCGTTGCCGCGCACCGGGCCGTCCAGGCGCTGCAGGTTGCAGTTGATGACGAAGATCAGGTTGTCGAGGTTCTCGCGCGCCGCCAGGCTGATGGCGCCCTTGCTCTCGGGCTCGTCCATCTCGCCGTCGCCCAGGAACACCCAGACCTTGCGCTTGGCCGTGTCGGCGATGCCGCGGGCGTGCAGGTACTTGAGAAAGCGCGCCTGGTAGATCGCCATCAGCGGGCCCAGGCCCATGCTGACGGTGGGAAACTGCCAGAAGCCGGGCATCAGGTGCGGGTGGGGGTAGCTGGACAGGCCCTTGCCGTGCACCTCCTGGCGGAAGTTCTCCAGCTGCTCCTCGCTGATGCGGCCTTCCAGGTAGGCGCGGGCGTAGATGCCGGGCGCGCTGTGGCCCTGGAAATAGATGCAGTCGCCGCCGTGGTCCGGCCCCTCGGCGTGCCAGAAGTGGTTGAAGCCGGCGCCCCACATGCTGGCCAGCGAGGCGAACGAGCCGATGTGCCCGCCCAGGTCGCCCCCGTCGGCCGGGTGCAGGCGGTTGGCGCGCACCACCATGGCCATGGCGTTCCAGCGCATGTAGGCGCGCAGGCGCTTTTCGATGGCGATGTTGCCGGGGCAGCGCGCCTCCTGGTCGGGCTCGATGGTGTTGACGTAGCCGGTGTTGGCCGAGAACGGCAGGTCGATGCTGCTCTGGCGGGCGTGCTCGAGCAGTTGCTCCAGCAGGAAGTGCGCGCGCTCGGGCCCTTCCTTTTCGATGACGGAGGACAGCGCGTCCATCCATTCACGGGTTTCCTGGGCATCAATGTCCGAACCAACATTGAAGGGCGAATCAGGCGCTGCGGGCATCGCTGTGTCTCCGGTCAGAAAGGTTGAAAGTCATTGTGTA
Organism: Burkholderiaceae bacterium; assembly: GCA_024235995.1. NCBI lineage: Bacteria > Pseudomonadati > Pseudomonadota > Betaproteobacteria > Burkholderiales > Burkholderiaceae > Burkholderiaceae bacterium. The sequence goes on from JACKLI010000001.1 coordinate 2,577,216, forward strand.
CGAAATCGCGCGCGCATCATCGCACAAATGGCCTTGTTTTTCAAATGTTGATTTGTATTTTTATATTGTGATATATCAGGCTGATCCGTGACTTATGTTCGGTCCGCCGGCGCACGGCATCCGCGCTCACCTGCAGCCCCACTACACTTGAAGGATGCAGTACCCCCCCACCGTGCACCCGCCGTCCCACGCTGCCGAGCCCGCGCGGCACTGGCGGGACCGCTGGCCGCTGCTGCGCTCCGACGGCTGGGTGCACGTGGCGCCGCTGCTGGCGGTGCTGCTGTTCGTGGTGATCATCCTGGCGGTGTTCAGCTACCTGCGCATCGAGGAGGCGCGCCGCGAGCAGGAGGCGCTCAAGCGCGACGTCGAATACGCCCAGCAGCGCCTGCGCCTGCGCCTGCTGGAGCGCCAGGAGCAGGTGATGCGCCTGGCGCGCGACATCTCCAACCGCGAGGTGCTGCCGCCGCAGTTCAACAGCCGCGCCGAGTCGCTGGTGGCCCAGTACCCCGAGCTGCTGTCGATCGGCTGGATCGACGTGCGCCGCCGCGTCACCGCGCTGGAAACGCGCCCCAGCGTGCAGCCCCAGCCGCGCTGGATGGAAGACGGGCAGCTGCGCGCCGAGGAGGCCGAGAACGGCTACGGCCTGGCGCGCGACCTGCGCCAGCCGGTGTACGTGCTGCCGCCGTTGGCCAAGAATGCCGAGCCCACGCTGGAGCTGCACGTGCCGATCACGCCGCGCGGGCAGTTCGCCGGCGAGCTGCTGGTGGAGTACAGCGTGGACGGCCTGCTGCGCTACGGCGTGCCCAGCGAGGTGCTGGCCAAGTACGCGGTGGCCCTGCTGGATGACAAGGGCCACCTGATGAGCGGCCAGAGCATCCCCGCGCGCTCGGGCCTGTCCGAGCGCCTGCCCTGGGCGGGCCAGGTCAACGAGTTCGAGATCCCGGTGTCGCCCGTGGGCAATGCGCTGGTGCTGCGCGCGCAGGCCTGGCGCACCTCGCAGGGGCTGATCGGCAACGCCATCTTCTGGCTGGTGCTGCTGCTGTCGGGCACCACGGTGTGGATGCTGGTGGCCAACTGGCGCCAGTCGGTGCGCCGCCACCAGGCCCAGCAGGCGCTGCAGGCCGAGACCAGCTTTCGCCGCGCGATGGAAAACTCCATGCTCACCGGCATGCGCGCGCTCGACCTGCAGGGGCGCATCATCTACGTCAACCCGGCCTTCTGCAAGATGACCGGCTGGCGCGAGGAGGAGCTGCTGGGCCAGACCGAGCCCTTCACCTACTGGCCCAACGAGGACCACGACCAGCTGGCCGCGCGCCTGACCGAGGAGCTGGGCGGCGCGGCCGACCCGGCGGGTTTTCAGATGCGCGTCAAGCGCCGCGACGGCTCGGTGTTCGACGCCCGGCTGTACGTGTCGCCGCTGATCGACGCCACCGGCAAGCAGACCGGCTGGATGGCGTCGATGACCGACATCACCGAGCCCAACCGCGTGCGCCGGCAGCTGTCGGCCTCCTACGAGCGCTTCACCACCGTGCTGGAGGCGCTGGACGCGTCGGTGTCGGTGGCGCCGCTGGGCAGCAAGGAGCTGCTGTTCGCCAACAAGCTGTACCGCCAGTGGTTCGGCGCCACCACCGAGGGCCACCTCAAGCTGGTGCTGCGCGGCGGCACCGCCAACACCCTGGCCAGCGACGAAAGCCTGGACGCGGTCGATTCCTTCGTCGGGCTGCCGCTGGACAACCTGGCCACCACGCCGCTGGCCGAGCACGCCGAGATCTACCTGGAGCAGCTGGGCAAGTGGATGGAGGTGCGCTCGCGCTACCTCAACTGGGTGGACGGGCGCCTAGCGCAGATGGTGATCGCCACCGACATCACCGCGCGCCACCAGGCCGAGGAGCAGGCTGCCGCCCAGGCCGAGCGCGCGCAGACCGCCAGCCGCCTGATCACCATGGGCGAGATGGCCTCCAGCGTGGCGCACGAGCTGAACCAGCCGCTGACGGCCATCACCAACTACTGCACCGGCATGATCTCGCGCATCCGCGGCGGGCAGATCAACCAGGACGAGCTGCTGGGCGCGCTGGACAAGACCGCGCGCCAGGCCCAGCGCGCCGGCCAGGTGGTGCAGCACATCCGCAGCTTCGTCAAGCGCAGCGAGCCGCGCCGCCAGTGGTCGGACGTGGCGCCCATCGTCGAGCAGGTGGTGGAGCTGGCCGAGCTCGACCTGCGCCGCCGCCAGGTGCGCCTGGCGCACCACATGGCACCCTCGCTGCCGGCCATGTTCGTCGACCCGATCCTGATCGAGCAGGTGCTGATGAACCTGATCAAGAACGCCGGCGACGCCATCGACGGCGCCGAGGTGCCGCTGGACGAGCGCGTGGTCGACCTGCGCGTGACGCAGCGCGAGATCGAAGGCGTGGCGGCGGTGCAGTTCTGCGTGACCGACGCCGGGCCCGGCCTGTCGACCGAGGCCATCGAGCGCCTGTACGAGGCCTTCTTCTCGACCAAGAGCGAGGGCATGGGCATCGGCCTGAACCTGTGCCGCTCCATCGTCGAGTCGCACCAGGGCCGGATCCACGCCGAGAACCTCTACAATGCCGGCCGGGTGATGGGCTGCCGTTTCACGTTCTGGATTCCGGTCGGCCCGCCCCAATCACTGCAGTCCGCCGGCGGCGCGGGCCAACACGTCAAGGCGATCGCATGAATCTCACCCCCAAGCGCGGAACCGTCTATGTGGTCGACGACGACGAGGCCGTGCGCGACTCGGTTCAATGGCTGCTCGAAGGCCAGGACTTTCGCGTGCGCTCGTTCGAGTCGGCCGAATCCTTCCTGGCGCGCTACGACCCGCGCGAGATCGGCTGCGTGCTGATCGACATCCGCATGAGCGGCATGAGCGGGCTCGACCTGCAGGACCGCCTGGCCGAGCGCGACTCGCCCCTGCCGGTGGCCTTCGTCACCGGCCACGGCGACGTGCCCATGGCGGTGGACACCATGAAGAAGGGCGCCATGGACTTCATCCAGAAGCCCTTCAACGAGGAAAAGCTGGTGCCCCTGGTCGAGCGCATGCTGGAGCAGGCCCGCACCGCCTTTGCCGAGCACCAGCAGGCCGCCAGCCGCGACGCGCTGCTGTCCAAGCTGACCGGCCGCGAGGCCCAGGTGCTCGAGCGCATCGTCGCCGGCCGACTGAACAAGCAGATTGCCGACGACCTGGGCATCAGCATCAAGACGGTGGAGGCGCACCGCGCCAACATCATGGAAAAGCTGGGTGCCAACACCGTCGCCGACCTGCTCAAGATCGCCCTGGGCCAGGTTTCGGCCAAGGCTTGATACTCTTTTTTCAATAGCGCCTTCCGCCCTTTGCATGCGGGCCAGCGGCCTATTTGATTCATAAACCCATGGCAGCCCAACTCATCGACGGCAACGCGCTGGCGCGGCACATCCGCCAGCAGGTGCAAAGCCGCACCGCGGCCCTCAAGGCGCGCGGCGTGCAGCCCGCGCTGCACATCCTGCTGGTGGGCGAGGACCCGGCCAGCCAGGTCTACACGCGCCACAAGGTGAACGACAGCACCGAGACCGGCCTGGCCGCCACGCTGGAGCGCCTGCCGGCCGACCTGCCCGAGGCGGACCTGCTGGCACGCCTGCACGCCCTCAACCGCGACCCGGCCGTGCACGGCATCCTGGTGCAGCTGCCCCTGCCCACGCACATGGACACGCACAAGGTCATCACCGCCATCGACCCGGCCAAGGACGTGGACGGCTTTCACGTGGCCAACGCCGGCGCGCTGATGACCGGCCTGCCCGGCTTCTGGCCCTGCACGCCGCACGGCTGCATGAAGATGCTCGAGTCCATCGGGTTCGACCTGCGAGGCAAGCACGCCGTGGTCATCGGCCGCTCCAACATCGTCGGCAAGCCCATGGCGCTGATGCTGCTGCAGCAGGACGCCACCGTCACCGTGTGCCACTCGCGCACGCGCGACCTGAAGGCCCAGACGCTGCAGGCCGACGTCATCGTCGCCGCCGTGGGCAAGCGGGGCGTGCTGACGGCCGACATGGTCAAGCCCGGCGCCGTGGTCATCGACGTCGGCATGAACCGCGACGAGGCCGGCAAGCTGTGCGGCGACGTGGACTTCGAGGGCGTCAAGAACGTCGCCAGCTGGATCACGCCCGTTCCCGGCGGCGTCGGCCCCATGACCCGCGCCATGCTGCTGGTCAACACCCTCGAGGCGGCTGAGCGCGCCAGCGGCTGAGCGCGCCAGCGCCTGAGCGCTGGCCTTGAAGGAAGAGCGCGCCGCCCTCATCTGCAGGGGCATGACCATGCCCACCGCCAATCCCCTGCTCGACTTCACCGACCTGCCGCGCTTCGACGCCATCCGCCCCGAACACGTCGCCCCCGCCGTCGATCAACTGCTGCAAGAGGCCGAAGCCGCACTCGAACGCGTGGTGCAGCCCGCGCACCCGGCCACCTGGAGCGCCCTCTCCGGCACGCTGGACGTGGCCACCGAGCGCCTGGGCCGCGCCTGGGGCGCCGTCTCGCACCTGAAGGCCGTCATGGACGCGCCCGAGTTGCGCGCCGCCTACAACGAGGCGCTGCCGCGCATCACCGAGTTCTTCACCCGGCTGGGCTCCGACGAGCGCCTGTACGCCAAGTACAAGGCCATCGACCCCGCCGGCCTGAACGCCGAGCAGCGCGAAGCCCTCAAGCACACGCTGCGCGGCTTCGTGCTGGGCGGCGCCGAGCTGACCGACGAGCCCAAGGCGCGCTTCGCCCAGATCCAGGAGCGCGCGGCCGAGCTGGCGCAAAAATTCAGCGAAAACGCGCTGGACGCCACCGACGCCTTCGCCCACTACGCCAGCGAGGCCGACCTGGACGGCGTGCCGGCCGACGTCAAGGCCGCTGCCCGCGCCGCCGCCCAGGCCGAGGGGCGCGAGGGCTACAAGCTGAGCCTGCAACTGCCCTGCTACCTGCCGGTGATGCAGTTCGCCAAGAGCAGCGCGCTGCACCAGTTGCTGTACCGCGCCTACGTCACGCGTGCCAGCGAGCAGGCCGAAGGCGATGCCAGGCGCTTCGACAACGGGGCGATCATGCGCGAGCTGCTGGCACTGCGCCAGGAAGAAGCGGCGCTGCTGGGCTACGCCAACTTCGGCGAGGTATCGCTGGTGCCCAAGATGGCCGACTCGCCGGCCCAGGTGATCGCCTTTCTGCGCGAGCTGGCCGGCAAGGCCCGGCCCTTTGCCGAACGCGACGTGCGGGACCTGCGTGCGTTCGCGGCCAGCCAGTTGCAGCTGGACGACCCCCAGGCCTGGGACTGGCCCTACGTGGGCGAGCAGCTCAAGGAAGCGCGCTACGCCTTCAGCGAGCAGGAGGTCAAGCCCTACTTCCCGCTGCCCAAGGTGCTGGCGGGGCTGTTCAAGATCGTCGAGACCCTGTTCGAGGTCAGCATCCGCCCCGACCACGCCAGCGTGTGGCACCCCAGCGTCGAGTTCTTCCGCATCGAGCGCGACGGCCAGCTGCTGGGCCAGTTCTACCTCGACCCGCTGGCGCGCACCGGCAAGCGCGGCGGCGCCTGGATGGACGACGCCCGCGCGCGCTGGCTGCGCCCGGACACCGGCACGCTGCAGACACCCGTGGCCTACCTGGTGTGCAACTTCGCCACCGGGGTCGACGGCAAGCCGCCGCTGCTGACGCACGACGACGCGATCACGCTGTTCCACGAGTTCGGCCACGGCCTGCACCACATGCTGACCCAGGTCGGCGAGCACGACGTGTCGGGCATCAGCGGCGTCGAATGGGACGCGGTCGAGCTGCCCAGCCAGTTCATGGAAAACTTCTGCTGGGAATGGAGCGTGCTGCGCCACATGACGGCGCACGTCGACACCGGCGAGCCCCTGCCGCGCGCGCTGTTCGACAAGATGCTGGCCGCCAAGAATTACCAGGCCGGCCTGCAGACCCTGCGGCAAGTCGAGTTTTCCCTGTTCGACATGCGCCTGCACACCGAGCCCGGCGCAGCGCAGGACGTGCAGGCGCTGCTCGACGCGGTGCGCGCCGAGGTGGCGGTGCTGCCCGCGCCCGCCTTCAACCGCATGGCCCACACCTTCAGCCACATCTTTGCCGGCGGCTACGCGGCCGGCTACTACAGCTACAAGTGGGCCGAGGTGCTGTCGGCCGACGCCTACGCCGCCTTCGAGGAAAGCCTTGCGGCCGACGGCACGCCCAGCGTGGAAACCGGGCGGCGCTACCGGCAAGCCATCCTGGAGGTCGGCGGCAGCCGTCCGGCCATGGAGTCCTTCAAGGCCTTCCGCGGACGCGAGCCCAGCATCGACGCCCTGCTGCGCCATCAGGGCATGGCCTGAACCGTATGGGAGCCGGCAGCCCATCTTGTACCATTGCCGGCACCGCCCAAGCCGCTCCGCAGTACGCGACGGCCTACCGACCATTCAAGCAAGGCCCACATGAACCTTCGTCTCATCCCGCGTCGGCGCATGGCCGCCACACCGTTGGCCCTGGCGCTTGGCCTGCTGCTGGCGGCCAGCGCGTCGGCGCAGGTCTATCGCTCGGTCGGCCCGGACGGGCGTGTCAGCTTCTCCGACACGCCGCCGGCGGCGCAGCCCCCGGCACCGCGCGCCGAGGCGCCCGCGGCGTCCGGCAACAACGCCGCCCTGCCCTATGCGCTGCGCCAGACGGCGCAGCGCTATCCCGTCACGCTCTACACCAGCAGCGACTGCGAGCCCTGCGCCAGCGGCCGCAAGCTGCTGCGCGAGCACGGCATCCCCTTCACCGAAAAAACCGTCGGCTCCAACGCCGACGTCACCGCCCTGCAGCAGCTGACCGGCGCCGACAGCCTGCCGGTCCTCGGCATCGGCCAGCAGCAACTCAAGGGTTTTTCCGCCACCGAGTGGACGCAGTACCTGAGTGCCGCCGGTTACCCCGCGCAGTCCCAGCTGCCGGCTCGCTGGCAGGCGCCCGCTCCCACCGCCCTGGCGCCCCAGGCGGCCAAGCCAGCGGCGGCGGCCGCCGACACCGCCGACGCACCCGCCGCGCCGGCAGACCCCTTGGTGACGCCGCGCCCCACAGCGACCAATCCCGCCGGCATCCGTTTTTGAGCTTGCAAGCAGCGGCTTTGACGCCGTGAGCGAGCCACCACGAAAAAAGCCACCTCGCGGTGGCTCTTTTTTCGGTCGACGGCGGCCGGGCCGCCGGCCCCCCATCAGGGAACGTCGCGACGCACGGAGCCGGTGTAGAGCTGGCGCGGACGGCCGATCTTGTACTCGGGATCGCCGATCATCTCGTTGAGCTGGGCGATCCAGCCCACCGTGCGGGCCAGCGCGAAGATACCGGTGAACAGCTTGACCGGAATGCCGATGGCGCGCTGCACGATGCCGGAGTAGAAGTCGACGTTGGGATAGAGCTTGCGCTGCACGAAGTAGTCGTCCTCCAGCGCGATCTTCTCCAGCGCCTTGGCCAGCGCGAACAGCGGATCGTTGTGCAGGCCCAGCTCGTCCAGCACCTCGTTGCAGGTCTGCTGCATCAGCTTGGCGCGCGGGTCGTAGTTCTTGTAGACGCGGTGGCCGAAGCCCATCAGCTTGACGCTGCTGTTCTTGTCCTTGACCTTGGCGACGAACTCGCCGATCTTGGCCACGCCGCCGTCGCGCTGGATGCCCTCCAGCATGTTCAGCGCCGCTTCGTTGGCGCCGCCGTGCGCCGGGCCCCACAGGCAGGCCACGCCGGCGGCGATGGCGGCGAACGGGTTGGTGCCCGAGCTGCCGCACAGGCGCACGGTGGAGGTGGAGGCGTTCTGCTCGTGGTCGGCGTGCAGGATGAAGATGCGGTCCATCGCCTTCTCGAGCACCGGGCTGACCTTGTAGTCCTCGCAGGGCGTGCCGAACATCATGCGCAGGAAGTTGCCCGCATAGGACAGGTCGTTGCGCGGATACATGAAGGGCTGGCCCATGCCGTACTTGTAGGCCATGGCCACCAGCGTCGGCATCTTGGCGATCAGGCGGATCGCGGCGATGTGGCGATGCTCGGGGTTGTTGATGTCGGTGCTGTCATGGTAGAAGGCCGACAGCGCGCCGACCAAGCCGGTGAGCACGGCCATGGGATGCGCATCGCGGCGGAACCCGCGCAGGAAGAACTGCATCTGCTCGTGCACCATGGTGTGGTTGATCACCAGCTTGTGGAAGTCGCCGCGCTGGGTTTCCGTGGGCAGCTCGCCGTTCAGCAGCAGGTAGCAGGTGTCCAGGTAGTCGCACTGGGTGGCGATCTGCTCGATGGGGTAGCCGCGATACAGCAACTCGCCCTTGTCGCCGTCGATGTAGGTGATGGCCGACTCGCAGGCCGCAGTGGACATGAAGCCGGGGTCGTACGTGAACATCCCCGTCTGCCCGTAGAGCTTGCGAATGTCGATGACGTCGGGGCCGATGCTGCCCTTGTAGACAGGCAGGGTCATGTCGGGCGTTCCGTTGGAAAACGATAGCGTTGCTTTGGTATCAGAGAGGTTCATAACGGATTTCCTGGGGTTTGATGAATGTTCGGGGCACGGCCGATCACGCCGGGGGCCGCATCAAATCAAGTAATTGGGCGATGTCGGGGGTGGCCAGCGTACCGCTGGGTTCGGCGCGCCGCAGCAACAAGTCAAGCAGATCATTGTCGGGCAAGTCCATCAAGCGCGTCAGGGCTTGCCCCTGCCCGACCGTCAGCCGCTCACCATGGCGGTCGAAGAACCGCTCGATGAGCAAGTCGTTTTCCAGCAACCCACGACGGCAGCGCCATCTGAGCTTGCTCAAGGCGCGCTCGTCAATACGATCGTCCACCATGCGCGTGAACCGGTCGACGCCCCGCTCAGATGGCGCGGCGCACCATCAATTCCTTGATCTTGCTGATGGCGGCCGCAGGCTTGAGGCCCTTGGGGCAGACATCGACGCAGTTCATGATGGTGTGGCAGCGGAACAGCCGGTACGGGTCGTCCAGGTTGTCCAGGCGCTCGCTCGTGGCCTCGTCGCGGCTGTCGGCGATGAAGCGATAGGCCTGCAGCAGGCCGGCGGGGCCGACGAACTTGTCCGGGTTCCACCAGAAACTGGGGCACGCGGTCGAGCAGCAGGCGCACAGGATGCACTCGTACAGCCCGTTGAGCTCCTCGCGCTCCTCCGGCGACTGCAGGCGCTCGGTCTCGGGAGGGGGAGTGTGGTTGATCAGGTAGGGCTTGATCGAGTGATACTGCTTGAAGAAGTCCGTCATGTCGACGAACAGATCGCGCACCACCGGCAGGCCCGGCAGCGGCTTGAGCACGATCGGGTCCTTCAGCGTGCGCAGGTTGGTCAGGCACGCCAGGCCGTTCTTGCCGTTGATGTTCATGGCGTCCGAGCCGCACACGCCCTCGCGGCACGAGCGGCGAAAGGCGATGGTCGGGTCCAGCGCCTTGAGCTTGATCAGGGCGTCCAGCAGCATGCGCTCGTGGCCTTCGAGCTCCAGCTCGATGGTCTGCATGTAGGGCTTCTCGTCCTTGTCCGGGTCGTAGCGGTAGATCTGGAAAGTGCGCTTTTGCATGGTGTGGTGGTCCTTCAAACCCGGGCGATCAGAACGTGCGAACCTTGGGCGGAATGGTCTCGACGGAAAGCGGCTTCAGCCGCACCGGCTTGTAGCTCAGGCTGTTGGTCTGGGAATGCCACAGCGTGTGCTTGAGCCAGTTGACGTCGTCGCGCCCCAGCGGCGCCGTGGGGTGGTCGGCCGGGTGCTCGTAGTCCTCCACGGTGTGCGCGCCACGGCACTCCTTGCGGGCGGCGGCCGACATCATGGTGGCCTGCGCCACCTCGATCAGGTTCTCCACCTCGAGCGCCTCCACGCGCGCGGTGTTGAAGATCTTGGAGTGGTCCTGCAGGCCCACGTTCTTGACCCGCTGGCGCAGCTCGGCCACCTTGACCACGCCCTCGTCCATGACGGCCTGGGTGCGGAACACGCCGGCGTGCGTTTGCATGGTGCTGCGGATGTCGTTGGCGATGGTTTGGGCGTATTCGCCGTCGCTGGCCTCTTCCAGGCGATTCAGGCGCGCCAGCGTCGCGTCCAGCGCATTGGCCGGCAGCGGCTTGTGGTGCGGCGTCTGCTTGTTGAACTCGACGATGTGGTCGCCCGCGGCCTTGCCGAACACCAGCAGGTCCAGCAGCGAGTTGGTGCCCAGGCGGTTGGCGCCGTGCACGCTCACGCAGGAGCATTCGCCCACCGCGTACAGGCCGTTGACCACACGGTTGTCGTCGCCACCGGCCTGCACCACGACCTGGCCGTGGATGTTGGTGGGAATGCCGCCCATCTGGTAGTGGATGGTGGGCACCACCGGGATCGGCTCCTTGGTGATGTCCACGTTGGCGAAGTTGTGGCCGATCTCGTACACCGAGGGCAGGCGCTTGTGGATGGTGTCTGCCCCCAGGTGGTCGAGCTTGAGCAGGATGTAGTCCTTGTTGGGACCGCAGCCGCGCCCTTCCTTGATCTCCTGGTCCATCGAGCGCGAGACGAAGTCGCGCGGCGCCAGGTCTTTCAGCGTCGGGGCGTAGCGCTCCATGAAGCGCTCGCCCTCGCTGTTGATCAGGATGGCGCCCTCGCCGCGGCAGCCTTCGGTCAGCAGCACGCCGGCGCCGGCCACGCCGGTGGGGTGGAACTGCCAGAACTCCATGTCCTGCAGCGGAATGCCGGCGCGCGCGGCCATGCCCAGGCCGTCGCCGGTGTTGATGAAGGCATTGGTGCTGGCGGCAAAGATGCGCCCGGCCCCGCCGGTGGCCAGCATCACGGCCTTGGCCTGCAGCGCGTAGACGTCGCCGGTTTCCATCTCGAGCGCCGTGACGCCCACCACGTCGCCGTCGGCGTCGCGGATCAGGTCCAGCGCCATCCACTCGACGAAGAAGGTGGTGTTGGACGCCACGTTCTGCTGGTACAGCGTGTGCAGCATGGCGTGGCCGGTGCGGTCGGCCGCGGCGCAGGCGCGCTGCACCGGCTTTTCGCCGTAGTTGGCGGTGTGGCCGCCAAACGGACGCTGGTAGATCGTGCCGTCGGCGTTGCGATCGAACGGCATGCCCATGTGCTCGAGGTCGTACACCACGTGCGGCGCCTCGCGGCACATGAACTCGATCACGTCCTGGTCGCCCAGCCAGTCGCCGCCCTTGACGGTGTCGTAGAAGTGGAAGTGCCAGTTGTCCTCGCTCATGTTGCCCAGCGAGGCGCCGATGCCGCCCTGCGCGGCCACGGTGTGCGAGCGCGTGGGAAAGACCTTGGAGAGGACGGCGACGTTGAGGCCGGCGCGCGCCAGCTGCAGCGAGGCGCGCATGCCCGAGCCGCCCGCGCCGACGATGACGACGTCGAACTTGCGAACGGCAGTGTTTTCCTTGGTGTAACTCATGATCGTTGATGGGATGAAGGGGTGGGATGGGGCTGTGAGGGGGTGCGCTCGGCGCCTTACAGACGCCAGAGCACCTGCACGGCCCAGCCCCCGCAGGCCACCAACCAGATCACGGTGAGCGCCTGCAGCAGCAAACGCAGCCCGGCCGGCTTGCCATAGTCGTACCAGATGCTGCACATGCCGACCCAGGCGTGCCACAACAAGGCGACGATCACGGCGAAGGTGAGCGCCTTCATCCACTGCGCAGCGAAGATGCCGGACCAGGTGTCGTAGCCGATCGGGCCCTTGGTCAGCAGCAGTTGCAGCAGCACCACCAGGGTGAACACCGCCATCAGGGCGGCGCTGATGCGTTGCACCAGAAAATCGCGCCAGCCGTAGTGCGCGCCCACCACGGTGCGCTTGTAGCCATAGGTTGCGGACATTGTTGCGCTCCTCGCTTTCGAATCAATACAGGCCAAACAGCTTGGCGCCCAGGATCAGCGTCAGCGCGATGCTGACGACCAGCACCGCGACGGCGGACTGGCGGCCGAATTCCTTGGTGGTGCGATGCGAGACGTCGAGGTACAGGTGGCGCACGCCGGCCAGCAGGTGGTGCAGGTAGGCCCAGATCAGGGCCAGCACCACCAGCTTGACGAACCAGCCCGGAAAGACCCACAAGCCTGCCGTGAAGGCGGCGCTGAATTCGCCGAACGAGATCTCGGACGAAATCGACTTGTCGAACAGCCAGATGAGAAACGGCAACAACACGAACATCAACGCCCCGCTGGCGCGGTGCAGGATGGACACCCAGCCGGCCAGGGGCAGGCGGTAGGTGCGAATGTCGTGGAAGAGGTTGAGATTGCGGTACTGCGGCCGCGGCTTGGTGACTTCACTCATGGGTGCCCTCGTGCGAATGGTGTAACTGCCTTGTAATTTCTGGCGATGAGGTACGCAAATTCTATTGCAATGCAGCAGACCACTTCGCGGCTTGCTGTCTCTGGCGTGTCGCGGCGCCCGCCGAACGCCGGCGCGACGGCACCTCAGTTGAGCTGGTTTCGATAGTGATGGGTGTCGGTGCGGTACAGGCCGCGGCGCAGCTCCATCGGCACGTCGTTGTAGGTGTAGGCGATGCGCTCGACGCTGAGCAAGGGCGTCGCCGCGGGCACCTGAAGCAGCCGCGCCTGCGCTGCGTCGGGCGCCACGGCGCGGATCTTCTCGTCGGCACGCACCATGCGCACGCCGAACTCGGACTCGAACAGCGCGTACATGGGGCCGTGATAGTCCATCAGGCGTTCCGCCGTCAGGCCCTTGAACGGCCCGCCGGGCAGCCACAAGTCCTCCAGGATCGTGGGCACCCCGCCAAAGCGCAGCAGGCGCCGCGACTGCAGGACGGCGTCGCCCGTGCGCAGGCCCAGGGCGCGCGCCACGTCGGCCGGCGCGCGGCCGCGCCGGCAGTCGACGAAATCGCGCTGCGCCGGCCCTTCGCTGTCGGCCGTGCCCTGATCGGGGTGCAGGCGCAAGAAGCGGTATTGCACCTGTTGCTCGGCGTGCGTGGCCACGAAGGTGCCGCGCCCCTGGCGGCGCACCAGCAGGTGTCCGGCGGCCAACTCGTCGATGGCCTTGCGAACGGTGCCCTGGCTGACCTTGTAGCGCGCGGCCAGCTCAAACTCGCTGGGAATCACCTCGCCCGGCTTCCATTCGCCCTGCTGCAGTCCGTTCAGGATCAAGGCCTTGATCTGCTGATACAGCGGACTGAACGCCGGCGTCGATCCGCCCGCCGCCGCGAGCCCCGGCGGGTCATGCGGATCGCGCTCCGCCGACGTGAAGGAATGAGTGGCTGTAACCATGGTGGCAACGAAAAGACGCTTGCGGATGCCTGCGTGAAATCGAAACAATCATATCTTATATAAGACATAAGATCAATTGACCTTCGGCGCCATTCACCGCTACACTCGTGGGTTGTCTGCATCGTGCGTTTCAAGGGGTCGAGCGCCCATGCCAACGCCGCCTGCACAGGCATTTTTTTCATCGCAACCGTCTGGAGAACCTTCCATGAGCAAGAAACCCGTTCGCGTGGCCGTCACCGGCGCCGCAGGTCAGATTGGCTACGCCCTGCTGTTTCGCATCGCCTCCGGCGAAATGCTGGGCAAGGACCAGCCCGTCATCCTGCAACTGCTCGAAATCCCGGACGAGAAAGCGCAAAAGGCGCTCAAGGGCGTGATGATGGAACTGCAGGACTGCGCCTTTCCGCTGCTGGTGGGCATGCAGGCGCACAGCGATCCGATGACGGGCTTCAAGGACATCGACTACGCCCTGCTGGTGGGCGCGCGCCCTCGCGGCCCCGGCATGGAGCGCGCCGACCTGCTGGCCGCCAACGCGCAGATCTTCACCGCCCAGGGCAAGGCGCTCAACGCCGTGGCCTCGCGCAACGTCAAGGTGCTGGTGGTGGGCAACCCGGCCAACACCAACGCCTACATCGCCATGAAGTCGGCGCCCGACCTGCCGGCCAAGAACTTCACCGCCATGCTGCGCCTGGACCACAACCGCGCGCTCAGCCAGGTGGCCGAGAAGACCGGCAAGGCCGTGGCCGACATCCGCAAGCTGTGCGTGTGGGGCAACCACTCGCCCACCATGTACGCCGACTACCGCTTCGCCACCATCGGCGGGCAGAACGTCAAGGACATGATCAACGACCAGGACTGGAACGAGAACGTGTTCCTGCCCACGGTGGGCAAGCGCGGCGCCGCCATCATCGAGGCGCGCGGCCTGTCCTCGGCCGCGTCCGCCGCCAATGCGGCCATCGACCACATGCACGACTGGGCGCTGGGCACGGGTGGCGAGTGGGTCACCATGGGCATTCCGTCCCAGGGCTGGTACGGCATCCCCAAGGACACGATCTTCGGCTTTCCCGTCACCTGCGAGAACGGCGAGTACAAGGTCGTCGAGGGCCTGCCGATCGACGCCTTCAGCCAGAAGTGCATCGACAAGACGCTGGCCGAGCTCGAGGGCGAGAAGGACGGCGTGAAGCACCTGCTCTGAACCGGACCCAGCGGCCCACGCCAACACCACCATGCCCGCACATCCCCGTGATGTCCTCAGCACCGCGCAGGCGGGCATCGTGGCGCTGCCGGTGTGCGACCACTACAGCGGCGTCGAGTCGCGCATGCGCAAGAGCCTGCAATTGCAGGCGGAGATGACGGCCGAGTTCGGCACCTGCGTGTTCGACGTGACGCTGGACTGCGAGGACGGCGCCCCCGTGGGGGGCGAGGCCGCGCACGCCAGGCTGGTGACCGACCTGGCGCTGGCGGCGGCACCCGAAGCCCGCGTCGGCGTCCGGGTGCACCCGGTCGACCACCCCGCCTTCGAAGCCGACATGGCCCAGGTCGCGGGCCACGCGGGCCATCGCCTGCGCCACATCATGATTCCCAAGGTGGAGTCGGTGGACGACGTCGTCCACGCCGAGCGCACGCTGCTGCGCCACTTCGCGCCCGGCTTGCCCCTGCACGCGCTGATCGAGTCGCCCGCCGCCGTGCACCGGGCGTTCGACATCGCCGCGCATCCGCGCGTGCAGTCGCTCAGCTTCGGCCTGATGGATTTCGTGTCCGCGCACGCAGGCGCCATTCCCTCCGAGGGCATGGGCATCGAGGGGCAGTTCAGCCATCCGCTGGTGCTGCGCGCCAAGCTCGAAATCGCCTCGGCCGCCCACGCATCGGGCAAGGTGCCTTCGCATGGCGTGGTCACCGAGTTCAACGACACCGCCGCGTTGCGCACCGCCGCGCGGCGGGCGGCGCGCGAGCTGGGCTACACGCGCATGTGGAGCATCCACCCCAACCAGATCCGCCCCATTGTCGAGGCCTTCTCGCCCGACGAGCAGCAGATCGACCAGGCCAGCGCCATCCTGCTGGCGGCCGCCCAGGCCGACTGGGCGCCCATCAACCACGGCGGCGTGCTGCACGACCGGGCCAGCTATCGCCTGTTCTGGCTGGTCCTGCAACGGGCGCACGCGACCGGACGCGCGCTGCCCGCCCAAGTGGCGGCATGGTTCTGACACGGCCTGCGTGCCATCATCCGCATTTCCATCTTTTTCGAGAGTGACCACGGTATGAAACTCCCCGCCCTTGCATTCGTCGCTGCCGCCCTGGGCCTGTCGGTCGGCGCCGTCCAGGCGCAGACCGCCAGCGTAGCCAAAAAGCCGGTGGCCACCCAGAAGGCGCATGCCAAGAAAGCCGTCACCAAGAAGGGCGTGCCGGCCAAGACCGCCAAGGCCGTCGAGGCGAACACGCCCGTGGAATCGCTCAGCCAGCGCCTCACCGATGGCGAGCTGGCGATCGCCAAGACCATCCAGACCGGCACCATCCCCTGCGAGCTGGGCGCCCACGTGACCGTGACGGCGGACGAGAAGAACCCGGGCTTCTTCTACGTCAGCTCGGGCAAGCAGCGCTACTACATGCACCCGGTCGAAAGCCGCACCGGCGCCGTGCGCATGGAAGACAACCGCGCCGGCGCCCTGTGGCTGCAACTGGGCAACAAGTCGATGCTGATGAACCAGAAGCTGGGCCAGCGCGTGGCCGACGCGTGCACCACGCCAGCCCAGCGTGCCGTCGCGGCGCAACTGGAGACCCATCCCCAGCCCGCGTTGTTCGACGCGCCCAAGCCCTGACGATTTTTCCCCGTGCGCTGCTCCGCCGACGATGACGGAGCGTTGCCTTCTTTTGCTTTTTTCAGGACCCACTCATGCTGCAAGCCTACCGCGCCCACGCCGCCGAACGCGCCGCCCTGGGCATCCCGCCCCTGCCCCTGGATGCCAAGCAGGTGGCCGACGTCATCGAGCTGATCAAGAACCCGCCCGCCGGCGAGGCCGAGTTCCTGCTCGACCTGCTCACGCACCGCGTGCCCCCGGGCGTGGACGATGCCGCCAAGGTCAAGGCCAGCTTCCTGGCCGCCGTGGCGCATGGCGACATCCAGGTGGGTTTGATCAGCAAGGCGCGCGCCACCGAGCTGCTGGGCACCATGGTGGGCGGCTACAACGTGCACCCGCTGATCGAGCTGCTGGACGACGCTGAGGTGTCCGGCGTGGCCGCCGAGGCGCTGAAAAAAACGCTGCTGATGTTCGACTACTTCAACGACGTGGCGGCCAAGGCCAAGGCCGGCAATGCCAAGGCCAAGGAGGTGATGCAGAGCTGGGCCGACGCCGAGTGGTTCACCAGCCGCCCCAAGGTGGCTGAAAAGATCACCGTCACCGTGTTCAAGGTGCCGGGCGAGACCAACACCGACGACCTCTCGCCCGCGCCCGATGCCACCACGCGCCCCGACATCCCCATGCACTACCTGGCGATGCTGAAGAACACGCGCCCCGACGCGGCCTTCAAGCCCGAGCAGGACGGCGTGCGCGGCCCCATGCAGTTCATCGACGACCTGAAGAAGAAGGGGCACGTCGTGGCCTACGTGGGCGACGTGGTGGGCACCGGCTCCAGCCGCAAGTCGGCCACCAACTCGGTCATCTGGGCCACGGGCAACGACATTCCCTACGTGCCCAACAAGCGCTTTGGCGGCGTGACGCTGGGCGGCAAGATCGCCCCCATCTTCTTCAACACGCAGGAGGATTCGGGCTCGCTGCCGATCGAGGTGGACGTCTCCAAGATGGAGATGGGCGACGTCATCGACATCTACCCCTATGCAGGAAAAATCGAGAAGGCTGGCACCCCGATTGCCGACTTTGCTCTCAAAAGCGAAGTTCTGCTGGACGAAGTGCAGGCCGGCGGGCGCATCAACCTGATCATCGGCCGCGCGCTGACGGCCAAGGCGCGCGAGTTCCTGGGCCTGCCCGCCTCCACCGCCTTCCGCCTGCCGCAGGCGCCCGCCGAATCCAAGGCCGGCTTCACGCTGGCGCAGAAAATGGTCGGCCGCGCCTGCGGCCTGCCCGAAGGCCAGGGCATTCGCCCCGGCACCTACTGCGAGCCCAAGATGACCACCGTGGGCAGCCAGGACACCACCGGCCCCATGACGCGCGACGAGCTGAAGGACCTGGCCTGCCTGGGCTTCAGTGCCGACATGGTGATGCAGTCCTTCTGCCATACCGCCGCCTACCCCAAGCCGGTGGACGTGAAGACGCACCGCGAGCTGCCCCAGTTCATCAGCAACCGTGGCGGCGTGGCGCTGCGCCCGGGCGACGGCGTGATCCACAGCTGGCTCAACCGCCTGCTGCTGCCCGACACCGTGGGCACCGGCGGCGACTCGCACACGCGCTTTCCGATCGGCATCAGCTTTCCGGCCGGCTCGGGCCTGGTGGCCTTCGGCGCCGCCACCGGCGTGATGCCGCTGGACATGCCCGAGTCGGTGCTGGTGCGCTTCAAGGGCCAGTTGCAGCCGGGCGTGACCCTGCGCGACCTGGTGCACGCCATTCCGCTGTACGCCATCAAGGCGGGCCTGCTGACCGTGGCCAAGGCCGGCAAGAAGAACATCTTCTCCGGCCGCATCCTGGAAATCGAAGGCCTGCCCGACCTGAAGGTGGAGCAAGCCTTCGAGCTGTCCGACGCCTCGGCCGAGCGCAGCGCCGCCGGCTGCACCATCAAGCTCAACCCCGAGCCGATCAAGGAGTACCTGCGCTCCAACGTCGTGCTCATGAAGAACATGATCGCCGACGGCTACCAGGACGCCAAGACCCTGCAGCGCCGCATCGAGAAGGTCGAGGCCTGGCTGGCCAGGCCCGAGTTGCTCGAGGCCGACAAGAATGCCGAGTACGCCGCCGTGATCGAGATCGACATGAACGAGATCAAGGAGCCCATCGTCTGCTGCCCCAACGACCCGGACGACGCCAAGTTCCTGTCCGAAGTGGCGGGCACCAAGATCGACGAGGCCTTCATCGGCTCGTGCATGACCAACATCGGCCACTTCCGCGCGGCAGCCAAGCTGCTGGGCGGCCAGCGCGACATCCCGACCAAGCTGTGGGTGGCGCCGCCCACCAAGATGGACCAGAACGAGCTGATCAAGGAAGGGCACTACGCGGCGTTCGGCACCTCGGGCGCGCGCACCGAGATGCCCGGCTGCAGCCTGTGCATGGGCAACCAGGCGCAGGTGCACGAGGGCGCCACGGTCATCAGCACCAGCACGCGCAACTTCCCCAACCGCCTGGGCAAGAACACCAACGTGTTCCTGGGCTCGGCCGAGCTCACCGCCATCGCCTCGCGCCTGGGCAAGCTGCCCACGCCGGCCGAGTACCTCAAGGAGATGGGCGTGATCGACGCCGACAAGGCCAGCGTGTACCGCTACATGAACTTCGACCAGATCGAGGAGTACGCCGAGGTGGCCAAGGGCGTTCCCGCCTGATCGGCGCCGAGGCCACTGGCCTCGGCAAGTGCCCTGCACCCAGCCGCCCCGGGACCTGTGCCCGCGGCGGCTTTTTCGTCGCCCGGTCCGCGCAGCCAGGCGCGTTCGCGCGCTGCGCGCGGAACGCCCTTGCATGCCTCCTACAATCCCATGCTTTGTCTCGCAACACCGGGCGCGATCGGGCCACCCGATGCGCTTGAACTCCAAGGAGGTGAAGGGTTTGCAAGGTTTGCACCTGACCGCTGATCTGTATGCGTGCCAATGCGCACCGCAATTGATGACCGACCCCGAAGCCATTGCCCATCTGTGCCGGACACGGACCGAGGCGGCTGGCCTGACCCGCGTGGATGACCGCTGGGTGCAGTTTCCAGAATGGCAAGGCCAGCCCGGTGGCGTGACCGGCACCCTGCTGCTGGCCGAATCGCACCTGGCGATCCACACCTGGCCCGAGACCGGCAACGTCACGCTCGACGTGTACGTCTGCAACTTCTCCACCGACAACTCCACCAAGGCCAGCCAATTGCTGGAAGACGTCGTGCAGGCCTATCGGCCGCGGCGCGTGGTGCGCAACCGCCTGCTGCGCGGCGACATCGGCACGACGTCGCCCCAAGCCTCGCCCGCGCCCGAGGAGGAAGGCTGGATCGTCGAGACGCTGTCGTCCTCGGCGGCCTTCAGCTACCGCGGCACGGTGCTGGAGCGCCAGAGCACGCCGCACCAGTCGATGGAGCTGCTGCAAACGCCCCGCTTCGGGCGCGTGCTGCGGCTCGATGGCCGCTTCATGACGTCCGAGAAGGAAGAATTCTTCTACCACGAGGCGCTGGTGCACCCCGCGGCCATCGCCCATCCCGCGCCCGCGCGCTGCCTGATCATCGGCGGCGGCGATGGCGGGGCCGCCGAGGAGCTGCTCAAGCACCCGAGCGTGCGCGAGGTGGTGATTGCCGAGCTCGACGAGCAGGTCGTCGCGCTGGCACGCCGGCAATTGCGTGCCGTGCACCGCGGCGCGCTGGACGATGCGCGCGTGCGCATCGAGATCGGCGACGGCATGGCCTACGTGGACCGCTCGCCCGGCCAGTTCGACCTGATCCTGATGGACCTGACCGACCCGGACACCCCCGCCGGCGCGCTTTACGAGCCGGCCGCGCTGGCCCGCATGCAGCGGGCGCTGGCGCCTGGCGGCGCGCTGGTGCTGCACCTGGGCAGCCCCGTGTTCCACCCGGCCCAGGTGCGCACGCTGCTGGGTTACCTGAACGGGCGCTTTGCCCACGTCAGCCCCTATGGCCTGTACATCCCGCTGTACGGCGCCTACTGGGGGCTGGCCGTAGCGTCCGACACGCTGCGCCCCTCCGGCCTGGCCACCCCGGCGGTGCAGGAGCGCATCGACCAGCGCGCCATCGCGCGGCTGCAGCACTACAACGCCGAGGTGCACGGCGCGCTGTTCGCCCTGCCCAACTACTACCGCGCCATGCTGGCCTGAGCTGGCCTGAGCGGATCGTCAGCGCGCATGGCGGTGGCGGTACACCCAGGGGGGTGTGGGCCGCTGCTGCGCCCAGAGGCCCGTGCGGCGCTGGCGGGCCTGGCGCTCCAGGGCCTGCAGGTCGCCATCGCCGCGCGCGTAACCGGGCGCCACCCACGCCAGGCCGGTGCGCACCTGGGCCTGGGCCACGTCCACGCCCTGGCAGCGCACGCGAGCCACCGAGCGGCCATAGGCATCCCTTGCCCTGATCTCCACCTGGGCACGCTGGCGCCGGCACAGCGCGACCAGCGCCTGCCGCGACTGGCGCCCGAACGCCTGGCGCAACTCGGGCGCGTCGATCTCGGCCACGCGCAGCCTCAGCGTGCGCGCATCCTGCGTCTGCGGGCAGCGCACCTTGAGCGAATCGCCATCGCCGACGCTCAGAACCCAGCACAACAAGACCGACGCCAACACGCCTGTTTCTCCATCCGTTCGGGGCGCTCATGGTAACGGTCCGACCGCTGTGCCATGGCGGCGAGCGAGCATCCCGAGAGCCCAAAAAATCGCTGCTCAAAATTGAGGCAGCACCCGCAAAGCCAGGCGGGACGCGGCTTGCGCGGCTTGTTCAGGCACTTTTCCACAAGTCCGCCCACAGTGGGCGGGGACAAATCGCCGACGGGCTCCCGGCGCCGTCATTTGGCCTTAAGCATCTCGTTAGGAGATGCCAAAAGCAAAAATATGGGTGATAATGGCTAAAGGCGACTCGTTCTGCGATACCTTGACCGCCTGCCACCTCCCGATCCGCCCTGACGCGCCCATGACCGCTCTCGCCCGTTCGTCCGATCGCCGCCTGGACCTAACCTCGCTGCAGCTCTTCGTGGCCGTGGCCGAGGCCGGCAGCATCGCGCAGGCGGCGCAGCGCGAAAGCATTGCCGCCTCCGCCGTCAGCAAGCGCGTGGCCGAGCTGGAAAGCGCGCTGGGCACCGCCCTGCTCTACCGCCAGGCACGCGGCGTCACCCTCACCCCGGCCGGCCAGAGCCTGCTGCACCACGCCCGCAAGCTGCTGTACGGCCTGGACAAGCTGCACGGCGACCTGAGCGAGTACGCCAGCGGCGTGCGCGGCCACGTGCGCATGCACGCCAGCATGTCGGCCATCGTGCAGTTCCTGCCGGAAGACCTGGGGCGCTTCGTCCAGAACCACCCGCAGGTCAAGATCGACCTGGAGGAGCACCTGTCCTCCGAGGTGGAGCGCGCCGTGCTGGAGGGCGCCGCCGACCTGGGCATCTGCAACACCAGCCGCGGGATGAGCGCGCTGCAGGTGCGCCCCTACCGCGAGGATCATTTGGCCTTGATTGCGCCGCCAGCCCTGGTCCGCAAAGCGCCAGCAGCTATTGATTTTGTAGATACCCTGGACTACGACCACGTCGGCCTGCACGCCGGCAGCTCGATCGCCCTGGCCATGCACCAGGCCGCAGCGCAGGCCGGCCGCAGCGTGCGCCTGCGCATCCGCGTGACCGGACTGGACGCCATGTGCCGCATGATTGCCAACGGCCTGGGCGTGGGCGTGATGCCACGGCGAGCCTTCGAGCTTGTCCACGGCGCCAGCCCGCTGCGCTGCATCCCCCTGCAGGACGACTGGGCACGACGCCGGATCAGCCTGGTGGCGCGCGACTTCGCCAGCCTGCCAGTCACCGCCCGCGCCCTGGTCGAGCACCTGACGGCCGCAAGCAACGCCTAAAATTTCAATCACCCCAAGGAAGTTCTCCACGCCATGACCGCCCGCACGCTGTACGACAAGATCTGGGACGAGCACGTCGTCCGCACCGAGGAAGATGGCACCGCCATCCTCTACATCGACCGCCACCTGGTGCACGAGGTCACCAGCCCGCAGGCCTTCGAGGGCCTGCGCCAGGCCCAGCGCAAGGTGTGGCGCACCAGCAGCGTGGTGGCCACGGCCGACCACAACACGCCCACCACCGGCTGGGAGCGCGGCTACGACGGCATCGAGGACCCGATCAGCAAGGAGCAGGTCACCACGCTGGACGCCAACCTCAAGGGCCTGGGCGCGGCGGCGTACTTTCCCTTCCTCAGCCAGCGCCAGGGCATCGTGCACGTGATCGGCCCCGAAAACGGCGCCACCCTGCCCGGCATGACCGTGGTGTGCGGCGACAGCCACACCAGCACCCACGGCGCCTTTGGCGCGCTGGCGCACGGCATCGGCACCAGCGAGGTCGAGCACGTGCTGGCCACGCAGACCCTGCTGGCCAAGAAGGCCAAGAACATGCTGGTGCGCGTGAACGGCCACGTGGCCCCCGGCATCACCGCCAAGGACATCGTGCTGGCCATCATCGGCAAGATCGGCACCGCCGGCGGCACCGGCTACACCATCGAGTTCGGCGGCGAGGCCATCGCCGACCTGAGCATGGAAGGCCGCATGACGGTGTGCAACATGGCCATCGAGGCGGGCGCGCGCGCCGGCCTGGTGGCGGTGGACGACAAGACCATCGACTACGTCAAGGGCCGCGCCATGGCGCCCGGCACCGACCCGGTCACCGGCCGCTTCGTGGGTGGCCCCGAGTGGGACCAGGCCGTGGCCTACTGGCGCACGCTGCGCAGCGACGCGGACGCCAAGTTCGACGCCGTGGTCGAGCTGGACGCGCGCGCCATCGTGCCGCAGGTCAGCTGGGGCACCAGCCCCGAGATGGTCACCGGCATCGACGCCCGCGTGCCCGACCCCGACAAAGAGAAAGACGCCAGCAAGCGCCAGGCCATCGAGCGCGCCCTGACCTACATGGGCCTGCAGCCCAACAAGGCCATGAGCGACATCACCATCGACAAGGTATTCATCGGCAGCTGCACCAACAGCCGCATCGAAGACCTGCGCGCCGCCGCGGCCGTGGTCAAGAAGCTGGGGCGCAAGGTGGCGGCCAACGTCAAGCTGGCCATGGTGGTACCCGGCTCGGGCCTGGTCAAGAAGCAGGCCGAGGCCGAGGGGCTGGACACCATCTTCACCGCCGCCGGCTTCGAGTGGCGCGAGCCCGGCTGCAGCATGTGCCTGGCCATGAACGCCGACCGGCTGGAGCCCGGCGAGCGCTGCGCCTCCACCAGCAACCGCAACTTCGAAGGCCGCCAGGGCGCCGGCGGGCGCACCCACCTGGTCAGCCCCGCCATGGCCGCCGCGGCGGCCGTGCATGGCCACTTCGTCGACATCCGCCAATTTGCCTGACCCCCACACCCCAAGGAGCCCACCATGACCAAGACCGCCACCCTCCTCGCCCTTGCGCTGACCTTCATCCTGGCCGGCTGCAACACCGTCAAGGGCGTGGGCCAGGACGTGCAAAAGGCCGGCGACGCCATCGAGCGCGCCGCCAAATAAGGTTCCTGCATCCGCCCATCATGGAAAAATTCACCATCCACAAGGGCCTGGTGGCCCCGCTCGACCGCGAGAACGTCGACACCGATGCCATCATCCCCAAGCAGTTCCTCAAGTCGATCAAGAAGACCGGCTTCGGCCCCAACCTGTTCGACGAGTGGCGCTACCTGGACCACGGCGAGCCGGGCATGGACCCGGCCACGCGCCGGCCCAACCCCGACTTCGTGCTCAACCAGCCGCGCTATGCCGGCGCCTCCATCCTGCTGGCGCGCAAGAACTTCGGCTGCGGCTCCAGCCGCGAGCACGCCCCCTGGGCGCTGCAGCAGTACGGCTTTCGCGCCATCCTGGCGCCCAGCTTTGCCGACATCTTCTTCAACAACTGCTTCAAGAACGGCCTGCTGCCCATCGTGCTGCCCGAGTCGGTCATCGGCAAGCTGTTCGACGAGGTACAGGCCTTCGTCGGCTACCAGCTCACCGTCGATCTGGAGCGCCAGCTCGTCGTCAAGCCCGATGGCGCCGAGATCGCCTTCGACGTGCAGCCGTTTCGCAAGCACTGCCTGCTGGGCGGGCTGGACGACATCGGCCTGACCCTGCGCCACCAGGACGAGATCAAGGCCTTCGAAGCCCGCCGCCTGGCCAGCAAGCCCTGGCTGGCGCACACGCTCGGCAATATTTAACCAAACAAGACTGCAGCCCGCATATACAAAGCCCAAGCAGCTACCTTATCCATAGCATTGAATCATGAAGATCGCAGTTCTCCCCGGTGACGGCATCGGCACCGAAATCGTCGCCGAGGCCGTGAAGGTCCTGAAAGCCCTGGACCTGAAGCTCGAGCTGGAGCAAGCCCCCGTGGGCGGCGCCGCCTACGAGGCCGCGGGCCACCCGTTGCCCGAATCCACGCTCAAGCTGGCCAAGGCCGCCGACGCCATCCTGTTCGGCGCCGTCGGCGACTGGAAGTACGACACGCTCGAGCGCGCCCTGCGCCCCGAGCAGGCCATCCTGGGCCTGCGCAAGGCGCTGGGCCTGTTCGCCAACTTCCGCCCCGCCATCTGCTACGAGCAGCTCACGCACGCCTCCAGCCTCAAGCCCGAACTGGTGGCGGGCCTGGACATCCTGATCATCCGCGAGCTGACCGGCGACATCTACTTCGGCCAGCCGCGCGGGCGGCGCACCGCCGTGGACGGGCATTTTCCGGGCGCGCAAGAAGCCTTCGACACCATGCGCTACAGCCGCCCCGAGATCGAGCGCATCGCCCGCGTGGCGTTTGAGGCCGCCCGCCAGCGCGGCAAAAAGGTCACCAGCGTGGACAAGGCCAACGTGCTGGAAACCTTCCAGTTCTGGAAGGACGTGGTGATCGAGACGCACAAGGACTACCCCGACGTCGAGCTGCAACACATGTACGTGGACAACGCCGCCATGCAGCTCGTCAAGGCGCCCAAGGCCTTCGACGTCATCGTCACCGGCAACATGTTCGGCGACATCCTGAGCGACGAGGCGGCCATGCTCACCGGCTCCATCGGCATGCTGCCCTCGGCATCGCTCAACGACAAAAAACAAGGCCTGTACGAACCCAGCCACGGCAGCGCGCCCGACATCGCCGGCAAGGGCGTGGCCAACCCGCTGGCCACCATCCTGTCGGCGGCGATGATGCTGCGCTTCTCGCTGGGCCAGGCCCAGGCGGCCGATCGCATCGAGGCGGCCGTCAAGAAGGTGCTGGCGCAGGGCCTGCGCACGCCCGACATTTACAGCGAAGGCACGACCAAAGTCGGCACCGTGCAGATGGGCGATGCGGTGGTGAAGGCGCTGGGCTGAGCTACAATCGCCGGCCATGTCTGTCGCCCATTCGTTCGTCCTGGACACCACCTCTGCCTTCATGGCGGACGTGGCCGCGCGCGCAGTCATCACCAAAAAGACGACCGGCTGATCCAGCCCTGGCTCGTCGTGCGCCCTTTCCGGCCAGGCGAGCCGGGCAGGCAGTGGGGCCGTTCAACGGATTTTCACTTGTAAAGGGCTAGAAAATGAGCAGTTTGGTTGGTTTGGTCGGCTGGCGCGGCATGGTCGGCTCGGTGCTGATGGACCGCATGCGCGAGGAGAAGGACTTCGATCTGTTCGAGCCCCTGTTCTTCTCAACGTCCAACGCCGGCGGTGCGGCACCCGCCATGGCCAAGAACGAGAAAACGCTGAAGGACGCGCACGACATCGAGGCCCTGAAGCGCTGCGATATCGTCATCACCTGCCAGGGCGGCGACTACACCAACGAGGTGTTCCCCAAGCTGCGCGCCGCCGGCTGGAAGGGCCACTGGATCGACGCCGCCTCGGCCCTGCGCATGAAGGATGACGCCGTCATCATCTTGGACCCGGTCAACATGCCGGTCATCAAGAACGCCCTGGCCAAGGGCGGCAACAACTGGATCGGCGGCAACTGCACGGTGTCCTGCATGCTGATGGGCGTGGGCGCGCTGTACAAGGCGGGCCTGGTCGAGTGGATGAGCACCCAGACCTACCAGGCGGCCAGCGGTGGCGGCGCGCAGCACATGCGCGAGCTGCTGACGCAATACGGCACGCTGAATGCCGAAGTGCGCAGCCTGCTGGATGACCCCAAGAGCGCCATCCTCGAAATCGACCGCAAGGTGATCGGCAAGCAGCGCGCGCTGTCGGCCGACGAGACCGCCAACTTCGGCGTGCCGCTGGGCGGCAGCCTGATCCCCTGGATCGACAAGGATCTGGGCGACGGCATGTCGCGCGAAGAGTGGAAGGGCATGGCCGAGACCAACAAGATCATGGGCATGGGCGAGGGCTTTGGCTCTCCAGCCGTGCCGGTGGACGGCTTTTGCGTGCGCGTGGGCGCCATGCGCTGCCACAGCCAGGCACTGACCTTCAAGCTCAGGAAGAACGTGCCCGTGGCCGACATCGAGGCCATGATCGCCGCCGATAACGCCTGGGTGAAGGTGGTGCCCAACACCCGCGAGGCCACCATGAAGGACCTCACCCCCGTGGCCGTCACCGGCACCATGAGCATCCCGGTGGGGCGCATCCGCAAGCTGGCCATGGGCCCGGAATACCTGGGCGCCTTCACCGTGGGCGACCAGTTGCTGTGGGGCGCCGCCGAGCCGCTGCGCCGCATGCTGCGTATCCTGCTGGAACGTTGAACGTCCAACGGCGCCTCCGCCCCCTGCGCTGGGAACGGGGTCGTTGTCAGCAGACAACATTGGCCGCAAGTGCGGCCAAACTTTGTACATGTGTCGGGGCTTAACAGGCGTCTCAGCTTGTCAGTCCAATACGTTGATGTTAACGTCGATTTCCAAGTCCGTATCGGCAGAAGACCCCTGCCCCATCACCAGACGCCATGCACAAGAACACCGTCCAGAGCCATGAGGGTTGGCCCGCGCTGGCCGCCACCGCCGCCCAGCCGATCATCAGAAAAGCCGCTCTGGCCTCGGCCGTCGCGCTGGCCCTCCTCGGCGTCAGCCTGGATGCCCAGGCACTGGCCCTCGGGGCCATCTCCGTGCGTTCGGCACTGGGCGAGCCCTTGCGGGCCGAGATCGAGATTCCCCAGCTTTCATCCGAGGAAGCGTCCACCCTGCAGGCCAGCATGGGCACGCCGCAGGCGTTTCGCGCCGCCGGGATCAACTACAGCCCCGCGCTCGCCGGCACCCATGTCACGCTGCAGCGCCGCGCCAACGGCCAGGCCTACCTGCGCATCGTCGGCAACCGGCCGGTCAACGAACCCTACGTGGGTGTCGTGATCGAGGCCAACTGGGCCAACGGCCGCGTCGTGCGCGACTACACCCTGCTGCTCGATCCGCCGGGCCGCGAGGCCTTGCCCGCGGTGGTGGCCACCCAACCCCAGGCCCCGGCGCCCGAACCCTCCGCCGCGCCCGCGCGTCCCGCCGTCGCCGAGCAGGTCACGCCGCGTAGCGGCGCCGCGCCGGCGCCCAAGGCATCGCCGCGCCCCGAGCGCGCAGCGGCATCGGGCGGCGGCGAGCAGGTCGCCATCCAGCGTGGCGACACCCTCTCGCGCATCGCCGGCGCCCACGCCATCGATGGCGTTTCACTCGACCAGATGATGGTGGCCCTGCTGCAGGCCAACCCCCAGGCCTTCATTCGTGGCAACGTCAACCTGATCAAGGCCGGTGCCGTGCTGCAAATGCCCAGTGCCGAGCAGGCCCTGACCACCTCGCGTCAGGCTGCGCGGCGGGCTGTCGTGGCGCAAAGCAGGGACTTCCAGGCCTACCGCCGCTCCGTGGCCAAGGCGGCGCCCGCGCAACCCCAGGACGCCGGCGGCAGCCAGACCGCCAGCGGCAGCGTGCAGGCACAGGTGAGCGAGCGCCAGGCGCCGGCGCCTGCCCCCGACCAGCTCAAGATCAGCAAGGGCGGCGCGGCCAGCGGGGCCGAAACCACCGTGGCGCGCTCGCGCCAGGCGCAGGAGCAAGCCGATCGCGAGGCCGAGCTCAAGCGCAACATCAGCGCCCTCGAAGGCCTCAAGGGCGCAGCCAGCGCTCCGGCGACAACCAGCCCCGCACCGGCGACGGCGGCGGCGGCGGCGGCGGCGGCGGCAAGCAGTGAGCCAGCCGGCATGAACGTTCCGCTGGCCGCCGGTGCCGCCACCACGGCGGCTGCGTCAGCCGCTTCCGCCGCGACGACCGCTGCGGCTGACACTCCCACCGAAGCCAGCACCGTGGCGCCAGCGCCCAGCGCCAGTTCGGCTGCCTCGGCAGAGGCGCCGGCGGCGGCGGCATCGACGGCCGCTCCGGCTGAAGCGGCATCGGCCAGCGTCGAGGCCCCCAAGCCCAAGGCCGCCGCACCCGCGCCAGCCCCGGTGGCCGAACCCTCCTTCCTCGACGGCCTGATGGACAACCCGCTGCTGCCCGCGGCCGGCGCCGGCCTGATCGCGCTGCTGGCCGGCCTGGGCATCTACCGCGCCCGCCAGCGCAAGCAAAAAGACGTCGAGCGGGACAGCGAGTTCATCGAAAGCCGCCTGCAGCCGGACTCGTTCTTCGGCGGCAGCGGCGGCCAGCAGGTCAACACCAAGGAGCGCCCCAGCGGCAGCTCTTCCTCCATGGCTTATTCGCCCAGCCAGCTCGACGCCGCGGGCGACGTGGACCCGGTGGCCGAGGCCGACGTCTACCTGGCGTACGGCCGCGACATGCAGGCCGAGGAAATCCTCAAGGAGGCCCTGCTGACCCACCCCGGCCGCATCTCGGTGCACCGCAAGCTGGCCGAAATCTATGCCAAGCGGCGCGACGCCCGCGCGCTCGATGCCATCGCCACCGAAGCGCATGCACTGACCCAAGGTGACGGCCCCGACTGGCAAGCCATCGTCAGCCTGGGCGCCGAACTGGATCCCAACAACCCGATGTACAAGCCCGGCGGCAAGCCGATACCCAAGGTGGCGTCCACCGGCACGCGGCGCCAGTTCGGCGCCGACACCGAGCCGCAGACCGCGCAGGTCATCCTGAGCAAGGACGGCACGGCCTCCACCGGGCGCCCGCCGCTGGATCTGAAACTCGACGTGGGTGATTCCGTGCGCCAGGCCGTGCCCACACCCAGCACGCTGCCCGCCACCGCGGGCATCGCGGCGGCAGCCGTCGGGACTGCGGCAGCCGCCGCCAGCACGGCATCGACTTCGGTCCGCCAGGCCATTGAAACGTCCGCTCCAGTCAAGGCCGACAGCGAGTTTGTCGATCTGGACCTGGGGGGCATGGACTTTGCCCCGCCATCCGAACTGACCGCCGCGGCCCCTCCCGCACCCGCGCAGGCCGCTTCGACCGTTCCTCCAGCCTCGAACTCCGGGATGATCGAGTTCGACATGGATGCCCTGTCCATCGACCCGGACTCGCGCTCGGGCGACATCAAGACCGAGCAGCCCGATGTTGACGAGGATCCGCTGTCCACCAAGCTGTCGCTGGCACAGGAATTCCGCGCCATCGGCGACATCGACGGCGCGCGCACCCTGGCAGCCGAGGTCGCGGCCGAGGCCGTGGGCGCGCTCAAGGTTCGCGCCGAGCGCTTCCTGACCGAGCTCTGATCCGCAGGCGCCAGGCACCCCGAGTCTTCGCCAGCCGGCGCCCGCGAGGCGCCGGTTCTTTTTGGGCGCCCGCTGGCACGCCACAATCCACCCATGACGCGAATCGCACTGGGGCTGAGCTTTGCCGGCACCCGCTACCAAGGCTGGCAAAGCCAGCCGTCCGGCCAAACCGTGCAGGACCAGTTGGAACGCGCCCTGCGGCAATTCGCCACCCAGCCCCTGCACACCCTGTGCGCCGGCCGCACCGACGCCGGGGTGCATGGCCTGATGCAGGTGGTGCACTTCGACACCACGCTGCAGCGCGAGCCGTTTTCGTGGGTGCGCGGCACCAACCGCTACCTGCCGCCCGACATCGCCGTGCAGTGGGCGCAGGCGGTACCCGACCCATTCCATGCCCGCGCCAGCGCCCTGGCCCGCCGCTACACCTACATCGTCCTGCAGTCGCCGGTACGCCCCAGCCTGGACGCCACGCGCGTGGGCTGGAGCTTTCGCCCGCTCGACGGCGCGGCCATGCGCGCTGCCGCCGCGCACCTGCAGGGTGAACACGACTTCACCTCCTTTCGCGCCAGCCTGTGCCAGGCCCTGTCGCCCGTCAAGCAACTCGCCCCCATCGTCATCGAGCAGCGCGGCGCCTACTGGCGCTTCGATTTCGAGGCCAACGCCTTCCTGCACCACATGATCCGCAACATCATGGGCTGCCTGATCCAGGTCGGCCAGGGCCTGCACCCGCCCGGCTGGGTGCGGGAGGTGCTGCTGGCGCGCGACCGCGACGCGGCGGCGCCCACCTTCGCGCCCGACGGGCTGTACTTTCGTGGCCCCGTTTACGCCGCGCACTGGGGCCTGCCGGATCGCACCGCCGCCTATGATTGGTTGCCATGAATCATGCCCCCACGCTCGCTGCTTCGCATGCTTCGCTGCCCCCCGAGGGGGCTCGCTCCGCCTTGGGGCGGCCCGGCGGCGGAGCGGCCACGATGGCACCGCGCACCCGCATCAAGATCTGCGGCCTGACCCGCGAGCCCGATGTGGACGCCGCCGTGGCGGCGGGCGTGGATGCCGTGGGCTTCGTGCTCTACCCCAAGAGCCCGCGTTTCGTCACGCCCCAGCGCGCGGCCGAACTGGCGCGGCGCCTGCCGCCGCTGGTTACGCCGGTGCTGCTGTTCGTCAACGCCAGCGCTACAGAAATCGAAGCTGCTGCGGCAATCGTCACGCCGGCCATCCTGCAATTTCATGGTGATGAATCGCCCCAGGCGTGCATGGCCGCCGCGCAGCAGGCGCATTGCCCCTTCTGGCGCGCCGCGCGCATTCCGTCCGACATCGCCAGCGGCTTCGACTTGCTAGAATTTGCCTACGATTACAGCGCCGCCCAGGCCCTCTTGCTGGATGCCCAGGTCGATGGCTACGGCGGCGGCGGAAAGACATTCGATTGGTCACGCCTGCCAACAAACGTTCCCGCTCACCTCGTCTTGTCTGGTGGGCTCACACCTGCAAACGTGGGCGCTGGCCTGTCGGCGCTGCGCGGCCGCGGGCATTCGCTCGCGGTTGACGTCTCGTCCGGCGTCGAAGCCGATGGCCCCGGCGGCAAGCCGCTCAAGGGCATCAAGGACGCCGAAAAAATCATGCGCTTTGTCGCCGCCGTGCGCGCGAGCGACGCGCACCTTGCAGGATTGAACACCCCATGACCGACTACCACCAGCCCGACGCCAGCGGGCACTTCGGCCGCTACGGCGGCAGCTTCGTGAGCGAGACGCTCACCTACGCCATCAACGAGCTCAAGGCCGCCTACGCCCGATACCAGCACGACCCCGATTTCCTGGCCGAATTCCACGCCGAACTCAAGCACTACGTGGGCCGCCCCTCGCCCGTCTACCACGCCGCGCGCACCAGCCGCGAGTTGAAAGGCGCGCAGATCTACCTCAAGCGCGAAGACCTCAACCACACCGGCGCGCACAAGATCAACAATGTCATCGGCCAGGCCATGCTGGCGCGGCGCATGGGCAAGCCGCGCATTATTGCCGAGACCGGCGCCGGCCAGCACGGCGTGGCCACGGCCACCATCTGCGCGCGCTACGGACTCGAATGCGTGGTCTACATGGGCAGCGAGGACATCAAGCGCCAAAGCCCCAACGTCTACCGCATGAAGCTGCTGGGCGCCACCGTGGTGCCGGTCGAATCGGGCAGCAAGACCCTGAAGGACGCGCTGAACGAGGCCATGCGCGACTGGGTGGCCAACGTGGACAACACCTTCTACATCATCGGCACCGTGGCCGGCCCCCACCCCTACCCCATGATGGTGCGCGACTTCCAGAGCGTGATCGGCCAGGAGTGCCTGACGCAGATGCCCGAGCTGGCCGGCCGGCAGCCCGACGCGGTGCTGGCCTGCGTGGGCGGCGGCAGCAACGCCATGGGCATCTTCCATCCCTACATCACCCACGACAAGGTGCGCCTGATCGGTGTCGAGGCTGCGGGCGAGGGCCTGGACAGCGGCAAGCACTCGGCCAGCCTCGAGCGCGGCAGTCCGGGCGTGCTGCACGGCAACCGCACCTACATCCTGCAGGACGCCAACGGCCAGATCACCGAGACGCACAGCATCAGCGCCGGGCTGGACTACCCCGGCGTCGGCCCCGAACACGCCTGGCTGAAGGACACCGGCCGCGCCGAATACGTGGGCGCCACCGACGCCGAGGCACTGGCGGCCTTCCATCACCTGTGCCGCGTGGAGGGCATCATCCCCGCGCTGGAATCCAGCCATGCCTTTGCCCATGCGCTCAAGCTCGCCCCCACCATGCGGCCCGACCAGTCCATCCTGGTGTGCCTGTCGGGCCGCGGCGACAAGGACATCGGCACCGTGGCCGACCTCGATGGCGCCGACTTCTACGACCGCCCCTCGATGCGCGGCCACGTGGTGAAAGGAGCCAAGGCATGAGCCGTATCGCCGCCACCTTTGCCGCGCTGAAAGCCAAAAACCGCAAGGCGCTGATCCCCTACGTCACGGCCGGCTTCCCCTACGCCGACATCACCCCCGCGCTGATGCACGGCATGGTGGCCGCCGGCGCCGACGTGATCGAGCTGGGCGTGCCCTTCTCCGACCCCAGCGCCGACGGCCCGGTGATCCAGAAAGCCGGCGACCGCGCCCTGGCCCTGGGCATCGGCCTGGCGCAGGTGCTGGCCATGGTCCACGCCTTCCGCGCCAAGGACAAGACGACGCCCGTGGTGCTGATGGGCTACGCCAACCCGATCGAGCGCTACGAGCAGCAGCATGGCGCCGGCGCCTTCGTGCGCGACGCGGCTGCCGCCGGCGTGGACGGCGTGCTGGTGGTGGACTACCCGCCCGAGGAATGCGCCGAGTTCTCCGCCGCGCTCAAGGCCGCCGGCATGGACCTGATCTTTCTGCTGGCCCCCACCTCCACCGACGAGCGCATGCAGCAGGTGGCCCAGGTGGCCAGCGGCTACGTGTACTACGTCTCGCTCAGAGGCGTCACCGGCTCGGGCGCGCTCGACACCGCCGAGGTGGAGGCCATGCTGCCGCGCATTCGCCGGCACGTGCACATCCCGGTCGGCGTGGGCTTCGGCATCCGCGACGCCGAGACCGCCCGCGCCATCGGACAGGTGGCCGACGCCGTGGTCATCGGCAGCCGGCTGATCCAGCAGATCGAGCAGCAGCCGCACGAACGCGTGGCCGCCGCCGCCGCCGACTTCCTGCGCCCGATCCGCGCCGCCCTCGACGCTTGAGAACGTGTTTACGATCTGACAAGGAACCCACCATGAGCTGGCTTGAAAAACTGCTGCCCCCCAAGATCCAACCCACCGACGCCGCCGAGCGCCGGCAGATGCCCGAGGGCCTGTGGATCAAGTGCCCCGAGTGCGACACCGTGCTGTACAAGACCGACTTGGAGCAGAACCAGAACGTCTGCCCGCACTGCGGCCACCACCACCGCATCGGCGCGCGCGAGCGGCTCAACGTGTTCCTCGACGGCGAAGGCCGCTACGAGATCGGGCAGGAGGTGGTGCCCGTCGACGCGCTCAAGTTCAAGGACAGCCGCAAGTACCCCGAGCGCATCAAGGAAGCGATGGAAAACACCGGCGAGACCGACGCGCTGGTGGTGATGGGCGGCGCCGTCAAGAGCATCAGCGTGGTGGCCGCCGCCTTCGAGTTCGACTTCATGGGCGGCAGCATGGGCAGCGTGGTGGGCGAGCGCTTTGCGCGCGGCGTGCACACCGCCATCGAGCAGAAGGTACCCTTCATCTGCTTTACCGCCACCGGCGGCGCGCGCATGCAAGAAGGTTTGTTCAGCCTCATGCAGATGGCCAAGACCAACGCCGCCCTCACCCGCCTGGCCAAGAAGGGCCTGCCCTACATCAGCGTGCTGACCGACCCCACCATGGGCGGCGTCTCGGCCGGCTTTGCCTTCGTGGGCGACGTGGTGATCGCCGAGCCCAAGGCCCTGATCGGCTTTGCCGGCCCGCGCGTGATCGAGAACACCGTGCGCGTGAAGCTGCCCGAGGGCTTTCAGCGCGCCGAGTTCCTACAGGACAAGGGCGCCGTCGACTTCATCTGCGACCGGCGCGAGCTGCGCGACAAGGTGGCCAGCATCCTGGCCATGCTGCAGCGGCAGCCGGCGGATGCGGTGGAATAACCCGCGCCGCCGCCAGCGCGCGAAACGTCACGCCGCGCCCATCATCACCGCATTGCCCAGCAGCCCCGCCTGCAGCGAGCCGATGACGATGCCCAGCACCTGCAGCACGACGACGGCCAGCAGGGGCGACAGATCGATGCCGCCGACCAGCGGGATCACGCGGCGCAGCGGCGCCAGCATGGGCTCTGCCAGGCGCTCCAGCACGTCGGTCAGCAGCGTGCGGTTCTGCATCCACGACATCACGGCCGCGACGATGACGATGGCCGTGCCCACCGACACCGCCAGCTTGCCCACCCCCAGCAGCGCCAGCAGCGGCAGCACGCTCCAGCGCTGGCTGGCCAGCAGGCTCATCAGCATGGCGTATTGCACCAGCTTGAGCAGCCACACGCCCAGCAGGCTGGGCACGTCCAGGTGCCCCCCCGCGGGCAGCAGGCGCTGCAGCGGCAGCACCAGCCAGTCCGACAGCGCCTGCACGAAGCGCCCCACCGGGTTGGCCAGCGACATGCGGCGCCAGCGCATGGCCAGCCGCAGCAGGCAGGCCGCGCCGACCAGGGTGACAGCCACTTCGACCAGGAACGTCAGGATCTCGAACAGCATGCAGGTGCGGACAACAGATCGGGTTGGAAGATGCGTAGGATGATAGCGGCCCGTGGCCCAGGCCCTGCGGCGCGTGCTGGACGATCGGCAACGGCCCGGCGACATGAACGCTGATGTTCCATTTCACCGCCTGGCCATGGCCGCGCCGGGCTGGTCATTAAAATACCGGGTTGCCTTTTTTCTGGGGCCTCCCGCTCGGGCGCTTCGCCGCAACGAACCCGGCGGCACCCCACCGCCACCGCGCCCCGCCCTCACCGCGACGTCATGAACCAAGCCTCCACCTCCGCCGCCCCGGCCGCCCCCGAACAAGACGAAAACAAGCTGGTCGCCGAGCGGCGCGACAAGCTCAAGGCCTTGCGCGCCGCGCAGGCGGCGGGCGGTGCCGTCGCCTTTCCCAACGATTTCAAGCCAAAAGACCGCGCAGCCGGCTTGCACCAAGCGCACGGCGCTACTGAAAAAGAGGCATTCGAGGCCGACCTGGCCGCCGGCGCGAAGATCGCCGTGAGCGTGGCCGGCCGCATGATGCTCAAGCGCGTGATGGGCAAGGCCAGCTTCGCCACGCTGCAGGACACCACGGGGCGCATCCAGATCTACGTGGTGCGTGACGACGTGGGCGAGGACGCCTACGCGGCCTTCAAGCACTGGGACCTGGGCGACATCGTGGCCGCCGAGGGCCATCTGTTCAAGACCAAGACCGGCGAGCTGTCGATCCACGCCACGTCGGTGCGCCTGCTGACCAAGAGCCTGCGCCCGCTGCCCGACAAGTTCCACGGCATGCAGGACCAGGAGCTGAAGTACCGCCAGCGCTACGTCGACCTGATCATGGACGAGGCCGCCCGCGCCCGCTTTGCCCTGCGCAGCCAGACCCTGGCGGCCATGCGCGCCTTCATGACCGGCGCCGGCTTCATGGAGGTGGAAACGCCCATGCTTCACCCCATTCCGGGCGGGGCCAACGCCAAGCCCTTCGTCACGCACCACAACGCGCTCGACCAGCAGATGTTCCTGCGCATCGCGCCCGAGCTGTACCTGAAGCGCCTGATCGTCGGCGGCTTCGAGCGCGTGTTCGAGATCAACCGCAGCTTTCGCAACGAAGGCATCAGCGTGCGGCACAACCCCGAGTTCACCATGATGGAGTTCTACGCCGCATACTGGAACTACCAGGACCTGATGGACTTCACCGAAGCGCTGCTGCGCGACAGCGCCCAGCGCGCCACCGGCTCGCTGCAGCTCAGGTACCAGGGCAAGCCGGTCGACCTGGCCCAGCCCTTCGCGCGCCTGACCATCCGCGAGGCGATTGCCGCGCACACCGACATCGGCGCCGGCGTGGATGACGCCGCCGCGCTGATCGAGCGGCTGAAGAAGCTGGGCCTCTCGGAAGCCAAGGACAAGCTGAGTGCTCGCAGCCTGGCCAGCCTGCAGGTGCTGTACTTCGAGGAGGTGGTGGAGGAAAAGCTGTGGCAGCCCACCTTCATCATGGAGCACCCCACCGAGATCAGCCCGCTGGCGCGCGCCAACGACACGCGCCCCGAGGTGACCGAGCGCTTCGAGCTGTACATCACCGGACGCGAGATGGCCAACGGCTTCAGCGAGCTGAACGACGCCGAGGACCAGGCCGCGCGCTTCGCCGCGCAGGCCAGCGCCAAGGATGCGGGCGACGAGGAAGCCATGTTCTACGACCACGACTTCGTGCGCGCGCTCGAATACGGCATGCCGCCCACCGGCGGCTGCGGCGTGGGCATCGACCGCCTGATGATGCTGCTGACCGACAGCGCCAGCATCCGCGACGTGATCCTGTTCCCGGCGCTGCGGCGCGAGGCGGGTTGAGGCTAGGTCAGCCCTTCATCACCTCGGGGTTCAGCGGCGTCAGCGCCCTGCCCTGCGTCAGATAGCCGATCAGGTTGTCGGCCGCCAGGTGGGCCATGGCTAGGCGCGTGGGCAGGCTGGCGCTGGCGATGTGCGGCGTGAGGGCCACGTTGGTGCAGGCCAGCAGCTCGGGGTGGACCTGGGGCTCGCCCTCGAACACGTCCAGCCCGGCCGCCGCGATGCGCCCGGCACGCAGCGCCTGCGCCAGCGCGGCGTCGTCCACCACGCCGCCGCGGCCGATGTTGACCAGGGTGGCCGTGGGCTTCATCAGCGCCAGCTCGGCCGCGCCGATGCAGTGGCGCGTCTCGGCTGTCAGGGGCAGCACCACCATCACGTGGTCGGCGCGGCGCAGCAAATCGTCCTTGCCGACGTATTCGGCCTGCACGGCCGCTTCTTCCGCGGTCGGCAGGCGGGTGCGGTTGTGATAGAGCACCTTCATGCCGAAGCCCAGCGCGCCGCGCCGCGCAATGGCCTGGCCGATGCGGCCCATGCCCAGGATGCCCAGGGTGGCGCCATGCACGTCCTGGCCCACCAGCATGTCGTAGGACCAGCGCTGCCAGCGGCCGGCGCGCAGGTAATGCTCGCCCTCGGTGATGCGGCGCGCGGCGGCCATCAGCAGCGCAAAGCCGCCATCGGCGGTGGTTTCGGTCAGCACGTCGGGGGCGTTGGTGGCCAGCACGCCGGCCGCCGTCATGGCCGGCAGGTCGAAGTTGTTGTAGCCCACGGCCATGTTGGCGCAGATGCGCAGGTCGGGGCAGGCGGCCAGCAGGCGCGCGTCGATGCGATCGCCGCCCGCGGTGAAGACGCCGCGCTTGCCCTGCAGGCGGGCGATCAGCTCGTCGGGTGAAAGCGTGTCGTCGGCCTGGTTGGTGCTGACGTCCAGTTGCGCGGACAGCTTCTCGATCACCTCGGGGAAGATGCGGCGCGCAACGAAGATG
The DNA here is from genome assembly GCA_024235995.1 of Burkholderiaceae bacterium. Taxonomy (NCBI): domain Bacteria; kingdom Pseudomonadati; phylum Pseudomonadota; class Betaproteobacteria; order Burkholderiales; family Burkholderiaceae; species Burkholderiaceae bacterium. Next base: position 2,614,779 of record JACKLI010000001.1, read on the forward strand.
GCGGGTTTGGCGGGTGTGGTCGAGCTCATGCGCCGAGTTTAGGCGCTGCTCCAGGCGGCCGTGCGCGGCTCAGCGCGAATACAGCCAGGGCACGTCCAGCACGCGCTCGCCCAGCAGGCGGATCGAGGCGTCGCGCCCCACCCGCACCAGCCCGCGGGCATGAAAGATCTCGCCGTTGCGCATGGAGCGCGCCTGCACCCGCGCCACGCGCTGCCAGCGCGCCTGCGCATAGCGGCGCAGGCGGGTGGGCACGTCCACCGCCGTCATGGCCAGCGACCGCGCCAGCTCGGCCGCGTCCTCGATCGCCATGCCGGCGCCCTGCGCCATGTAGGGGCGCATGGGGTGGGCCGCGTCGCCCAGCAGCGCCACGCGCCCACGCGCCAGCTCGTCGGCCCCATCGACCGGCGCGCGCGCGGCCAGCACCCAGCGGCGCCAGGTCTGCGGGTTGAGGCTGGCCCCCGTGGCCGCCTCCACCAGCTCGCGCAGCGGCGCGCAGACGACGCCCAGGCTGCCCAGCGCGCGGGCCAGCTCGCCGGACGGCACGGCGTCGTCGTCGCGCCCGGCCGGCGCCCGGGGCGCCGCGTGGCGCAGGATGGCCACCACGTTCAGGGCCGCGCCGGCGCGCACCGGGTAGTGCACCAGGTGCAGGTCGGTGCCCATCCACACCGTCACCTCGTTGGCATGCCAGGCGGGCGGCAGCGCGTCCATGCGCAGCATGGCGCGATAGGCCAGGTCGCCCACGGGCTGGGGCGGGCCGTCGCCCAGCAGCTGCTGGCGCACGGCGCTCAGCAGGCCATCGGCGCCCAGCAGCGCGTCACCCTCCACCTCGCTGCCGCCGCCGGTGCGCACGCACACCGCGGCGCCGTCGTCCTGAAAGCGCGTCAAGGTCTGGCCCAGGCGGATCTGCACCTCGCCCGTGGCCTGGGCCAGGGCCAGCAGCAGGGCATGCAGGTCGGCCCGGTGCACCGTGACGTAGGGCGCGCCGTAGCGCTGCAGAGCGCGTTCGCCCAGCGGCAGCTCGCCCAGCTCGGCGCCGGACTCGGCGTTGCGCACCACCAAGCGCCGCGGGTAGGCCGCCACGGCGCGCAAGGCGTCCTGCTGGCCCCAGGCATGCAGGATGCGCGTGACGTTGGGGCCCAGTTGCAGCCCGGCGCCCACCTCGGCGAACACCGGCGTGCGCTCGAACACGCGCACCTGCCAGCCGGCGCGCGCCACGGCGCAGGCGGCAGCCATGGCACCGATGCCGCCGCCGGCCACCAGCAATTGCTGCGGTGCGCTCAAGGCCGATCCCCTCCCATGCCGGACAGACTTTTCAGGCGCTCAGGCCAGCAACTGCTCCAGCACGTAGGGCAGGATGCCGCCGGCGCGGAAGTAGTCGACTTCGATCGGGGTGTCGATGCGCAGCGTCAACCTGGCCTCCTGGCGCGACCCGTCGGCCCGCTGGATGAGCAGGCGCGCCTCGCCCTGGGGCCTCAGCTCGGCCGGCAGCTCGATGTCGACCCGCTCGTCGCCCTTCAGGCCCAGGCTGCCCCACGACTGGCCGCTCTTGAACTGCAGCGGCAGCACGCCCATGCCGACCAGGTTGCTGCGGTGGATGCGCTCGAAGCTGCGCGCCACCACGGCCTTGATGCCCAGCAGCTGCGTGCCCTTGGCGGCCCAGTCGCGGCTCGAGCCGGTGCCGTATTCCTCGCCCGCGAAGATGACCGTGGGCGTGCCGGCCTGCATGTAGTCCATGGCGGCGTCGAAGATGTATTTCTTTTGGCCCGAGGGTTGCGCCAGCGTCAGGCCGCCCTCCTCGCGGCTGCCGTCGGCCTTGGGCGGGATCATCAGGTTCTTGATGCGCACGTTGGCGAAGGTGCCGCGCATCATCACCTCGTGCTGGCCGCGGCGCGAGCCGTAGCTGTTGAAGTCCTGCTTGGCCACGCCGTGCGCCTGCAGCCACTGCCCGGCGGGCGAGCTGTCCTTGATGCGGCCGGCCGGCGAGATGTGGTCGGTGGTGACCGAGTCGCCGAACAGCGCCATGATGCGCGCGCCGCGCACCGAAAAGCGCTCGCCCGCCCCCGCCGCGCCGGCGTCGGTGCGCCCCTGGTTGCGCACGAAGTCCTCGAAGAACGGCGGCTGGGCGATGTAGGTGCTGGTCGGCCAGTCGTAGACCTGCCCCGTGACGCCCGCAATGGCCTGCCACAGCTTGCCCGGCTCGGTGGCGATCTTGGCGTAGTTCTCGCGGAAGGCCTTGCCCTTCATGGCGTACTTCAGCAGCTTTTGCACCTCGTCGCTGGTGGGCCAGATGTCGCCCAGGTACACGTCGCGGCCGCCCTTGCCCTTGCCCACGGGCTGCGTCATCAGGTCGACGCGCACGCTGCCGGCAATGGCGTAGGCGACCACCAGCGGCGGGCTCATCAGGAAATTGGCCTTCAGGTTGGGGTGGATGCGCGCCTCGAAGTTGCGGTTGCCCGACAGCACGGATGCGCACACCAGCTCATGGTCCAGGATGGCCTGGTTGATCTCCGGCGCCAGGTCGCCCGCGTTGCCGATGCAGGTGGTGCAGCCGTAGGCGGCCACGGTGAAGCCCAGTTTCTCGAGGTAGGGCAGCAGGCCGGTTTCGGTCAGGTATTCGGTGACGATGCGCGAACCCGGCGCCAGCGAGGTCTTGATGTGGCGCGACACCTTCAGCCCCGCCTGAACCGCCTTCTTGGCCAGCAGGCCGGCGGCCAGCATCACGCTGGGGTTGCTGGTGTTGGTGCAGCTGGTGATGGCGGCGATCAGCACGTCGCCGTTGCCGATGGAATAGTCGCTGTCGCGGTTGCGCGTCGCGTGCGTCTGGCCGACCGGCTTGTTGCCGCTCATCTCGACCACGTTGCGGGCGCAGCCGGCAGAGGCCGCCTCGGCCTCGACGGCGTCGGGCCCCGCGTCGCCGGCGTGCAGGCGCACGCGCTCGTCCAGCGCCTGCGCGGGCCGGCTGAAGCCGCCCTGCTCCATCGGCGTGCTGAACAGCGCCTGGAAGCGCTCGGCCGCGCGGCCCAGCTCGATGCGGTCCTGCGGGCGGCGCGGGCCGGCGATGCTGGGCGTGACGTCGCCCAAATCCAGCGTGATGACCTGCGAGTAATCGACCTCGCCCGCGCGCGCGGCGCCGAACAGGCCCTGGGCGCGGAAGTAGGCCTCGAACACCTCGCGCTCGGCCTTGGTGCGGCCCGTGCCCTCGAAGTATTCGATGGTGCGCTCGTCGACCGGAAACAGCCCCATGGTGGCGCCGTACTCGGGCGACATGTTGCCGAGGGTGGCGCGGTCGGGCACCGACAGCGAGGCCGTGCCTTCGCCGAAGTATTCGACGAACTTGCCCACCACCTTGTGCTGGCGCAGGATTTCGGTCACCGTCAGCACCAGGTCGGTGGCGGTGCAGCCCTCGCGCAGGCGGCCCTTCAGCTCGAAGCCCACCACGTCCGGCGTCAGGAAGTACATCGGCTGGCCCAGCATGGCGGCCTCGGCCTCGATGCCGCCCACGCCCCAGCCCACCACGCCCACGCCGTTGATCATGGTGGTGTGGCTGTCGGTGCCCACCAGCGAGTCGGGGTAGACCAGGCCGTCCGCCGTCCTGTGCACGCCCTTGGTCAGATACTCCAGGTTGACCTGGTGGCAGATGCCGAAGCCCGGCGGCACCACGCGGAAGGTGTCGAAGGCCTGCATGCCCCACTTCATGAACTGGTAGCGCTCGTGGTTGCGCTGGAACTCCAGCTTCATGTTCTGCTGCAGCGCGTTCTTGACGCCGTAGTAGTCCACCATCACCGAGTGGTCCACCACCAGGTCGACCGGCACCAGCGGCTCGACCCTGGCCGGGTCCTTGCCCACCTGCCGGGCTGCCGCGCGCATGGCCGCCAGGTCCACCAGCAGCGGCACGCCGGTGAAGTCCTGCAGCAGCACGCGCGCCACGGTGAAGGGAATCTCCTCGGTGCGCGCGGCGTTGGGCCGCCAGTTGGCCAGCTGCTCGACGTGCTCGCGCGTGATCTTGCGGCCGTCGCAGTGGCGCAGCACCGACTCCAGCACGATGCGGATCGAGTGCGGCAGCCGCTTGACGTTGGGAAACTCGCGCGCCAGCGCCGGCAGCGAGTAGAACTGCCCGGTCTTGCCGGAGGCGGTCTTGAACGACTTGCGGGTGGCGGCGAAGGCGTGCGGGCTTGGAGTATGGGCCATGGTTTGCTCCTTCGGGGGTGGACGGACCGCGGCAGCGGAGGTATTGCACCATTGTGGCAGCGCCCGATTGCGCTTGCCGGCGGAAAGGTCAAACTCCGGTCATTTCGGAATCAAATGGGACCATAGCCCGCATGGATCAAGCGCCAGCAGCTATGATAAAGATAGTTATCGGCGGGTGCCGCGCGCGCCGTTCACTTGCGCGCTGCGGGCGCGCGCGGCGCGCTGGCGGCCGCGGCCGCCGCCTGGCGTGCGAGCTGATCGAGCGGCTTGACGGCGCCGCAATCGGCGCCCAGCCACTTCATCTGGGTTTCGGTGGCCGACGTCTGGCGCGCGCCGGCCTTGTCGGTGCGGGTGGTGTCCAGGCGGGTGGTGACCCGATCGCCGGCCACCGTGGTTTCGCCCTTGCCCGTCATTGTGCCGCCGCCGCGCGGCTTGCAGGCCAGCTCGAAGCGGGTGCGGTTGCCCTCGCGCTCGATCCTGGGCGGCTCGCAGTCGGCGCCGGCCGGGCGCGGCACCAGGGGCTGCTCGCGCGCCGCCATCTCGGGGCTGATGCACAGGCGTTGCGTCAGCGGCTCGGTGCCCCGGTTGGCCAGCGCCCCGCCCACCTGCCTGCGCTGCTCGGGCGTCATCTTGGCCAGCATGGCGCGCATCTGCTCGTCGGCCTGGCGCATTTGCGGCAGCATGTCCTTGCCGTCCATCGTCATGCGGATGGGGCGCGTTTCCCACAGGCCCGCCTTGAGGCCGCCGGCCGCCTGGGCGGCGCCCAGCGCGCCGAGGGCAATGAGCGCAATCGCAGCCTTTTTCATGTCGTTCGTTCGATGTGAATGAAAGGCCGCGATGGTACAGCGGCGCGCGGCGTGCTGCCGGGTGTCAGGCGGCCAGCCTCTCGTCGGCTTTCTGGTCCTTGCGGTAGACCTCGTAGACCAGCACCGGGACGCCCAGCTCGCCCAGATGCTGGCGAATCAGCGGCTTGACGTCGGCCCAGTTGAGCCCGCCCACACCCGTGGCCAGGCGCGGCAGCGCGATGCTGCGGATGCCCTCCTCCTGCACCAGTTTGGCCAGCGCCCGCAGCACCTGGTTGACGTCCTCGGTGCTGGCCTTGGTGGGCCGCGCCGACTTGGCCTGGCTTTGCATGCCCTGCGTGAGCAGGTTGACGATGGCGCGCGTGCTGCCGTCTTCATTGATGCCGCGCCAAAGCCATATTTCGCCCGTGCGGGGCTCCTTGGCGTGCATGGCGTGGCGGTAGTCGCGCACCAGGGAGGGAAAGCGCTCGCGCAGCGCCAGCGCCAGCCCCGAATCGAACGGCTCGTGCGTGGCAATGCCGTGCGCGATCAGTTGCGCGTCGCTCAAAAGAATGTCGCCTTCGACATCACGGATCATGGTGCTTCTCCTTGCATCACAGTTGGAAATTCGGCTTGCTTTCACCATAGCCCCGCCCTGGGCCGCGCGGCTTGAGGCGAGTCAAGCGCAGCCGCCGTCTGCGGCGAAAAAACCACGAAGCAGGGACAATACGCCGCCATGACAGCCCGAGCCCCCGAATTGCTGCTGCCCGCCGGCAGCCTGGACAAGATGCGCGCCGCCTACGACTTCGGCGCCGACGCGGTGTACGCCGGCCAGCCGCGCTACAGCCTGCGCGCGCGCAACAACGAGTTTCGACTGGAGGCCCTGCAGCAGGGCATTGCCGAGGCGCATGCGCGCGGCAAAAAGTTCTTCGTCACCAGCAACCTGCTGGCGCACAACGACAAGCTGCGCACCTACCTGCGCGACCTGGAGCCGGTGATCGCGCTTGCGCCCGACGCGCTGATCATGGCCGACGCAGGCCTGATCATGCAGGTGCGCGAGAAGTGGCCGCACGTGCCGATCCACCTCAGCGTGCAGGCCAACACCACCAACTGGGCGGCGGTGAAGTTCTGGCAGCGCGTGGGCGTGGCGCGCATCATTCTCTCGCGCGAGCTGAGCCTGGCCGAGGTGGAGCAGATCCGCCAGGAGTGCCCCGATATGGAGCTGGAGGTGTTCGTGCACGGCGCGCTGTGCATCGCCTACTCGGGGCGCTGCCTGCTGTCGGGCTACTTCAACCGGCGCGACCCCAACCAGGGCACCTGCACCAACGCCTGCCGCTGGAACTACAAGACGCAAGACGCGGACGTGGACCCCAACACCGGCGAGGCGCTGGCGCGCGGCGAGCAGTTGCAGGGCTTTTCCTTCGGCGCCGAGCAGGAGCGCGCCGACGAGGCCGGATCGGGAAGACCCACACGCCACCCCGCCGCCGACAAGGTGTACCTGATCGAGGAAGAAGGCCGCCCCGGCCAGCTGATGCCCATCATGGAGGACGAGCACGGCACCTACATCATGAACAGCAAGGACCTGCGCGCGGTCGAGCTGGTGGAAAAGCTCGCCCGGATCGGCGTGGATTCGCTGAAGATCGAGGGCCGCACCAAGAGCCAGTACTACGTGGCGCGCACCGCGCAGGTGTACCGCCGCGCCATCGACGATGCGGTGGCCGGCCGCCCCTTCAACCCCGAGCTGATCACCGAGCTGGAAGGCCTGGCCAACCGCGGCTACACCAGCGGCTTTCTGGAGCGCCGCCCGGCGCAGAACTACCAGAACTACGAAACCGGGCACTCGGTGGCCACGCGCAGCCAGTTCGTCGGCGAGGTGAAGGCAGTGGCGGACGGCTGGGCCGAGGTGGAGACCAAGAACCGCTTTGCCGTGGGCGACTGGATCGAGATCATCCACCCCGCCGGCAACCGAACCGTGCAGCTCACGACCATGAAAAACGCCGAAGGCCAGGCCATCGCCGTGGCGCCGGGCAACCCGCTGCACGTGTGGATTCCGGTGGAGGGCCCGGCCGAGCACGCGCTGATTGCGCGCCTGCAGGCCCCGCCCGGCGTGCCCGCCTGAGCGGGCTCAGGATTTCCAGGTCAGCGCCAGCCCGATCACCGGCAGCGCCATGCACGCGGTGGCCAGCCAGCCCAGCCAGCGCACGCGCCGGCCGATGACGTGCTCGCCCATCACGTCGGGGCGGCTGGCCAGGCGCATCAGCACCGCCATGATGGGCACGGCCACCACGCCGTTGATGACGGCCGACCAGAACAGCTCCTCGATCGCCGTGGTGGGCGTGAAGCACAGGATCACCCCGCCCACGGTGGACGCCGCGATCACGCTGTAGAAGCCCCGTCCCTCGCCGCGCCGCAGCGTTTGCGACAGGCTGCCATGCCAGCCCGCGGCGCCCGCCACGGCATAGGCGGCCGAGCCCGCCAGCACCGGCACCGCCAGCATGCCGGTGCCGATGATGCCCAGGCCGAACACCAGGAAGGCGAAGTCGCCCGCCACCGGCCGCAGCGCCTCGGCCGCCTGCGCGGCGGTCTCGACGTCGCGCACGCCGGCGGCGTACAGCGTGGCGGCGGTGCCCAGCATGATGCAGAACGCCACCAGCTCCGAGAAGCCCATGCCGATCACCGTGTCGGTGCGGATGCGCCGCAGGTGAAACCGCACCTCCTCGGCGCTGTGCACGCCGGGCTTCTTGTCCTCCACCTCCTGGCTGGCCTGCCAGAAGAACAGGTAGGGGCTGATGGTGGTGCCCAGCACCGCCACCACGGTCAGGAACACCTGATGGTCCGTCGTCAGTTGCGGCCACACCACGGCCCGCGCCACCGCCACCCAGTCGATGCGCAGGGTGAGCACCACCGCCACGTAGGCGAACAGCGACAGCGTGAGCCACTTGAGCCAGCGCACGTAGCGCTCATACGGCAGGAACACCTGCAGCACCAGGCACAGCAGCCCGAAGGTGACGGCGTAGATGTGCGCCGAGCCGCCCACCAGCAGGCGCAGCGCCTCGCCCATGGCGGCGATGTCGGCCGACAGGTTGAGCGTGTTGGCCATCACCAGCAGGCCCACGCACACCTGCACCACCCAGCGCGGGTAGGCGGCGCGCATGTTCTCCGACAGGCCGCGCCCCGTGACGTAGCCGATGCGCGCGCTCACCATCTGGATGGCCACCATCAGCGGCAGCGCCAGTACCACCGTCCACAGCATGTTCATGCCGTACTGCGCGCCGGCCTGCGAATAGGTGGCGATGCCGCTGGGGTCGTCGTCCGCCGCGCCGGTGATCAGGCCCGGGCCGAGCTGGCGCAGGCCGCGTTGCACGCGATCGAGGGACTCGGGCTTGGGGGCACTCATGATGGGACGCGAGTATCCGCGAGTCGGTGCAGGCCGGGCGCCCGTTTGCACGCCGCCCTTGCTCCAATCCGCAAAACCTTTACACTTTGAATCAAATCACCCACGCCCGGCACCGCCACCGTCGCCGCCCCCTGCACGCATGTCCCGGATCTGCCCCCAGTGCGGCGCTGAAAATCGCGACTCCGCCAAGTTCTGCCTCAAGTGCGCGCACCAGATGGTGCCCTTGAGCGCCATGACCGAGCCCGCCGCCCTGGAACCCCGCAAGCGTCGGCGCAAGCACCGCCCCAAGGCCCAGCCCGAAGCCCCGCGCGGCCGGCGGGTGCTGCTGGGTGCCGCCGTGCTGATCGCCGTGCTGGCCGGCCTGGGCCTCTTTCTGAGGCCGTGGGGCGGCCGCGCCGATCCATCCGCGCCCGCCGCCACCCCGGCGCCCGCGCTGGCCGCAGCCCAGGCCATGCCCAGCGCATCGGCGCCCGAGCTTGCCCCAGCCCCCGAATCGGCCGCGCTCGCTCAGGCTGCCGCGGCCCTGGAGCAGTTGCAAACCCAGTCCAGTGCCATGTCCGTGGCCAGTTCCGCCAGCTCGGCCCACGCGGCCGGCACGGCCGATGCCGTCCCCACCGCCAAGCCGCCGCCGCGCCGGCGGCCCGCCAAGGCCAGCCCCGAACCCGCGCCCGCACCGCCGCCGGCCCCGGTGGTGGTGCAGCAAGCGCCCGAGCCCCCTGCCCCGGCGCCGGTGCTTGCGCCCCGGCCCGCCCCGCCACGCGAGCTGTGCGCGGACAAGAGCTTCGTGGCCAAGGGCTACTGCATGCAGACCGAGTGCGACAAGCCCGGCATGGGCAGCCACCCGCAGTGCGTGCGCATGCGCGAGCAGCAGGACGCCATGCGGCACGGCTCGGGCGAGGGCTGATCGCCCCGCACTGGCGCGCTCAACGCGCCACGCCATCCATCCACGCGGCGCGGATCAGCCGCCCGCACTGCAGCGAGTCGAAGCCGTGCCCCGCCGCATCGGGGTTGTCCGGGTCGGTGATGCGGCTGCTGTCCTTGCGCGCCACGATGCCGTACCAGCTCTTGCTGGCGTCGATCCAGGGGTAGAAGCCGAAGGCCCCCGCGCTGCTGAACGCACCGTCGCCGTTGGCGGGGTCGTCCTCCACCCAGTGGCCGATCGAGTAGTGATAGCTCTCGCTGGCCGGCACCGGCGCGTTCAGCGCCTGCGCGCAGGTGCTGGGGTTGGTGCATACCGCGTGCGTGCCCAGCGCCGCCTGCATCAGCAACTGGCCCACCAGGATCTTGCGCAGGAAGACCGCGTAGTTGTCAGCGCTGGTGGCCACGCCGCCGGCCAGCTGCGGCTGGGTGTAGGTGAGCGCGATGTCGCTGCCCAGCTGACCCTGCAGCGCCGCCGCCAGGCCCGTGTTGTCGGCCGGGCCCAGGCCGGTCAGGCTGGCGTGCTTTTCCATGTGGCCGCCGCCATAGGAGAAATAGCCGTCCGTGCGGGCCGAATACACGCCGTTGTTCTGATAGGCCACGCAGGCATCCACCGTCTGCCCCGGCAGGCAGCGCGAGAAGCTGGTGTAGCCGCTGCGGAACGTCAGGAACTTGATGTCGCTGTCCGTAAGCTGCCCCTGCCGCAGCTGCACCACGTAGGCGCCGTACAGCCACTTGGAGGCCGAGGCGATGGCCATCACGGTCGAACCGGTGTAGGCCGGTTGGCCGCCCGCCGCAGGCACCGAGCCCGACGCCAGGCGCCCGCCCACGTCACCGATCTCCCAGTAGAAAGGCTGGATCGGCGCGCAGGCGTTGGCGCTGCCTTGCGCCGTGGCCGACGCGGCGCTAGTGCGCGTGGCCAGGTCGGGGCCTGCTGGAACTGGAGCCGGAGCCGGTGCAGGCGCTGGAGCCGGCGCAGGCGCAGGCGATGGGGCCGGCGCCGGGGTATCGTCCGAGCCCCCGCCACAGGCGCCCAGGCCCAGCGTCAGCAGCAGCGCGCCGGCAGCGCACGTGGCAGATCGCCCGGCAAGCGGCAGGCGGTCGAGTCTTCCGTGGATCGTTCGCATGATGAGTCTCCTGTTGCTTGTTTTCGTATGGCACGCTCCTGGGTGCCAGGCCCGACAGTAGAGGGGCCCCGTTTCGGGCCGATGAAGCGCGCGTGCCAATGGCAACCAAATGTCACACCTGCCGCCTGCCCGTCTGGCGATGGTCTTCGGGCCACCCGCCCCACATCACCCAAGGAGACTCCCTCATGCCGTCATCCCTGCTGCGCTTGACGGCCTTCGCGGTGCAGAGGCTGATCGGCGTCTATGGGGTCATCCGCCTGTTCGGGACGTGAACCGCAGGGTCTGCACGCCCTGCGCCGTGCCCAGCAGGCACACCTGCGCCCGCTGGTGCGCGAACACGCCCACGGTGACCACGCCGGGCCACTGGTTGACTTCGCTCTCGAAACCCAGCGGGTCGGTGATCTGCAGGCCGCGCACGTCCAGGATGTGCTGGCCGTTGTCGGTCACCAGCGGCACGCCGTCCTTCAGGCGCAGCGCGGCCTGCCCTTTCATGGCCGCGAACTGGCGCACGATGCGCTGCGCGGCCATGGGGATCACCTCCACCGGCAGCGGAAAGCGCCCCAGCACCTGGACCTGCTTGCTCTCGTCGGCGATGCAGACGAAGCGCCGCGCCTGCGCCGCCACGATCTTCTCGCGCGTGAGCGCCGCGCCGCCACCCTTGATCATGCAGCCCTGGCCGTCGATCTCGTCGGCGCCGTCGATGTACACCGCCAGCTCGCCCACGGCATTGCAGTCGAACACGGGGATGCCGGCGGCCTTCAGCCGGGCGGTGGATACCTCGGACGACGACACCGCGCCAGGGATGCGCTCCTTCATCGTCGCCAGCGCATCGATGAAGTGATTGACCGTGGAGCCCGTGCCCACACCCACGATCTGGCCCGCCTCCACGTACTGCAGCGCGGCGCGCCCCACCATGGCTTTGAGTTCGTCCTGCGTCATTTGCGACAATTTCCGGCTGTTTTGAATCGACCCAAATTATCCAATGGCCCTGCTGCCCTACGGCCTGACCCGGCCCTTCTTGTTCAGCCTCGACCCCGAGACCGCACACGAGCACACCATCGCCCTGCTGGCGCGCGGCGCCGGCACGCCCCTGCAATGGGCCTGGTGCAACCCGCGCATGAGCGACCCCGTCACGCTGGCCGGCCTGCGCCTGCCCAACCGCGTGGGCCTGGCCGCCGGGCTGGACAAGAACGCCCGTGCCATCGACGGCCTGGCCGCCATGGGCTTTGGCTTTGTCGAGGTGGGCACCGTCACCCCGCTGGCGCAGCCGGGCAACCCCAAACCGCGCATGTTCCGCCTGCCGGCGCGCCAGGCGCTGATCAACCGCATGGGCTTCAACAACGAGGGCCTGCAGGCCTTCGTCGCCAACGTCAATAACTCTCGTTTCAATAGCACCTCGCGCACATCTGATGCGGGCCAGCGCCTGATTCTTGGCCTGAACATCGGCAAGAACGCGGCCACGCCCATCGAGCGCGCCACCGACGACTACCTGACGGGCCTGGCCGGCGTATACCCCTGGGCCGACTACGTCACGGTCAACATCTCCAGCCCCAACACCAAGAACCTGCGCGAGCTGCAGAGCGACGCCGCGCTGCACGCGCTGCTGGCCGCGCTCAAGTCCCGCCAGGGCGAGCTGGCCGCCGAGCACGGCAAGCACGTGCCGCTGTTCTTGAAGATCGCGCCCGACCTGGATGAATCGCAGGTGCAGGCCATTGCCGACGCGCTGCGCCAGCACGCCATCGAAGGCGTGATCGCCACCAACACCACGCTGGCGCGCGATGCGGTGCAGGGCCTGCCGCACGCGGGCGAAGCCGGCGGCCTGTCGGGCGCGCCGGTGCGCGAAGCCAGCAACCGCGTGATCCGCCAGTTGCGCGCCGCGCTGGGCAAGGACTTCCCGATCATCGGCGTGGGCGGCATTCTGAGTGGCGCCGACGCCGTGGCCAAGATCGAGGCCGGCGCCGATGCTGTGCAGATCTACACCGGCCTGATCTACAAAGGCCCGGCGCTGGTGCATGAGGTGGCACAGGCGCTGCGCGGGCACGCACGGACTTGATGCCTACAAGCCCAGCGCATCCGCCAGCGCATTCATGCGGGTGCTGACGTCACCGTCCATGGCCATGGGACGCCCCCATTCGCGCTGGGTTTCGCCGGGCCACTTGTTGGTGGCGTCCAACCCCATCTTGCTGCCCAGGCCGGCCACGGGCGAGGCAAAGTCCAGGTAGTCGATGGGCGTGTGCTCGATCAGCAGGGTGTCGCGCGCCGGGTCCATTCGCGTGCTCATGGCCCAGATCACTTCCTTCCAATCGCGCGCGTCCACGTCCTCGTCCACCACCACGATGAACTTGGTGTACAGGAACTGTCGCAGGTGGCTCCACACGCCCATCATCACACGCCGCGCGTGGCCGGCGTAGGCCTTGCGGATGCGCACCACGGCCATGCGGTAGCTGCAGGCCTCGGGCGGCAGGTAGAAGTCGATGATTTCGGGGAAGGCGCGCTGCAGCAGCGGCACGAACAGCTCGTTGAGCGCCAGGCCCAGCATGGCGGGCTCGTCGGGCGGCTTGCCGGTGTAGGTACTGTGGTAGATGGCGCCTTCGCGCCGCGTGATGCGCTCGACGGTGAACACCGGGAACTCGGCGCGCTCGTTGTAGTAGCCGGTGTGGTCGCCATACGGCCCTTCCAGCGCGTGCTGCCAGCCGCTGGGGTGCGCGGCATCGGGCTGGATGTGGCCTTCGAGCACGATCTCGGCGTGGGCCGGCACCTGCAGCGGCACGCCGATGGCGGGGGCCACTTCGGTGCGCGCGCCGCGCAGCAGGCCGGCAAATTGATACTCAGACAGGCTGTCGGGCACGGGCGTCACAGCGCCCAGAAGGGTGGCCGGGTCGGCCCCGATGGCAACGGCCACCGGATAGGGCTGGCCGGGGTTTTGCCGGCCATGCTCGGCAAAGTCCAGCGCGCCGCCGCGGTGCGCCAGCCAGCGCATGATGAGCTGGTTCTTGCCGATGACCTGCTGGCGATAGATGCCCAGGTTTTGCCGCGTCATTTGGAGGCCGCGCGTGATGGTCAAGCCCCAGGTGACGAGCGGCGCCACGTCGCCGGGCCAGCAATGCTGGATGGGCAGGCGGCTCAGGTCCACGTCGCCGCCCTCCTCCACGATCTGCTGGCACGGCGGATGGCGCAGCACGGCGGGCGCCATGCTCCACAGGGTCTTGATGAGATCGCGCCGGCCCCACAGCTCTTTCATGCCGCGCGGGGGCTCGGGCTCTTTCAGTTGCGCCAGCACCTCGCCAAAGGCGCGGATGTCGGCCAGCCCCGCCACGCCCAGCGCCCGCGCCACGCGCCCGGGCGTGCCGAACAGGTTGGTCAGCACAGGCATGGTGTGGCCCGTGGGGTTTTCGAACAGCAGCGCCGGGCCGCCGGCGCGCAGCACGCGGTCGCTGAGGGCCGTCATTTCCAGGTGCGGAGAGACGGCGTGCCGGATGCGGCGCAGCTCGCCCGCGTCCTCCAGTCGGGTCAGAAAGTCGCGCAGGTCGCGGTCGGGCATGGCTGTCACAGACCTTGCCAACGCGGAGCCAGATCGTTGTCAATGCCCAGCAGATCGAGTGCACGCGCCACGCTGTGCCGCACGATGTCTTGCACGCTTTGCGGGCGCTGGTAGAAGGCGGGCACAGGAGGGCAGACGATGGCGCCCATCTCGGTGGCGGCCACCATGTTGCGCAGGTGCCCCAGGTGCAGCGGTGTCTCGCGCGCCAGCAGCACCAGCGGGCGGCGCTCTTTCAGCATCACGTCGGCGGCGCGGGTGAGCAGGTTGTCGGCCAGGCCGTGGGCCACGGCCGCCAGCGTATGCATGGAGCACGGCGCCACCACCATGGCCTGCGCGCCGAACGAGCCGCTGGCGATGGAGGCGCCCACACTGCCGATATCGTGCGCCACGTCGGCCAGCGCGTGCACGTCGGCGCGGCCCAGGCCCAGCTCGTGCTGCAGCGTGAGCCAGCCGCTGCCCGTGACCACCAGGTGCGACTCGATCTGCGGCAGGCCGCGCAGCGCGCGCAGCAGCTCGACGCCGTACACCGCGCCGCTGGCGCCCGAGATGCCGACGATGATGCGGCGCGGTGCGGCGCTCATGGGCGAGCGAAGCGCGCAAACAACCCCGGCGCCCAGCGGCCCAGCACCGCACGCGGCGACCATTCACGCGGGTCGAGCACGGGCAGCTCCAGCGCATCCAGCGCGTTCTTCACCACCAGGCCGAGCTCGGTGTCACCCTCCATCACCAGGCGGCGGTTGAAGAACAGCGTGTCCGGGTCTTGCCTGCGCTGGGCCAGCAACAAAAAGTCCTGCGCGTTGGCGCTGATGGCCAGGTCGGTCTGGGCCTGCGGCGCGCTGGGCGTGAAGCGCTGGCCGTTCCAACGGAAGTCGAACGCCACGCGCGCGTCGCGCACGCGAATCGCCAGACGCTTGCCTTGCAGAATGTCTTTCACATCCTGCGGCAACTGCCTGGCCAGCGCCAGGTTGAGGGCGGCCACCAGCAGCATCGAGCCGGGATAGGCCGGCAGGCGCGCCAGCACGGCGCCCACGGGGCGCGGCACGGTGATGGGGGCGGGAGCGGTGGCGGTCATATGGGTTGTTTTCCTCGGGGTTCAGGCAGCGGCCGTTTCGATCAGGTCCAGCCCCGGTTTGCCGTGCCAGTAGCCGTTGCACGGGGCCTCGGGCATGAAGAGGCGCATGGCGGCCAGCGCGGCGGGGTCGGGCTGCTCGGCGCGGCGAGCGGTGTCGAAGGCGGCAACGATCTGGTCCATGTGCTGCGACTGCGGCGACAGGCGCAGGATGTCCACGCCCGCGGCGCGCAGCGCGGGGATGTCGCCAATCAGGTTGTGCACGCGCGCCGACTGGGTCTGGATGCCGTTGATGACGAGAAAGGACTCCTTCTCGCGCGTTTGCAGCAGCTGGCCGTCGGGGTGCTCGATGCAGCGAAAGCCGCAGTCGTCCTTGGGCAGGTTGTAGTGGCGCGCCGTGAAGCACCGCGCCGAGAACGCCAGCGGCATGCGGCCGTAGGCAAACACCTCGGTCTGCAGGCCCGCGGGCTTGCTTTGCAGCAGCACGGCCAGGTCGGACTGGCGCATCTCCAGCGGCATGACCCAGCGGCTGGCGCCCAGGCCATGCATCCAGGCCAGGGTGTCGGCGTTGAAGATGTTGAGCTGCGGGCCGGCCACGAAGGGCCGCTTGCCGGCCAGGTTGTGCACGGCGCCCATGTCGCCCGCCTCGACGAGGAATTCTTCATCGCGCACGATCTTGTGCATGTCGGCCACGTCGCTGGTGGATTCGAGCAGCACCATGGTGGACATCACGGCCTGCTTGCCGGCGCCCTGCAACATGCGCGCGATGTCCAGCCAGTCGCTCTGGCGCAGCTCGTGGCGGCGCGAGCACACGGCCTCGCCCAGGTAGACGATGTCCACGGCGCTTTCGGCCATGGCCTGGTAGAACTCGAAAACGGTGTCGCGGTGCCAGTAGTACTGCAGCGGACCCAAGGCTAATTTCATCATGCTGCTCTCTGATATTTCATTGCGCTACGCGCCACCCAAACCGCATGAAAGGGGCGCGCCACAGGCCAGCGGACGCCGCGCAAGGGCCGCCCCGCCGCGCTGGCGTCGTCCCCCTTCCCATAGCGCGAAGCGCGTAGAGAGAAGGGGGAAGCCGCGCAGCGGCTCAGGGGGTTGCACGTCATTTCCAGGGACGGTGGTAGGCCCCCAGCGTGTGCTGCTGGCCTTCGGCCACCTGGTCCAGGCTGGCCATCCAGGCGGTCTTGGGGGCGTACAGATGGCCCTGCGCCATGCAGTGGTCGATGGCCTCGCGCCACACCTGGGTCACCTGACCCACGTAGGCCGGGCTGCGCTGGCGGCCCTCGATCTTGAAGGCGCGCACGCCCATCTTCACCAGTTGGGGCAGCAGCTCCAGCGTGTTCAGGCTGGTGGGTTCTTCCAGCGCGTAGTACTGGCTCTCGGCGCCCACGTCGAAGCGGCCTTTGCACAGCGTGGGATAACCGGCGTTTTCGCCCGGGCCGTAGCGGTCGATCAGCACACCGTTCAGGCGCGATTCCAGCCCCTGCGGCGTTTCCTGCCAGCGCACGTGTTTGGCCGGCGAACACACGCCGTGCGTGTTGGGCGACTCGCCCGTGGCGTAGGACGACAGCGCGCAGCGCCCCTCCACCATCACGCACAGGCTGCCGAAGCCAAAGACTTCGATCTCCACCGGGGTGCGCTGCACCACCTGCTTGACCTGCTCCAGCGACAGCACGCGCGGCAGCACGGCGCGCTGGATGTTGAACTGCGCGTGGTACAGGTTGATGGCGTCGGCGTTGGTGGCCGAGCCCTGCACCGACAGGTGCAGGCGCAGCGCGGGGTGCTTGTCCACCGCGTAGCGCATCAGCCCGGGGTCGGCCAGGATCACCGCGTCCACGCCCCAGGCGCTGGCGCGGTCCAGCGCCGAGCGCCAGGGCGCCGGGTTGCTGGCCTGCGGGTAGGTGTTGAGCGCCATCAGCACCTTGCGCCCGCGCTGGTGGGCGTAGGCGATGCCGGTCTGGATGGCGGCCTCGTCGAAGTTCAGGCCGGCGAAGTTGCGCGCGTTGGTGGCGTCGCGCAGGCCCAGGTAGACGCAGTCGGCACCGTGGTCGATGGCGGTCTTGAGCGCCGGCAGGCTGCCTGCCGGGCAGACCAGTTCGGGGGCGGTGCGGGGGGATTCGGCAGGCGGGCTGGCAGTGGCGGTCACGGCAACGGTCTCGGGGACGGGCGCAAACCGGGTACCTTAGGCAAGCGTGAAAGACCACAATCTGACTTCGATCAACGGAACGCGCATTGGCCTCAGCGCGTTCAAAATCGAGGCTTTTGCCCCCTGCCTCACCCGCCACCACCATGACCCATCTGATCGCCGGCAAGAGCCTGAACACCTGGCTGCACGAATTTCCGCTGCTGCGCGAGCTACGGGCGCTGAAGGAGCTGAGCTGGTTCAACCCCACCGTGCAGCCCGCCGCCCAGGCCCTGCCCGGGGTAGGGCTGACGGTGGCCGACATCGACGCCGCGGCCGACCGGCTGCGCCGCTTCGCGCCCTATCTGGCCGAGGTGTTCCCGGCCACGCGCTCCAGCGGCGGCATCATCGAATCGCCCCTGGTGGCCGTGCCCGCCATGCAGCGGCTGCTGGGGCAGGCCGGCGGCGCCCCCATCCCGGGGCAACTGTGGGTCAAGCTCGACAGCGAGCTGCCGGTCAGCGGATCGATCAAGGCGCGCGGCGGCATCTACGAGGTGCTCAAGCACGCCGAGGACCTGGCGCTGGCCGCCGGCCTGATCGATCCGCAGGGCGACTACCGGCAGTTCGCCTCGCCGCGCGTGCGCGCGTTTCTCGGCCGCCACAAGGTGGCCGTCGGCTCCACCGGCAACCTGGGCCTGTCGATCGGCATCATGAGCGCGCAGCTGGGTTTTCAGGCCAGCGTGCACATGTCCAGCGACGCGCGGCCCTGGAAGAAGGAGCGCCTGCGCGCCCACGGCGTGCGGGTGTTCGAGTACGACAGCGACTATTCGGTGGCCGTGGCCCAGGGCCGCGCCGAGGCGGCGGGCGACCCATCCACCTACTTCGTCGACGACGAGAACTCGGTCAGCCTGTTTCTGGGCTACGCGGTGGCTGGCCGGCGCCTGGCCGGGCAGTTGCAGGCGCTGGACGTACGCGTGGACGCCGATCACCCGCTGCTGGTGTACCTGCCCTGCGGCGTGGGCGGCGGGCCGGGCGGCGTGGCCTTTGGCCTAAAGACGGTGTTTGGCGACCACGTGCACTGCTTTTTTGCCGAGCCCACGCACGCGCCGTGCATGCTGCTGGGCCTTTACACCGGGCGCCACGACGCATTGAGCGTGCAGGACTTCGGCATCGACAACGTCACCGCCGCCGACGGGCTGGCCGTGGGGCGAGCCTCGGGCTTCGTCGGCCGGCGCATGGCGCACCTGATCGACGGCTGCTTCACGGTGGACGACGACACGCTGTTTCGCGCCCTCTCGATGCTGCACGACAGCGAGGCGATCGACATCGAGCCGTCGGCGGCGGCGGGCTTCGTGGGCCCGGTCCGGGTGCTGGCCCACGCGGACGGCTTGCGCCACGCCGGCCTTGACGCGGACCGACTGGCCGGCGCCACCCACATCGCCTGGGCCACCGGCGGCAGCATGGTGCCGCGCGAGGAGATGGCGGCCTACATCGCCCGGGGCGCTGCGCTGCGCGGGTGAGCGGCGTCCTAGGCTGCCTGCCAGAGCCCGAAATCGACGTGGCGCCGGGCCGCCTCGAAATCGCGGTCGGTCGTCAGCAGGGTCAGCTCGTACCGGCGGCACAGCTGGATCAGCAGCGCGTCGATGGTGCCGACCTGCACGCCTTTGCGCCGGCAGCGGTTGCGCAGGTCGGCGGCGTCGATGTGGTCGCCGCGGTCGGGCTGCAGCAGCGCCAACGCGGCGAAGCGTTCGATCAAGGCATCACGCGCCTTGGGGCCCGAAAAGCCTTGCAGCAACTCCTGCAGGACCAGCCCCGTGGTGAACACCTGTTGCGCGCCCAACAGGGCGGCGCGCAAGACCGCCACCTGCGGCTCGCCCTGCTCGGCGTCGCGCCGCAGCGCCAGCGACCAGACGCTGGTGTCCACCAGCAGGCTCATCTCTTTGCGGCCGGCTTGCGGGTGCGCTCGGCCTTGTAGTCGAACGCATCGTCCCAGAGCAGCGTGCCGAACAGCTCGGCCACGCGCCGCTGCTCGCGCCGGGCGATGAACTCGTGCAAGGCGCGCGTGACGGCCGCCTTCTTGGACGGCTCGCCACTGACGCGGAAAGCCTGCTCCAGCAGATCGGGATCGAGGGCGAGGTTGGTTGCCATGTGTAGCTCCTTACACACAAGTCTAGTCATTCCGACGGCCAACTTCAAGGACGGTTCAGTCCAGCCGCATCAACACCTCATCGGCAATGGCCAGACAACTGGTGAGGCCCGGCGACTCGATGCCCAGCAGGTTGACCAGGCCCGGCACGCCATGCTCGCGCGGGCCCTGGATGACGAAGTCCGCCGCCGGCTCGCCGGGGCCCGTCAGCTTGGGGCGCATGCCGGCGTAGCCCGCTTGCAGGGCGCCGTCGGGCAGGCCGGGCCAGTAGCGGCGTACCTCGGCGGCAAACGCGGCGGCGCGCGCGGGGTCGACCTGCAGATCGTCGGGCGAAGCCACCCACTGCACGTCGGGGCCGAACCGGGCCTGCTCGCCCAGATCCAGCGTGAGGTGCACGCCCAGGCTGGCCGAGTCGCGCTCGACCACGGGGTAGATCAGGCGCGCAAACGGCGCCCGGCCCGCCAGGGTGAAGTAGCTGCCCCTGGCCCAGCGCGTGGGCAGCGGCGGGCGGCAGGCTGCGGGTAGGCCCTGCGTGCGGTGCGTGAGCGCGATGGCGCCCAGGCCGGCGGCATTGACCACCTGGCGCGCCGCCAGGGTGGTGTCGCCATCGGCGCCGGCAACTTCAATAATGATAGTGCCTTGCGCATGTTTGTCGCGGGCAACAAGGCTTTTTACCTTTGAATGCGTAACCAGCAGGCCGCCCGCGTTCTGCACGTCGCCCAGCAGCGCCAGCATCAGGCCGTGGCTGTCGATGATGCCGGTGGAGGGCGAATGCAGAGCCGCCTGGCATTGCAGTTGCGGCTCCAGGGCGCGGGCCTGATCGCCGCCCAGCCATTGCAGGTCGGCCACGCCGTTGGCGGCGGCGCGCGCCTGGATGGCGCGCAGCTCCTGCTCTTGCGCCGCGCTGGCGGCCACGATGAGCTTGCCGCAGCGCCGGTGGGCGATGCCGCGCTCGGCGCAGTAGGCGTAAAGCAGGTCGCGCCCCTGCACGCACAGCCGCGCCTTGAGCGAGCCGGCCGGGTAGTAGATGCCGGCATGGATGACCTCACTGTTGCGCGCGCTGGTCTGGGTGCCGAAGCTGTCCTCGGCCTCCAGCACCAGCACCTCGCGCCCGGCCAGCGCCAGGGCGCGGGCCACCGCCAGGCCGACGACTCCGGCGCCGACAACGACGCAATCGACTCGTTCGATCATCACCCCGCCCGTCTTTCGCGCAATTGGTTTGCCCGCCCCAACACCGGCCCGCGCCCGCGGCCGGCTTTTTTCGGCGCGAACCGTTCAGGAGCTGCAAAATTTTTCGGCTATCCGGATTTCTGTGTTGAAGGAGGCTTCCGGTGATTGAGTGCCTCCGTGTGGAAACCGACGTTGCACAGCCCGCAAATGAGCTGCTGCCGGCGGGTGTTGCCGCGCACCAGAACGACCACGTTCGCCTTGTCGTCCTTGGTCCGTCCCAGCTCGCAGCCGCAGCTCTGGCACCGGTTGCCCTGTTCCCGCTTCAGGAGCTGCAACTGGGTGGGGTTGGCAGGGTAGACGGTCGCCAGCCGCCACGGCTCCAGCGGCCCCTTGCCGTACAGGAGACGGGCGCGCAGCACCTCGAAGGTGTACCCCCGGCCCTGCCGGTTGATGGTCTTGGCGACCCCGTTCAGCGCCTCGGTGTAGGCGTTGGTGATGGGGTGGTCGAAGTACGCCAGAATCTCCGTCCGCCAGTTCTTCATGGCGGTCGTGAGAGTCTTGAAGTCCGCCTTCAGGCTGGCTGGGATGGTCCCCGGGAAGGCGTCGAAGGCCGCCACGGCCTGCGCCTTGGGCAGGTCGTAGATGTTGTAGAACGCCTCTTTCAGCCCGTAGGCGGCGGCCAGCTCGGGCTCGTTGGCCAGCCACATGTCCAGATTGAACCGGCCCTTCTCGGCCAGCTTGGCGTACCGCATGTTCAGCATCGCCTTGGACTGGAGCCACAGGCGCCGCTCGCCAGCCTTGCGCTGCTTCTGGAGCCGGATGCGGACCCGCTCCATGCAGTAGTTCGCCATGCGGACGACGTGGAACTTGTCGATGACCACCGGTCGGCCAGGGAACATCTGGTGCGACACGTCCCGGTACGGCCGCCACATGTCGATGGCCACGCCCTTGACCCAGTGCCGGTCCTTGAACCGGTGCAGCCACCCCGCCAAGGTCGCCTTGTCCCGGTCCGGCAGCATGTCGAGGATGCGGCGCTCCCCGATGTCCGTCAGGACGCAGCGCATCTTCCCGTCGATTTGGGTCTCGTCGATGCCCAGCCAGTCTGGCATCTCCGGCCGGTGGCTGGCCTCCAGTTCGGCCATGTACTCCGCCCCCAGCGTCCGGACCGTCTTGTCGTCGCACCCCACGTTCTCCGCGATGCGGGTGAAGGTGTCCCGCAGGCTGTGGGCCTTGATGTAGGTGGCGCAGCGCTCCGTCATGCGCCGGCCCTCCAAGATGCCGCCCAGCGGCTGCAGGAAGGTCTCCTTGCAGGAGGTGCACCGGTATCGCTGGACCTTCGCCCGCAGCTTGGCCGGCTTCCCGCGCATCGGAATGTCGACGTAAGTAGTAGCTTTGGTGCCGTGCCGGTAGATGCAGTCGAGGGTGCCGCACTTTGGGCAGGCGGTAGGCATGGGCAGCGGGTACTCCGCCTCCAGCACGTCCGCCCCGTCCTCCTCGGTGCGACCCAGCACCGTCCAGCCCTTCAGGTCGAGGATGTCCGTCATCCCCGGATTGTCGTGTGGATGGGGTCACCGCTTGTCAATGGCGGCGAGGTACTTGGCTCGGGCGGCGTTGGCTCCCGCTGCGTAGTCGGTATCACCGTCACAGCGGTCGGAAGCGATGACAGCCCGGATGCGAGACAGCTCGCGCACCAGCATTTGCTGGGTGAAGGTGGCAATCCACACCGGCACATCGTTCTCCAAGACCGTGCCCTTGATGTACTTGGGGAAGGCGGGCTTCTGCCGGACGAGCTGCTCGGCAGCGCCCAACACGTCCTGCCAAGCCGGCAGCGCCGGCCTCTGGGGCGTGTCGATGCCCATTGGCGGGTCGCACACCTCCTCTTTGCCATGCTTCGCCATCGTCTGCCGGGCCAGTTTCCTTGCAGCGTCAATCTTGGCCAGCGCGCCCTCGTAATTCTCGTTCATAGCAGGAACCTCAGGATGAACCACGCGCAGTACAGGGCTGCGCAGATGAAGAAAAAGGCAGTCAATTCACTTCTCTCGGACCAAGACTTGAGCCGCCCGGAGAACCTCGCGTGCGAAGGTGCTGGGCAGGATATTCCCCGCCGCATCGAACGACCGACCCAAGCAGTCGGCCACATCTTGGTCCGTCAGCCGAGGCATCCGGTCATCGCATCCGTTCGCGCAGGAGCCCGTCTCGTTGCAGTAGTCTGCGTGCGGACATGGGCCGGTGGTCGCCTCGCCGTGATGCCACAGGAATGCGCAGTAGGCCGCCACATCCAGTGGGTCCCCTTTTGCAACGTGCTT
Source organism: Burkholderiaceae bacterium (assembly GCA_024235995.1). Classification (NCBI taxonomy): domain Bacteria; kingdom Pseudomonadati; phylum Pseudomonadota; class Betaproteobacteria; order Burkholderiales; family Burkholderiaceae; species Burkholderiaceae bacterium. The sequence continues at coordinate 2,637,548 of JACKLI010000001.1, forward strand.
CCGCAGTTCCTTGCGACACTCGCCCATCCAGTCGTCAGTCGCCCACCCGTCGGAGTAGCCGTACTTCTCCTCTGCGGCGGCGAGTTTTTCCTTCAGAGCTGCGGCGAACCGGTCCACAAGGGCGGCGGTCTTAGGATGCAGTTTCACTTGGTTTCCTTTCCACACGAAAATCCGACTCAGGAGGATACTGCATGGTCACCTGTTCCACAAGTTATTCCGGAGAGCCAATTTTTCATGATTCCACAGTAAACGAGCCCCGTGAAAAAGCGCAAGTCATGACGTCCCGGAATCGGGATATGAAATAATGGTAATAATCAATTGCAAGTTGAAAATTTTCTGGAGGGAGATATCGCGCCATGACACTTTTTTCATTCTCACCGCGTTGGGCCCGGGCACTGGGTGGCGCGGTGTTGGCCTTGGCCAGCCTCGGCGCCGCCGCGCAGACGCGCTACACCCTGTCGGGCACCGATTACGAACTGGTCGCCTGGCCCTCTGCCGCGACCGGAACCGACAGCATTTCCAGCGACCCCTGGTCGTCCGAGTTCGGCGCCGGCACCATCGCCGTGGGGAGCCCGGGCGGCCTGGAGTCCGCGCCCTCGACGGTCGGCGATTTCTACAGCGCCCCGGTGTACGCCAACGCGGGCTACGGCATCACGGGCACCCCTTTGTTCCGGGTCAACAACGGCCAGTCCGAGCCGGACGGCAGCGATATCGTCACCACCTACACCGTCACCGCGGCCCAGTTGCCGAAGGAGTTGATGCTCTACGTCGGCGGCGAGGCACTGGGCACGGCCAACAGCGGTCTCAAATACGTGCGCTGGGCCTGGGCTTCCGCGCAGCCGGGCACGCGGTTCGAGGTGCTGGCCCACACGCCCAGCCTGACGGTATCGGGATCGGGCAGCCCGGCCTTGTCCTGGCGCACCTTCGGCAGCGACAACAACGTGGCCATGGCGCTGGTGCGCATCACCAACCCGGCGGGCATCGGGAACTTCTCGGTCACTTCCAACCGCCTGGATACGGACGGCTCGGAGCGGGTGTACACCAACACCAACCAGCGGGCCGACTACAACGGCATCGCCATTCTGGTGCCTCGGCCTGCCGCCGTTTCCGTGGCCCAGGCCGTGCCGACGCTCGGAATGGGTGGGCTGGCGCTGCTTCTGGCCGCCCTGGGGGGTGCTGCGGCATGGGCGATGCGGCGCCAGCCGACCAGCTGGTCACGCTCGCGGTGAGCCGGCACCAGCGAAGACGCACACCAGCGCGGCGCATACGGCGCAAAGCCGTGGTTCAGCGCTCCCACGCCGTGGCCGGTGACCACCGGCGCGCCCTTCCGCATGGCTCAGCCACATCGTGGTAGGGCATGCCGCTCCCTGCACGCACAGCCGCGCCTTGAACAAGCCGGCCGGGCAATAGATGCCGGCATGGATGACCTCGCTGTTGCGCGCACTGGTACCTCGCGCCCGGCCGGCGCCCAGGGCCAGGCCAACGACTCCGGCGCCAATGACGACCGTGTCGACCTGCTCGATGTTGCTCACAACTCGAAGCCGGCTAGCACGGCGGCGGCGTTGCACCCCAGCTCGGCTGCCGCGTAGCCGCCCTCCAGGATGAAGGCGGTGGGCAGGCCCGCGCGCGCCAGGCGCTGGCCCAGGCGGGTGAAGTCCGGCGTTTGCAGTTGGAAGGTGCTGATGGGGTCGCCCGCGAAGGTGTCCAGGCCCAGCGACACCACCAGCGCGTCGGCGCCGTGGCGGGCGATGCGCGCCAAGGCCTGCTCCAGCGCGGCAAACCAGTCGGCCACGCCCGCGCGGGCCGGCAGCGGCAGGTTGAGGTTGAAGCCCTGCCCCGCCGCCGCGCCAGTCTCGTCGGCATGGCCCAGGTAGAAGGGGTATTCGGTGCGCGGGTCGCCGTGGATGCTGCAAAACAGCACGTCGGCGCGGTCGTAAAAAATGGCCTGCGTGCCGTTGCCGTGGTGGTAGTCCACGTCCAGCACGGCCACGCGCGCCGCGCCGCCGTGGCGCAGGGCCTGCGCGCAGACGGCGGCGTTGTTGATGAAGCAGTAGCCGCCCATGAAGTCAGGCCCCGCGTGGTGGCCGGGCGGGCGGGTGGCGCAGAAGGCGGCGCGCTCGCCCGCCTGCAGGGCCTGCGCGGCGCTGGCGGCGGCATCGGCCGCGGCCTTGGCCGCCGCCCAGGTGCCCGCGGCCAGCGGGCTGCCGTTGTCCATCGAATACAGGCCCAGGCGGGCAATGAAGTTGGCCGGCTCCACGTCGCTGCGCAGCGTGCGCACCGGCCACACGCTGGGAAAGGGCTGCACGGCGGCGTTGGCACCGTCCAGCGCCAGCCACTGCGCCCAGGCGGTGCGCAAAAAATCGAGGTAGCGCGGCGCGTGCACCTGGCTCAGCACGGCGCGGCTGTCGACGCCGGGCGGGCGCAGCGGGTGGCCGGCGGCGCGCAGCGCGTCTTCGACGAAGCGCGCGCGGCTGGGATTCTCGAAGCAAGGCACGCGCTGGCCGCGAAAGAACTCGCTCTCGGGCGCATGCAGGGCCTGCTCGGAGGTGTGAAAGCACAGCATGGCGAAAGCTCACAAAGGCAGACGGCGCGCCGCCACCGGCGCAAAACCATGGTCCAGCGGCCCCACGCCGTGGCCGGTGCGCACCTTTGCTCCTTCTTGCAGCGCCTGCCGCACGTAGGCGCGGGCGGCGCGCACGGCGGCGCCCAGGTCCAGCCCCAGCGCCAAGTGCGCGGCGATGGCCGACGACAGCGTGCAGCCCGCGCCGTGCAGGTTGCGCGTGGCGATGCGCGCATCCGTCAGGCGCTGCGGCGGCTGGCCGGCGATGGCCAGCACGTCCAGCACCTCGTCGCCCGGCAGGTGCCCGCCCTTGAGCAGCACGGCGCGCGCGCCCTGCCCCAGCAAGGCCTGGGCGGCGGGCTCCAGGTCGGCGGCGCTGGCGATGGGACGGCCCAGCAGCAGCGCGGCCTCGTCCAGGTTGGGGGTGACGATGCTGGCGCGGGGAAACAGATCATTGACCAGCGCCTGCACGGCGGGCGGCTCGATCAGCGGCGCGCCGGTGGCCGACACCATCACCGGGTCGAGCACCACGGCGCGCAGCGCGTGGCGGTCGATGGCGGCGGCCACCGTGCGCACGGTTTCGCTCGCGTGCAGCATGCCGATCTTGACCGCGTGCGCGCCGATGTCGCCCAGCACGGCGTCGATCTGCGCGGCCAGAAAATCCGCCGGCGCGGCGTGAATGGCGGTGACGCCCCGGGTGTTCTGCGCCGTCAGCGCGGTGATGGCGCTCATGCCGTAGCAGCCCAGCGCGGCGAAGGTTTTCAGGTCGGCCTGGATGCCCGCGCCGCCGCCGCTGTCGCTGCCGGCGATGGTGAGCACGCGCACGTACTGGTGGGTGAATTCAATGGTTTTCATGATCAAAAAAGGCTCTGGCGCCCATGCAGCAAGCGCGCCATGCTATCGACTCAAGAGTGATGGATGGGGCAGCGCCGGCACGGGCAGGCGCGGCAAACCGTGGCCTGCCGCCAGCGCCGCCTGCCAGCCGGGCACGCTTTGCGCGGGCTGGGCCCCCAGGCCGCGCACCACGCACACGCCCGCCGCACCGCATTGCGCCGCCTGCGTGGCCTGATCGGGCCGCAGGATGCCGCCGATGGCCACCACCGGCGCGCCGGCCATGCGCACCCACCAGGCCAGGTTGTCCAGGCCCTGTGGCCGCCAGGGCATGGCCTTGGTCAGCGTGGGCCAGACCGGCCCGCAGGCCGCGTACCACGGCGCCAGCGCGCGCGCGCGGCACAGCTCCCACAGGCTGTGGCTGCTGATGCCCAGCCGCAGGCCGCTGGCGGCCAGCGCGGCGCGGCCCGCGTCGCCCAGCGCCAACAGGTCTTCCTGGCCCAGGTGCGCGGCGGGGGCGCCCAGCTCGGCCGCCAAGCGCCAGTGGTCGTTGACGACCAGGGTGGCGCCCGCTTCCCGGCAGGCATCCAGGGCCTGCGCGATCGATGCGCGCAACGCGGCGTCGGGCGCGCCGGGCGCCTTGATGCGCAACTGCACCGTCTTCACACCAGCCTGCACCGCCTGGCGCACGCGCTCGGCGCTGTCCACGATGGCGTACAGGCCGATGCCGCTTTTTTCAAACGAATTAGGTCTATCGCCAGCATCCAGCAAGCGCGAACAGCTATCAAAATCGAAGTTCTCACCCCAGGACATCAGGGGCAGCCGCTCGGGCCGCGCGCCAAAGCCGGCCTGCGCCAGCACCGGCCCCGCGCCCTGCCCGGCCGCATGGCCGTGGGCAATGGCATGCGCCGTCGCCATCTTGGCCAGCACCAGCGCGTCGGCCGGCACGAAGCCCAGCGCCAGCGCGCAGGCCGCGCTGCTGGCAAAGGTGCAGCCTGTCCCGTGGGTATGCGGCGTGGCGATGCGCGGCAGGGCCAGCCAGCCGCGGGCGTGGGGGGTGTCGATCCAGTCCAGCGCCCAACCCGGTGCGTGCGTGCTGTCGCCGCCGGTGATGGCGATGGCACCGGCGCCTGCCGCCTGCAGGGCCTGGGCCAGCATGGGGATGGATGCACCGCTGCCCACCAGCCGCCGCGCCTCGCGCTCGTTGGGCGTCAGCACCGTGGCGCGTGGCAGCAGCAGATCGCGATACGCCTGCACCACCGCATCGCCGGCAAACGCCGCGCCGGTGCTGGCGCCCAGCACCGAGTCGATCACTAGGGCCAGCGGCGCGCGCTGGCGCAGGCGGTCCACCCAGCGCGCCAGCACGGCGATGTTGCCGGCGCTACCCAGCAGCCCGGTCTTGATGGCCGCGGGCGGCATGTCGTCGGCCAGCGCGGCCAGTTGCGCGTCCAGCACGTCCGGCGGCACCGGCTCGATGCGCGTCACCGCCCGCGAGTTCTGCGCCGTGACGGCGGCCACCACCGGGCACAGGTGCACGCCAAAGGCCTGCGCGGCGCGCGCATCGGCGCTCAGGCCGGCGCCGCCGCCACTGTCGTTGCCGGCAATGCTCCAGACGATCGGCATCGCTTCTTTTTCAGGAGCATCCTGCGCTTGCTTCATGCTGGCCACGGCCTTATCCGATCAACAGCGGGTTGCCCGTCACCGGCGTGGTGGCGACGGCAAAATCCTGCCGCGCCATCACCCCGGCGCGGTACGCGGCGCGCCCGGCCTCGATGGCCTGCCTGAAGGCGCCGGCCATGCGCACCGGGTCGGGCGACTGGCTGACGGCGCTGTTGAGCAGCACCGCGTCAAAGCCCATCTCCAGCGCCTGCGCCGCGTGGCTGGGCGCGCCGATGCCGGCGTCCACGATCAGCACCACGTCCGGCAAACGCTCGCGCAGCAAACGCAGCGCAAAGGGGTTGAGCAGGCCCTGGCCCGAGCCGATGGGTGCGCCCCAGGGCATCAGCAGCGGGCAGCCGGCGTCCAGCAGGCGCTTGCACGTGACCAGGTCGTCGGTGCAGTACGGGAACACCGTGAAGCCGTCGCGCGCCAGTTGCCGCGCCGCCTGCACCAGCTCCAGCGGGTCGGGCTGCAGCGTGTATTCGTCGCCCACCACCTCCAGCTTGACCCAGGGCGTGCCGTACAGCTCGCGCGCCATGTGGGCCAGTTGCACCGCCTCGCGCGCGCTGGTGCAGCCGGCGGTGTTGGGCAGCAGGCGCGCGCCGTGCTGCCGCATGGCGTGGCGGATGATGTCGACAAAGCCGTTGTCGCCGCCCGCGGCCAACTGGCGCCTGAGGCCCACGGTGACCACCTGCGCGCCCGACGCAGCCATCGCATCGGCCAGCACCTGGGGCGACGGATAGCCCGCCGTGCCCAGCAGAAAGCGGCTGGACAGGCGCACGTCGCCCACCGCCCAGGAATCGGTATCAAGCATGGCGCGCCCTCTCCATCACAAGCTCAGCCAGCCGCCGCGCAGGCCCAGCGCCGCCACCCCGGCGGCCAGCACCAGCAGGCCGAAGCCCACCCATTCGCGCGGCGAGAACACCGCCCGCCCGTGCCCGCGCCGGGCCCAGGCATACAGCAGCGCGCCCGGCGCGTACAAAAGCGAGCCCAGCAGCAAATATTTGATGCCGCCGGCATACACCAGCCACAGCGCATACAGCAGCGCCAGCACCGAAATGGCGGCGTCGCGCCGCCGGTGCCCATTCTCGTGCCGGGCGTAGCATTCGCCGCGCAGCGCCACGTTCAGCGCGTGCCCCGCCGCCCAGGTGTAGGGCAGCAGGATCATGGCCGTGCCCAGGTTGACCAGCGACAGATAGGTCGATTCACTGACCAGGGTCACCAGCAAAAAGAACTGCACCGAGCCGCTGGTCAGCCACAGCGAGGCGGCCGGCGCGCCGTGCGCGTTCTCGCGCGCCAGCCAGGCGGGCGCCGAGCCGTCGCGCGCCGCCGAGTACAGCGTCTCGGCCGACAGCATCAGCCACGACAGCAGCGCCCCCGACAGCGAGATGAACAGCCCCACGCTGATCAACACGCCGCCCCAGGGGCCCACCGCGCGCTCCAGCACGTGGGCCATGGACGGGTTTTTCAGCGCGGCCAGCTCGGGCTGCGCCATCACGCCCATCGACAGCAGGCTGACCGCCACCAGCAGCGCCAGCACGAACAGAAAACCCGCCAGCGTGGCGCGCCCCACGTCCACCCGCCGCACCGCGTGGGCCGAATACACGCTGGCGCCCTCCACGCCGATGAACACCCACACCGTCACCAGCATCATGCCGCGCACCTGCTCCAGCACGCCGCCCAGCGCGGGGTTGGCGCGGCCCCACACGTCGGCGCCGAACACCAGCGGCTGAAACGCCAGCGCCACCAGCAGCACGAACAAAAGCAGCGGCACCAGCTTGGCCACCGTCGTCACCTGGTTGATCCGCGCCGCCTCGCGCACGCCGCGCAGCACCAGCGCGTGCGTGCCCCACAGCATGACCGAGGCGCAGGCCACCGCCGTGCGGGTGTTGCCATCGCCAAACACCGGCCAGTAGTGGCCCAGGGTGGAAAACAGCAGCACGTAGTAGCCCACGTTGCCCAGCACCGCCATGAACCAGTAGCCCCAGGCCGAGCTGAAGCCGGTGAAGGGCCCGAAGCTGGCGCGCGCATAGGCGTAGATGCCCGAGTCCAGCTGCGGCTGGCGCAGCGCCAGGCTGAGGAACACGAAGGCCAGCGCCAGCATGCCGATGCCGGTGATCAGCCAGGCCAGCGCCGTGGCCCCCACGCCCGCGCTGGCCGCCGTGTTCTGCGGGATGGAGAAGATGCCCCCGCCCACCATAGAGCCGACCACCAGCGCCGTCAGCGCGCCCACCCCGAGTTTTTTTGAGTTGCTTGCCATCGTGCCTACCCGCCGACGATGGGCTGAAACAGCAGCACCTGATCGCCAGCCTGAAGCACGCAATTTTGCCGTGCCGCGCGCGGCACGAATTCGGCGTTGACCGCCGTGCCCACGGCCTGCGGCGCGTGGCCCAGCGCCTCGACCAGCTGCGCCAGCGTGGTGCCCGGGGTGACGGCGTGCGGCGCGCCATCCAGCGTGATCTGCACGGGCGGCGCAGGCGATGCACCGTCGCTCATGCCATCGCCCCGGTTGGCGCCGCCCAGCCGGCCTGCGCCAGCGCCTGCTCCACCAGCGCGGGCGCCAGCAGCCAGCCGTGGCGGAACAGCCCGTTGATGGCCAGCCTGCGGCCCGCGTGCTCGATGCGCGGGTTGTTGTCGGGCAAGGCCGGGCGCAGGTTCACGTCCAGGCGCACGATGCGCGCCTCGGCCAGCACAGGCAGCACGCTGTGCGCGGCGGCCATCAGCTCCACCGCGCTGCGCAGGCTGACGGGCGAACGGTCTTCGCTCTCGATCTCGCTGGCGCCCACCATCAGCAGGTCGGCCGAGCGCGGCACGATGTAGACGCGGTGGCGTGGGTGCAGCAGGCGCAGCTGGCGCGTCAGGCCGTGGCCCGGGCAGTGCAGCCCGATGACTTCGCCGCGCACGCCGCGCACGGGCATGGCAGCCTCGGGCAAGGAAGCAGAGCCCCGGGCGCCGACCCCGCGCACGTCGATCACGGCATCGAACTTCAAGGCCCGCCCATCGGCCAGATGCAGCACGCCTGTGCCCTCATCCGCCTGCACGCCCGCCACCGGCGCGCCCCAATGCCAGCGCACACCCGGCGCCGTGGCCTGTAGGGCCAACATGGTCGCCACGGTGTCGATGTGGCCCTCGCCCGGAAGCAGCCAGGCCTGCGCGGGGCCCTGAATGGACGGCTCCAGCTCACGCAGCGCCTGCATCGACAAGGGCTCGATCGCGCCATGTTCGCGCGGCCATTGCGGCGACTGCGCCGCGTGCATCAGGCGGTCCAGCACGCGCTGCGCCGCCCCCGCGTCGCCACGGTGCGCCAGCAGCACGCTGCCCTGCACCGACAGCAGCGGCTGCGGCGTGGGCAGCGCGGCCGCGATCTGCCGCCACAGCACGATCGAGCGCCAGCCCAGGGCGGCAACGGCCGGCTCGGCGTTGTCCAGCTCGGCCATCGGGCTGAGCATGCCCGCGGCCGTGAAGCCGGCCGCTGTCGGCACATAGCCTTCGTCCGGCGCCTGGCTGCGAAACACCGGCTGCGGACCGGTGGCGGCGTCGAACACCTGCACCGCGTGCCCGGCGCGGGCCAGGCGCCAGGCCAGCAGGCGGCCAAGCAGGCCGGCGCCGGCAATGCCGATGGATTGAACGGCGGGCCCCATGTCACACCGGCTGAATGGGGATGTACAACTCGCCGCCCTGCCGGGCGAACTCGCCGGCCTTTTCATCCATGCCCGCCTTCAGCGCGTCGGCCTCGTTCAAGCCCTTGGCGGCGGCAAAGTCGCGCACCTCCTGCGTGATCTTCATCGAGCAGAACTTGGGCCCGCACATGCTGCAGAAGTGCGCCGTCTTGGCGGCGTCCTTAGGCAGGGTCTCGTCGTGAAATTCGCGCGCGGTCTCCGGGTCCAGCCCCAGGTTGAACTGGTCTTCCCAGCGGAACTCGAAGCGCGCGTGGCTGATCGCGTCGTCGCGCGCCCGCGCCGCCGGGTGTCCCTTGGCCACGTCGGCCGCGTGCGCGGCGATCTTGTAGGCAATGATGCCCTGCTTGACGTCGTCGCGGTCGGGCAGGCCCAGGTGCTCCTTGGGCGTGACGTAGCACAGCATGGCCGTTCCCATCCAACCGATCATGGCCGCGCCGATGGCCGACGCGATGTGGTCGTAGCCCGGCGCGATGTCGATGGTGAGCGGGCCCAGGGTGTAGAACGGCGCCTCGTGGCAGTGCTTGAGCTGCTCGTCCATGTTGGCCTGGATCATGTGCAGGGGCACGTGGCCGGGGCCTTCGATCATGGTCTGCACGTCGTGCTTCCAGGCCAGCTGCGTCAGCTCGCCCAGGGTGCGCAGCTCGGCAAACTGCGCCTCGTCGTTGGCGTCGGCCGCGCAGCCGGGGCGCAGGCCATCGCCCAGGCTGAAGCTCACGTCATACGCCTTCATGATCTCGCAAATGTCTTCGAAGTGCGTGTACAGAAAGCTCTCCTGGTGGTGCGCCATGCACCATTTGGCCATGATCGAGCCACCGCGGCTGACGATGCCCGTCACGCGCTCGGCCGTCAGGTGGATGAAGGGCAGGCGCACGCCGGCGTGGATGGTGAAGTAGTCCACGCCCTGCTCGGCCTGCTCGATCAGCGTGTCGCGGAAGATGTCCCACGTCAGGTCTTCGGCAATGCCGCCCACCTTTTCCAGCGCCTGGTAGATCGGCACGGTGCCGATGGGCACGGGCGAGTTGCGCACGATCCAGTCGCGCGTGGTGTGGATGTTCTTGCCGGTGCTCAGATCCATCACCGTGTCCGCGCCCCAGCGGATCGACCACACCAGCTTTTCCACCTCCTCCTCGATGCTGCTGGTGACGGCGCTGTTGCCGATGTTGGCGTTGATCTTGACGCGGAAATTGCGCCCGATGGCCATCGGCTCGATCTCGGGGTGGTTGATGTTGGCAGGGATGATGGCGCGGCCGCGCGCCACCTCGTCGCGCACGAACTCGGGGGTGATGGCTTGGGGAATGGTGGCGCCCAGCGGGTTGCCGCGGCGGCGCGCCTCGCGCCGCGCATCGCTCAGGTAGTCGGCCAGCCATTCGCGGCGGCCGTTTTCGCGCAGCGCGACGTATTCCATCTCGGGCGTGACGATGCCGCGCCGGGCGTAGTGCATCTGCGTGACGTTGGCGCCGCTTCTTGCGCGGCGCGGCTGGCGCTGCAGGCCGGCGGCCTCGGCACGCAGCTGCGCGATGCGCTCGGCATCGCGCCCTTCGCGCTTGCCGCCGTCGTCCAGGATGCGGGCCAGGCGGCCTGCGTAGCTTTTGGTGTCGCCGCGCTCGGCGATCCAGGGCGCGCGCACGCTGCCCAGGCCGCGGCGCACGTCGATGTCGGCCATGGGGTCGGTGTAAGGCCCCGAGGTGTCGTACAGAGACACGGTGCGCCCGTTGGTGAGCCGCACGTCGCGCACCGGCACGCGGATGTCCGGCCGGCTGCCGGCGATGGCGCCCTTGGTGGACGCGGGCAGGGGCGCGCGCGTGACGGCAAGCAGTTGGTCGAGCTTTTCAGGGGCGTTCATGGCAGGTCTCCGGTGGTTGCCTCGGTGGGGGCTCCGGGTCGCCTGCCGCGCCGGGCCTCGTCGAGGGGGCCGGGCGCCGGGTGCGCTGCTCATCCTTACGCCGGTACTAACCGGATCAAGTTGACGGGTTCGGCCACGATGGCCATCTCAGCTCGCCTTGCGGCGGGCACCCCGGAGTGGCCGCGATCATAGCGCAGCGGGCGATACAAGCACAGCCCCGCCGCCCGATCGCGCCAATACCCCTACAGCGCTTGACGGCGCGGGCGCAGCGTATCCTGACCGCTTCGCGATGAAGCCATCGACGACGCCATGACCAAGGCCATTCCCGCCCACAACGTCCGCATCAAACGCGCCTACGAGGCGCCCGCGCCCGAGGACGGCGCGCGCATCCTGATCGACCGCCTGTGGCCGCGCGGCATCAAGAAGGAAAACCTGGCGCTGGCCGAGTGGGAGAAAGACCTGTCGCCCAGCACCGAGCTGCGCCAGTGGTACGGCCACGAGCCCACGCGCTGGGACGAGTTTCGCCGCCGCTACGCGGCCGAGCTGCGCCCCCATGCCGAGCGCTTCGAGGCGCTGCGCGAACGCGCGCGCCAGGGCGTGGTCACCCTGGTCTTTTCGTCGCATGAAGAAAGGCTGAACAACGCCGCCGCGCTGCGCGAATTCCTGCTGCATCCCGGCGGCCTGGGCGACGTGCGCTGACATTCTGCGAAAGGACAAACCCATGACCCAACGGCTGAATTACCAGCAAGCTGCCCCCGATGGCCTGAAGGCCATGCTGGGGCTGGAGAACTACGCCCGCAACAGCGGCCTGGAGCATTCGCTGCTGGAGCTGGTCAAGACCCGCGTGTCGCAAATCAACGGCTGCGCCTTTTGCCTGGACATGCACACCAAGGACGCGCGCGCCGCCGGCGAGACCGAGCAGCGCCTGTACATGCTGGGCGCCTGGCGCGAGGCCGGCAGGATGTACACCCCGCGCGAGCGCGCCGCCCTGGGCTGGGCCGAGGCCGTGACCCGGCTGACGAACCAGGAAGTGAGCGACGCGGTCTACGACGAGGCACGCCAGCAGTTCAGCGAGAAGGAGCTGGTCGACCTGACGCTGGCCGTCATCGCCATCAACGGCTGGAACCGCCTGTCGATCCCCTTCCGCGTGGAGGCGGGCCATTACCAGCCGGCGCAGCGCTCCAAGGCCTGACAACACCCGGACCCACCGCCATGAGCAACCGCATGTACCCGCAAGCCGACGCCGACATCGCACGCAAGCGCCGCGAGCTGGCGCCCAAGCAACTCGAAGCCTTCCGCGCCTTCAGCGCCGCGTGCTTTGCCGACGGCGCGCTGCCGGGCAAGATGAAGCAGCTGATCGCCGTGGCCGTGGCGCACGTCACGCAGTGCCCCTACTGCATCCGCGGCCACACCGAGGCTGCGCTCAAGGCCGGCGCCAGCGAGGCCGAGATCATGGAAGCCATCTGGGTGGCTGCCGAAATGCGTGCCGGCGGCGCCTACGCGCATTCGGCGCTGGCGATCGACACCATGGCCGCGCACGCGCAGGCCCACGGCGGCTGAGCAGGCGGCTTCAGCGCCCGCGCTTTTCGCCGCGCTCGCGCGCCCGCCGTGCCTGGCGGCTTTCCTGCGCCCGCGCGGCGGCATCCTCGCGCCGGCGCCGGCGCTGCTGCCAGCGGCGCGACAGCGTGCGCCCCAGCCAGAAGGCACCCGCCCCCGTGACGACCATGATCGCCATGCCCAGCGCGGAAACGTCCTGGCCCCACATCACAGCACCCGCACGATGTCGCTTGGCTTGAAGCCGAAGCTGCCTTCCTTGCCCTTGCGCCCACGCGCGGCGCGGGCGTTGTTCAGGCTGCGGATTTCCAGCACCTCCTCGCGCGGCTTGCCGCCGCGCCCCACGCCGGTGATGCGCACGCTGCGCACATAGGCGGCCGCGCCGGCCAGGCTGTCCTTGGCGTCCAGCTGCATCAGCATCAGGCCGCGGCCGCCCTTGTCCATCTGGCGCAGCTCGCCGATCTCGAAACTCAGGAGGCGCCCGCCCACGGAGACGCAGGCCACATGCGTGGCCGCTATCGCACCGATAGCTGCTGGCGCTTGTCCATCCAGGGCCAGCACCGGTTTTGACTCGGAATCCAGCACCACCAGCGAGGGGCGGCACACCTGCTCGTCGCCGCCCAGGCTGAGGAACGCCTTGCCACCCCGGTTGCGCCCGCACATCTGCGCCACGGACGCCAGAAAGCCGTAGCCGCCCGAGCCCGAGAGCAGCAGCACGGCGCTTTCGGGCCCGGCAAAGTAATGCCGCACCTCGGTGCCCGCCTCCAGCTCGATCAGCGTGGTGATGGGCTGGCCGTCGCCGCGCCCGCCCGGCAGGCTGGCCACCGGCACGCTGTACACGCGGCCGTTGCTGCCGAAGACCAGCAGTTGGTCGACGGTGCGGCACTCGAAGGTGCCGTACAGCGCGTCGCCCGACTTGAAGGCAAAGCCCGCCGCATCGTGCCCATGGCCTTGGCGCGCGCGCACCCAGCCTTTTTCGCTGACGACCACCGTCACCGGCTCGTCCAGCACCTTGACCTCGGCCACGGCCTTCTTCTCGGCCTGGATCAGCGTGCGGCGCGCATCCGCAAACTCCTTCGCATCCTGCTCGATCTCCTTGATCATCAAGCGGCGCAGCGTGGCCGGGCTGCCCAGCACCTCTTCCAGGCCGCCCTGCTCCTTGCGCAGCTCACTCAGCTCCTGCTCGATCTTGATCGCCTCCAGCCGCGCCAGCTGCCGCAGGCGGATGTCGAGGATGTCGTCAGCCTGGCGCTCGCTCAAGTTGAAGCGCGCGATCAGCGCCGCCTTGGGCTCATCGGCCTGGCGGATGATGGCAATCACCTCGTCGATGTTGAGCAGCACCAGTTGCCGCCCTTCGAGGATGTGGATGCGGTCGAGCACCTTGGCCAGCCGGTGCTGGCTGCGCCGCGTGATGGTCTGCTGGCGGAAATCGACCCACTCCACCAGCATCTGCCGCAGCGACTTCTGCACCGGCCGCCCGTCCAGGCCGATGCTGGTCAGGTTGATGGGGCTGGACGTTTCCAGGCTGGTGTGCACCAGCAGCGTGTTGGCCAGCTCGTCGGGGGCGATGGTGCGGCTCTTGGGCTCGAACACCAGGCGCACCGGTGCGTCCTTGCTCGACTCGTCGCGCACGCCGTCGAGCACCGCCAGCACCGTGGCCTTGAGCTGGTTCTGCTCCTGCGTTACCGCCTTCTTGCCGGCCTTGACCTTGGGGTTGGTCAGCTCCTCGATCTCTTCCAGCACCTTCTGCGCCGAGGTGCCGGGCGGCAGCTCGGTCACCACCATCTGCCACTGCCCGCGGGCCAGGTCCTCCACCTGCCAGCGCGCGCGCACCTTCAGGCTGCCGCGCCCGCTCTCGTAGGCGGCGCGGATGTCGCTCTCGCTGCTGATGATCTGCCCGCCGCCCGGATAGTCCGGCCCCGGCAGCAGCGCGAACAACTCGTCGTCGCTGAGCCTGGCGTTCTTGACCAGCGCCACGCAGGCATCGGCCACCTCGCGCAGGTTGTGGCTGGGGATCTCGGTGGCCAGGCCCACGGCAATGCCGCTGGCGCCGTTGAGCAGCGCGAACGGCAGGCGCGCCGGCAGTTGGCGCGGCTCCTCCGTGCTGCCGTCGTAGTTGGGCACGAAGTCCACCGTGCCCTGGTCGATCTCGGCCAGCAGCAGGCGCGTGATCTTGGCCAAGCGCGCCTCGGTGTAGCGCATGGCGGCGGCGCCATCGCCATCGCGGCTGCCGAAGTTGCCCTGCCCGTCGATCAGCGGATAGCGCTGCGAAAAGTCCTGCGCCATGCGCACCAGCGCGTCATACGCCGCGCTGTCGCCGTGCGGGTGAAAGCGCCCCAGCACATCGCCCACCACGCGCGCGCTCTTCACCGGCCGCGCCGGCACGTTGCCCCCCGCCCCGCCCCAGCCCAGGCCCATACGCTCCATCGCGTACAGGATGCGCCGCTGCACGGGCTTTTGCCCATCGGCCACGTCGGGCAGCGCCCGGCCCTTGACCACGCTGAGCGCGTATTCGAGATAAGCGCGCTGGGCGTATTGGCCCAGGGCCAGTTGGTCGCCTTCTTCTTCGGGGGTGAGCAGGTCGGGGGTCGTCAGGTCATTCATGCTTCAAATTCAATAGCTTCTTGCGCTTGATTGGCAAGCGCTGCAAGCGAATACGTTTCAATCTTTAATGCCACCCAGCTCCTGCTCGATGGCCTCGATGCTGGGCAGGCTGGTTTGCAGTTCGTCGGGCAGGGATTCGATCAGCTTGTACTCCGCCACGCCCATCGGCTGCGACTTGTCACCCAGGGCATATTCGGCCACGACCTTGTTCTTGCTTTTGCACAGCAACAGGCCGATGGTGGGCTTGTCCTGCTCGGTCTTGACCTGCCGGTCCACCGCCGTGAGATAAAAACCCAGTTGGCCCAGATGCTCGGGCTTGAACTTGCCCGCCTTGAGCTCGATCACCACATAGCAGCGCAGCTTGAGGTGATAGAACAGCAGGTCGATAAAGAATTCCTCCCCGCCCACGTCCAGCAGCACCTGCCGGCCGACAAAGGCAAAGCCCGCGCAGCTCCAGCAAAAACTCGGTGACATGCTTGACCAGAGCGTGCTCGATCTCGCGCTCCTCGGCCTCATCCGTCAGGCCGAGAAAGTCGAAGCGATAGGGGTCTTTGAGCGACTCGCGTGCCAAGTCGGATTGCGGCTTGGGCAAGCGCTCGTCGAAGTTGGTGACGGCGCTGCCGCTGCGCTCGCGCAGGCGGGTTTCGATCTGCATCACCAGCACATTGCGCGACCAGTTGTGCTCGATGGCCTTGGCGGCGTACCAGCGGCGCTCCAGTTCGGTCTTCAACTTGGACAGCAGCACCAGGTTATGCCCCCACGGCAATTGTCCAACAGCCTGTTGGACAAATTCGGCATCCGGCCACGCCTGGGCAAAAGCGCGCATGTACATCAGGTTGGCCCGCGAAAACCCTTTCATCGCAGGAAAGGCCAAACGCAAATCGTGCTCCAGCCGCTCGATCACCTTCGCGCCCCAGCCCTGATCCGCCTGCCGCGCCAAGATGTCCCGTCCGATCTGCCAGTACAGCAGCACCAGTTCGCGGTTAACCGCCAGCGTGGCACGCTGCTGGGCGCTGTGGATGCGGGTTTTGAGCTCCAGCAGCCAGTCGGCGTAACCCTGCGGCAGGGGTATGAGGGAGGCAGGTTGGTCATTCATGCCCGCGCGCTCATCCCTGCAGCTTCTCTTGCAGCCACACCTTGATCAAGGACTGGTAAGGCACGTCGCGCGCGTTGGCCGCGGCCTTGATGGAGTCGAGCAGGTGCTGGGGCAGGCGCAGCGAAATGGTCTTGGTGGTGGGCTTGAGGTTGGGCAACACTGCGCGCCGGGCCTGCGACCAATCCAGGTAGTCGGTGGAATCGTAGCTTTCCCAGAAGGCACGCTCCTGGGCCTCGCTGTCAAAGCGCGGAATCTTCTTGCCGGGCTTGTTCATAAACGGTTCGCTCCTTGCGGTGCATGGCTCTGGCGGATATCACGCGGATCAGGCTGCCTGGCTCGCGCAGCGTGAAGGTCAGGTGCAACAACCGGCCTTCATCGCAATGCCCCAGCGTGTGATAGCGCATCTCTTGCTGGCTGTGCCTCTCATCGCTGAGCAACAGCAGCGGCGCATTGAAAAAAACCTGCTCCGCCTGCGCCATGGACACGCCATGTTTGTCGTTCTTGCGCGCGTTGCCACTGTCCCAGTCAAAACCCGTGATGGCAGCCAGATCGATCATGGTTTGTATATTATGAACACATACAAACAAAGAAGTTCAGACATCCACCTCCACCGCATCCCCATGCAGCTCCATCAGCTCGCGCCGGGCGGCGGCTTCGCCCTTGCCCATCAGGCGGGTCATCAGTTCCTGCGTGGGCGCCAGGCCCAAAGCGCCCACCTGCACCGGCAGCAGGCGGCGGGTGTCGGGGCTGAGGGTGGTTTCCCACAACTGCTCGGCGTTCATCTCGCCCAGGCCCTTGAAACGGCTCACGCTCCACTTGCCTTCGGGCACGCCGTCCTTGCGCAGTTTGTCGAGGATGGCCGTTAGCTCGGCCTCGTCCAGCGCGTACAGCTTGGCGGCGGGCTTTTTGCCGCGCGCGGGGGCATCGACGCGAAACAGCGGCGGGCGCGCCACGTACACGTGGCCGGCGTCGATCAGGCGCGGGAAGTGGCGGAAGAAGAGCGTCAGCAGCAGTACCTGGATGTGCGCGCCATCCACGTCGGCGTCCGACAGGATGCAGATCTTGCCGTAGCGCAGGTTGCCCAAATCCACCTCGTCGTCCGGCCCGTGCGGGTCGATGCCGATGGCCACCGAGATGTCGTGGATTTCGGTGTTGGCAAACAGGCGGTCGCGCTCCACCTCCCAGGTGTTGAGCACCTTGCCGCGCAGCGGCAGCACGGCCTGGGTTTCCTTGTCGCGGCCCATCTTGGCGCTGCCGCCGGCGCTGTCGCCTTCGACCAGAAACACCTCATTCAAGCCGATGTCGCGGCTTTCGCAGTCGGTCAGCTTGCCGGGCAGCACGGCCACGCCGCTGCTCTTGCGCTTTTCCACCTTCTGGCCGGCGCGCTGGCGCGTTTGTGCGGCCTTGATGGCCAGCTCGGCCAGCTTCTTGCCCCATTCGACGTTGGCGTTCAGCCACAGCTCCAGCGCCGGCTTGACGAAGCTGGACACCAGCCGCAGCGCGTCGCGCGAGTTCAGCCGCTCCTTGATCTGGCCCTGGAACTGCGGGTCGAGCACCTTGGCGCTCAGCACGTAGCTGGCGCGGGCGAACACGTCCTCGGGCATCAGCTTGACGCCCTTGGGCAAGAGCGCATGCAGCTCGATGAAGCCCTTGACGGCCTGGAACAGGCCATCGCGCAGACCGCTGTCGTGCGTGCCGCCGGCCGTGGTGGCGATCAGGTTGACGTAGCTCTCGCGCACCGGGTGGCCGTCTTCGGTGAAGGCCAGCACCCACTGGGCGCCCTCGCCTTCGGCAAAGCTGTCGTCGTCCTTGCCGGCATAGCCCTCGCCCTCGAACAGCGGGATCACCGCGTCGGCCGGCAGGCTCTGCTCCAGGTAGTCGCGCAGGCCGCCCTTGTATTGCCAGGTTTGCGTGTCCTTCTTCTTCTCGTCGATCAGCTGCACCGTCACGCCCGGCAACAGCACGGCCTTGCTGCGCAGCAGGTGCACCAGCTCGGCCATGGGGATCTGGGGCGATTCGAAATACTTCGGGTCGGGCCAGACGCGCACCGTGGTGCCCTGCCTGCGGTCGCCCTCGCCCTGCGGGCGCAGTTGCAGGGCCTGCACCACGTCGCCGCCCTCGAAGGCCATGGCCGCCACCTGGCCCTCCCGGTGGCTGGCCACTTCCATGCGCTTGCCCAGGGCGTTGGTGACCGACACGCCCACGCCGTGCAGGCCGCCCGAGAAGCTGTAGGCGCCGCCCGCGCCCTTGTCGAACTTGCCGCCCACGTGCAGGCGGGTGAAGACCAGCTCCAGCACCGGAGCGCCCTCCTCGGGGTGCAGGCCGTGCGGGATGCCGCGGCCGTCGTCCTCGACGCTGACCGAGCCGTCGGCATGCAGCGTCACACGGATCTTCTTGCCGAAGCCGGCCAGCGCCTCGTCGGCGGCGTTGTCGATCACTTCCTGGATGACGTGCAGCGGGTTGTCGGTGCGGGTGTACATGCCCGGGCGCTGCTTGACGGGCTCCAGGCCCTTGAGGACGCGGATCGTGCCTTCGGAATACGTTGATGCGGTTGCCATGGGCGGCGATTCTAGCGACGGCCAGGCCGGTTACTGGTTTTAATCACAGTCTTGCGTGTCATCCTGCACGGGCTTGGGCCCTGCACAATCGCTCGCATGACGCCCTCGCCTTCGGCCTCCGCCGCACCGCCCTCGCCCTGGGTGCGGCGCTTCTCCGCCCTGGTTGCACCCGGCGCGCCGGTGCTCGACGTGGCCTGCGGCAGCGGCCGTCACATGCGCTGGTTTGCGCAGCTGGGGCACCCGGTCACGGGGGTCGATCGGGATGCGCACGCCCTGGCCGCCGCGCGCGCCTGGGGCGAGGTGATCGAGGCTGACATCGAAAGCGGCCCCTGGCCCTTGCCCGGCCGCCGCTTCGGCGCCGTGGTCGTCACCCACTACCTGTGGCGCCCCCTGCTACCCACCCTCGTGGGCAGCGTCGCGCCGGGCGGCGTGCTGCTCTACGAGACCTTCGCCGCCGGCAACGAGACCGTCGGCAAGCCCTCGCGGCCCGACTTTCTGCTGCAGCCGGGGGAACTGCTGCAGGCCTGCCAGGGTCTGCGCATCGTGGCCTATGAGGACGGCTTTCTCGATGCGCCCGCGCGCTTCGTGCAGCGCGTCGCGGCGGTGCGCGAGCCAGGCCGCGCGCCGGCCGCCAAGCCGCCGCCGCGCCATCCGTTGGCCGCCGCCTGAAGCCGCCGGCAGGCCCTAGAATGCTTGTTTCATCCGACCAGACCCCACCGGACCCCATGACCCCCATCACCGGCAGCACCGTCGCCCTCGTCACCCCCATGCACGAAGACGGCAGCGTCGACTACCCCACCCTGCGCAAGCTGATCGACTGGCACATCGAGCAGGGTACCGACTGCATCGGCGTGGTCGGCACCACGGGCGAGTCGCCCACCGTCGACGTCGAGGAGCACCAGGAGATCATCCGCGTGTCGGTCGAGCAGACGCGCAAGCACACCGCGCGCCACGTGCCCATCATGGCCGGCTGCGGCGCCAACTCCACCGCCGAGGCGATCGAGCTGGCGCGCTACGCCAAGAAGGTGGGCGCCGACTGCCAGCTGCAGGTGGTGCCCTACTACAACAAGCCCACGCAAGAGGGCCAGTACCGCCACTTCAAGGCCATCGCCGAGGCCGTGGGCGATTTGCCCATGGTGCTGTACAACGTGCCCGGCCGCTCGGTGGCGGACATGCACCACGACACCGTGCTGCGCTGCGCCCAGGTGCCCGGCATCATCGGCATCAAGGAGGCCACCGGCAACATCGAGCGCGCGCAGTGGCTGATCCGCGACGTGCCCAAGGGCTTTGCCGTGTATTCGGGCGACGACCCCACCGCCGTGGCGCTGATGCTGTGCGGCGGCCAGGGCAACATCAGCGTCACCGCCAACGTGGCGCCGCGCCTGATGCACGAGCTGTGCATGGCCGCGATCGCCGGCGACCGCCGCACCGCCATAGACATCCAGTTCAAGCTGATGCCGCTGCACCGGCACCTGTTCGTCGAGGCCAACCCCATCCCCGTCAAGTGGGCCATGGCCCGCATGGGCCTGTGCGGCCCCACGCTGCGCCTGCCCATGACCGAGTTGGCCACCGAGCACCGGGCCGTGGTGGAACAGGCGCTCAAGAGCGCCGGTCTGCTCTGATCGATATCATTTTCATAGCTCCTTGCGCCTGCCAGACAAGCGCAAACGCCTGGTTTCACTCAAAGGATCACTCCACGTGACGTTCGCTCAACGCCCTCTGCACGCGGCCCCGATCGTGGCCACGCTGGTGCTGGCCCTGGCCGGCTGTTCGAGCCTGGAGCCGGACAAGATCGACTACCGCAGCTCCGGCCGCGGCGTGCCGCTGGAGGTGCCGCCCGACCTGACGCAGCTGCCCGGCCAGTCGCGCTACAGCGTGCCCGCCACCGTCACGGCCAGCGGCTACCAAGCCGGCCAGGCGGCCACGGCCGGCGCCACCAAGACCACCGTGCCCAACACCATCGCCGACGTGCACTACATGCGCAACGGCGATGAGCGCTGGCTGCAGGTGGACCGCCCGCCCGAAAAGGTCTGGCCCCTGGTGCGCGACTTCTGGCTCGACAACGGCTTTCTGATCGCCGTCGACAACCCGACCACCGGCATCCTCGAGACCGACTGGGCCGAGAACCGCGCCAAGATCCCGCAGGACATCATCCGCAACACCCTGGGCAAGGTGTTCGACTCGCTCTACTCCACCGGCGAGCGCGACAAGTTCCGCGTCCGCGTCGAGCGCGACGCCAAGGGCGGCACCGACATCTACATCACCCACCGCGGCATGGAGGAGGTCTACAACTCCGCCCGCCGCGACAGCACCGTGTGGCAGCCGCGCGCGCGCGACCCCGGCCTGGAAGACGAGTTCCTGCGCCGCCTGATGGTGGCCCTGGGCGTGACGCAAGAGCAGTCCAAGGCCGCGCTGGCCAGCGCCACGGCCGCCGCCGCGGCCACCGGCCCGCAGGCACGCCTGGTCAGCCAGGACGGCGCTCCCGCCATCGCGCTCAGCGACGACTTCGACCGCGCCTGGCGCCGCGTCGGCCTGACGCTGGACCGCACCGGTTTCACCGTCGAGGACCGCGACCGCGCCAAGGGCATCTACTACGTGCGCTACGTCGATCCGACGATCGAGAAGAAGGAGCCCGGCTTCTTCAGCAAGCTGTTCGGCGGCGCCAGCACCCAGCTGCCGGCCGCCCAGTACCAGATCGGCGTGCATGCGCAAGGCGGCGGCAGCCTGGTGACGGTGCAGGGCAACCAGGGCGCGGCCGTGCCCGAGCGCGACGCGCAGCGCATCATCAAGGTGCTGGCCGACGACCTGAAGTAGGCCCCGGCGCGCGGATCGAAGGCAATGCTGCGCTTTCGCAGCCTGGCCAGCGGCAGCTCCGGCAACGCGACCCTCGTCGAGGCCCGCGCCGGCCACGGCGCCCCCACCCGGGTGCTGGTCGATTGCGGGCTGGGCCTGCGCCAGCTCGCGGCGCGCCTGGCCGCCGCCGGCCTGGCGCTGGACGACATCGACGCCATCTTCATCACCCACGAGCACGGCGACCACGTGGGCTGCGCGCTCGGCCTGTCCAGCCGCCACCGCATTCCCCTCTGGACCAGTGCCGGCACCTGGGCGGCGATTCAGGACCCGCGCTTCGAGCCGATCGTCCACCTGGCCGCCGACGGCCAGGACGTCGCCGTCGGCGCCCTGCAGATCAGCCCCTTCACCGTGCCGCACGACGCGCGCGAGCCGCTGCAACTGCGCTGCAGCGACGGCGCGCGCCGCCTGGGCATCCTGACCGACCTGGGCCACGTCACGCCGCATGCGCTGGCCCAGCTGGCCGGCTGCCACGCCCTGCAACTGGAGAGCAACCACGACCCGGCGCTGCTGGCGCGCTCGAGCTACCCCGACTTCCTCAAGCGCCGCATCGCCGGCCAGCTGGGCCACCTGAGCAACGAACAGGCGGCGCAGGCCCTGGCGCAGCTGCGCCACGCCGAGCTGCACTGCGTGGTGGCCGCCCACCTGAGCGAGCGCAACAACCAGCCCGAGCGGGCCCGCGCCGGCTTTGCCCAGGCGCTGGGCCGCGCCGCCCACGAGGTGCACGTGGCCACACGTGCCGGGCTGGACTGGCTGACGGTTTGAGCCCCCCATGAAAAAGCCACCCTCCTGGGGTGGCTTTTTCATGGGAGTGGCCCGGCAGGCCACCCACGGCAGGCGCCAATCAGTTCTTGGCAGCGCTGGCAGCGTCAGCAGCGGCCGTGGCGGCAGCCGAAGCGGCGGCGCCGACGGCGTCGGCAGCCTTATCGGCGGCCGAGGCGGCAGCGGCACCGGCTTCCTTGGCCTTGTCGGCGGCCTGGTCCACCGCAGCGCCGGCGGCCGAAGCGGCCTCGGTCACGGCAGCGCCGGCAGCCGAGGCTGCGTTGACGGCAGCGGCGGCCGCTTCGCTGGCGGCAGCAGCGGCAGGCGCTTCAGCAGCCGGAGCCGGCGCGGGCGCGGCTTCTTCCTTCTTGCCGCAGGCAGACAGGGCAACGGCGGCCACCAGGGCGGCCAGAACGAGCGACTTGTTCATTTTGGGAATTCCTTGCTAGAAATCGATGACTGGGAATTTTGAAAGGCGCGGCCCGGTGGGTTGCCGGACACATCGGCCGAAGGGAAAAGCCTCCCAAGCCTTTTCCCTGCACCCAAAATTATAGTGACGACGCTCGGCAATCATGGCTTACCCTGATGCGCCGGCACGACAAAGTGACAATGTTTCACAACCCTAACGTGCTTGCAGCAAATGCCGGGCTGCTGCGCTCCAGCCAGCCGTCCAGCAGTTCGCGCAGGCGCAGCCGCCGCGCCGCCTCGTCGCCGCACACCCCGCTGGAGCGCAGCACCTCGTGCCGCTCCAAGGCCCACTCGGGCGACCACAGCACGCTGGGCATGGCCAGCGCGTCGGCCGTGGGGACGCCGCGGCACTCGATCAGGTGCGCGCACTGGCGCCGCCAGTGCACGAACAGCGGATGGCGCCGCTCCAGCCCGTCGTAGCGGCGCGCCAGCAGCGTCAGGCGCTGGCCGCCGCCGCGCGCCCAGGCCTCCAGCGCATCCACCACCGCGCGCTCGCCCAGGGGCCAGTCCTCGAAGCTGGCGTCGCACAGGATCAGCTCGCGCCAGCCGGCCCGGCCGGCAGCGGACAGACCCTCGCGCACCCGCGTGCGAAAGCTCTCGCGGCCGATGAAAGGCCCGGCCGGCAGCGGTACGCCCCCGTCTTCAGTCGTGCTCATGCAACCACCCCGCCTGCAACCACTCCGCAAGCAGCCCGCGCGCCGGCGCGCTCAGGCGCCGCCGCTGCGCCGCCGGCAGCACGTGAGCGTCGGCCAGGCGGCACATCAGCTCGGCGTCCCGCCCGCTGGCGCGAAAGCCCTCGCCGTTGATGAACACGTGCTGCCCGTCGTACATCATGCGGGTGCGGCGGTCCAGCCGCAGGCCGCGGGCAGGGTCGGTGCCGGCGTCGGGCGCGGCCTCGAACCACACGTCGGGCTTGGGCTCGGTCAGCCACTCGCCCAGCAGCATCGCCAGCATGTCCTCGTCGCCGGCCAGCCGCTGCACCGCCGCGCGCGCGAAGTCCAGCATGGCCTCGGGCACGGCGCCCGGTGTGGCGGTGGCGCCCTGCCCCGGGTCGCGGTAGGGCGCGTCGCCCAGCGCATCGCTGGCCTCGTCGGCCAGCCGCTGCAGCAGCTCGCGTGCCAGCTCGCCGCGGGCCGGCTGGCGAAAGCCGACCGAATACGTCATGCACTCGCCCAGCGCCACGCCGTCGTGCGCCCAGCCCGGGGGCAGGTAGAGCATGTCGCCGGGCTCCAGCACCCATTCCTGTTCGGGCTCGAAGTGGGCCAGGATCTTGAGCGGCAGCCCCTCGACCAACCGCTGGTCCTTCTGCCGCCCGATGCGCCAGCGCCGCCGGCCATGCGCCTGCAGCAGGAACACGTCGTAGCGGTCGGTGTGCGGCCCCACGCCGCCGCCATCGGTGGCGTAGCTGATCATCACGTCGTCCAGCCGCGCATCGGGCACGAAGCGAAACCGCTGCATCAGCGCATGCACTCCGGCGTGGTGCAGATCGACCCCCTGCACCAGCAGCGTCCACTCGCGCTGGCCCAGCGGCGGCAGCGCACGGCGCGGCAGCGGCCCGCGCCGCAGGGCCCAGCGGCCGCCGCCGTGGCGCAGCAGGCGCAACTCCACGCCCTCGCGTGCCGCCAGGGCGAACAGCTCGGCGCGCGACAGCAGGGGCTTGAAGCCCGGCATGGCCTGGCGCACCAGCAAGGGCTTCTTTTGCCAGTGGCGGCGCATGAACTGGGCAGGCGAGAGGCCACCCAGCAAGTCAAGGGCTTGGTCGACGTTCATGGGTGGCGAGCATACGGAAATCGGGGCGGCCGGTTCTGCGATGCGACAATCCGGCGATGGAAATTTCCCCTCAATGCGTGGTGGCGCTCACCTGGGTGCTGAAGGACAGCCTGGGCGAGACCCTGGATGAACTGGCCGAACCGGTCGAATTCCTGGTCGGCGGCCATGACCTGCTGCCCGCCATCGAAACGGCCCTGCAGGGCCACGCAGCCGGCGCCCGCTTGCACCTGAACCTGGAGCCCGAGAACGCGTTCGGCGACTACGACGAAACCCGCGTGCATTGGCTGGCACGCGCGGCCCTGCCCCCGGGCATCGAGGAAGGCATGCTGCTGGAGGCCGGTTCGCTGCCCGCCGGCAGCGTGTCCGACGCATCGCCCGATGCGCTGTTCACCATCACCGAGATCTACCCCGAGCACGTGGTGATCGACGGCAACCACCCACTGGCCGGCATTGCCCTGCGCCTGCACCTGAAGGTCGAGCGGGTGCGCGAGGCCACGGTGGACGAAGTGGGCCGCGGCAGCGCCGGCACCGGCTTTTTCCGGCTGCAGGCCAGCGCGCCGGCCAGCCCGCGCCTGCACTGACCCAGGCGCCAGCCAAAAAAGCGGCGCCCGAAGGCGCCGGAGCTTGGAGAAACCGATGGGGCTCAGCGATACAGCTGGTTGCCCTCCACCCGCACCGGATCGCCCACCCGCACGTTGGGCGGATCGACGTAGTCGAAGGTGCGCGTGCCGCCGTTGTCCATCTGCACCGTGACGCGGTACACGCCCTGCCCGCCGCGGCTGTTGTTGCGCTCGATGGCGTTGCCGACCAGCGCGCCGCCCACCGCGCCGATGATGGTGGCCGCGGTGCGCCCGCTGCCGCCACCGATCTGATGGCCGGCCAGGCCACCCACCGCGCCGCCGATCACCGTGCCAGCCACGCCCGACGAGCCCTGGCTCTGCAGAAAGCGCACGTCGGCCACGCGGCCGAACGACGAGCCATAGCCGGCGTTGGCGGGCTGGCCGGCCGGATAGCCGCCCTGCACCGGCTGGTAGTAGCCCGGCGCCGCGCAGCCGGCCAGGGCCGCTGCTGCCACCGCCGCGCCCACGAGCGCAACCCAGCGTTGTTGAAAGACCATGTCCATGCTCCTATTTTTGTTGCACCTGCCGCACAGCCACCACGGGCGCGGCGTCTGATGGATTAACGCACGAACAGCGTGTGGCGGCGACCAAGGCCGCATGAAGAAGTCGGCGCAATCGCTTCAAATCGTAATGGACTCAACCGCGGCCGGTGGAGCCATAGCCGCCCTGCCCGCGCGCGGAGGGCTCGAAACCATCGACCCAGTTGAACTCGGCCTGCAGCACCGGCACGATGACCAGTTGCGCAATGCGCTCCATCGGCTCGATGGTGAAGGCCGCTGCTCCGCGGTTCCAGGCGCTCACCATCAGCTCGCCCTGGTAGTCGCTGTCGATCAGGCCCACCCCGTTGCCCAGCACGATGCCGTGCTTGTGCCCCAGGCCCGAGCGCGGCAGGATCAGCGCGGCATAGCCCGGGTCGGCCAGATGCACGGCCAGGCCAGTGGGCACCAGCTGGCAGGCGCCGGGCGCCAGCACCAGCGGCGCTTGCAGGCAGGCGCGCAGATCCAGCCCCGCACTGCCCGGCGTGGCATAGGCCGGTGGCTGCGCGCGCAGGCGCTCGTCCAGCATGCGCACATCGATCTTCATGCCGACCACCCCGACACGCGCCGCGCAATCTCGGCCACCAGCTGCTGCGCCAGCACGCGCTTGCTGGCGCGCGGCAGTTCGATGGCACCTTCGTCATCGACCAGCAGCAGCGCGTTGTCGTCCTGGCCGAAGGTGGCCGGGCCGATGTTGCCCACCAAGAGCGGCACGCCCTTGCGCGCGCGCTTGGCCTGGGCGTTGGCCAGCAGGTTTTCGCTCTCGGCGGCAAAGCCGACGCAAAACAGATCGCCCGCCTGCGCGCGCGCCGAATGCGCCACCTCGGCCAGGATGTCGGGGTTCTCCACGAAGTCCATTTGCGGCACCACGCCCGAGCCGTCCTTCTTGATTTTCTGCTCCGCCTGCGTGGCCGGGCGCCAGTCGGCCACCGCCGCCGTTGCTATGAAAATATTAGCATCCTGCGCATGTTCCATCGCGGCCAGGTGCATATCGCGCGCCGAAACCACGTCGACGCGGCGAACGCCGCGCGGCGTGGGCAGGGCCACCGGGCCGGCCACCAGCGTGACCTGCGCGCCGGCCTCGCGCGCGGCCCGCGCAATGGCAAAACCCATCTTGCCGCTGGAGCGGTTGGTGATGCCGCGCACCGGGTCGATCGCCTCGAAGGTGGGCCCGGCGGTGATCAGCACCTGCTGGCCCGCCAGCGCCTTGGGCGCCAGGGCGGCAATCAGCTCCTGCAGCAGTTCGTCGGCCTCCAGCATGCGGCCGTCGCCGGTCTCGCCGCAGGCCTGCTCGCCCCAGGCCACGCCCAGCATCTGCGCGCCGTCGCGCTGCACCTGCGCCACGTTGCGCTGCGTGGCCGGGTGCGCCCACATCTCGCGGTTCATCGACGGCGCCAGCAGCAGCGGCACGCGCTCGATGGGCCGCGCCAGGCACAGCAGCGCCAGCAGCTCGCCCGCCCGCCCCTGCGCCAGCTGCGCGATGAAGTCGGCGCTGGCCGGCGCCACCAGCACGGCGTCGGCCGCGCGGGTGAGGTTGATGTGCGCCATGTTGTTGTCGGGCCGCGCATCCCACTGCGAGGTATATACGGGCTGGCCCGACAGCGCCTGCATGGCCACGGGGGTAATGAACTGGCAGGCGGCCTCGGTCATCACCACCTGCACCAGGGCGCCGGCCTTGACCATCCCGCGGCACAGTTCGGCCGCCTTGAAGCAGGCCGCGCCGCCGGACAGGCCCAGCACGATGCGGCGGCCGGCCAGCTCGCCGGCATTGGGGTTTGCATTCATGGCGCGCAATGTAGCAAACCGCGGGCGCGGCGGTGCGCTCCTATAATTGGAATTTCCCACCGAGCGCAGGCGCACGCCTTGCGCCTCTGACATGACCAAATTCGTCTTCGTCACCGGCGGTGTGGTGTCTTCCCTGGGCAAGGGAATCGCCTCGGCCTCCCTGGCCGCGATCCTCGAGTCGCGCGGCCTGAACGTCACCCTCATCAAGCTCGACCCCTACATCAACGTCGATCCGGGCACGATGAGCCCGTTCCAGCACGGCGAGGTGTTCGTCACCGACGACGGCGCCGAGACCGACCTGGACCTGGGCCACTACGAGCGCTTCGTGACCACGCGCATGAAGCGCAGCAACAACTTCACCACCGGGCAGATCTACCAGAGCGTGCTCGAGAAAGAGCGCCGCGGCGACTACCTGGGCAAGACGGTGCAGGTGATTCCGCACGTCACCAACGAGATCCAGGACTTTATCAAGCGCGGCGCCGGCGTGGGCACGCCCACTGCCGTGGATGTGGCCATCGTCGAGATCGGCGGCACCGTGGGCGACATCGAGTCGCTGCCCTTTCTGGAGGCGGTGCGCCAGCTCAGCCTGAAGATGGGGCCCAACCACAGCGCCTTCGTCCACCTGACCTACCTGCCCTGGATAGCAGCAGCCGGCGAGCTGAAGACCAAGCCCACCCAGCACACGGTGCAGAAGCTGCGCGAGATCGGCATCCAGCCCGACGCCCTGCTGTGCCGCGCCGACCGCCGCATTCCGCAGGACGAGCGCGAGAAGATCAGCCTGTTCACCAACGTGGCCGAATGGGGCGTGATCAGCATGTGGGACGTGGACACCATCTACAAGGTGCCGCGCATGCTGCACGAGCAGGGCCTGGACGGCCTGATCTGCGACAAGCTGCGCCTGAACACACCGCCCGCCAACCTGGCGCGCTGGGACGCGCTGGTGCACGAGGTGGAGCACCCGCAGCGCGAGGTGACGATTGCCATGGTGGGCAAGTACGTCGACCTGTCGGACAGCTACAAGTCGGTCAACGAGGCGCTGCGCCACGCCGGCATGCAAAACCACGCCCGCGTGCGCATCGAGCACGTCGACTCCGAAACCATCACCGCCGCCAGCGCGGCCCAGTTGGCCAAGTACGACGCCATCCTGGTGCCCGGCGGCTTCGGCGCACGCGGCATCGAGGGCAAGATCGCCACCGCCCGCTACGCCCGCGAGAACAAGGTGCCGTACCTGGGCATCTGCCTGGGCATGCAGGTGGCCACCATCGAATACGCGCGCGACGTGGCCGGCCTGGCCGGCGCCAACAGCACCGAGTTCGACCCGCAGTGCCAGCACCCCGTGATCGCGCTGATCACGGAGTGGAAGGATGCCGACGGCACCATCAAGACGCGCAGCGCCAGCTCCGACCTGGGCGGCACCATGCGCCTGGGCGCGCAAAGCTCCGACGTGCAGCCCGGCACGCTGGCGCACCAGATCTACGGCGACGTGGTGACCGAGCGCCACCGCCACCGCTACGAGGCCAACGTGCAGTACCTCGACCAGCTGCGCCAGGCCGGCCTGGTGATCTCGGCGCTGACCCAGCGCGAGCACCTGACCGAAATCGTCGAGCTGCCGCAGGCCGTGCACCCCTGGTTCATCGGCGTGCAGTTCCACCCCGAGTTCAAGAGCACGCCCTGGGACGGCCACCCGCTGTTCAACGCCTTCGTCAAGGCCGCGCTGGCGCACCAGGACCTGCGCGCGCCCGCGGCCAAGACCAACCCGCCAAAGGTGGCGGCATGAAACTCTGCGGCTTCGAGGCCGGCCTGGACAAGCCCTTCTTCCTGATCGCCGGCCCCTGCGTGATCGAGTCCGAGCAGCTGCAGATGGACGTGGCCGGACAGCTGAAGGAAATGACCGCCAGCCTGGGCGTGCCCTTCATCTTCAAGAGCAGCTTCGACAAGGCCAATCGCTCCAGCGGCACCAGCTTTCGCGGTCCGGGCCGCGACAAAGGCCTGGCCATCCTCGCCAAGATCAAGAAGGAGCTGGGCGTGCCGGTGCTGACCGACGTGCACACCGAGGACGACATCGCCGCCGCGGCCCAGGTCTGCGACGTGCTGCAAACCCCCGCCTTCCTGTGCCGCCAGACCGACTTCATCCGCGCCGTGGCGCAGTCGGGCAAGCCGGTCAACATCAAGAAGGGGCAGTTCCTGGCGCCGCACGACATGAAGAACGTGATCGACAAGGCGCGCGCGGCGGCGGCCGAAAAAGGCCTGCCAACGGACAATTTCATGGCCTGCGAGCGCGGCGCCAGCTTTGGCTACAACAACCTGGTGAGCGACATGCGCAGCCTGGCCATCATGCGCGAGACCGGCGCGCCGGTGGTGTTCGACGCCACGCACTCGGTGCAGCTGCCCGGCGGGCAAGGCACCAGCAGCGGCGGCCAGCGCGAGTTCGTGCCGGTGCTGGCCCGCGCCGCCGTGGCCGTGGGCGTGGCCGGCCTGTTCATGGAAACCCACCCCGACCCGGCGCACGCCCTGTCGGACGGCCCCAACGCCGTGCCGCTGGGCCGCATGAAGGCGCTGCTGGAGACCCTGGTCGCGCTCGACGGCGTGACCAAACGCCAGCCCTTGCTCGAAAACGACTTTTCCGCCTGAAGGATCATCCATGCCCAGCGGCTACATCATCGCCTCCGTCACCGTCACCAACCCCGTGCAGTACGAGGAATACCGCAAATGGAGCACTGAGGCCATGCGCGTGCACGGCGCCGAGGTGTGCGTGCGCGGCGGCAAGGTCGAGGTGCTGGAAGGCGACTGGAACCCGGGGCGCACGGTGATCCTCAAATTTCCCAGCTTCGAGGCGGCCAAGGCCTTTCACGACTCGCCCGAGTACACCCGCGCGCGCCAGGCTCGCGAAGGCGCCGCCATCATGCGGCTGGTGGTGGTCGAAGGTGCTTGAAAAACCCCGCAAATACTATATATTTCATAGTTGATGGCGCTTATGGAACAAGCGCTGCAGCCATTTACCATCAAAATCGTTGATCCCGAGGATTGGAACCCATGAGTGCCATCGTTGACATCGTCGGCCGCGAAGTGCTGGACAGCCGCGGCAACCCCACCGTCGAGTGCGACGTGCTGCTCGAGTCGGGCATCATGGGCCGCGCCGCCGTGCCCAGCGGCGCCTCCACCGGCTCGCGCGAGGCCATCGAGCTGCGCGACGGCGACGCCAAGCGCTACGGCGGCAAGGGCGTGCTCAAGGCCGTGGAGCACATCAACACCGAGATCTCCGAGGCCGTGCTGGGCCTGGACGCCTCCGAGCAGGCCTTCCTCGACAAGACCCTGCTGGAGCTGGACGGCACCGAGAACAAGAGCCGCCTGGGCGCCAACGCCATGCTGGCCGTGTCCATGGCCGTGGCCCGCGCGGCGGCCGAGGAGTCCGGCCTGCCGCTGTACCGCTACTTCGGCGGCATGAACGGCTGCCAGCTGCCCGTGCCCATGATGAACGTCATCAACGGCGGCGCGCACGCCAACAACAGCCTGGACCTGCAGGAGTTCATGATCATCCCGGTGGGCGCCCCCTCCTTCCGCGAGGCGCTGCGCTGGGGCGCCGAGGTGTTCCACGCGCTCAAGAAGATCATCGACGGCAAGGGCATGAGCACGGCAGTGGGCGACGAAGGCGGCTTTGCCCCCAGCGTCGAAAACCACGAGGCCGCCATCCAGCTCATCCTGCAGGCCATCGAGGCCGCCGGCTACACGGCCGGCGAGCAGATCGCCATCGGCCTGGACTGCGCCGCCAGCGAGTTTTTCAAGGACGGCCAGTACGTGCTGGAGGGCGAAGGCGGCCTGAAGCTCGGCGCCCAGCAGTGGACCGACATGCTGGCCACCTGGGTCGACAAGTACCCCATCATCAGCATCGAGGACGGCATGGCCGAGGGCGACTGGGACGGCTGGAAGACGCTCACCGAGCGCCTGGGCGACAAGGTGCAGCTGGTGGGCGACGACCTGTTCGTCACCAACACCAAGATCCTGAAGGAAGGCATCGACAAGCACATCGCCAACTCGATCCTCATCAAGATCAACCAGATCGGCACGCTGACCGAGACCTTCCAGGCCATCGAAATGGCCAAGCGCGCGGGCTACACGGCCGTCATCAGCCACCGCTCGGGCGAGACCGAGGACAGCACCATCGCCGACATCGCCGTGGGCACCAACGCCGGCCAGATCAAGACCGGCTCGCTCAGCCGCTCGGACCGCATGGCCAAGTACAACCAGTTGCTGCGCATCGAGGAAGACCTGGGCGACATGGCCCAGTACCCCGGCCGCGCGGCCTTCTACAACCTGCGCTGAGGCACCGGCCCGCCGCGCGTCGCACCCCACAGCACAGGCAGACATGGCGCAACGCATCGTTCCGGTCGTGCTGGTGGCGCTGCTGGGGGTGGTGCACGGGCAGCTGTGGTTCGGCCGCGGCAGCCTGCCCGAGGTGGCGGGGCTGCAGCGCACGCTCGACGAGCAGACCGCCGCCAACGCCAAGGCCAAGCTGCTCAACGACCAGCTCGCCTCCGAGGTCGCCGACCTGCGGGCGGGCCTGGGCACGGTCGAGGAAAAGGCACGCACCGAACTGGGCATGGTGCGGCCCAACGAAATCTTCGTGCAGGTCAACGGGGCGCCCTCGCCCCCCAAACGTCAGTAGTCCGGCTGCCAGTCGACCAGCACCCGCCGCGCCGGCAGATCGACCTCGTCCACGTAGGCGTCCACGAAGGGAATCAGGCGCTCGATGGGACGCGCCGCGCCCTGCGCCTGGTGCACCACCAGCACCTGCTGCGGGCCGGTGGACATCAGATCGACCACCTCGCCCAGCGCCACGCCCTCGCGGTTGCGCACCGGCAGGCCGATCAGGTCGACCCAGTAGTACTCGCCCTCGGGCAAGGGCGGAAAGTCCGAGCGCGCGATGAAGATGCGCGCGCCCTTCAGGCCCTCGGCGGCGCTGCGGTCGCCGAACCCCTGCGCGCTGGCCACCACGCCATCACCGTGGCCGCGCGCCTGGCGGATGGACAGCTGGACGGGCGCGGTCACCACGCCCCTGGCACCGCGCTCGGGTGGCAGCAGGAACCACTGCCGGCACGAAAAAAGCGCCTCGGGCGAGGCGCTGTAGGGCTGGACCTTGAACCAGCCCTGGACCCCCCAGGCATCCAGGATGCGGCCCACTTCGACCGCATCGGCCGGCAGCGTGGCCGGCTCCAGCCCGGGGTTCATGCGGCGGCGGTCAGGCGGCCGCGGGAGCGGCCTTGGCGGCCTGCTTGATCAGGCGCTCGACCGTGGGCGAAGGCTGCGCGCCGACGCCACGCCAGTGGCTCAGGCGGTCCTGCGCGATGCGCAGGCCTTCCTCGCCCTCGACGGCGCCGGGGTTGTAGAAGCCGATGCGCTCGATGAAGCGGCCATCGCGGCGCACGCGCTTGTCGGCGACGACGATGTTGAAGAACGGGCGGGCCTTGGCGCCGCCGCGGGAAAGACGAATCACGACCATGTTGGTTTGAATCCTGTGGGTGGTTGACCTGCACACCGCCCCGGCCTTGATGGGCCGGCGCCTGCCTGCAGGCTTTCCCCGATGCTGAGACACGCGACATGGCCACCCGGCCAGCGACACATCGAAGAGCCTATGATTATAGCTTTTTCGTCGTCACCCCAACGGACTTCGCCGTTGCGTCCGCTCCATGAAGAACAAAACCCTCGCCACCTGGCTGGCCTTTGTCGGTGGCCCGCTGGGCCTGCACCGCTTTTATCTCAAGGGCCTGGGCGACTGGCTGGGCTGGCTGCTGCCCATCCCGACGGCACTGGGCCTGTACGGCATCGAACGCGTGCAGCAGTACGGCCTGGACGACCGCTGGAGCTGGCTGCTGATTCCATGCCTGGGCTTCACCTTTGCCGCCTGCTCGCTCACGGCCATCGTCTACGGCCTGATGGCGCCCGAAAAATGGAACGCCCGCCACAACCCGCGGGCCGAGCCCGCCGCAGCGGCCGGCCGCACCAACTGGCTGACGGTGCTGGGCGTGGCCACGTCGCTGCTGGTGGGCACCGGGGTGCTGATGGCGTCGATCGCCTTCAGCCTGCAGCACTTCTACGAGTACCAGATCGACGAGGCGCGCAAGATGTCGCAGCAGCCCGCCGACTAGGACCGTCAGAACAACTGCCAGCTCAGCCAGTACGCCACGGCGGCCACGAAGGCGCTGGCCGGAATGGTCAGGATCCAGGCCCAGACGATGTTGCCGGCCACGCCCCAGCGCACCGCCGAGGCCCGCTCGGTGGAGCCCACGCCGACGATGGCGCCGGTGATGGTGTGCGTGGTCGACACCGGGATGCCCAGCGCGGTGGCCAGGAACAAGGTCAAGGCCCCGCCCGTCTCGGCGCAAAAACCACCCACCGGCTTGAGCTTGGTGATCTTCTGGCCCATGGTCTTGACGATGCGCCAGCCGCCGAACATGGTGCCCATGCCGATGGCCAGGTAGCAGCCGGCGATGGTCCAGATCGGCGGCTCGGCCGCCGTGGCGCTGCTGTAGCCGGTGGCGATCAGGAGCATCCAGATGATGCCGATGGTCTTTTGCGCGTCGTTGCCGCCATGGCCCAGGCTGTAGGCGCCGGCCGACAGCAGCTGCAGGCGCCGGAACCAGCGGTCCACGCGCTTGGGCCGCACGCGCCGGAAGATCCAGGCCACCAGCACCATCATCAGCGAGCCCAGCAGGAAGCCCAGCAGCGGGGAGACAAAGATGAAGGCCACGATCTTCAGGATGCCGCCCACCACCAGCGCGCCGGAGCCCGACTTGGCCATCACCGCCCCCACGATGCCGCCGATCAGCGCGTGCGATGAGCTGCTGGGAATGCCGTAGTACCAGGTCACGAGGTTCCAGACGATGGCGCCGATCAGCGCGCCGAACACCACGTGCACGTCGACCACGCCCGGATGGACGATGCCCTTGCCCACCGTGGCGGCCACGCTCAGGTGGAACACGAAGATGGCGACGATGTTGAAGAAGCCGGCAAACACCACCGCCTGCGTCGGCCGCAGCACGCCGGTGGAGACCACGGTGGCGATCGAGTTGGCGGCGTCGTGAAAGCCGTTCATGAAGTCGAACGCCAGCGCCAACACCACCAGCAGCACGACCACCCACAGGGCGACTTGAGCAACTTCCATCAGGAGTTTTCGAGGACGATGCCTTCGATCTGGTTGGCCACGTCCTCGCAGCGGTCGGTGACGGTCTCGAGCAGCTCGTAGATGGCGCGCAGCTTGATCAGCTCGCGCACGTCGGGCTCGTGGCGAAACAGCTGGCTCATGGCGCTGCGCATCACGCGGTCGGCGTCGGACTCGAGCTCGTCGATCTCGGCGCACACCTTCAGTGCCTGCTCGGCCACGGCCTGGTCGCCGATGCGCCCCAGCAGCCTGACGGCGGCCTGCACGCGCTCGCAGCACTTGACCGACAGATCGGTCAGCCGAATCATCTCGCTGGTCATGTGATGCACGTCGTACAGCGCCATGGTCTCGGCCGAGTCCTGCAGCAGGTCGGCCACGTCGTCCATGATGTTGATCAGCGCGTGAATCTGCTCGCGGTCGATCGGCGTGATGAAGGTGGTGTGGATCAGCCGGCTGACCTCGTGCGTCACCTTGTCGGCGGCGCGCTCGGCGCGGTCCACCTCGTGGTTGTACTTCTCGCGCAGCAGCGGGTCGGCGTAGTTGGCGACCAGCTTCTCGAAGGCCTGCGCCGCCTGGACGATGCAATCGGCGTGCTGATTGAAGAGCTCAAAAAAATTGCCCTCCCTGGGCAAGAGCTTGCTGAACAGCATGATGGGTTTCTTTCTCGGCGGATGACGCGTGCGCGTCCGAGGATGTCGTGTCGGTGCTGGTTTCGAAGTTTAACGCCCGCGTTCGGGCTCAATGGCCGCGAAACACGAAATAGACTGCGCCCACCAGACACAGCGCGGCCCACAGGTAGTCCAGCTTGGGCGGCTGGTCCAGGTACAGCCAGGCGAAGGGCACGAACACGGTGAGCGTGACCACCTCCTGCATGATCTTGAGCTGCGCCACGCTGAACTGCTGATGGCCGATGCGGTTGGCCGGCACCTGCAGCAGGTACTCGAACAGCGCGATGCCCCAGCTCAGCAGGGCGGCCACGTACCACGGCGCCGAGCTCAGGTTCTTCAGGTGGCCGTACCAGGCCATGGTCATGAAGGCGTTGCTGGCGATCAGGAGCAGCACGGTCTGCGCCGCGATGGGAAGCGAGGTGAACCCACTCATGCGTGTTGCTCCAACGTGGGCCCCAGCGGCTCGCAGGGCTGGTCGGCCACGGCCTGCAGCATGGCCGCCGGGACGAGCCGCGGCGCCAGTTCGGCCAGCGGCCGCAGCACGAAGGCGCGCTCGCGCCAGCGCGGGTGCGGCACGGTGAGCCGCGCGCTGTCGATGCGAGCCGCGCCGTACAGCAGCAGGTCCAGGTCGAGCGTGCGCGGGGCGTTGCGGTACGGGCGCTGGCGCCCGGCCGCCGCCTCGATGGCCTGCAGGGCCTGCAGCAGCGCGGGCGCGGTCAAGGTGGTGTCCAGGCGCACGACGGCGTTGATGTACTCGGGCCCCGTGGCCTCGACCGGCGCGCTGCGGTACAGGCGCGAGGCGGTGCAGGCCAGCGTGCCGGGCCAGCCCGCCAGGGCCTGCACGGCCTGCCGCACGCTGGCCGCCGCGTCACCCAGGTTGGCGCCCAGCCCGATGAAGGCGGTGACCGGCGCGCGCTCCATGGGCTTACGGTTGTGCTTCGGGCGCTGCGGAACCGGCGCCGCCGGCGGGCTTGCGCCGGCGACGGCGGCGGCGCGGGGCGGCGGGTGCCGCGTCGGCCGCCTCGGAAAAGGTGTCGGATGCTACCGATTCAGGAGCTTCTTGCGCTGGATCGGTGGGGGCCACAGCCCCTTTTTTCACTTGATGAACGCGCGGCGCCTTCTTGGCCTTTTGCTGCTCGGCGCGCAGCTGCTGCACCAGGTCCTCGCGCGCCGATTCGTCGGCCTGGCTGAAGGCCTGCCACCAATCGACCAGGGTCTCGTCCACCTCGCCCACGTCGGCGCGCAGGCGCATGAAGTCGAAGCCGGCGCGAAAGCGCGGCTGCTCGGCCAGGCTGAAGGGCGAGTGGCCGGCGCGCTTTTCAAAGCGCGGCTGCATCATCCAGATCTCGCGCATGTCGCCGCCCAGCTTGCCGCGGCCGGACACGTCGCCGATGCGGGCGTCGAACACCTCGTCGATGGCCTCCTGCAGCGCCGGAAACGGGTGCGCCTTGCGCGCCAGGCGCTGCTGCCAGCCGGCCAGCACGTCCTGCCACAGCACGCAGGCCAGCAAAAACGACGGCGCCACCGGCTTGCCCTCGTCCACGCGGCGGTCGGTGTCCAGCAGCGCGGCCTTGACGAAGGGCTGCTCGGCGCGCTCGACCACCACGTCCAGCAGCGGGTAGATGCCGCTGGCCAGCCCCAGCTTCCTGAGCTGCTCGACGCTGGCCAGCGCGTGGCCGGTCTGCAGCAGCTTGAGCATCTCGTCGAACAGGCGGCTTTGCGGCACCTCGGCCAGCAGCGCCCGGCCCTCCTGCAGCGGCTTGGCGGTCTTGGGCTCGAGCGTGAAGCCCAGGCGCGAGAGCTTGGCGCCGAAGCGCACCGCGCGGATGATGCGCACCGGGTCCTCGCGGTAGCGGGTGGCGGCATCGCCGATCATGCGGATGCGCTTTTTCTGCGCGTCCTGCATGCCGCCGTGGTAGTCCACCAGCACGCGGGTCTCGGGGTCGTAGTACATGGCGTTGACGGTGAAGTCGCGCCGCGCGGCGTCGTCCTCCTGCGAGCCCCACACGTTGTCGCGCAGCACGCGCCCGCTGGCGTCCACCGCGTGCTTCATGCCCGCCAGCTGGCTCTTGGCCGTGCGCTCGTTGCCACTCACGTGCTCGGCATGGGTGCTGTCGACGTTGGCGCGGAAGGTGGAGACCTCGATCACCTCGTGCTCGCGCCCGCGCCCGAACACCACGTGCACGATGCGAAAGCGCCGCCCGATGATGAAGGCGCGCCGGAACAGGCCCTTGACCTGCTCGGGCGTGGCGTTGGTGGCGACGTCGAAGTCCTTGGGCTTGAGCCCCAGCAGCAGGTCGCGCACCGCGCCGCCGACGATGTAGGCCTGATAGCCCGCCTCCTTGAGCGTGCGCACCACCGTGGCGGCACGCTCGTCCACCAGCGCCGGGTTGATGCCGTGCGCCTGCGGGCCCAGCTCCACCCGCTTGCCCAGGTGCTTGCGGCCGTGGCCGCCGGTGGCCTTGTCGATCAGCTTGTCGAGAAAGTTCTTGATCATGCGGTTTCTTCTTTGTGTTCTTGCGTGAAAAGGTCAAGGATGCGCCAGCCGCGCGCAGTGGCCAGCGCGCGCAGGCGCTCGTCGGGGTTGGTGGCCACCGGGTGCGCCGCGCGCTCGAGCAGCGGCAGGTCGTTCATCGAATCGGAATAGAAAGTGACCTCGGCGTCGTCCCAGTCCAGCCCGCGCGCGCGCAGCCAGTCGGCCACGCGCTGCACCTTGCCCTCGCGAAACGAAGGCGTGCCCTGGATCTCGCCGGTGATCCAGCCGTCCGGGCCGAACGCCAGCTCCACCGCGATCAGCTCATCCACCCCCAGGCGCTGCGCGATCGGGCGGGTGACGAACGCATTGGTGGCGGTGACGACCACCACCGCATCGTCCGCCCGCTGGTGGGCCTGCACCAGCGCCAGCGCCTGCGGGGTGATGGCCGGCTCGATCACCTCGCGCAGAAAGCGCGCCTGGGCCTGGCGCGCCGCCTGCGGGCCATGCGCGCGCACCGCCGCAGTGGCAAAGCGCACGTAGTCGTGGATGTCCAGCGTGCCGGCCTGGTAGGCGGCGTAGAAGGCGTCGTTGCGCTGCCTGAACTGCTGCGCATCGGTCCAGCCCAGGGTGGTGGTGAACTCGCCCCAGGCGTGGTCCGAGTCCAGCGGCAACAGGGTGTAGTCCAGGTCGAACAGCGTCAGTTTGTAAGTCAAAAAGACCTCCAGCGCCCATTGATCAAGCGCGAGCAGCTACTCATTTTGAAGCATCGCGCGAATCAGCGGGATGGTGATGGGCCGCTGCGTCTGCAGAGCGTAGCGGTCCAGGTGGTCCAGCAGCTGCATCAGGCTGCCCAGGTCGCGCGAAAAGCGCGCCAGCACGTAGTCGATCACCTCGTCGCCCAGCGCCAGGCCGCGCGTCGCCGCCGCCTGACGCAGCGCGGCGCGGCCCTGTTCGTCGGGCAGCGGGTGCAGCTCGAACACGTGGCCCCAGCCCAGGCGCGTGCGCAGATCCTCGCGCAGCGGCAGGTCGGCCGGCGGCAGGCTGCCGGCGGCCAGCACGGCGCGCGGGCGGCCGTCGGCGGGCGTGGCGGCGTTGATGAACCAGTTGAACGCGGTCTGCTGCAGCTCCGGGCCGTAGCGCTGCACGTCGTCGAGCAGCACCACGTCCCAGGCCGCGTCGAACGCGGCGTGGGGCGACGCCTGCGCGTCCAGCCAGCCAGTGGCGGCGCCCTGCCCGGCCAGCGCCTGGCGCGCCGCGCGCAGCAGGTGCGTCTTGCCGGCGCCCGCCGGGCCCCACAGATAGATCGGCAGCGGCGAGCGCGCCGGGCCCTCGCACCACAGCCGCAGATGCGCCAGCGCCTGGTCGTTGCCGGCCGGCACGAAGGCGGCCAGCGTGGGCTCGGGCGCCAGCGCGATGTCCAGGGCCATCTGCTTCATCGAATGCGAACCGGACAGGAAAGAAATGGGGGGCAGCGGGGCATGGCGCCGTGATCGGGTTGGGAGCGCGGCCTGGGGTGCCTGCGGGCCAACGCCTAGAATCGAGCCTTCGATTTTAAGCATCGCGCCGCCCGCGCCCTGCCCATGAGCCCCACCGCTGCCAAACCTCCCCTGAGCTACAAGGATGCCGGCGTCGACATCGACGCCGGCGACGCGCTGGTCGAGCGCATCAAGCCGCTGGCCAAGAAGACCTTGCGCGAGGGCGTGCTGGCGGGCATCGGCGGCTTTGGCGCGCTGTTCGAGGTGCCCAAACGCTACCGGGAGCCGGTGCTGGTCAGCGGCACCGACGGCGTGGGCACCAAGCTGAAGCTGGCCTTCGAGTGGAACATGCACGACACCGTGGGCATCGACCTGGTGGCCATGAGCGTGAACGACGTGCTGGTGCAGGGCGCCGAGCCGCTGTTCTTCCTGGACTACTTCGCCTGCGGCAAGCTCGACGTGGACACCGCCGCCGCCGTGGTGGGCGGCATCGCCAAGGGCTGCGAGCTGTCGGGCTGCGCGCTGATCGGCGGCGAGACGGCCGAGATGCCCGGCATGTACCCGGCCGGCGAATACGACCTGGCGGGCTTTGCCGTCGGCGTGGTCGAAAAGTCCAAAATCCTCACCGGCCAGAGCGTGGCTGAGGGCGACGTGGTGCTGGGCCTGGGCTCCAGCGGCGTGCACAGCAACGGCTTTTCGCTGGTGCGCAAGTGCATCGAGCGCGCCGGCGCCCAGCTGCCCGCCACGCTGGACGGCCAGCCCTTTCGCCAGGCTGTGATGGCGCCCACGCGTCTGTACGTCAAGAGCGTGCTGGCCGCGCTGGCCGCCCACCCGCATTCGGAAAATGCCGCCTCGCCCGGCGGCATCAAG
Organism: Burkholderiaceae bacterium; assembly: GCA_024235995.1. NCBI lineage: Bacteria > Pseudomonadati > Pseudomonadota > Betaproteobacteria > Burkholderiales > Burkholderiaceae > Burkholderiaceae bacterium. The sequence goes on from JACKLI010000001.1 coordinate 2,677,369, forward strand.
GCCCTGGCCCACATCACCGGCGGCGGCCTGCTGGAGAACATCCCGCGCGTGCTGCCCGACGCGCTGGCCGCGCAGCTGGCCAAGGGCGGCTGGCCCCAGAGCGAGCTGTTCGCCTGGCTGCAGCAAACCGCCGGCATCGACGACACCGAGATGAACCGCACCTTCAACAACGGCATCGGCATGGTGCTGGTGCTGGCGCCCGAGCAGGCCGCCGCCTGCGCGCAAACGCTGCGCGCGGCGGGCGAGCGGGTGTTCGAGATCGGCCGCATCGCGCCGCGCGGCAGCGGTCCCGCCGTGACGGTGGCCTGACCCCCCGCACGGCCAGCAGCCCGCCACGGCTCGATGAGCGCGCTCCCCGACGCCCGTCTGCGCGCCGCCACGGTGGCCAGCCACCTGGTCATGGTGGCGTCCCTGCTGATCGTCATGTGGCAGGGCCTGCTGCCCGGGCTGCTGTGCGTGTGCGTGGGGTTTTTCAGCACGCGCTGGCTCAGCCCGCGCCTGGCGCCGCTGCTGCACACCCAGCGCGGGCGCGCGCCCGCGCTGGCCGCCGCCGCGGTGGCCCTGCTGCCCATCGTCCTGCTGGCCGTCGCACTGCCGCGCACGCGCGGCCTGCTGCTGGACGCGCCGGCGCAGTACCGCGAGCTGCTGGGCTTTCTGGCGCGCACCGTGCTGGATTTGCGCAATCGCCTGCCGCACGACGTGGCGGCCCAGCTGCCCGAAGGCTCGGCCGAGATCCAGAGCGCCATCGCGGGCTATCTGGTCAGCAAGGCCGGCACGCTGGCCACCACCGGGCGTGCCTGGCTGTCGGGCCTGCTGTTTTCCTACGTGGGCCTGCTGATCGGCGCCCTGGCCGCCGTGCGCCCCAGCGCCGCAAGCCTGAAGCCCCTGGCCGCGCAACTGCACCAGCGCGTGCTGCGCTTTGGCCAGAGCTTTCGCCGCATCATCGTGGCGCAGTTCTGGATCTCGCTGTTCAACACCAGCCTGACGGCCATCTTCCTGCTGGTCATCCTGCCGCTGGCCGACAGCCGCCTGCCCTACACCACCGCGCTGATCGCGCTGACCTTCGTGACCGGACTGGTCCCCATCGTGGGCAACCTGATCTGCAACACGGTGCTCACCCTGGTCGGCGTCTCGGTGTCGCCCAGCGTGGCCCTGGCCTGCCTGGCCTTTCTCGTCCTGATCCACAAGGCCGAGTACTTCATCAACGCCAAGGTCATCGGCCACCGCACCCACATGGGCGTGTGGGAGCTGCTGACCGTGATGTTCGTGATGGAAGCCATCTTCGGCCCCGCCGGCCTGGTGGCCGCGCCGCTGTTTTACGCCTACGCCAAGCAGGAGCTGCAAGCAAGCGGCTGGGTCTGATCACCCCGCAGCCCGCGCCCGCAGCGCACGGATGCCCTCCGAAAAACGCTGCAGCATGGGCGTGCTGTCGCCTGGCGGCACCATCAGCTCGATCAGCTGAAAGCGTCCGCGCTCGGCAAAGGCGGCGTCCAGAGCGGCCTTGAACTGGCGACGGGTGTGCACGCGGTGGCCGCGCCCGCCCAGGGCGTCGGCACAGTCGGCCAGGCGCCAGTCGCCCAGCGCGGCGCAGCGCGACTCGGTCTGGAAGGCGCGGATCATCTCCCAGGTCTGGTTGTTCAGCACGATGACGATCGGGTCCAGCCCCAGGCGCGGGCAATTGCCCAGCTCCCAGCCGGTCATCTGGAAGGCGCCGTCGCCCACCAGGATCAGGCTGCGCTCGCCCGTGGCCACCTGCGCGCCGATGCCAGCCGGCACGCCGAAGCCCATGGTGGCGTAGTAGCCCGGCGCCACCAGCGGCGTGGGCACCAGCTCCAGCGCAGCGAACAGGCAGTCGCCGATGTCCGACACCACGTTGATGGGGCCGTGCAGCGCGATGCAGTCGTTGAGCGCGCGGCTCAAATCGCCCGCGCACAGCGGGGTGTCGTCGGCCACCAAGCCGCGCGGATGGTCGGGGCTGGGGGGTGGCGCATAGGCCGCCCGCGCCGGCACGGCCGGCGTGCGCGCCAGCAAGGCCTCGACCAGGGCGGCCAGCGGAATGTCGGGATACACGTGGTGGCCCACGCGCGCCTCGCGGTGCGCGGCAATCAACGCGCGGCGAAAGTCCATGCGCTGGGCGCTGACGCCGAAGTTGTTGTCCGACAGGATCGCGCCCAGCATCACCGGCAGGTCGGATTCGTCCAGCAGCGCCGTGGTGGCCGCATCGCCCGCCACGCCCAGGTAGGTGCCGTGCAGGCGCACGCCTTCTGCCGTGCCGGCCTCGGTCAGCAGGCCGCGGCCCATGAAGGTGGTGAGCACCGGCAGTTGCAGGCGGCGCGCCAGCTCGGCCACGCGCGCCTCGATGCCGAAGCGGCGAATCTCCACGTCCAGCACCAGCACCGGGCGCTGGGCGGCCTGGATGCGCGCCATCCACTCGTCGGCGCACTCGGCCACCGCCTCGGCGCTGAAGGCGCTGGGCGGCAGCACCGGCACCTCGGCCATGGGCGCCAGCGTCATGTCGCGCGGCACCTCGATCAGCACCGGCTGCGAATACTCGCGGCAGCTGCGCAACACGCGGGCCAATGCGGCAGGCGCCGTCTGCGGGTCGGACAGGCGCACGCGGTCGCAGGTGATCTCGCCGTAGATGCGCCACTGCGAATCCACGTGCCGCACCTGGTGGTGCAGCAGCAGGCCCGAGTGCGCCTCCACCTCGCCCGGGCAGCCGGCCAGCACCACCAGCGGCACGCGCTCGGCGTAGGCGCTGGCCACGGCGTTGACGGTGTTGAGCGCGCCCGCGCCGTAGGTGACGGCCACCACGCCGATGCCGCCGTGCATGCGCGCGGCCGCATCGGCGGCAAAGCCCAGGCCGGGCTCGTGGCTGAGCGTGACCAGGGGCAGGATGGCGCTTTCCTCGATCTGCTTGAACAGCGGCAGGATGAAGTCACCGGGAATGCCGAAGATCTCGCGCGCGCCGTGGTTCTTGAGCGCGCGCAGCAGGGACAGGCCGAGGGTCATGGGAAAGCTCCTTGGAGGAAATGGAGCGCATGATGAGAACAACGGCGAATGGCGCCCATGATGCGCATCAAGATCGACGATAAAGTTGATCAAAACGCCGGTTTCATGCGAAAAAATAAAATCCACGCTCCATTCATGCAAGCGGAAATACCGGTGACCGAAGGCCTGGCAGCGGCAGCGGGCATCGCCACCGGCGCCATCGCGCCAGACCGCGCACCGGCACAATCGAGCGCCATGGCCGCCCTGACCCGCAAACAGCTGATCGCCCTGCTCTTCGTCACCGTGGTCTGGGGGGCCAACTGGCCGGTGATGAAGTTCGGCGTGCAGGGTTTTCCGCCGCTGGCCTTTCGCGCGCTGCAGATGGTGCTGGCCTTGCCCGTGCTGTGGGCCTGGCTGCGCGTCAAGCGCCTGCCGCTGGCCATCCCGCGCGCGGCCTGGGGCCCCGTGCTGTGGCTGGGCCTGTTCAACCTGGCGCTGTGGAACGCGCCCATGATCGTCGCGATCCCCATGCTCTCCAGCGGGCGCGCCGCCATCCTGGGCTACACCATGCCCATCTTCTCGGCCCTGCTGGGCGCCTGGCTGTGGCGCGACCGACTGGGTGCGCGCGGCTGGCTGGGCGTGGCGGCCGCGGCGCTGGGCGTGTTGCTGCTGCTGTGGAACGAGCTGGGCGCCATGGGCGGACGCCCGGTGGGCGTGGCGCTGATGCTGCTGGCGGCCCTGTCCTGGGCCTATGGCACGCAGCTGCTGCGCCGCTCGACGCTCACGCTGTCCACGCCGACCCTGGCGTTCTGGATGATGGTGGTGGCAGGCGTACTGATGGTCTTGCTGAGCGCCCTGCTGGAGCGCGAGCGGTGGCATGCCCCGGGCGCCAACACGCTGTGGGCCACGGCCTACAACGCCCTGCTGGTGCTGAGCCTGGCGCAGATCGCCTGGTTCTCGCTGGCGCGCGCGCTGCCGCCGCTGGCCTCCACGCTCAGCGTGATGATGATTCCGGTGCTGGGCGTTTTCATCGGCGCGCTGTGGCTGGCCGAACCCATCCATTGGCAGGACTGGAGCGCGATGGCGCTGATGTGCGTGGCCATCGCCTCGGTGCTGTGGCCGGCCAGCGCCGCACCGGCCGCGGCCTGACGGCGCCGCGATAAAAAAAGCCACGGCGCAGGCCGTGGCTTTCGTCTCCTCGCCGGCCTCGCGGCCGGCCCTCTTCTTCAGTCGATCAGTGGAACTGCTCTTCCTCGGTCGAGCCGGTCAGTGCCTTGACCGACGACGACCCGCCCTGGATGACGGTGGTGACGTCGTCGAAGTAGCCCGCGCCCACTTCCTGCTGGTGCGACACGAAGGTGTAGCCCTGCTCGCGCGCCGCGAACTCGGGCTCCTGCACCATCTCGACGTAGTGCTTCATGCCCTCGCCGCGGGCGTAGGCGTGGGCGAACTTGAAGGTGTTGTACCAGTTGCTGTGGATGCCGGCCAGCGTGATGAACTGGAACTTGTAGCCCAGCGCGGACAGGTCTTCCTGGAACGAGGCGATCTGCTTGTCGTTGAGGTTCTTCTTCCAGTTGAAGGACGGCGAGCAGTTGTAGGACAGCAGCTTGCCGGGGTTCTTGGCCAGCACGGCCTGGGCGAACTCGCGGGCGAAGCCGATGTCGGGCACGCCGGTCTCGCACCACACCAGGTCGGCATAGGGGGCGTAGGCCACGCCGCGGCTGATGGCCTGCTCCAGGCCGTTCTTCACGCGGTAGAAACCTTCTTGCGTGCGCTCGCCGGTCACAAAGGGCTTGTCGTTGGCGTCGACGTCGCTGGTCAGCAGGTTGGCGGCCTCGGCGTCGGTGCGCGCCAGCACGATGGTGGGCACGCCCATCACGTCGGCGGCGAAGCGCGCGGCGATCAGCTTCTCGACCGCTTCCTGCGTCGGCACCAGCACCTTGCCGCCCATGTGGCCGCACTTCTTGACGGCGGCCAGCTGGTCCTCGAAGTGCACGCCCGAGGCGCCGGCGGCAATCATGTTCTTCATCAGCTCGAAGGCGTTGAGCACGCCGCCGAAGCCGGCCTCGGCGTCGGCCACGACGGGCAGGAAGTAGTCGATGAACTCCTTGTCGCCGGGATTGATGCCGCGGCCCCACTGGATCTCGTCGGCGCGCTTGAAGGTGTTGTTGATGCGGCGCACCATGGTCGGCACCGAGTCGTAGGCGTACAGCGACTGGTCGGGGTACATGGTCTCGCTGGTGTTGCCGTCGGCGGCCACCTGCCAGCCCGACAAGTACACGGCCTCCAGGCCGGCCTTGGCCTGCTGCATGGCCTGGCCGGCGGTGATGGCGCCGAAGGCGTTGACGTAGCCCTTCTTGGATTCGCCGTTGATCAGGCTCCACAGCTTCTCGGCACCGCGCTTGGCCAGCGTGTACTCGATCGGCAGGCTGCCGCGCAGGCGCACCACGTCGGCGGCGCTGTAGCCGCGCTTGACGGTCTTCCAGCGCGGGTTGTTCGCCCAGTCCTTCTCCAGGGCGGCGATCTGCTGCTCGCGGCTGAGTTGCTCGTTGGTGTTCGGCATGAAATGCTCCAGTGGTGAGGTTGCGACAGGTTGGGGCGCCAGCCCCGGCGGCCCGAAGGCCGCGCCCCGGGTTGCTGGCGTTGGGATGAATCATACTCTTGTATAAGACAGAGAAGGATTCTTATGTCTTATACAAGACAAAATTTATCTCTTTTAAAATCAATATCTTGAATGATGCGTTTCTTTATTTGAAATCGTATATCTCATATCAAGAAATCAATGCGGCGGTGCAGCATCCAATATTTCATTTGGCGAAACGAAAAAAACATACCTTGAAATGCACCGGCCACCGCGCGGCCGACCTGGCGCCTGCCGCTATATTTCAGCCACCCGTCCGCGCCCCGCCTGCTCTTGTCCCCCGCCCCCACCCGTCCCTCCCTGGCCGCCTACGGCTGCCTGGCCCTGTCGATGAGCCTGGTGGGCAGTTACGTGGCGCTGACCAAGCCGCTGGCGCTGGTGTTTCCGGTCTTCCTGCTGGCCTGGCTGCGCTTCGGCATCGGAGCCGCCGCCATGGCGCACTGGCTGCGCAAGCCCGCCGATGAGCCGGCGCTGACGCCGCAGACGCGGCGCCTGCTGTTCCTGGAGTCGTTTCTGGGCAACTTCCTGTTCACGCTGTGCATGATCTCGGGCGTGAAGCTGACCACGGCGGTGTCCGCCGGCGTCATCATGGCAGCCATCCCCGCCGCGGTGGCCCTGCTGTCCTGGCTGTTCCTGCGCGAACGCGTGGCCCCGCGCGTGTGGGCCGGCGTGGCCTGCGCGGTGCTGGGCATCGGCCTGCTGTCGCTGGCGCAGGCGCCGCACGCCACGGCCGGCGTGCCGGGCGCGCCCAACCTCGGCTGGCTGGGCAACCTGCTGCTGGTCGGCGCGGTGCTGTGCGAGGCCAGCTACGCCGTCATCGGCAAGAAGCTGACCGGCGCCCTGGGGCCGCGGCGCATCTCGGCGCTGATCAACCTGTGGGGCTTGCTGCTCACCACGCCCTTCGGCCTGTGGCAGGCGCGGGACTTCGACTTTGCCGCCGTGGCGCCCGGCATGTGGGTGCTGCTGCTGTTCTACGCGCTGGCGGCGTGCATGTGGACGGTGTGGCTGTGGATGACGGGACTGAAGAGCGTGCCGGCCGCGCAGGCGGGGGTGTTCACCGTGCTGCTGCCCATCAGCGCCGCCCTGGTGGGCGTGGCCGTCCTGCGCGAGCCCCTCAGCGGCGCGCAGGGACTGGCCTTTGCCGTGGCGCTGGCCGGCGTGCTGCTGGCCACGCTGCCCTCGCGCGCGGCGCTGCGGGGCAGGCCCATTTCACCGGGCGGGCAGGCCTGAGGCGGCGTCAGGCGAGCGAGCGCCCGGCCAGCACGATACCGTCCTCGTCGGCGTACAGCCAGTCGCCGGGCCGCACCCACACGCCCTGAATGCGCACCGGCTCGCCGGCCTGGCCCTCGCCGCGCTTGGCGGTGCGCAGCGGCATGGCCGCGAGCGCGCGGATCGGAATGCCGGCGGCGCGCAGCTCGGCCAGGTCGCGCACGCAGCCGTCGACCACGATGCCGGCCCAGCCGTTGCGCGCCGCGGCCTGCGCCAGGTTGCCGCCCACCAGCGCGTGGCGCAGCGAGCCGCCGCCGTCCACCACCAGCACCCGGCCCTCGCCCGCGCTGCCCACGGCCTCGCGCACGCGCGAGTTGTCCTCCAGCGCACGCAGCGTGTGCACCGGGCCGCAGAAGGCCCGCTCGGCGCCGAAGACGCGAAACACCGGCGGCAGGACGCGAAAGTCGCCGCTGGCATCGCCCTCGTGGGCGTCGCACAAATCGCAGGTGGAAAACGAGGTGGAAGTCATGTCGATACAAACCAGGCAAAGGCTGAAACAGCGCCGAGCATAGCCAAGTGCGGCGTCCACCGCGAAAAAAGCAACACCAAAGCAACACCGAAAGGGCGCCAGGCGCACTTTCCGCTTGGAAACGTGCTCCGCATCCAGTAGCATTCCTGTCAGCCAGGCAGATGCATTCGTGCGTGCCGGCCCGTCAGCATCGGTTCGTTCAACAAAGAGGATTCCAACCATGGCAACTGCAAAGAAAGCCCCCGCGAAAGCGGCGCCCGCCAAGAAGGCTGCTCCGGCCAAAAAAGCCGCCGCGCCCGCCAAGAAGGCCGCCCCCGCCAAGAAGCGCGTGGCCAACCCCGCCTTCATGAAGGCCATGACGCCCAGCCCCGCGCTGGCCGCCGTGATCGGCGCCAAGCCGATGCCCCGCACCGAGGTGACCAAGAAGATCTGGGAATACATCAAGCAGCACAAGCTGCAGGACGCGGCCAACAAGCGCAACATCAACGCCGACGCCAAGCTGAAGGAAATCTTCAAGAAGCCGCAGGTCACGATGTTCGAGATGACCAAGCTGGTCAACGCGCACCTGTCCTGAGCGCAGCAGCCACCCCATCAAAAAAACCGACTCCCCGAGTCGGTTTTTTGATGTCCAAACGGGTTCTGTCCCGCGCCCGATCTGCGCTACAAGCTATCAAATCAGGAACGATCCCGCGCGGCCAAGGCTTTCTGCCGAATGCTGTCGAGCGTCGCGCGGGTGGTGATGACGTCCTCGCTGAGCATCACCTCGATCAAGGTGCCGACGTCGCGCGCCAGCGCCGCCGTCAAGGCCGGTTCGAACTCGGCCGTGCGCGCCACGCGCTCGCCCGCCCATCCGTAGGCACGCGCCAGGGCGACGAAGTCCGGGTTGGCCAGCGGCGTGCCGCTGACATGGGTGGGGTATTCGCGCTCCTGGTGCATGCGGATGGTGCCGTAGCTGCCGTTGTTGAGCAGCACGATGATGCTCTTGCCGCCGTGCTGCACGGCGGTGGCCAGTTCCTGCCCGTTCATCAGGAAGTCGCCGTCGCCCGCGATGGTGAACACGGTGCGCCCCGTGGCGATCGAGGCGCCGATGCCCGCCGGCACGCCGTAGCCCATGGCACCGCTGGTGGGCGCCAGCTGGGTCTTGCAGCCCTTGGCGATGCCGTGATAACGCCAGAAGCGGTGCACCCAACTGGCAAAGTTGCCCGCGCCGTTGGTGACGACCGCATCGGCCGGCAAGTGCTTTTGCAGCGTGGCCACGATGGCCGGCATGTCGATCGGCCCGGGCAGCGGCTGCGGTTGCAGGTTGTCCAGGTAGCCGGCGTGCGCCGCCTGCGCCCAGCCCTGCCAGGGCACGTCGGCCGGCGCCGGCAGCGCATCGAGCATCGCCGCCGCGCCCGGCATGGTGGCGCACAAGGCCAGGTCGGCCTGGTAGACGCGGCCCAGCTCCTGGGGGTCGGGGTGGATGTGCACCAGGGTCTGCGCGGGCCGTGGCGCCTCGATCAGGGTGTAGCCGCCGGTGGTCATCTCGCCCAGGCGCGGGCCGACCACCAGCAGCAGGTCGGCGCTTTTCACGCGCTCGGCCAGCCTGGGGCTGATGGCGATGCCCACGTCGCCCGCGTACAAGGGGTGGTGGTTGTCAAAGGTGTCCTGAAAGCGGAAGGCGTTGGCCACCGGCAGCTGCCAGCGCTCGGCAAAGCGCTGCAGCGCCTGCGCCGCCTCGGGCGTCCAGCCGGGGCCGCCCGCAATCACCAGCGGCTGCTTCGCTTTCAATAGCTGATCGCGCAGATCGGCTGCGCGCTGGCCGTCGTTTTGGTACTGAACCGGCTCCACGCGCGGCAGCGGGCGCGCGTCCACCGGCTGCACCAGCATGTCCTCGGGCAGCACCAGCACCACCGGGCCGGGGCGGCCGTTCATGGCGGTGGCGAAGGCGCGCGCCACGTATTCGGGCATGCGCCGTGCGTCGTCGATGCGCTCCACCCGCTTGGCGAAGCCCTGCGTGCTGGGGCCCAAAAAGACGCGAAAGTCCACCTCCTGGAAGGCCTCGCGGTCGCGCATGCCGCTGGCCACGTCGCCGATGAAGACCACCATCGGCGTCGAGTCCTGGAAAGCCGTGTGGATGCCCACCGTGGCATTGGCCGCGCCCGGCCCGCGGGTGACGAACAGCACGCCCGGGCGGCCCGTGAGCTTGCCCTCGGCCTCGGCCATGAAGGCCGCCCCGCCCTCCTGCCGGCAGGTGATGAAGCGGATGCGGTCGCGGTGCACGTGAAAGCCGTCGAGCGCCGCCAGGTAGCTTTCGCCCGGCACGCCATAGGCGCGCTCGACGCCCTGCTCGATCAGGCATTCGATCAAAAGATGGCCGGCGATGGGAGAGGCGCTTGCGTGTGTCATGCCGTGATTGTGCCGCGCGAGGTGAAGCTACCACGCTCAAATGACACGCCCCGAAACCACAAAATGTCGTTTCTCTCGCGGCAGATCGCCCATGAACTCAGGCTCACCGACACCGTGCCCGACCGTTTGAAAGCGTGAATCCGAGAAACTCCCATAGACGTTTAAGTAACCAATCAGTTAATCTAAACCATGGCATCCATTTCAGCCGAACTCGACTCGAAGGGACGCGATCCCGAGCGTTCCAAGGCCGCGATCCTGAGTGCGGCCCGCGACGAGTTCGCCGGCCATGGCCTCGCGGGAGCGCGAATCGACCGAATCGCCGCGCGGGCCGAACTAAACAAGCGTCTCATTTACTACTACTTCAAGAGCAAGGACGATCTATTTTTGGCCGTACTCGAGCATGTCTATGCCGAAATTCGTGGCGCCGAACAACGCCTGCACCTGCTGGACATGGAGCCGACCGAAGCGGTGCGCCGCCTGATCGAATTCACCTGGAACTACTTCATTGAGCACCCCGAGTTCATCACCCTGCTGGCCAGTGCCAACTTGCATCAGGCGCGCCATCTGCAGCGCTCATCCCGAGTCCAGGAAATGAACTCGCCCGTGATCCAGACCTTGGGCGACGTGCTGGAGCGTGGCCGCAAGAGCGGCGTGTTCCGCGGCGGGGTCGACCCGGTCCAACTCTACATTTCGATCGCCGGTATCGCCTACTTCTACCTTTCGAACAAGCACACCTTGTCGGCCATCTTCGGGCGCGACTTGATGAGCCCCAAGGCACGTGCGGAAAGGCTCGGGCACATGTGCGACGTCATCCTAGGGTATGTCCTGAGATCGTGATTTCAATTTCTCGTTGACGCGGCAAACGCGGTTTCTACAATTCACTTAATGGTGAATTAAACAGAGGAGACAGCTCATGCATGCCGCGAAGACCCTGGCGCGCCGCGCCTTCCTGATCACGGTCCTGGCCGCTGCTGCCAGCCCCGCGCTGGCGCAATGGAAACCCACGCGCCCCATCAACCTGATCGTGCCCTGGGCCGCCGGCGGCTCCACCGACCAGGTCACGCGCATTGCGGCGGCCGAAATTGAAAAGGCCCTCGGCCAGACCATCGTCATCGTCAACCAGCCGGGCGCCTCGGGAGCCATCGGCACGCGCAGCGCCTGGACCGCCGCCAAGGATGGCTACACCTGGACCGCCGGCGCGGCGCAGGATCTGGGCACGTACCAGACACTGGGTTCGCTGGATGCCAGCGTCAAGGACTGGCATCTGTTTCTGAACGTCGCCAACATCGCCGTGCTGGGCGTCAACCCGGACCGGCCCTGGAAAACAGCCAAGGAGCTGATCGACGACATGAAGGCCCGTCCGGGCAAAGTCAGCGTCGCCACGGCTGGTGTCACCTCGGCTGCGCACGCGGCCATGGACCGCATAGTCAAGGCCACCGGCATCAAATACAAGGAAGTGTCGTACGACGGTGGCAACCCGGCGGTGCTGGCGGCGGTGGCCGGCGAGACCGATCTCACCTCCCAACTGGCGGTGGAGCAGGCCGACATGATCCGCGGCAAACGCCTGCGCCCGCTGGCCACCGTGGGCGACAAACCACTGGACCTGGAAGGCTACGGCACGATTCCTCCGCTGTCCAAGGACGTTCCCGGCCTCAGCGCGCCGCCCAACTACTTCGGCATCTTCATTCCCAAGGGCGTGCCGGACGAGGTCATCAAGACCATGGAAAAGATCTGGGCCGAGAAAATGCCAACCGACGAGGCATTGAAAAAGTACGCCACCTCGCGCGGAGCCATCTACGACCCGCTCTATGGCGAAGCTGCGCAGAAGGCGGTGTTTCCGGCCATCCAGCTGAACGCCTGGAACATCTTCGACAGCGGCAAGGCCAAGGTGTCGCCCGACACGGTCGGTATCCCGCGACCCTGAGTCCCGGAGCGCCACAGCGAGTCACCACCGATGTCCGAGTCGACTGAACGGCCCCTCGCCGTCTCCGCGCCCGAGGCAGCACCTTCACCGCGCGCCGATTTGCACGATGCGGTCGGCTGGATCGTGCTGGGTCTGGTGGTCGTCCTGGCCTCGTGGCGCATGGATCGGCTGGAAGACCAGCACATCAACCCGCTCACGGTGCCTGGCCTCGTGCCTGGGCTGCTGGGTGTCGGAATGATGATTCTCGGCGTCATTGTCGGCTTGCGCAGCGTGCGCCACGGCGCGCTTCACCAAACACCGGTACCGCTTGGTCCGGACCAGCGCGCACGGCGCAAGCGCGTGCTGCTGGCCACGGCGCTGTGTTGCCTCTACAGCCTGGTACTGATCGGCCACGGTCTGCCATTTTGGCTGGCCTCCTCCACTTACGTGACGGGCTCCATCCTCGCGTTCGACCGCATCAGTCCCGACCCCGCCAAACGCCGAATCGACCTGCACGCAGTCGTCAAAGCCCTGCTGATCGGCGTATCGACCTCGATCATCGTCTGGCTGGTGTTCGAGCGCCTGTTCCTGGTGCGCCTGCCCTGACCGCCACGCGGCACGCCGCCGCATCAATTGCAAAAAATCCATCATGTTGCAAGGACTGCAGGACCTGGGCTCGGCCTACCTCAGCTTCATGAACCCCATGACGCTGCTGTACGGGCTGGGTGGCGCCTTCGTCGGGCTCATCATGGGCATCCTTCCCGGCCTGTCCGCCACGCTGGCCATCGCCCTGTTGACCACCGTCACCATCGGCCTGCAGGGCAACGACGCCATCCTGGTACTGATCTGCTCTTACGTCGGTGCCCTGTACGGCGGCTCGCGCACGGCCATTCTGCTCAACATCCCAGGCACTGCGGCCAATGCAGCGTCATGTGCCGACGGCTTTGCGCTGGCACAGCAGGGCCAGGCCGGTCGCGCCATCGGCATCGCGACCTCGGGCGCAGTCGCCAGCACCTTGCTGGGCGTGGTCTTTCTGGCCACGTTCGCGCCTCTGCTGGCCAACGTGGCGCTCAAGTTCGGTGCCTTCGAGTTCTTCTGGCTGGCGCTGTTCGGCGTCACGCTGTCGGGCAGCATCGTCGGTGGCGATCCACTCAAGGGCTGGTTGATGGGGCTTCTTGGACTGCTGCTGGCGCAGGTGGGTGAGGAAAGCCTGTATGCCTATGACCGCTTCACCTTCGGCTGGGAAGAGTTGGCGGGCGGCGTTGCCCTGATCCCGGCATTGGTCGGCGCCTTTGGCCTGGCCGAGGTTCTGATGGCACTGTCCGACCCGGTCGAACGCAAGATCCACGACCTCACCGACTCGGTACTGCCGCGCTGGCGCGACCTGATCCGCTATCGCTGGACGGTGCTGCGCTCAGGCTTGATCGGCGTGTTCACGGGCCTTCTGCCCGGCGTGGGAGAAGACGCCGGCGCCTGGGTGTCGTATGCCGCGGCGAAGGCCGTCAGCAAAGAAAAGGACCGGTTCGGCAAGGGCTCCATCGACGGGTTGATGGCGGCCGAGACCGGTGACATGTCCTCGGTGCCCGGCCACCTGATCCCGGTGCTCGCGCTGGGCGTGCCGGGCTCTGCCCCATCGGCGGTGTTGATGGCGGCCATGATCATCCACGGCGTGCAGCCGGGGCCCATGCTGATGGTGGAGCACCCGCACTTCATCTATCACGTGGTGGCCATGACCACGCTGGCGTCGCTCGCCATCTTGTTGTTTGGGCTGTTCGGCGTGCGGCCGATGTTGCAGGTGCTCAAGGTGCCGCGCGACATCCTGATGCCCATCGTCTTTCTGCTTTGCACCGTGGGCGCGTTTGCCGTGGCATCACGCCTGTTCGACGTCTACATGATGGTGGCCATCGGCATTGGCGCCTACTTCCTGCGCCGGCGCGGGTACGAGATGGCGCCCCTGGTGTTGGGCCTGGTGCTGGGTCCGCTGCTCGACAAGAGCCTGCGTCGCGGGCTGGTGCTGTCCGACGGCAGCCTCGTGCCCTTTTTCACGCGCCCCATCTCGCTGGGCTTTGCCGTCATCACCATCTTCACCTTCCTGCTGTACGTGCCGCCGTTTCGCGCCGCCATCAACCGGGCACAAAAGGCGCTTGCCCAGGGCATGCGTGGCCTGATCGGCCGGTCGGCGAACTGAGGCGCGGGGACTTTCTGCAATGAAGATCGCCCTTTGCAACGAGGTACTGCAACCGCTGCCGTTCGAGCGGCAGTGCGCGCTGGCGGCCGATTTGGGCTATGACGGTCTCGAGGTGGCGCCATTCACGCTCAAGGACGATCCCTGCCGCATCAGCGACGCCGAGGCCAGCCAGTACGCGCGCATCGCTCAGGATCACGGACTGGTCATTTCCGGCCTGCACTGGTTGCTGGTGGCACCGGTGGGCCTGTCCATCGTCAGCAGCGATCGCAACGTGCGCGAACGCACCACGTCGGTGATGCAGCGCCTGATCGAATTGTGCGCGGCACTGGGCGGACGCTATCTGGTGCACGGCTCGCCCAAGCAACGCTCGGTTCCGGCCGACACCACGCCCGCGCAGGCCTGGGACCGCGCGCACGGCTGCCTGCAACGCGCAGCGGGGCACGCCCATGCTTGTGGCGTGACGTACTGCCTCGAGCCACTGGCCCCCAACGAGACCGATCTGATCAACACGATCGAGCAGGCAGTGCACATGATCGGGCAGGTCGGCTCGCCCGCACTGCGCACGATGATCGACTGCAGCGCCGCCGGCCAGGCCGAAACCCTTTCGCTGCCGGACTTGATCGAGCATTGGCTGCCCACCGGGCACATCGCCCACGTGCAGGTAAACGACCCCAATCGCCGCGGGCCGGGACAAGGCGCCCTGGCCTTCGCGCCCATTCTGCGCAGACTTCAGGCCATGCAGCGCCGCGGCCACTATGGTGACTGGATCGCGGTCGAACCCTTCGACTATGTGCCCGATGGACCTGGTTGCGCGGCTCGATCGATCGGCTATCTGCGCGGCGTGCTGGAGGAATTGGACCATGGCCATTGAGGGACCTCGGTTCATCGTGCGGACCGTCGAGTTGTTCGAGCGGCCGGTGCATCTGCGTCTGCCGTTTCGCTTTGGCGTGGTCACGCTCACGCACTGCCCGCAAGCCTTCGTACGCGCCCAGGTGGCGTTGCCCAACGGCCGCGCGGCCTGGGGTGGTGCGGGCGAATTGATGGCACCCAAATGGTTCGACAAGAACCTGCAGCTCACCAACGAGGACAACTTCGATCAGCTGCGCCATGCTTTGCTGGCCGCGAGGCAGGCCTACCTGTCCGACATGCGGGCCGACACCGCCTTCGGCCACTTCGCCCGCCACCACCAAGCTCTGATCGACCTCGGAGCCGCGCAAGGGCGCAACGCGCTGGTTTCGTGCTACGGCCCGGCGTTGCTCGACCGTGCCATTCTGGATGCGCTGTGCCGTGCGCTCGGCTTGTCTTTCTACGACGCGGTCAAGAGCAACACCGTGGGAATCGACGCTCGCCTCACGCCGGATCTGGCCGGCTTCGATGTCGGCGATTTTTTGGCCAGCCTGTCACCTGCCCCCAGCATCGAGGTGCGCCACACAGTCGGTCTGCTCGATGCGATCACCGCGGTCGACGTGCGCGAACCCGTGAACGACGGCCTGCCCGAGACGCTGGCGGACGTGGTGTCAGCCACCGGTTGCCGCTGGTACAAACTCAAGGTCAGCGGCCAGGTCGACGCCGATATGGAGCGCCTGACGCGCATCGCCGCAGTGCTGCGGCGCGTTTCGGATGCGCGCATCACGCTGGATGGCAACGAGCAGTTTACCGATGCGCAGGCCGCGGCCGCATTCTGGCGGCGTGTGATGGCCACGCCAGCACTGCACCAACTCGCGGAACAGGTGAAATACATCGAACAGCCGCTGGCGCGCGCCATCGCCCTGGACAGCGATGTTGGCGCCCTCGCCGCCATGCGCCCGGTGCTAATCGACGAGTCGGACGACACGCTGCAAGCCTTTCCACGCGCACTGGAATTGGGGTACACAGGGGTATCCAGCAAGCAGTGCAAGGGCATCTATCGCTCACTGCTCAATGCCGCACGTTGCCGACAGCGCAATGGGAGCAAGGCCGTTTGCTTCATGTCGGCGGAGGATTTGACGACCCAAGCCGGGCTGGCCGTGCAGCAGGACCTGGCCCTGGTCAACCTGATCGGTCTCACGCACGTCGAGCGCAACGGTCATCACTACGTCAACGGTTTTGCCGGCCAGGGTGCCAGTCCTACCGAGGCGGCGGCGTTCGCACAGGCGCAACCCGGCCTGTACGAGCCGGTCGAAGGCGGAAACGTCCGTCTGCACGTGCAGGCCGGCCGGCTGGATTTGCGCTCGCTCGCGGCTCCCGGTTTTGCCGCCAGCGCCCAGCCCGACTGGGCCAGCCTGCCTACCCTGCGCAAGCCCACTGACGCCATCCCTTGACGGGCATACCGCGCCGCTCACCCTCGCTTTCCAACCGTATCGAATTCCCACCATGACCACACAAAGACTCGGCATCATCATGCACGGCGTAACCGGCCGCATGGGCATGAACCAGCACCTGATCCGCTCGATCTGCGCCATTCGCGCTGAGGGCGGGGTTCTGCTCGCCAGCGGCGCGCGCGTGCTGCCCGACCCGATCCTGATCGGACGCAACGCCGAGAAAATCGAGGCGCTGGCCAAGGCGCACGGCATCGCGCGCTGGGGTACCGACTTGGACGCCGCTCTGGCCAACCCTGCCGACACGGTGTTTTTCGACGCCGGCACCACCCAGATGCGCCCACAGCTGCTGGCCAAGGCCATCCAGGCCGGCAAACACGTCTACTGTGAAAAGCCCATCGCCACCAACCTGGACGAAGCGCTGCAGGTTGCCAGTCTGGCTGAAGATGCGCGCAAAACCAGGGGCCTGAAGAACGGCGCCGTGCAGGACAAGCTGTTTCTGCCCGGCCTGCGCAAGCTCGACATGCTGCGCCGCGCGGGGTTTTTCGGCCGCATGCTGTCGGTACGGCTGGAGTTTGGCTACTGGGTATTCGAGGGCGACTTGCAGCCCATTCAGCGTCCGAGTTGGAACTACCGCCAGCAGGATGGCGGTGGGATGATCCTGGACATGATGTGCCACTGGCGCTATGTGCTGGACAACCTGTTCGGCGAGGTCCGAGCGGTCAGTTGCCTGGGTGCCACCCACATTCCCCGGCGCTGGGACGAGGCCGGCGAGCCCTATGAGGCTACCGCGGACGATGCCGCCTACGCCACGGTCGAACTGACCGGCCACCAGGGTGAGCCGGTGATCGCGCAGATCAACATGAGCTGGGCCACACGCGTGCGCCGCGATGACTTGGTGACCTTTCACGTCGACGGCACCGATGGCTCGGCGGTTGCCGGCCTGCAGCAATGCCGCGCCCAGTCGCGCGTGGCCACGCCGCGCCCGATCTGGAACCCGGACATCAAGCAGAGCATGAATTTCTTCGACCAGTGGCAGGAGATCCCAGATTCGGAGGTCTACGACAACGGCTTCAAGATCCAGTGGGAACGCTTCATCCGCCACGTGGTCGAGGATGCGCCCTACAAATGGAACCTGACCGAAGGTGCCAAGGGCGTGCAACTGGTCGAGGCAGCACTGCAAAGCTGGAAGGAACGGCGCTGGATCGATGTTCCGAAACTATCGATTTGATGACTTTGTGCGCTTTCCCATCAAGCGCTGAAGGCTGGCTTGACTTGAATTTTTTTCTGGGATGTCCATGGCTCTGACGCTCACGCTCCCCACCGCGGTGCGCACGCTCGCCTCCTACACCCTGCGCGGCACCCCACCCGCACGCCCTGCCACCGGCGCGCGCTTCAACCGCATCGCCTACTCGGCCGCCCATGTGGTGGCCGACCCGCTCGCCAAGGTGGACCCATGGCTCAGCACCGCCGTGGACTGGGACGCCACCCTCGCCTACCGCCGCCACCTGTGGTCGCTGGGCCTGGGCGTGGCGGAGGCCATGGACACGGCGCAGCGTGGCATGGGCCTGGACTGGCCAACCTCGCTGGAGCTGATCCGCCGCTCGCTCGATGCTGCGCGCGACCGACCTGACGCACAGTTGGCCAGCGGCTGTGGCACCGACCATCTCGACCTCGAAAGCGTGCGCAGCGTGGACGACGTCATCCGCGGCTACGAGGAGCAGATGGAGGCCATTGAGAAACTCGGCGGCAAGCTCATCGTGATGGCGAGCCGAGCGCTGGTGCGTGTGGCCAGGGGTCCGGCCGATTACGAGCGCGTGTACGCGCGCGTGCTGAGCCAGGCGCGCCAGCCCGTGATCCTGCACTGGTTGGGCGCCATGTTCGATCCCGCCCTCGCCGGCTACTGGGGCACGCAGGACATGAACGCTGCAATGGACACGGCGCTGGGCATCATCGCCGCCCATGCCGACAAGGTGGACGGCATCAAGATCTCGCTGCTCGACAAGGACAAGGAAATCGCCATGCGCCGACGCCTGCCACCGGGCGTTCGCATGTACACCGGCGACGACTTCAACTACGCCGAACTGATCGCGGGCGACGACTTCAACGGCCCCGCCACCCAGCGCCAGAGCGACGCGCTGCTGGGTATCTTCGACGCCATCGCCCCTGCCGCCAGCGCCGCCCTGGGCGCCTTGGCCGCCGGCAATCTGGAGCGCTTTCACGCCATCCTCGGCCCCACGGTGCCACTGTCGCGCCACATTTTCCAGGCACCCACACGCTACTACAAGACCGGCGTCGTCTTCATGGCCTGGCTCAATGGCCACCAGTCCCACTTTTGCATGGTCGGCGGCCAGCAAAGCACACGCTCGCTGCCGCACTTGGCCGAACTGTTTAGCCTGGCCGACGCCGCCAACCTGTTGGAGCAACCCGAACTGGCCGTGCATCGCATGAACACCCTGCTGGCCCTTCACGGCATCGAAGGATGAAACCATGACCCTGCCCGATCGGATTGCCGATGTTCAAGCGCTGGAGGCGCTGATGTCCACCCCCTCGTCGGCTCTGATCGACACCTTGTCCCGCGTACCGGGTGATTTGATGGTGCTGGGCGTGGGTGGAAAGATGGGCCCCACACTGGCGCGCATGGCCAAGCGTGCCGACACGGGGCGGCGCGTGATCGG
Source organism: Burkholderiaceae bacterium (assembly GCA_024235995.1). Lineage (NCBI taxonomy): Bacteria > Pseudomonadati > Pseudomonadota > Betaproteobacteria > Burkholderiales > Burkholderiaceae > Burkholderiaceae bacterium. The sequence continues at coordinate 2,696,193 of JACKLI010000001.1, forward strand.
CGTGGCGCGCTTTTCCGAGCCCGGCCTGCGCCAGCGGCTCGAAGCCCACGGCATTGAATGCATCGCCGCCGACCTGATGTCGCGCGAAGCGCTGGCCAGCCTGCCCGATGCGCCCAACATCGTTTTCATGGCCGGGCGCAAGTTCGGATCGGCCGGCAGCGAATGGCTCACTTGGGCGATGAACGCCTACGTGCCGGCGCTGGTGGCCGAGCGCTTTCCCAGCGCACGCATCGTTGCCTTCTCCACCGCCTGCGTGTATCCCTTCGTCGACGTGCACGGCCCCGGTGCGGCTGAAGACGTGGCGCCCACGCCGCTGGGCGAATACGCCAACTCCTGCGTCGCGCGCGAACGGCTGGTGCAGCACTTCTCGCATCAACAGGGTACGCCGGGACGTCTGATCCGCCTGTCCTACGCCATCGACATGCGCTACGGCGTGCTGCACGATCTGGCGCGCAAGCTGAAGGCTGGCGAGGCGATTAACCTGACGACGGGCCACGCCAACATCATCTGGCAGGGCGAAGCCAACGACTGGATCCTGCGTTCGCTCGCACACTGCACCACGCCGACCACGCCGCTCAACCTGAGCGGCCCGGCCGTTTCCATCCGCACCGCTGCCCAAGGCCTGGCCGATCGCCTCGGCGTATCGGCTCGCTTCGAGGGGCAAGAGGCCCCCACGGCCTGGCTGGTTGACTGTCACCGTGCCTTCGAGCTGTTCGGCCCGCCGCGGGTCGGCCTCGATCGCATGCTCGACTGGACCGCCGACTGGGTGCAGCGCAGTCAGGCCAGCTTGGACAAACCCACCCACTTCGAGGCGCGCGATGGCCACTACTGAGCAAGCCCTGGCCCTGCTGCACCGTGGTACTGCCATTCCCGCGCACCTGCTGGCACTGAATGCCCAACGCCAACTGGACGAGCGGCGCCAGCGCGCACTGTCGCGCTACTACCTGGACGCGGGAGTGGGTGGCCTGGCCGTCGGCGTGCACTCCACGCAGTTCGCCATTCGTGAGCACGGCCTGTACCGCCCCGTGCTGGAGCTTGCCATGCATGAGGCGCGACACTGGCAACCCATTGGTGGCCCGCGCCCGTTGGCGATGATCGCTGGCCTGGCCGGCCTCACGGCGCAGGCGCTGGCTGAAGCGGGCGCCGCGCACGAACTGGGCTACCACGCCGGCCTGCTGAGTCTGGCCGCGCTGCGTGGCCAGAACGAAGACGCGCTGATCGCGCACTGCCGCGCTGTGGCCGAGGTGCTGCCCCTGGTGGGCTTCTACCTTCAGCCCGCCGTGGGCGGCATGCACTTGCCCGCCTCATTCTGGCGCCGTTTTGCTGGCATCGAGAACGTCGTGGCCATCAAGATGGCGCCTTTCAACCGCTACCGCACACTGGACGTGCTGCGCGGCGTGGTAGAAGCCCGTGCCGAACAGCGCATAGCCCTGTACACCGGCAACGACGATCACATCGTGCTGGATCTGTTGACACCCTTTGATATGCGCCGTGGCGACGAGACGGTCCGCGTGCGCATCCGCGGCGGCCTGCTGGGTCACTGGAGCGTAGGCACGCGCCGTGCGGTCGAGTTGGTGGAGCGCATCCACACCGCCGTCGCAGGTGGCCCCATCACGCCTGAGCTGCTGGCGCTGGACGCCCAGGTGACCGATGTCAATGCCGCCCTGTTCGACGTCGCCAACGACTTTCACGGCTGCATCGCAGGCTGTCACGAGGTGCTGCGCCGCCAGGGCTTACTGGCTGGCACCTGGTGCCTGGACCCCGAAGAAGGCCTGAGCCCCGGCCAGGCGGACGAGTTGAGCCGCGTGCACGACGCCTACCCGCACCTGCACGACGACGACTTCGTGGCCGCTCACCGCGACCGCTGGCTGGCCTGAACCGGAGCCAACCGCCATGAGCCTGCGTGATTTTTCTGCCGACCTTGACGCACTGTCGATCAATACCGCCACCGTGCGCAAGCAGCGCGGAGCCGAAGTACCGCTCACACGCATCATCGACCAGTGTGCGGCGCAAGGCATCCGCACCATCAGCCCTTGGCGCGATCAGGTAACCGCGGTCGGCATCGACGTCGTGGCACGTCAGTTGCGTGCACTGGGCATCAGTCTTTCGGGTTATTGCCGAGGCGGCTTCTATCCGGCCGCCGACCCAGTCGGCTTGCAAGCGGCGTTGCAAGACAATCGCCGTGCGGTGGATGAGGCCAAGGAATTGAGCGCATCCTGCCTGGTGCTGGTGGTAGGTTCGCTGCCTGGCGCGCTGGATGGGCGCCCGGTGCACAAGAGCATCGAACGCGTGCGGGGCGAGGTTCATGACGGCATCGCCGCCACGCTGGAATACGCGCGTGAAGTCGGCATGCCACTGGCCATCGAGCCGCTGCACCCCATGCAGGCAGCCGAGCGGGCCTGCATCAACACACTGGAGCAAGCGCTTGACCTGTGCGACGAACTCGACCACGACCGCAGCGGCATGCTGGGCGTGGCGGTGGACGTCTACCACGTCTGGTGGGATCCCAAGCTGGCGCAGCAAATCGCCCGCGCCGGCCGCCAGCGCCTGCTGGCCTATCACGTGTGCGACTGGCTCACGCCCACGCGTGATCTGCTGTCCGACCGCGGCATGATGGGCGATGGCGTGATCGAGCTGAAGAAAATCCGCAGTTGGATGGAAGCCGCCGGCTACACCGGCCACGCCGAGGTCGAAATCTTCTCACAGCTCGATTGGTGGCAGCGTGACGGTGACGCAGTGCTGGCTACCTGCATCGAACGCCACCGCAGCGTGGTTTGAGCGCCTTCAGATTGCAACAGCGGCCGATGCGGCCGTTCGGCGCGCCCGGCGCACGTTGAAGGCGCTGACGATCAACACGCCTTGCACCACGGCCAGGCCCAACCAAACCGTGCGGTACTGGCCGCCATCCATCAAGGCGCCGAACAGCAAGGGCGCCAGGGCCTGGCCGATGTCCAGGCCCGAATACACCACTCCGTACACCCGCCCACTGGCGTTGGCGGGGGTGGAGCGCTTCACCAGCATGTCGCGCGAGGGGCCGGCGGTGCCGGTCGCAAAGCCCATCAGACCGAACATGACCGGAACCAGCGCGCCCGGCATGTCGAGAAAACCAACCGCCAGCGCCACGCATGCGGCAAGGCCAAAACCGATGCCAACGATGCGCTCGCACCGTTCGGGGTTGCGCACCATGAAGCCGCCGGCCAACATGCCGGCCGCCGCAGCCACCATGTATATCGACAGACACATGGCCACCACCTCGGGCACCACCGCGTGCAGGTGCCCCGCCGCGCTGGGGGCAAAGGTCTGAATCACGCTCAGCGCGGCAGCGTAGAAAAAAAAGAATGCAAAACACATCCACACCGCAGGGATGGCCAGAAAGCCGTAGGTGTCGCCTGGCAGCTCCTTGCCCTGCGTCTTCTGCTCGTGGGCTACAGGCAGCTCAAGCGTCGCACGATAGAGCAGCAACACCGCCAGCACGGCACAGATCAACACGCCGGCTGCAATCAGCGCCACGCGCCACGAATAAGTCACCGTCAATGGCACCAGCATGGCCGGCGCCAGCGACCAGCCCAGGCTGCCGGTAATGCCATGCACGCTGTAGGCATGGCCCAGGCGCTCGGGCGTGACTTTGCGGTTGAGCAATGTGTAATCGACGGGGTGAAACACGCCGTTGCCCACGCCCGCCACCACCGAAAACAGCGCCAGCATGGGGTAGCTCTGGCTGGCCGCAAAACCAAACGCAGCCAGCGCCAGCAGGCCCAGGCCGGAAAACAGGATGGGCCGCGGGCCGTATCGGTCGACGACAAAGCCTGAAAACGCCTGAACCGCGCAAGAGACGACGAAGAACACCGTCATCAGAAAGCCCAGCTCGGCATAGCTGACGCCAAACGCCGTCTTCAGCCAGGGAAACAGCGGCGCCAACAGCAACTGGCTGTAGTGACTGATCAGGTGTGCACCACCGACCAAACTGATTAGCTTGACGTCCTGACGGGACCCGGCCGGATGTGGGGTCGGCAAGGGGGTTGTCGCAGCTTGACTCATGAACCATTCCTCGTAGCGGCACCGGTGGTCCGCATCGCGATCAAGCAGCAAGTTTCGTCGATTTCGCCCACACAGGCATGGCGTTGCTCTGCACCACGACCCAGCAGCAGGCTTTGCGGCTGGAGCCGTCTCAGCGCAACAACCGCCGAATCAGCCCCATCACCCGATCGAAGCGTGCGCCGAACGGCGGATACAGCAAGTCGCCGCGGCCGAAGCGCGACTGCACGAACACCGCCTTCTCGTGCGTGAAGCGCAGAAACCCGGTCTCGCCGTGGTAGGCGCCCAGGCCGCTTTCGCCCACGCCGCCGAAGGGCAGGCCGTCGTGCGCGATGTGCATCAAGGTGTCGTTGACCGTCACGCCACCACTCACCGTGCCCTGCAGCACGCGGTCGCGCGCCGCCTCGTCCTGGCCGAACCAGTACAGCGCCAGCGGGCGCGGGCGGGCGTTGATGTAGGCGATGACGGTCTGCAGCTCGTCGTAGGGCAGCACCGGCAGCACGGGGCCGAAGATTTCTTCCTGCAGCAGCCGCGCCTGCGGCGGCAGGTCGAACACCAGCAGCGGGCGCATCTGGCGCGCCTCGGCCTCGCTGCCGGGCGTGTCCAGCGCGGGCGGTCCCACGTCGTCCACCCGCGCGCCCAACGCCCGCGCCTCGTCCACCAGCGCCTGCAGCCGCTGGTGCTGGCGCGCGTTGATGATGGCGGCGTAGTCGGCATTGCCCACCAGCCGCGGAAACAGGCGCGCGACGGCCTTTTGGTAGGCGTCGGCAAAGGCCGCCTCGCGCCCGCGTGGCAGCAGCAGGTAGTCGGGCGCGATGCAGGTCTGGCCGCCGTTGAGCAGCTTGCCCACGGCGATCTTCAGGGCAGCGCCTTCCAGGTCGGTGCATGAGGCGTCGATGATGCAGGGCGACTTGCCCCCCAGCTCCAGCGTGACGGGCGTGAGGTTGCGCGCGGCGGCCTCGGCCACCTGCCGGCCCACGGCCGTGGAGCCGGTGAAGAACAGATGATCGAAAGGCAGCGCCGAAAACGCCGTGGCCACGTCCACCCCGCCGGTGACGACGGCAAACTCCTCCGGCGCGAAGTGCTGGGCCACCAGTTCGGCCAACAGCTGCGCCGTGTGCGGCGTGTGCTCGCTGGGCTTGAGCAGCACGCGGTTGCCCGCCGCCAGCGCGGTGGCCGCCGGCCCCAGGGCCAGCTGCAACGGGTAGTTCCAGGGGCTGATGACGCCCACCACGCCCAGCGGCTGGCGCAGCACGTGGGCGCGCGCGGGCAGCAGGTGCAAGGGGGTGCGCACGCGGCGCGGGCGGCTCCAGCGCGCCAGGTTGCGGCGCAAATCCGCCAGCACGCTGTCGAGCACCAGTGCGTCGGCCAGCTGCGTCAGGCGAGCGCCGCGCAGGCCGAAGTCCTGCCCCACGGCCTGCGCCAGCCGGCCTTCGTTGTGGCGCCACATCGCCGTCAGGCGCTGCAGGCGGCCCTGCCGCAGGGCCAGCGGCACGTCGACCTCGCGCCGCGCGGCCTGCTGCTGGCGCTCGAACAGGTCCACCAGGCTGGAGGTGGCGGCGACGGCGACCAGGGCGTGGGTGCTGGCGTTCATGGAGGGCTCCTGTGCGGGCTTACGGCTGCGTCCTTCGGGTAGCTTACCCCCATCCCCGCCCGCACATCCTGCTGGATGCCGTACTGGGCAAAGGGGTAGCGCAGGCCATTTTTCGCCAGCGCAGCCATGCCAGTCAGCGACCTGGCCATGTCGGCGGGGGTCAGGGCCATCAGCATCTCGTCGTCCAGCACGCCGCCGTAGCGGCGCTCGGCAAAGCACGGGATCGACAGGCTGGGCTCGCGCGTCTTCAGCGCCCGGCCCCACGAGTCGGCGCAGGACGACTCGCCCACCACGCTCCAGTCGAAGCGCTGGTAGCCCGCCCACTGCAGGCCGTTGATGAAATAGATCATGGCGCCCGGCGTGGCATAGAAAAGCGCGATGTCGGGCTGGTCCAGCCCCGCCCCGAAGCCCGCCCACTTGGCCAGCGGCGCGACGACGAGCGCCTTGTACCTGCCCACGGGCACCACGTTCATCGCCGCCTGGTGCCGGGCCGAGTCTTCCACCGTGGCGTACCACACGCCCGCCATCTGCTGGCCCGAGTACCACGCCGCGTCCTGCCCGCCCAGGCCGATCACGGCCTGGCACTGCGGGCCCACCAGGTCGTCGCCCGTGATGCCCACCGTCCAGCCCAGGCGGGCCGCCTGTGCGACGATCTGGTCGGTGGTGTGCACCGCCTGCGGGCGGCGCAGCCTGGGGATGCGCTCCAGCACGTCGGTCGATTCGAACAGGCGCATGCCGATGGGCGGCACGCGCAGCTTGAGCGTCTGTTCCAGCTGTTGGGCCAGCTCGGCCAGGTCAGGGGTGGCTGTGTCTGTCATGCGGGCTCTCCTCGCAGGGAAAAATCTGCGTCCACCCCATTGTGGCGGAAAGCCGGTTCAGAGCAAAAAACGCCTCGCGCCGGCATCCGCACGGCGCGAGGCGCTACATCAACAGGAGCAAATCGCCGGTTCGTTCACACCTTCTTAGGCCGGCACCGCCTCGAACTTGAACATCCCCGGCGCGTTGATCGGATCGACCCCCACCTGGATGCGCGTCTTGGGCGGGAACTTGCCCTCCAGGATCAGCTTGGACAGCGGGTTCTCGATGCGCTGCTGAATGGCGCGCTTGAGCGGGCGCGCGCCGAACACCGGGTCGAACCCGACCTTGGCCAGTTCGGCCAGCGCCTGCTCGGACACGTCGAGCGTGAGCTCCATCCTGGCCAGGCGATCGGCCAGCACCTTGAGCTGGATCTTGGCAATCGCCCCGATCTGGCTCGCATCCAGGCCGTGGAACACCACGATCTCGTCGATGCGGTTCAAAAACTCGGGGCGGAAGTGGTTCTTCAGCTCGCCGAACACCGCGTCCTTCACGTCCTCGTAGGGCTGCCCGGCCATGCTTTGGATCATGGGGCTGCCGATGTTGCTGGTCATGATGATGACGGTGTTCTTGAAGTCCACCGTGCGGCCCTGCCCGTCGGTCAGGCGGCCGTCGTCCAGCACCTGCAGCAGCACGTTGAACACGTCCGGGTGCGCCTTCTCGATCTCGTCGAACAGCACCACGCTGTAAGGCTTGCGGCGCACGGCCTCGGTCAGGTAGCCGCCCTCGTCGTAGCCCACGTAGCCCGGCGGCGCGCCGATCAGGCGCGAGACGCTGTGCTTTTCCATGAACTCGCTCATGTCGATGCGCACCAGCTGCTGGTCGCTGTCGAACAGAAAGCCCGCCAGCGCCTTGGTCAGCTCGGTCTTGCCCACGCCCGTGGGGCCTAGGAACAAAAAGCTGCCCAGCGGCCGGTTGGGGTCGGACAGGCCCGAGCGCGAACGGCGGATGGCGTCGGCCACCGCCTGAATGGCCTCGTCCTGGCCCACCACGCGCTGGTGCAGGGCGGCCTCCATGTGCAGCAGCTTGTCGCGCTCGCCCTGCATCATCTTGCTGACCGGAATGCCGGTGGCGCGGCTGACGACCTCGGCGATTTCCTCGGCGCCCACCTGCGTGCGCAGCAGCTTGTGCGCCTTGGCCTGCGCGTCGGCGCTCTGCTCGCTGGCCTGCGCCTCCTTCAGCTGTTTTTCGAGCGCGGGCAGCTTGCCGTACTGCAGCTCGGCCACATGGTTGAAGTCGCCCTTGCGCGTGGCTTCCTGGATCTGGAACTTGATCTGGTCGATCTCCTTGCGCACCTGCTCGCTGCCCTGCGCGCTGGCCTTCTCGGCCTTCCAGATTTCGTCCAGGTCGGCGTATTCCTTCTCCAGCTTGGCCAAGTCTTCCTCGATCAGGGCCAGGCGTTTTTGCGAGGCCTCGTCCTTCTCCTTCTTCACCGCCTCGCGCTCGATCTTGAGCTGGATCATGCGGCGGTCCAGCTTGTCCATCACCTCGGGCTTGGAGTCGATCTCGATCTTGATCTTGGCCGCCGCCTCGTCGATCAGGTCGATCGCCTTGTCGGGCAGGAAGCGGTCGGTGATGTAGCGGTGGCTGAGCTCGGCCGCGGCCACGATGGCCGGGTCGGTGATGTCCACGCCGTGGTGCACCTCGTATTTCTCCTGCAGGCCGCGCAGGATGGCGATGGTGTCTTCCACGCTGGGCTCGCCCACCAGCACCTTCTGAAAGCGCCGCTCCAGCGCCGCGTCCTTCTCGATGTACTTGCGGTATTCGTCCAGCGTGGTGGCGCCGATGCAGTGCAGCTCGCCGCGCGCCAGCGCGGGCTTGAGCATGTTGCCGGCGTCGATGGCGCCCTCGGCCTTGCCGGCGCCCACCATGGTGTGCAGCTCGTCGATGAACAGGATGATGCGGCCCTCTTCGTGCGCCACTTCCTTGAGCACCGCCTTCAGGCGCTCCTCGAATTCGCCACGGTACTTGGCGCCGGCCAGCAGGCCCGCCATGTCCAGCACCAGCACCTGCTTGTTCTTGAGGGTGTCGGGCACCTCGCCGGCCACGATGCGCTGGGCCAGCCCCTCGACGATGGCGGTCTTGCCCACGCCCGGCTCGCCGATCAGCACCGGGTTGTTCTTGCTGCGCCGCTGCAGCACCTGGATGGTGCGGCGGATCTCGTCGTCGCGCCCGATCACCGGGTCCAGCTTGCCCTGGCGGGCGCGCTCGGTCAGATCCAGCGTGTATTTCTTCAGCGCCTCGCGCTGGCCTTCGGCGTCCGCCGAATCCACGCCCTGCCCGCCGCGCACCGCCTCGATGGCCGCCTCCAGCGCCTTGCGGCTCAGGCCCGCCTCCTTGGCGATGCGGCCCGCCTCGCCCTTGGCGTCGGCCAGGGCCAGCAGGAACATCTCGCTGGCGACGAACTGGTCGCCGCGCTGGATGCTCTCCTTCTCGGTGGCCTGCAGCAGCTTCAGCAGGTCGGGGCCGGGCTGCACCTGCTCCTGCCCCTGCACGCTGGGCAGGCGCCCGATGGCCGCGCCCGCGGCCTGCGCCAGCGCGGCGGTGTTGACGCCGGCGCGCGCCAGCAGGGCCTTGGGCCCGTCCTCCTGCTGCAGCATGGCCGCCAGCAGGTGCTCGGGCTGGATGTAGGCGTTGTCGTGCCCCAGGGCCAGCGACTGCGCGTCGGCCAGGGCTTCCTGGAACTTGGTGGTGAGTTTGTCGAGACGCATGAAAAACCTCCGAATTGCCACCCAGTTGAGGTATTGTGGCGCGGATTCAAGTGGCAGCCTGACGCCCATGTCCTGTCACGCACCCAACAGGCAAGCCCTGCCCCAGGACATAAACTGGCTGGAGTTGGCGCCAACAACAAGCCGACCCCTGGAGACACCCCATGCACATCCCCTCGCTGCTGTCCGCCACGACGCTCGCCGCCAGCTTGCTGCTGACGGCCTGCGCCAGCCACCCGTCAGCACCCACCACCCTGGCCGAAGTGGGCGAGCTGCGCCCCGGTTCGGGCTACGCCAAAGGCTATCTGAGCCGCGACGAACTGCCCGACAGCCTGGCACTGGTGCCGCCGCCCCCGGCCGAAAGCTCGGCTGCGCTGGCGGAAGACACCGAGGCCTTCAGGCAGCTGACGGCCTTGCAGGGCACACCCCGCGGCACGCTGGCCACGCAGGACGCCAACCTGAAGTTCCCGGCCGCCGCGGGGCACTTTGCCTGCGCGCTTGGGGTGCAGGTTTCAGAGCAGGTCACGCCCAACGCGTACATGCTGCTGCGGCGCACCTTGGCCGATGCCGGCCTGTCCACCTACAAGGCCAAGGACACCTACAAGCGCACCCGGCCCTTCGTGGTCTTCGACGCGCCCAGTTGCACGCCGGCCGAGGAAGCCACGCTGCGCAAGGATGGCTCCTACCCCTCCGGACACGCCGCGCTGGGCTGGGCCTGGGCGCTGGTGCTGACCCAGGCCGCGCCCGAGCGTGCCGACGCCCTGCTTCAACGCGGCCGCGCCTACGGCCAAAGCCGTGCCGTCTGCGGCGTGCATTGGAAGAGCGACATCCAGGCCGGCTGGCTGATGGGCGCCGCCACCGTGGCGCGGCTGCAGGCCAACCCCGTGTTTCAGGCGCAGCTGGCCGCCGCCAAAACCGAGATCGCCCAAGCCCGCGCCACCGGCCACGTGCCGCCCGCGGCCGATTGCGCGGCCGAGGCCCGAGCGCTGGCCTTATCGACCCGCTTGGCGCCCTGAAGCCGCGACGTCGGAGCCACCCAGGCCCCGGCGCCTGGTCCTCGGTTCAGTCCGCCTTGATCCCCAGCTTGCGGATCAGCTCGCCCCAGCGCTGGTCCTCGCTCTTGATGAACGCCGCGAACTCGGCCGGCTTGGTGACGCGCAGATTGGCGGGAATGTTGTCGAAGGCGGTGCGTGCCTCGGCGGTGGCGGCGCCCGCCGCCCATGCTGCCACGCGATCATCACATCGCGTCGCTTCATGATTGAAGTCTCCCAAAAAAAGATGCCTCTGCCGTTCAATGGGAGACTTGGGTTCGACGTCTACCCGAACCGGACCGACACGCTGCCCATGCCCTGCATGCGCAGCGTCACGTGGTCGCCCTTTTGCACCGCCACCGCCTCGGTGGCGCCGCCGGAGAGCACCAGCGAGCCGGCCGGCAGCGCCTTGCCGCGCCGGCCCAGGTGGTTGACCAGCATGGCCACCGCCGCGGCCGGGTGCCCCAGCACGGCGGCGCCGGCGCCCAACGCGACGGGCACGCCGTTCTTCTCCAGCACGAGGCCGGTGGTGCGCAGGTCCACGCTGCGCGCATCGACCGCGCGCCCGCCGACGACGAAGCGCGAGGCCGAGGTGTTGTCGGCCACCACGCTTTTCAGGTCGAACTTGAAGTCGCGGTAGCGGCTGTCGATCACCTCGATGCCGGGCAGCACCACGTCGCTGGCGGCGAGCACGCTGGCGATGCTGCAGCCCGGGCCTTTCAGCTCGGTGCGGGTGACGAAGCAGATCTCGGGCTCGACCTTGGGGTGGATCAGCTCGCTGACTTTCACCTCGCCGCCGTCGGGCACGGTGAATTCATCGACCAGGAAGCCGAACACCGGGTCGGTCACGCCCATCTGCTTCATCTTGGCGTGCGAGGTCAGGCCCGCCTTGTAGCCGGCGATGCGCGCGCCGCCCTTGAGCTTGGCGGCGAGGATGCGGTCCTGGATGGCGTACGCATCGTCGAAGTCCATCTCGGGATGCTCGTCGGTGATCTTGGGCGTGTCGCGCGCCTCGCGCTGGCAGGCGTGCAGGTGCTTGGCGAGCTTGTCCAGGGTCTTGGAGTTCAGGGCCATGGCGTTGTCCTCTCAGGCGACCTTCAGGCCGCGCTGGCGCGCCAGCGTGAGCGCGGTGTCCTCGATCATGTCCTCCTGGCCGCCGACGCAGCCGCGCCGGCCCATCTCGACCAGGATCTCGCGCGCCGGCACGCCGTACTTCTTCTCGGCGCGCTTGGCGAACAGCAGGAAGGAGCCGTACACCCCGGCGTAGCCCAGCGTGAGCGCGTCGCGATCGATGCGGATGGGGAAGTCCATCAGCGGCACGATCAGGTCCTCGGCCACGTCCTGGATCTTGAACACGTCCACGCCGGTCTGCACGCCCATCAGGTCGAGCACCGCAACCAGCACTTCCATGGGCGTGTTGCCCGCGCCCGCGCCCAAGCCGGCTGATGCCGCATCCACGCGGTTGGCGCCCATCTCGATCGCGGTGATGGAGTTGGCCACGCCCATCGCCAGGTTGTGGTGCGCGTGAAAGCCCAGCTCGGTCTCGGGCTTGAGCGCGGCGCGCACCGCGCCGAGCTTGGCGCGCACGTCCTCGGGCAGCATGTGGCCGGCCGAGTCGGTGACGTAGATGCAGTTGGCGCCGTAGCCCTCCATCAATTTCGCCTGCTTGACCAGGCCCTCGGGGCTGTTCATGTGGCTCATCATCAGAAAGCCCACGGTGTCCATGCCGAGCTTGCGCGCCAGGGTGATGTGCTGCTCCGACACATCCGCCTCGGTGCAGTGCGTCGCCACGCGGATGGTGTGCACGCCCACCTCGTGCGCCATCCTCAGGTGGTCCACGGTGCCGATGCCCGGCAGCAGCAGGGCCGAGACCTTGGCGTGCTTCATCAGCGGGATGACGGCCTTGAGGTATTGCTCGTCGGTGTGCGCGGCAAAGCCGTAGTTGACCGAGTCGCCGCCCAGGCCGTCGCCGTGGGTGACTTCGATCAGCGGCATACCGGCCGCGTCCAGCGCGGTGGCGATGGACGTCATCTGCTCGATGCTGATCTGGTGCTGCTTGGGGTGCATGCCGTCGCGCAGCGCCATTTCGTGCAGCGTGACTTTCTTGCCTTGGATGCTCATGTCAATGTCCTCTTCGGTCTTCAAACTCCTTCCCCCTCTGGGGGAAGGTGGGGATGGGGGCCGCCCTCGGGTGCCTGAAACGCCGCAGGCCCCCACCCCTGCCCTCCCCCAGCGGGGGAGGGAGAAAAGAAAAAATCAGGCGGCGACGGGCTCCAGCTTGAGGCGCCCGGCGAGAATTTCCTCGGCGAACATCTCGGCGGTGCGCGCGGCGGCGGCGGTCATGATGTCCAGGTTGCCGGAGTACTTGGGCAGGTAGTCGCCCAGGCCCTCGACCTCCAGGTAGACCGACACGCGCTTGCCGTCGAACACCGGGCCGTTGACCAGGCGGTAGCCGGGCACGTATTTCTGCACCTCGACCATCATGTCCTTGATGCTCTGGGTGATCGCGGCCTGGTCGGGCTCGGTCTCGGTCAGGCAGTGCACGGTGTCGCGCATGATCAGCGGCGGCTCGGCCGGGTTGATGATGATGATGGCCTTGCCCTTCTTGGCGCCGCCCACCTTCTCGATGGCGCCGGCGGTGGTGCGGGTGAATTCGTCGATGTTCTTGCGCGTGCCGGGGCCGGCGGACTTGCTCGACACCGTGGCGACGATCTCGCCGTAGGCCACGGGCTGCACGCGGCTGACGGCCGCGACCATGGGAATGGTGGCCTGGCCGCCGCAGGTGACCATGTTGACGTTCATCTCGCGCTTGCCGACGTGCGCCTTCAGGTTGACCGGCGGCACGCAGTACGGGCCGATGGCGGCGGGGGTGAGGTCCACCATCATCGCGCCCTGCTCGATCACCTTGCGGGAGTTTTCCGCATGCACGTAGGCGCTGGTGGCGTCGAAGACGATCTGCACGCCGTCCTGCCGGATGTGCGGCACCAGGCCGTCCACGCCCTGGTCGGTGGTCTTGATGCCCATCTCCCGCGCGCGCTTGAGGCCGTCGGACGTGGGGTCGATGCCGACCATCCAGACCGGCTCGAGCACCGGGCTGCGCTGCAGCTTGGCGAGCAGGTCGGTGCCGATGTTGCCGGGCCCGATCAGGGCGCATTTGATCTTCTTGCTCATCATCTTTCCTTCAATCAAACAAAACGCACCGAGCAGCCGCCGATGCCGCCGATGGTCACGCGCAGGTTGTCGCCGGCCTTGACCGGCACCATGATGCCGAGGGAGCCCGACAGCACCACCTCGCCCGCTTCCAGCGCAATGCCGTGCGCGCCCAGCGTGTTGGCCAGCCAGGCCACGGCATTGGCCGGATGGCCCATGGCGGCGGCGCCGGCGCCGGTGGCGGCGATCTCGCCGTTCTTCTCCAGCACCATGCCGCAGGTGGTGAGGTCGACGTCGCGCACGTCGACCAGCCGGTCGCCGAGCACGAACACGCCGCAGCTGGCGTTGTCGGCCACGGTGTCCTGGATCTTGATCTTCCAGTTCTCGATGCGCGAATCGACGATCTCGAAGCACGCCATCACGCCGTCGGTAGCGGCCAGCACGTCGGCCACGCTGACGCCCGGGCCCTTGAGCGTCTTCTTGAGCACGAAGGCGATCTCGCCCTCGGCCTTGGGCTGGATCAGGCGGCTCATCGGGATCGACTCGCCCTCGTTGTAGACCATGGCGTCGGTGAGCCAGCCGAAGTCGGGCTGGCCCACGCCCAGCATGTCCATCACCGCCTGGCTGGTGACGCCGATCTTCTTGCCGATGACCTTTTCGCCGGCGGCCAGGCGCCGCTTCATCAAGCATTGCTGGATGGCGTAGGCGTCATTCACGGTGATGTCGGGGTAGCGCGCGGTCAGCGGGGCCACGGTCTGGGCGTTGACGAGGGCCTGGTACAGCTCCTCGCCCAGTTGTTTGATCTGAGTTGTGTTCACGAGCTTGGCTTTCCTGTGCAAGTGGCGCGGCACATGCCGCGCTCCGGCCACCACGGGCTGGCCCTGGGCAACACGGCCATTCAATCCGAGTTTGGCGGCCGACGATGAAATTGAACGGGGCAAGGATATATTTTCATTTCCATACTGTCCAATACCATAATTTGAAATATCAATACCATATTGGTATGGAGAAATCGAATGAATCTGCGGCAGATGAAGTATTTCCTGGCCCTGGCACAGGAGTTGAACTTTGGTCGCGCGGCGCAACGCCTGCACATGGCGCAACCGCCGCTCACGCGGCAAATCCGTGCGCTGGAAAACGAGCTGGGCACGGTGCTGTTTCGGCGCACACCCAAGGGGGTCGAACTGACGGCCGCGGGCCAGGCGTTGCTGGACGAAGTGCCCAACGTGCTGGCGCTGACGCAGCGTGCGCGCGAGCGGGCGCAGTTGGCGGGAGAGGGTTTGATTGGCCGGTTGGACGTGGGTATCTTCGGCTCGGGTGTGCTGGACGTCATTCCGCGCCTGCTGGCCGACTTTCACCGCCAGCGCCCGGACGTGCGGCTGGAGCTGCACAACATGACCAAGGTGGAGCAACTGCAGGCCCTGCGCGAGCGCCGCATCACCGTGGGTTTCAACCGACTGGTGCCGGCCGAGCCCGGCCTGGGCGTACTGACCGTGCTGCGCGAGCCGTTGATGGTCGGCATCCCCGACGGCCACCCGCTGTGCACGCAGGCCGCCATCCAGTTGCACCAGCTCAGCAACGTTCCCATGATTCTCTACCCCAACACGCCGCTGCCTGGTCTGGCCGAGGAAGTCACTGCAGCCTTTTTGCACGAGGGCGCCCGGCTGGAAGTGGCGCAGACGGTGGAGGACGTGCTCACCTGCGTGGCACTGGTGGCCAGCGGCTTTGGCTGCTGCATCACCACCCGATCGGCCATGAGCCTGCGCCTGCCCGGGGTGGTCTACCGGCCGCTGCGCTCGCGCCACCTGCAGGACATCGAGTTGTGCTGCCTGCACCGCTCGGACGACCACTCTCCCGTGCTGGCGGCTTTTCTGGACGTGGTGCGGGCATTTTCTGCCCAGCAGGAAAAAATGACCCGCCGCTCGGTCGCCCGCAAGATTTGAAGCGCCCGCGCGCGTGAGCCAATCCGCCGAGCAATGTCAGGCGTTGTCAAGATCCAGTCCCCAGCGCGCCAGCGCCTCGTCGTCGCTCACGCGCGCATCGACCCAGCGCGCGCCTTCGGGGGTGCTTTCCTTCTTCCAGAACGGCGCCTGCGTCTTGAGGTAATCCATCAGGAATTCGCAGGCCTGAAAGCTCTCGCGCCGGTTCATCGACGTGACCGCCACCAGCACGATCTGTTCGAGCGGCTGCAGCAGGCCGATGCGGTGCACCACGCGCGCGCCCAGGATGGCAAAGCGCTGCTGCGCGGCATCGATCATGGCCTCGATGGCCTTCTCGGTCATGCCCGGGTAGTGCTCCAGCTCCATGGCGCTCACGCTGCCGGCGCCGGCATCGGCATGGCGGTCGCGCACGGTGCCGACGAAGGCGCACACGGCGCCCACGCGGGCGTCCAGGGCGCGCAACTGCGCCAGCTCCTGCGCCACGTCGAAGTCGGCGGACTGAATGCGCACCCGGGTGAGGCGCGGTGTTGGGCTTTCGCTCATGCGGACGATTGTGGCACCGCCTGGCGCGGTAAGCTGCCGATCCCTCGACACCAACCAGGAATCCCTGCCATGCCACCACTCAAGCACCTGCTGCCCGCCCTCCTTCTGGGCGCCTGCGCCATCGGCCCGGTCGCCAACGCCGCCGAGCGCCTGGACAAGATCATGGACGCCAAGGTCCTGCGCGTGGGCACGCCGGGCGACTACCGTCCTTTTGCCATCAAGGACGGCACCGGCTATACCGGCCACGACATCGACACCATCGAGGCACTGGCCAAGGAACTGGGCGCCAAGGTCGAGTACGTTCCGACCAGCTGGCCGAATTTGCTCAAGGACTTGCAGGCCAACCGGTTTGACGTGGCCGTGGGCGGCATCACGCGCAACGCCGCGCGCATGCGCGTGGCGGCCATGCTGCCGGGCTACGCGCCTTTCGGCAAGGTTGCGCTGGTGCGCGCGTCCGACAAGGACAAGTTCAAGAGCGTGCAGGACCTGAACCAACCCGGCGTGCGCGTCATCAAGAATCCGGGCGGCACCAACGAAACCTTCGTGCTGCAAAACCTGGGTTCCGCACAGATCGGCACGCACGACAAGAACGCCGAAATCCCGGCCCTGATTGCCGAGGGCAAAGGCGACGTGATGATCACCGAGACGTATGAAGCTTTGCACTACGCCAAGGCCGACCCGCGCCTGGCGGCCCTGTTCGTCAACGCCCCGCTCACGCCCACCAACTACCTGGGTTTCCTGCTGCCCACGGACGATGCGGACTACCTGCGCGAGATGAACTTTGCGTGGGACCTGCTGGACAAGCGCGGCACGCTCAAGGCCATCGACGACAAGTGGCTCAAGTAAACGCTTGCCCCGCCCGCTGGCGGGAGCAGGCCCAGGCCTAGCCGCCCGTCACGGGCGGGAAGAAAGCCACCTCGGCCCCCGCCGCCAAGGCCTCGCCCTCGCCCGCCATCACCTGGTTCAGCGCCATGCGCACGGCGCGCTCGGGCGCCAGCGCCTCGGCGTACGCGCCGCCGCGCGCGGCCAGCTCGCGGCGCAGCTCGCCCAGCGTGGCGGCGCGGGTAGCCACCTCTTCGCTGCCGCGCTGCAGCGCCTCGCGCAGCGAAGCGAAGTAACGCACGGTGACGTGCAGGCTCATTCCATCAGCTCCGTCAAGGGGATGAAGCGCACCATGTCGCCCACGGCAATGGTGCCGCCGGCCGGCTTGTCCACCAGGCCATCGGCCCAGTGCATGGAGGTGAGCACGCCCGAGCTCTGGTTGGCGAACAAATCCAGCCCGCCCTGCGCGTTGCGCCGCACGCGCAGGAACTCGCGGCGCTTGTCGGCCTTGGCGACGGCGAAGTCGGCACGCAAGGCAAAGGCCGGCGCATCCAGCCGGGTGGCGCCCTGCAGCGCCCGCACAAAGGGCCGCACCAGCAGCACGAAGGTGACGAAGCTGGACACCGGGTTGCCCGGCAGGCCGATGAAGTGCGCCGCGCCGCCACCGGCACGCTCGACGTGGCCATAGGCGAAGGGCTTGCCGGGCTTGATGGCGATCTGCCACAGGTCCAGCGCGCCCAGGCGCGTGACGGCGGGCTTGACGTGGTCTTCCTCGCCCACCGACACGCCGCCGCTGGTCAGGATCAGGTCGTGCGCCGCCGCCGCGCCGCGCAGGGCATCGACCGTGGCGTCCAGGCTGTCGGGCACGATGCCCAGGTCGGTCACCTCGCAGCCCAGGCGCTGCAGCAGCGCACGAAAAAAATAGCGGTTGCTGTTGTAGATGGCGCCCGGTGGCAGAGCCTCGGGGGCCACCGTGCCGGGGGTCACCAGCTCGTCGCCGGTGGAGAACATGGCCACCCGCGGGCGGCGCGCCACGCTCAGGCGGTCCAGGCCGATTCCGGCCGCCAGCCCGGTGCTGGCGGGCGTGAGAAGCTCTCCTTTCGAGAGCACGACGGCACCGCGCATGACGTCCTCGCCGGCACGGCGAATAGACTGGCCGGCCTTCGGCGCGACGCGGATGCGCACGCGCGCGCCCTCCTGCAGGGCCTCGGTGTCTTCCTGCATCACCACCGCGTCGGCGCCCGGTGGCATGGGCGCGCCGGTGAAGATGCGCGCGGCGCTGCCCGGCGCCAGCGGCCGGCCCACGCTGCCGGCCGGGATGCGCTGGCTCACCGGCAGCTCGGCGCCGGGGGCGGCGCAGTCGGCGCTGCGCACGGCATAGCCGTCCATGGCGCTGTTGTCGGCCGGCGGCACCGTCAGGCCCGCCACCACGTCCTGCGCCAGCACGCGGCCGTCGGCGTCGAAGGTGGAGACGGACTCGGCGTCCAGCCCGGGGCCGGCCTGCGCCAGCAGGCGGGCCATGGCATCGTCCAGCGGCATCAGGGGCTGGCGTGCGGGCGGCGTGGGGGCTGAAGCGTCGGTCATCATGACCCGATCTTAAGACCGCGCAGCGGCGTACGCGAAGCGCTCGCCCTGGTCGAGCAGCCACTGGGCCACAACGGCGGGCTGGTTCAGATCGAGCACGGGGCGCCCTGGAGGAACGGGCAACCTGGCCGCATCGTCGGTGGCAATCGCCACGGTGAATGCGTCGTCGGGGTAGCGCGCCGGGTGCCCGGTCTCGGCGCGCCAGACCTCGATCTTGGGCAGATCGCTGCCGCGAAAGCCTTCCAGCAGCACCCAGTCCACGTCGGCCTGCAGCTCGGCAATCAGCTGCTGTGCGGTCAGCTCGGTCTCGCGCTCGAACTCGCGCATCAGCGCCAGCCGCTGGCGCGAGGCGATGAGCACCTCGACGGCGCCGGCCTCGCGATGGCGAAAGCTGTCCTTGCCGGGGCGGTCGATGTCGAAGCGGTGGTGCGCGTGCTTGATCACCGACACGCGCAGGCCGCGCGCCTTGAACTGCGCAATGACCTGCTCGAGCAGCGTGGTCTTGCCCGCGCCGGAATAACCGGCAAAGCCCACCACCTTCATTCAATCACCCCCAGATGCTACAAAATCAAAAGCATCCCGCGCTTGTTGCATGCGGGCAAGAATCCGTTTTCATTCACATTCCTGGGCAATCAGCTGCTTGACCCGGGCCGCATCGGCCGGCAGCACGCGCACGCGGCGCGGCAGCTGCTCGATGCCCTCGAAGGCCGGCGGCCGCTCGGGCGAGTGGCCCAGCGCCTCTTCGATGGTGGCGGCAAACTTGATGGGCAGGGCCGTCTCCAGCGCGATCATGGGTACGCCGGGCTGCAGGTGCTGGCGCGCCACCTTCACCGCGTCGGCGGTGTGCGGATCGATCGTCAGGCCATGCGCGGCCTGCACGGCGCGGATGGTGGCCACGCGGTCGGCATGCGTGCTCTTGCCGCTGACGAAACCGTAGCGCTCGCGCGCCTGCTGGAAGGCGGCGTCGCCGCTCAGGTCGAAGCGCCCGTCGCGCCGCAGGCCCTCGTCGAACAGCGCCTTCACGCGCGCGCCGTCGCGGCCCAGCAGGTCGAACACGAAGCGCTCGAAGTTGCTGGCCTTGCTGATGTCCATGCTGGGGCTGCTGGTCTCGTGCGTGTCAGCGCTGCCGCGCACGCGGTACACGCCGGTGCGGAAGAACTCGTCGAGCACGTCGTTTTCGTTGGTGGCCACCACCAGCTGCGCGATGGGCAGGCCCATCATGCGCGCCACGTGGCCGGCGCAGACGTTGCCGAAGTTGCCGCTGGGCACGGTGAAGCTGACGCGCTGGCCGTTGTCCGTCGTCGCCTGGAAATACCCGGCAAAGTAATACACCACCTGCGCCAGCAGCCGCGCCCAGTTGATGGAGTTGACGGTGCCGATGCGCCACTGGCGCTTGAAGGCCAGGTCGTTGCTGACGGCCTTGACGATGTCCTGGCAGTCGTCGAACACACCCTCGATGGCGATGTTGTGGATGTTGGGGTCTTGCAGACTGAACATCTGCGCCTGCTGGAACGCGCTCATGCGCCCATGCGGGCTGAGCATGAACACACGGATGCCCTTCTTGCCGCGCATGGCGTATTCGGCCGCGCTGCCGGTGTCGCCGCTGGTGGCGCCCAGGATGTTGAGCGACTCGCCGCGGCGCGCCAGTTCGTACTCGAACAGGTTGCCCAGCAGCTGCATGGCCATGTCCTTGAAGGCCAGCGTGGGACCGTTGGACAGCGCTTCCAGGCTCAGGCCCGGCTCCAGTGGCTTGAGGGGCACGATGGCCGGTGTGCCGAAGACCTGGGCGGTGTAGGTCCTGGCGCACAGGGCTTGCAGGTCGGCCGGCGGAATGTCGTCGATGTACAGCGACAGGATCTCGAAGGCCAGCGCGGCATAGCCCTGCTCGGCGTGCACGCGGCGCAGGCGGGCCAGCCCGGCGGCGTCGATGGGCGGGTAATGCTCCGGCAGGTACAGCCCGCCATCGGGCGCCAGGCCTTCGAGCAGGATGTCGCAAAAACGGCGTGATGCGCCTTCACCGCGTGTGGACAGGTATCTCATGGGATCGGTGTCGAGCCAGGGGCGCACGCGGCGCCACCACGTTCAATTCAATTCTTCCTTGCGGATGCGCACGATCGGCGCCAGCACCGTCGGCAGCGCCTGCAGCTGCGCCAGCGCGCCGTTCATGGCGCCTTCGCGGGCCTCGTGGGTGAGGATGATCAGGTCGGTCTGCGTGGAGCCCTCGCCGCCCACCTCGTCGGCCTCGCGCTGCAGCAGCGCGTCGATGCTGATGCCCGCGTCGGCCAGGATGGTGGCCACGCGCGCCAGCACGCCGGCCTCGTCGGCCACGCGCAGGCGCAGGTAGTAGCTGGTGATGATTTTTTCCACCGGCAGCACGCTGACGTCGCGCACCGCGCCGGGCTGAAACGCCAGGTGCGGCACACGGTGCTCGGGGTCGCTGGTGGCCAGGCGCGCCACGTCCACCAGGTCGGCAATCACCGCGCTGGCCGTGGGCTCGCTGCCGGCGCCCTTGCCGTAGTACAGCGTGGTGCCCACCGCGTCGCCGTTGACGACCACGGCGTTCATGGCGCCCTCGACGTTGGCGATCAGGCGCTTGGCCGGCACCAGCGTGGGGTGCACGCGCAGCTCCACGCCCTCGCCCTCGCGCCGGCGCGTCAGGCCCAGCAGCTTGATGCGGTAGCCCAGCTGCTCGGCGTATTTGATGTCGGTGGCGGCCAGCTTGGTGATGCCCTCGACGTAGGCCTTGTCGAACTGCACCGGGATGCCGAAGGCAATGGCGCTCATCAGCGTGGCCTTGTGCGCGGCGTCCACGCCCTCGATGTCGAAGGTGGGGTCGGCCTCGGCGTAGCCCAGGCGCTGCGCGTCCTTCAGGGCGGCGTCGAAGTCCAGGCCCTTGTCGCGCATCTCGCTCAGGATGAAGTTGGTGGTGCCGTTGATGATGCCGGCGATCCACTGGATGCGGTTGGCCGTCAGGCCCTCGCGCAGCGCCTTGATGATGGGGATGCCGCCGGCCACCGCGGCCTCGAAGGCAACCATCACGCCGCGCTGCTGCGCCGCATTGAAAATCTCGGTGCCATGCACCGCCAGCAGCGCCTTGTTGGCCGTGACCACGTGCTTGCCAGCGGCAATGGCCTCCAGCACCAGTTCACGCGCCAGGTCATAGCCGCCAATCAGCTCGACCACGATGTCGATGTCGGGATTGCGAATGATGTCCCGCGGATCGGCCGTGACGGCCACCGCATCGCCCACGATGGCACGTGCCTTGGCCAGGTCGCGGCGCGACGCCATGGTCAACTCGATGCCTCGCCCGGCACGACGGAAAATCTCCTCCCGATTGCGGCGCAGCACCTCGAACACCCCGGCTCCGACTGTCCCCAGCCCCATCAGGCCGACTTGGATTGGCTTCATCTCAAATACCTAAAATCCAAACAAAACCCATTCTGGCCAGCGCCAATCAAGCGCGAGCAGCTTCTTTTTTTGCAGCAATGGCATGCACGCTGGCGGGCTTGGCGCGGCGCTGGCGGTACTGCTCCAGAAACTTCGCCAGCCGCCCGATGGCCTCGCGCAGGTCCGACTTGTGCGGCAGGAACACGATGCGAAAGTGCTGGTTGTCCGGGTAGTTGAAGCCCGAGCCCTGCACCAGCATCACGCGCGTGGCGCGCAGCACCTCCATGAAGAACTGGCGGTCGTCGTCGATCGGGTACAGCGCCGGGTCCAGCCGCGGAAACATGTACAGCGCCGCCTGCGGCCGCACGCAGCTGACGCCCGGAATCTGGGTGATCAGCTCATACGCCAGGTCGCGCTGCTCGCGCAGGCGCCCGCCCTCGCCCACCAGGTCCTTGATGCTCTGGTAGCCGCCCAGCGCGGTCTGGATGGCCCACTGGCCCGGCACGTTGGAGCCCAGCTTGAGGTTGGCCAGCATGTTCAGCCCCTCGATGTAGTCGCGCGCGGCCGCCTTGTCGCCCGACACCACCATCCAGCCGGCACGGTAGCCGCAGGAGCGGTAGGCCTTGGACAGCGAGTTGAAGGTGAGCGTCAGCACGTCGGTCGACAGGCTGGCCATGGCCGTGTGCTTCACGCCGTCGTACAGCACCTTGTCGTACACCTCGTCGACCAGCAGCACCAGATCATGCTCGCGCGCCAGCTGCACGATGCCCAGCAGCAGCTCGTCGCTGTACAGCGCGCCAGTGGGGTTGTTGGGGTTGATGACCACGATGCCGCGCGTGCGCGGCGTGATCTTGGCGCGCATGTCGGCCAGGTCGGGCATCCAGCCGTCGTCCTCGCGGCACATGTAGTGCACCGGATGGCCGCCGGCCAGGCTGGTCACGGCCGTCCACAGCGGGTAGTCGGGGGCAGGCACCAGCAGCTCGTCGCCGTCGTTGAGCAGCGCGTTGGTGGCCATCTGGATCAGCTCGCTGGCGCCGTTGCCCAGGTAGATGTCGTCCAGCGTCACGCCAGCGATGCCCTGCTGCTGCGTGTAGTGCATGACCGCCTTGCGCGCGGCAAAGATGCCCTTGCTGTCCGAGTAGCCGGCCGACTCGGGCAGGTTGCGGATCATGTCCTGCATCACCTCCTCGGGCGGATCGAAGCCGAACGGCGCCATGTTGCCGATGTTCAGCTTGATGATCTTCTGGCCCTCGTCCTCCATCTGCCGCGCGGCGTCGACGATGGGCCCGCGCACGTCGTACAGCACGTTGGCCAGCTTGCTGGATTTGGCGATGGTCTTCATGGGCAAAACCTCGAACACGCGGCAGGGATCGCGCGCGAAACATAGAATTGGAACACATTTGGTGCACTGCACAAACGCGATGAAATTCCAGTCCGACCTTTTCGAGACGGCCATCACCGGCTACGGCCCGGGCTGGATCACCGTGCGCGGCGAGCGCATCACGCACAGCGTGCTGCTGCACAGCAGCGGCGAGCGCAGCGCCTGGCCCTGCACGCGCTTCGAGGATCTGGACAGCCAGCACTTCGAGCCGCTGGCGCTGCAGCGCCCCGAGCTGGTCCTGTTCGGCAGCGGCGCGCGCCTGCGCTTTCCGCAGCCAGCCTGGATCCGCCCGCTGATCGAGGCCGGCATCGGCGTCGAAACCATGGACACGGCCGCCGCCTGCCGCACCTACAACATCCTGGCCGGCGAAGGCCGCCGCGTGATCGCCGCGCTGCTGCTGCTGCCCGCGGGCGAGGAAACCCCGGATCGGTTAAAATAAAAGCCTTGCAACGGTTGCCGGCGGCCGTTGGCCCGCAAGCGCTGCAACCGCCGGCAGGCCTTGCCCGCCGGCGCGGCGTTGTGGGTGGCCGTGCCTTCACGTCGCCCCGCCGTTTTCTGTCCAAAACACGTCCGGAGATCAGCGTTCCTATGGCGATTGTTGTCAACAAGCCCCTGCCCGAATTCGAAGCCAACGCCACCGGCGGCGTCAAGGTCACCAACACCACCCATCTCGGGCAAGCGCTCATCCTGTACTTCTATCCCAAGGACAACACGCCGGGCTGCACCACCGAGGCGATGCAGTTTCGGGACAAGTACAAGGACTTCGTCAAGGCCGGCGCCATCGTGTTCGGCGTCAGCCGCGACAACATGAAGTCGCACGACGACTTCAAGGCCAAGCTGGAGCTGCCCTTCGAGCTGATCGCCGACACCGAGGAAAAGATGTGCCACATGTTTGGCGTGGTCAAGAACAAGATCATGTACGGCAAGAAGGTCAAGGGCATCGAGCGCAGCACCTTCCTGGTCAACCCCGAAGGCATCCTGGTGCAGGAGTGGCGCGGCCTGAAGGTCCCGGGCCACGTCGAGGAAGTCCTGAAGGCCGTCAAGATCCTCAAGAAGGCCGCCTGATCGACGCACGGACGGCGCCGCCGGCTCATGCATAATGGGCCGCAATGTGCAAGCACACCGCTGTACCCGACTCCGCGTCAAGCCAAGCCGCCCGGCACAGCCCGGCGGCTTTTTCTTTGCCCCGTTCCTGGTATTGAGCCCGTCCCCATGCCCCTGCCGCCCCCTCCCGCCAAGCGTGGCACCCGTCTGTCGTCCGACGTCATCGACCTGTCCGCCCGCCGCGCCCCCGCCGGCAGCAGCACCGCGCCGGTCCCGGCGCCCAAGCCCAGCCTCCAGAAACCGGCCCTGACCAGCCCCGCCGTCGCGCTCGCGCCCAGCCCGGCCGTGGCGCGCGCACCGCTGGCGCCAGCCCCCGCCCCTGCCGCCCCCACGGCAACACCACGCGCACGCGCGCCCAAGGCCGGCGCGCGCCCGTCGAAGGCCCGCCCCGGCAACGGCACGCCGCGCCTGTTCGTGCTGGACACCAACGTCCTGCTGCACGACCCGACGGCGCTGTTTCGCTTCGAGGAGCACGACATCTTCCTGCCCATGATCGTGCTGGAAGAGCTCGATGCCCACAAGAAGGGCATGACCGAGGTGGCGCGCAACGGCCGCCAGACCAGCCGCCTGCTGGACGCGCTGGCGGGCGTCAAGGGTGCCGACATCGCACAGGGCCTGCGGCTGAGCGCCACCGGCCACGCCGAGGCCATGGGCAAGCTGCACCTGCAGACCACCCCGCTCGAATCCAAGCTGCTGGCCGCCCTGCCCCAGGGCAAGGCCGACAACCAGATCCTGGGCGTGGTGGCTGCGCTCAAGCAGCAGCAGGCCGGCGTGGACGTGGTGCTGGTGTCCAAGGACATCAACATGCGCGTCAAGGCGCGCGCCCTGGGCCTGATCGCCGAGGACTACCAGAACGACAAGACGCTGGACGACGGCGACCTGCTGTACTCGGGCACCCTGCAGCTGCCGCCCGATTTCTGGACGCGCCAGAGCAAGACCATCGAGAGCTGGCAAAGCGGCAGCGCCACCTACTACCGCATCGGCGGGCCCATCGTGGCCAGCCTGCAGATCAACCAGTTCGCCTTTTTCGAGGCGCCCGGCGAGCCCAGCCTGTACGCCCGCGTGACCGAGATCCAGGGCAAGACCGCGGTGCTGCGCACGCTCAAGGACTACACCCACCTGAAAAACGGCGTCTGGGGCGTGACGGCGCGCAACCGCGAGCAGAACTTCGCCTTCAACCTGCTGATGGACCCGGAGATCGACTTCGTCACCCTGGCCGGCACGGCCGGCACCGGCAAGACGCTGCTGGCGCTGGCCTCGGGCCTGACGCAGGTGCTGGACGACCGGCGCTACACCGAGATCATCATGACCCGCGCCACCGTGAGCGTGGGCGAGGACATCGGCTTTCTGCCCGGCACCGAGGAAGAAAAGATGGGCCCCTGGATGGGCGCGCTGGACGACAACCTGGAGTTCCTGGCCAAGGGCGACGGCGGCAACGCCGGCGAATGGGGGCGCGCGGCCACCAACGAGCTGATCCGCAGCCGCATCAAGATCAAGAGCATGAACTTCATGCGCGGGCGCACCTTCATGAACAAGTGGATCATCATCGACGAGGCGCAGAACCTCACGCCCAAGCAGATGAAGACCCTCATCACCCGCGCCGGCCCCGGCACCAAGATCATCTGCATGGGCAACCTGGCGCAGATCGACACGCCCTATCTCACCGAGGGCTCCTCGGGCATGACCTTCGCCGTCGACCGCTTCAAGGGCTGGTCGCACGGCGGCCACGTGACGCTGGCGCGCGGCGAGCGCTCAAGGCTGGCCGATTTCGCCAGCGAAGTGCTGTGATGCCTCGGGCATGGCGCTGCCGCGCCATGCCCGCTCGAGCCGTCAAACCGACAGGTAGCGCTGCAGCAATTCGGGCTGCTTCTTGAGTTCGGCCGCCGGCCCTTCGTGCACGATGTGGCCATTGTTGAGGATGTAGACCCGCGTGGCCAGCGCCAGTGTGGCGGCAATGTTCTGCTCGATCAACACGATGGTCTGGCCCGAGCGCGCCAGTTCGCGGCACACGCGCACCAGGTTCTGCACGATCACCGGTGCCAAGCCTTCGAAAGGCTCATCCAGCAGGATGATCTTGGGATCGCGCACCAGGGCGCGGGCGATCGCCAGCATCTGCTGCTCGCCGCCCGACAGGTCGGTGCCGCGGCTGGTGCGTCGCTCCTTCAGCCGCGGGAACATCTCGTAGATCCGCTCCAGCGGCCATTTCTTGGCCGCCGTCAGACCTGCCAGAACGATGTTTTCCTCGACGTTGAGGCTGCCGAAGATACGCCGCTCCTCGTGCACCAGCTGCATGCCCACGCGGGCGATCTCGTGCGCCTTCTTGCCGGCGAGCTCCTGCCCATCGAGCCTGACGCTGCCCGAGCGCGGCGTGACCACGCCCATCAGGCTCTTGAAGGTGGTGGACTTGCCCGCGCCGTTGCGCCCCAGCAGGGCCACGACTTCATTTTTGTCCACATGCAGCGAGACATCGAACAGGATGTGGCTGTCGCCGTAGTAACTGTTCAGGTCCTTGACTTCGAGCAGGCTCATCACACTTCCTCCATCACGCCGCCGAGATAGGCTTCCTGGACCTGAGCATTGCTCTTGATCTCGTCCGGCGTGCCTTCGACCAGCAGGCGTCCTTCCTGCAGCACCGTCACCTTGCTCACCAACTCGAACAGCGAGTCCATGTCGTGGTCGATGATGACCAGCGTGCGGCCTTGCGCGATGGACTTGAGCAAGGCCACCGTCTCGACGCGTTCCTCCGCGCTCATGCCGGCCAGCGGCTCGTCGAGCAGCAGCAGGCTTGGGGTGGTGGCCAGCGCCAGGCCGATTTCCAACCGGCGCTTCTCGCCGTAGGCCAGTTCGGAGACTTGCGTGTCCAGGCGCTCGGTCAGGTGCACCAGCGCCGCCGTGCCGCCCACGTGCGCATCCAGCTTGCCCACCTTGTGCAGGTTCTTGAACAGGTCGAGCTTGAACTTGCCACGCAGCTCGCCGAGCGCGGCGATTTCGAGGTTCTGGCGCACCGTGAGCTTCTCGAACAGCTGGTTGATCTGGTAGCTCTTGGTCAGGCCCTGCTGGCAGGCGTCGATCACGCCCATGCCGGTGATGTCGCGGCCATCGAACACGATCTTGCCGCTGGTGGGCTGCACCTCGCAGGTGAGCATCTTGAAGAAGGTGCTCTTGCCGGCGCCGTTCGGGCCGATGATGCCGCGAATCTCGCCGTGATCGACGCTGAAGTCGATGTCGCTGTTGGCCAGCAGGCCGCCGTAGCGCTTGGTCAGACCGGTCACTTGCAGGATTGGGCCCTCGTGCGTCTGCGTGCCCTTGCGCGCCACCTGCATCTCGGCCGTCTCGGCACCGCTTGCCTGGGTGGGCCGGGGAGCAGCGGCCACCTTTGCCGGCCTGGGCCGCGCCAGGTTCCACAGGTCGATGATGCCCCCCGCCAGGCCGCGGCGCAGGAACACCACCAGCAGCACGAACACCACGCCCAGGATCAGCTTCCAGGTGGCGCCCAGCTTCAGGGTGACCTGGAAGAAGTCGCTCAGGTAGAGCCACACGGCGGCGCCCAGCAGCGGGCCGAACAGCGTGCCGGCGCCGCCAATGGCCGTCTGCATGACGATCTCGCCCGAGGTGGCGAACATGAAGGCGTCGGGCGGCATGAAGCCCTGCATCATGCCGAGCAGCCCGCCGGCAAAGCCGGCGTACATGGCAGCGACGACAAACACCGCCAGCTTGTATTTCCGGATGTCGTGCCCCAGCGCCTCCGCCCGCAGCGGGTTCTCGCGGATCGCGCGCAGCACCAGGCCGAAGGGCGAACGTACGATGCGCAACGCCAGCGCCAGCGCGACGAAATACCAGAACGCGAAGAACGCGTACATCGACAGGTTGCTGTCGAACTTGAGCAAGGTGAAGCCCAGGTTGACGCTGGGCGAGGGCACGCCCGCCAGGCCGTTCTCGCCGCCGGTGAAATCGGACAGCGGGTTGAACTCCAGGTAGAAGAACACCTCGGCGATGGCCACGGTGATCATGGCAAAGTAAATGCCGGTGCGCCGCAGCGCCACCATGCCCACCAGGTAGCCGAGCACGCCGGCGGCGACGGTGCCGATCAGCAGCGCCAGCAGGGTGTTCTGCAGCGGCGACTGCGTCAGCAGGTAGGCGGCGAACATGCCGCCCGAGCCGAAGAAGGCCGACTGGCCGAACGACAGCAACCCGGTGTAGCCGAACAACAGGTCGAAGCCGATGCCGACCATGCCCCAGATCAGGATCCGGTTGATCGTCGTCGGTGTGAAACCCAGGTGCGGCAGGATGAACGGCGCCGCGATCAGGGCCAGGAGCGTCAGCGCCTCTGCACGGTATGGAAATGGTCTGCGCATCGAAAAATCCACCCTGTCCTTATTCACGGCCGACCGCGCCCAGCAGACCGCGGGGACGGAACATCAGCACCAGCGTCATCACCACGAACAGCACGACGTAGGAATACGCCGGGTTCACCATCGAGGTCAGACTGATCAGCTCGCCGGCGATCAAGCCCCCCAGCACCGCGCCGGGGAACGAGCCGACGCCTCCGATCACCACCACGACGAAGGTCTGCACCAGGATCGATTCGCCCACGTCCGGCGCCAGCGACACCACCGGTGCATTCACGATGCCGGCAAAGCCCGCGGCCATGGCGCCGATGCCGAACACCAGCATGAACACGCGATAGACGTTGATGCCCAGCGAATCGACCATCACGGCGTCCTCGATGCCGGCGCGCACGATCATGCCGATGCGCGTGCGATAGAGCACGAAATAAAGCGCCAGCAAGGCCACGGTGACGATGGCCAGCAGGCCGATGCGGTAGGTCGGGTAGACCATGAAGCCCAGGTTCGTGATGCCCATCAACGGCCCCGGTGGCGGCACCGCCTTGGACATGCTGCCGAAGGCAAAGCGCACCAGCTCCACCATCACGATGCTCAGGCCGAACGTCACCAGCAACTGGTCTTCCGGAGGGCGGGAATAAAAGTGACGGATGATGACGCGTTCGATCACGATGCCGACCACCATCACGAACAGCGCGCCGCAGATCACGGCAACGACGAAGGAGTTGGTGTAGGTGAACGCCATCCAGCCGGCATATCCGCCCAGCATGAACATCGCGCCATGCGCCAGGTTGAGCACGCCCAGCGTGCCGTAGATGATCGTCAGGCCGGAGGAGATCAGCGCCAGCAGGGCGCCGAGCACCAGCCCGTTGAACAGTTGTGAAATGAAGTTGGCCCAGTTAAGCACGCGCGACCGCCCTGATGCTGGTTGGTGGAATGTTTATCATGTCGGCTCCGAATGTGACGCGGCGATCGGTCCGACAGCAACCGATCGCGCGCAACTCCGGCGCCCGACATGACGGTCAGACATGGCCAGGCCCATCGCCCGCGCCGGTGCGGGCGATGGGATCCGGCTGGAAGTCAGGTGTAGCTGCCGAGCTTGCAGCCGAAGGCCGTGGGCGACTGGATCACGTCCTCGCCCTTCTGCATGTCGACCACCGTCCAGAAGTCCTCGGGGTTCTTCATGTCCTTCTTGGCCTTGCCGCGGACGACGAACACCGGACGCACGCACTGGTGATCCTGGGGCCGGTAATAGACGTCGCCAAACAGCGACGGGATCTTCTCGCCCTTCTCCCACTGCTTGATCACGTCGGGCGGGTAGAAGCTGCCCGCTTCGGTCACCATCCGCGCCCAGTGGGCGAAACTGACGTAGGCGTTTTCAGCCCCCCACTCCGGACGGTAGCCGTACTTCTTGTAGAAGGCATCGACGAACTCCTTGACCATGGGGTACTTGTCTTCCAGCTCCCACCAGAATTCGGTGGCGGCAAACACGCCCTCGCTGATGTCCACCCCTGCCTCCTTCGCGAAGAACGGGATCTGGTAGGGCAGCACCAGGGTCATCTTGGGCAGCAGGCCGAACTGCTTGGCCTGCTGGCTCGACAGGATGGCGTCGCGGCCCCAGTTGACGTTCATCAGGAACTCGGCGCCCGAGTTGGCGATGTTGGTCAGGTACTGGCTGAAGTCCTGCGTGCCCAGCGGCGAGACCTGGTTGGTCACCGTGGTCCAGCCGCCCTTTTCCTTCAGAAAACGCTCGGTTGACTCGGTGGTGGTGTGGCCGTAGGTGTAGTCGGGCGTCATGAACGCCATCTTGCGGTTCTTGCCGAAGGTCTTCAGCAGGATCGGGCCGATGGAATTGGCCGCCATCTCGCCGAAGTAGCCCTGGCGGAAGCCGTAGCGCACGCAGTCCTTGCCGGTGGTGTCGTTCGAGCCCGAGATGCCGGGCATGTAGAGGAGTTTTTCGCGGTCGCAGAACTTGTTCAGCGCCACGGCCACGGCCGACGAGGTCGAGCCGGTGGCCAGGATGATCTTGTTCTGGTTGATGAAGGTCTGAATCGATTGCACCGCCTGGTTGGGCTTGGCCGCCGAGTCGGCCGAGACCAGCGCCACCTTCTTGCCGAGCACGCCCTTGTTGATCTTGGGCGCGATTTTCTTCATCAGCGGGTGATCCGTGTTCATGTGCTCCACGGCCAGTTCCCAACCCTTGAGCTCGTCGGCACCCTGCACCGCATAGGTGCCGGTCAGCGGCACCGCCGCACCCACGTACACCGTGTCGCCCTGCGAGCCGGCAGGCCAGGTGCCCATGGCCGGCTTGTCGGCGGCAAACGCCCACTGCACCCCGCCCACGCTGGCCAGCACGGTGGCGCCCGCCACCTGCGCGCCCCGCTGCAGCGCGCCCCGGCGCGACAGGGCAAACACACCCTCTTGTTCAAATTCAGGCTTGGACATATCGACAGTCTCCTTTCGTGACTTCTTGAACCGGTTGCGGAGCAGCGCCCAACGCCGCCCCGAACGCCTGGCACGCCCAACAAGGCCGCCAAGCCAACCGAAACCGCACCATTGCAGCAACCCTTTGAGAGCGGATCGAATACCCGCCGACCAGGTCAAGTCATGATGTATTGCTGAATGTATGCCCGTGCAAGTCAACGGCAAAAGCTCGAAAACCCTGAACAAAATCAGCTGTTTGCCCAACGATTTGTCAGGCGCTTGTAAGACAAGGCGCGGCAGGAGCGATCGGGGCCGGCGCCAAGGCCGATCTCACTTGGGCGCCATCCGGATCGCGCCATCCAGACGAATCACCTCGCCGTTGAGCATGTCGTTTTCGAGGATGTGGCGCACCAGTTTGGCGTAGTCCTGGGGCGTGCCCAGGCGGCTGGGGAAGGGCACGCCGGCAGCCAGCGCATCCTGCACTTCCTTGGGCATGCCGAACAGCATGGGCGTGCCGAAGATGCCGGGCGCGATGGTCATGTTGCGGATGCCGCTGCGCGCCAAGTCGCGCGCGATCGGCAAGGTCATGCCCACCACCCCGCCCTTGCTGGCCGCGTAGGCCGCCTGACCGATCTGGCCGTCGTAGGCAGCCACGCTGGCGGTCGAGATCAGCACGCCGCGCTCGCCCGTGGCCTCGGGCTCGTTCTTGCACATGGCGTCGGCCGCCAGCCGGATCATGTTGAAGCTGCCCACCAGGTTGACCATGATGGTGCGGGTGTAGACGTCGAGCCGGTGCGGCCCGTTCTTGCCCACGGTCTTCTCGGCCGGGGCGATGCCGGCGCAGTTGACCAGGCCCGCCAGCTTGCCCAGCGACGTGGCCTTGGCCACCACGGCCTGGCCATCGGCCTCGCTGCCGACGTCGCACTTGACGAAGGCGCCGCCGATCTCGCGCGCCACCGCCTCGCCCTTGTCGGCCTGCATGTCGGCGATGACCACCTTGCCGCCCTCGCCCGCCAGCATGCGCGCCGTACCCTCGCCCAGGCCCGATGCGCCGCCCGTGACGATGAAAACGTTGCCCTTGATCTGCATGGAATGCTCCTGTCTGTTGATGCCACGAAACCTTCATTATTGGCCGGTCTGCAGCGAGCGGAGCCAGGCGCGCCTGCAGCGCCGCCAGCCCGGCACCGGCACGAACGTTCGATTGAGGGTTTACCTTAGGTAGTGGAAATCCCACCCCGCACCTAGACTGTCACTCAATGCATCCAAAGGGGCGCATCTCGGGCTCTGGGCGGTGCATGGCAACGAGGAGAAAACGTCCATGGACATGAACCGACGCCAGTTTTTCCGCGTGAGCGGGGCTGGCTTGGCGGCGTCCAGCCTGGTGGCCCTGGGTTTTTCACCCACCGCCGCGCTGGCTGAAACACGCGCCTTCAAGCTGACCCACGCCACCCTCTCGCGCAGCATCTGCCCCTACTGCTCCGTCAGCTGCGGCATGATGATCTACAAGCTGGGCGACGAGGCCAAGAACGTGCACGAGCGGGTGATCCACATCGAGGGCGACCCGGACAACCCCGTCAGCCGCGGCTCGCTGTGCCCCAAGGGCTCGGGCGTCATGGACATGATCAACTCGCCCGCCCGGGTCAAGTACCCCGCCGTGCGCGAACCCGGCAGCAAGGAGTGGAAACGCATCGGCTGGGACGAGGCGCTCACGCGCATCGCCAAGCGGATGAAGGACGACCGTGACGCCAACTTCCAGGCCAAGAACGCGGCCGGCACCCCGGTCAACCGCTGGACCACCACCGGTTTCCTGATGTGCAGTTCATCCTCCAACGAGTCCAGCTACCTCACGGTGAAGGTGGCGCGCGGCTTGGGGATGGTGGGGATCGATACACAAGCACGCGTCTGACACGCGCCGACGGTGTCCAGTCTGGGCCCGACTTTCGGTCGCGGAGCGATGACCAACTCGTGGACCGACATCCGCAACACGGATCTCGTTCTCGTCATGGGCGGCAATGCCGCCGAAGCCCACCCCGTTGGCTTCAAGTGGGTGGTGGAAGCGATGGAAAAGCGCAAGGCCAAGCTGATCTCGGTCGACCCGCGCTTCAACCGCACCTCGGCCGTGGCCGACTTCTATGCGCCGATCCGCAACGGCACCGACATCGCCTTCCTGGGCGGCGTGATCAACTGGCTGCTGAGCCACGACAAGATTCACCACGAATACGTCAAGTTCAACACCGACGCCACCTTCCTGACCAAGCCCGGCTACGGCATTGAAAACGGCCTGTTCAGCGGCTACGACGAGGCCAAGCGCAAGTACGACAAGTCCACCTGGGGCTACCAGCTGGACGAGAACGGGTACGTCAAGGTCGACGACAGCATGCAGGACCCCGCGTGCGTGCTGCAGCAGCTCAAGAAGCACTACAGCCGCTACACGCCCGAGATGGTCAGCAAGATCTGCGGCACGCCGCAGGACAAGTTCCTGAAGGTGTGCGAGATGCTGGGCGAGATGTCCGCGCCCGACAAGACCAGCACCATCCTGTACGCGCTGGGCTGGACGCAGCACACCGTGGGCAGCCAGAACATCCGCACCATGGCCATGATCCAGCTGCTGCTGGGCAACATCGGCCGACCGGGCGGCGGGGTGAATGCGCTGCGCGGGCACTCCAACGTGCAGGGCGTGACCGACATGAACGCCTATGCCGAGGTGTTCTCGGGCTACCTCAGCGCACCCACCGACAACGACGACAGCTACGAGAAGTACCTCAAGCGCTGCACGCCCAAGCCCCTGCGGCCCAACCAGTTCAACTACTGGAGCAACTTCCCGCGCTTCTTCAACAGCCTGATGAAGTCCTACTTCGGCAAGGCCGCCACGCCAGAGAACAACTTCTGCTACGACTGGGTACCCAAGCTGGAGGGCGGCTTCGACGCCATGCACCTGTTCGAGCTGATGCACCAGGGCAAGATGAACGGCTTTCTGTCGCAGGGCTTCAACCCCCTGGCCACGGTGCCCAACAAGAACAAGCTGTCGGCGGCGCTGGCCAAGCTGAAGTACCTGGTCATCATCGACCCGCTGGAGACCGAAACCTCCGAGTTCTGGCAGAACCACGGCCCCTTCAACGACGCCAAGCCCGAGAGCATCCAGACCGAGG
The DNA here is from genome assembly GCA_024235995.1 of Burkholderiaceae bacterium. NCBI lineage: Bacteria > Pseudomonadati > Pseudomonadota > Betaproteobacteria > Burkholderiales > Burkholderiaceae > Burkholderiaceae bacterium. The sequence continues at coordinate 2,730,243 of JACKLI010000001.1, forward strand.
TGTTCCGCCTGCCCAGCAACTGCTTTGCCGAGGAGGAAGGCAGCCTGACCAACTCCAGCCGCGTGGCGATCTGGAAGGAAGCTTCCATCGGCCTGCCGGGCGAGGCCAAGGTCGACTCGGAGATCATGGCGCTGCTGTTCGTCAAGCTGCGCGAGATGTACGCCAAGGACGGCGGCGCCTTCCCCGAGCCCATCCTCAACCTGGCCTGGGACTACGTGCAGCCCAGGCAGCCCTCCTCGGCCGAGCTGCTGCGCGAGATCAGCGGCAAGGCCCTGGCCGACGTGCAGGCCCCGGCCGACCCGGCCAACCCCACGGCGCCGCGCGCGGTGCTGGTCAAGGCCGGGCAGCAGCTGCCGGGCTTTGCCATGCTGCGCGACGACGGCTCGACCGCCTGCGGCAACTGGCTGTACTGCGGTGCCTGGTCGGAGGCCGGCAACCTGACCGCGCGCCGCAGCCTGGACGACCCGACCGGCCTGGGCGTGTACGGCAGCTTCGGCTATTCGTGGCCGGCCAACCGCCGCATCCTGTACAACCGCGCCAGCGCCGACCCCAGCGGCAAGCCCTGGGCGCCCAACAAGAAGTACGAGTACTGGAACGGCAAGGCCTGGACCGGCGCCGACGTGCCCGACATGATGCCCACGGCCGCGCCCGAGATGGGCATGGGCTCGTTCATCATGAACCCCGAGGGCGTGGCGCGCCTGCACGCCATCGGCATGGCCGAGGGGCCCTTCCCCGAGCACTACGAGCCGTTCGAAACCCCCATCGGCGTCAACCCCCTGCACCCCGACAACCCCAAGGCGCTCAGCAACCCCTGCGCCCGCGTGTTCAAGGGCGACATGGACGCCTTCGGCAAGAAGGAGGAGTTCCCCTACTCGGCCACCACCTACCGCCTGACCGAGCACTTCCACCTCTGGACCAAGCATGCACGGCTGAACGCCATCGTCCAGCCCGAGGCCTTCGTCGAGATCAGCGAGGAGCTGGCCAAGGAAAAGGGCATCCAGCTCGGCGACAACGTCAAGGTCAGCAGCAACCGCGGCCACATCGTCGCCAAGGCGGTGGTCACCAAGCGCATCAAGCCCTGGAACGTGAACGACCAGAAGGTGCACCTGGTAGGCATTCCGTTCCACTGGGGCTTCAAGGGGCAGACCAAGAACGGCTACATCGCCAACACGCTCACGCCCTTCGTGGGCGACGCCAACTCGCAGACGCCGGAGTTCAAGGCGTTCCTCGTCAACATCGAGAAGGTGTAAGCCATGTCCAGTCTGCAATCGCAAGACGTGGTCGCCCGCTCGGCCACCACCACGCCCCCGCCCCAGGCACGCTCGCACGTGCCCGAGGTCGCCAAGCTCATCGACGTCTCCAAGTGCATCGGCTGCAAGGCCTGCCAGGTGGCGTGCATGGAGTGGAACGACCTGCGCGACGACGTCGGCACCAACGTCGGCGTCTACACCAACCCGATGGACCTGTCGGCCCAGTCGTGGACCTTGATGCGCTTCTACGAGGTCGAGCCCGAGCCCAATCACCTCGAGTGGCTGATCCGCAAGGACGGCTGCATGCACTGCGACGACCCGGGCTGCCTCAAGGCCTGCCCCTCGCCCGGCGCCATCGTCAAGTACGCCAACGGCATCGTCGACTTCATCAGCGAGCACTGCATCGGCTGCGGCTACTGCATCAAGGGCTGCCCGTTCGACATCCCGCGCATGAACCCGGTGGACAACAAGGTCTACAAGTGCACCCTGTGCTCCGACCGCGTGGGTGTGGGCCTGGAGCCGTCCTGCGTCAAAGCCTGCCCCACCGGCGCCATCACCTTCGGCCCCAAGGACGACATGGTGACCTATGGCGAGCAGCGCGCGGCCGATCTGAAGGAGCGCGGCTTCAAGAGCGCCGGCCTGTACAACCCGGCCGGCGTGGGCGGCACGCACGTGATGTACGTGCTCAAGCACGCCGACCAGCCGGCGCTCACGGGCCTGCCCGCCAACCCCAGCATCAGCCCCTGGGTGTCGATGTGGAAGGGCCTGTCCAAGCCGGTCGGCCTGGCCGTCATGGCCGGCGCCGCGCTGGCCGGCTGGTTCCACTACCTGCGCAAGGGCCCGCTGGAAGTCTCCGACGAAGACGAGGCCCTGGCCGCCGCCGACGCCGCCAACCCCACGCAAGGAGAGCCGCGATGAAAAAGCTCCAACTGCAGCGCTACAGCGCTGGCCAGCGCTCCAACCACTGGGCCGTCGCCACCTGCTTCGTGCTGGCGGCGGTCTCGGGCTTCGCGCTGTTCCACCCGGCGCTGTTCTGGCTGACGGCGCTGGTGGGCGGCCCGCAATGGGCGCGCATCCTGCACCCCTACCTGGGCATTGCCATGTTCGTGCTGTTCCTGGGCCTGTTCTTCGCCTTTGCCGGCGCCAACGTCTGGCGCAAGGAAGACTCGCAGTGGCTGGGCTCGGCCGGCAAGCTGGTGTCCGAGGGCAACGCGGCGCAGATGCCGGCGGTGGGCAAGTACAACGGCGGACAAAAGCTGGTGTTCTGGCTGTTCGCCCTGTGCCTGATCGTGCTGCTGGTCACCGGCGCGCTGTTCTGGCAGGCCTGGTTCGCGCCCAGCGTGCCGATCTGGCTGCAACGCATCGCGGTGGTGCTGCATGCGCTGGCCGCCTTCGGCCTGGTGCTCACGGTCATCGTGCACGCCTATGCCGCCATCTGGGTCAAAGGCACCGTGCAGGCCATGACGCGCGGCACCGTCAGCGCCGGCTGGGCGCGGCACCACCACCCGCTGTGGTACCGTGAGCAGGTGCAGGGCCGCACGGCCAAGGCCCCGTCCAAGTGAGTTCGTATTAACCTTCTCGACACGGCCGGCCGGTGCCCCGCATCGACGGCCGTTTTCATTGCCTTGACCACCCCAAGCACCCCACCCGAGCTGCCCTCCCCCGAGCAAATCGTTCTGCGCGCGGGCATCGACATTCCGCCCTTCATCGCACCCAGGCCGGCCACGCTGTTTGCCGAACGCGCGCTGCGCCTGCGCCAGCTTGCAGCCGGGCACGCCCTGCGCGACTACCTGCTGCTGATGGCCGTGGTGTGCGAGGCCCTGCATGAGCGCGCGCAGACCCAGCCCACCCCCGAAGCGCCCAATGCCAACGCCTTGGCTGCTGCGCAGATCAGCGACCAGCCGCTGCTGTTGCCCCGACAGGGGGCGCGTCTGGCCCATTGGCGCACCGGGCTGCGTGCCGCGCTGAGCCAAGTGCTGAACAAGCTGCCCGCAGACAGCCCGGCCCGCGCCGCCGTGCAGGCCGTCATCGCCCTGCCCGATGCGACGCTGGAGCAGCAGGCCGACCGCCTGCTGGCTGGCATCACCCTGGGCCTGGACCTGGCCGCTGCGCCCTTCATCGCCGCCGGACTGCAGCTGTACTGGGCGCAGTGGGCGGCAGCCACCGCCGCCGCCCACCCCAAGGCCTTCGATGCCCCCGCCGACCGCTCACGCTGCCCCTGCTGCGGCAGCCTGCCCACGGCCAGCATCACCCGCTCGGGCCAGGGCTTTAAAGGCCAACGTTACCTGCATTGCTCAGTGTGCAGCTCGCAGTGGCGCCTGGAAATGGTGCAGTGCAGCCACTGCGGCACGCACAAGGACATTCGGTACCAGGCGCTGCAGGCGGCCGAAGAAACTGGCGCCCCCGCCACACGCGCCGCGGTCGAAGCCGAAACCTGCGAGGCCTGCCATCACTACCTGAAAATCGTGCACCAGGAGCGCAACGCGCATGTCGAGCCCGTGGCCGATGACCTGGCCACACTCACGCTCGATCTGCTGGTGTCCGATGCCGGCTACCAGCGCCACGGCACCAACTTGCTGCTGCTGTTTGGCGACAGCGAACCCGCTACGCCGGAGCCTGCCTGATGCCCCGGCCCGAAGAATCCGTGGTCCACGGTTCGCAGGCCTCCCGCAGTGCCCAGGCCCTAGCCCAGCCGCACGAATTGCCCGCGCTCGACAGGCTGCTGCGCCTGCCTTCAGTTGCCGTCCTCATCGCCGAACATGGCCACACCCTGGTGGCGGCGCAGGCGCGCCAGTTGCTGGGCGAGCTGCGCGAGCAGGCCGTGGCCGGCACCCTGCCCGCACCGCGCATCGCGCCCGACGCCCTCGCCGCCGCCCTGGCGCAGCAGGTACAAGCCCACCTGGCCCCGCGCATGCGGGCCGTGCTCAACCTCACCGGCACGGTCATCCACACCAACCTGGGCCGCGCCCTTTTGCCCGCCAACGCGCTGGCGCAGGTGCAGGCGCTGATGGCCGCGCCCAACAACCTCGAATACGAGCTGGCCAGCGGCGGGCGCGGCGAGCGCGACCACCTCATCGAGCCCCTGCTGTGCGAGCTGACCGGCGCCGAAGCCGCGACCGTGGTCAACAACAACGCGGCCGCCGTGCTGCTGGTGCTGGCGGCGCTGGCCGCGCGCAAGGAGGTGGTCATCTCGCGCGGCGAGCTGGTCGAAATCGGCGGCGCCTTTCGCATCCCCGACGTGATGAAAAGCGCCGGTGCGCGCCTGCTGGAAGTGGGCACCACCAACCGCACCCATCGGGCCGACTACGAGCGTGCCATCGGCCCGCGCACCGCGCTGCTGATGAAGGTGCACACCAGCAACTACGCCGTGCAGGGCTTCACCGCCGCGGTGGATGAGGCCACGCTCGCCCCCCTGGCGCACGCGCACGGCCTGCCCCTGGTGACCGACCTGGGCAGCGGCGCGCTGATCGACCTGGGCGCGCACGGCCTGCCGCGCGAGCCCACGCCGCGCCAGATGATCGAAGCCGGCTGCGACGTGGTCACCTTCAGCGGCGACAAGCTGCTGGGCGGCCCGCAAGCCGGCCTGATCGTCGGCACCCGCGCCGCCATTGAGCGTATCCGCAAGCACCCGCTCAAGCGCGCCCTGCGCCTGAGCAAACTGCCCCTGGCCGCGCTGGAGGCCACGCTGCGCCTGTACCTGCGGCCCGAGCGCCTGACGCAAGACTTGCCCACGCTGCGCCTGCTCACGCGCCCATTGGCCGACATCCAGGCCACCACCCAGGCCGTGCTGCCCGCCGTGCTGGCCGCGCTGGCGCCGCGCTTTGCCGCCTGCACCGTGGCGCTGCACAGCCAGATCGGCTCGGGCTCGCAGCCCGTCGAGCGCCTGCCTTCGGCGGGCCTAGCCATTGCCCCGGTCGACAAAAAAGGCGCTGGCCGTGCTCTGCTGCAACTGACCCAGGCGCTGCGCCAATTGCCCACGCCGGTGATTGGCCGCATCCAGGACGAGCGCCTGCTGCTGGACCTGCGCTGCCTCGAGGATGCCAGCCTGTTTTTGGATCAAATCGGCCTCTTGCCGGCATCCAATCTGCGCAAGCAGCTCTCCGATTGATAGCGCCATGATCATCGGCACCGCCGGCCACATCGACCACGGCAAGACCACCTTGGTGCGCGCCCTCACCGGCGTGGACACCGACCGCCTGCCCGAGGAAAAAAAGCGCGGCATCAGCATCGAGCTCGGCTACGCCTACCTCGACACCCCCACGGGCGAGCGCATCGGCTTCATCGACGTGCCCGGCCACGAGCGCCTGGTGCACACCATGGTGGCCGGCGCCAGCGGCATAGCCCACGCCCTGCTGCTGGTGGCCGCCGACGACGGCCCCATGCCGCAGACGCTGGAGCACCTGGCCGTGCTGTCGCTGCTGGGCATCGCGCACGGCACCGTCGTCATCACCAAGAGCGACCGCACCACGCCCGAGCGTGTGCAGGCGGTGCAGGCCGAGATGGCCGCGTTGTTGCAAGACACACCGCTGGCCAACGCGCCCATGGTCGCCGTGTCGGCCCACACCGGCGCCGGCATCGACGCCCTGCGCGCTCTTCTTTTTGAAGCGAATCGCGCAACATCCGCGCCGGCTGCAGGCCCAAAAGACCCAAACGCCTTTCGCCTGGCCATCGACCGCGCCTTCACCCTGGCGGGCATCGGCACCGTGGTCACCGGCACCATCCACGCCGGCACGGTGAACGTGGGCGACGAGCTGGCCCTGCTGCCCGGCGAGCGCGGCCAGCCCCTGCGCGCCCGCGTGCGCAGCCTGCACGCGCAGGACCAGGCCGTCACCAGCGCCCACGCCGGCCAGCGCTGCGCCCTGGCCCTGGCCGGCATCGAGCGCGACGCCGTCACGCGCGGCCAATGGCTGACCGACCCCGCCGTGGCGATCGCGACCACACGCATGGACGTGCGCCTGCACCTGTGGCCGGGCGAAGCCAAGGCCCTGCGCTCGGGCGCGCACGTGCAGGCCCACATTGGCGCGGCGCACGTCAACGCCACCGTGGCCCTGCTGGATACCGACGCCCTGCCCCCCGGCGGCACCGCGCTGGCCCAACTGGTGCTGGCCGCCCCGGTGGGCGCCTGGCACGGCGAGCGCGTGCTGCTGCGCGACGCCGCCGCCAGCCGCACCCTGGCCGGCGCGATGGTGCTCGACCCCTTCGCCCCCACGCGCTACCGGCGCACGCCGCAGCGCCTGGCCGAGCTGCAAGCCTTGCGCCAGCCCAGCACCAGTGAGCGCCTGCACGCCCTGCTGGCCGTCGCCCCTCATGGTGTTGATCTGACCCGCTTTGCCGCCGCCCAAGGCCTGGCACAGCCCCCGCACGCCGATCTGCCCCCCGATACGCTGGCGCACGATGGGTTTGCGCTGGGCGCTATCCAAACCGAAGCATGCGCCACCGCCACGCTGGGCGCGCTGCAGGCCTTTCATGACCAGCAGCCCGACGAGCTGGGCCCCGACGCCGCCCGCCTGCGCCGCCTGGCCGCGCCGCGCCTGCCCGCCCCGCTGTGGCAGGTGCTGCTGGCGCGGTTGGCCGCGCAAGGCCGCATCCAGCGCCATGGCCCGGTGCTGCACCTGCCCACGCACGGGGCCGAGCTGTCGGCCACCGAAACGCGCATCGCGCAAAAAGTGGCCCCCGCGCTGCACGCCGCCGGCTTCGAGGGCGCCTGGGCGCGCGACCTGGCCCGCGACGCCCACGAGCCCGAGCCGCTGGTGCGCACCACCCTGGCGCGGCTGGCGCGGCGCGGCGAACTGCACCAGGTCGTCAAGGATTTGTTCTATCCGGCCGCCGCCATGCAGCAATTGGCCGCGCTGGCCCGCCAGGTGGCCGCCAGCCACGCCGACGAGGTGCAGGCCGCCGACTTTCGCGACGCCACCAGCCTGGGGCGCAAGCGGGCCATTCAAGTTCTGGAATACTTCGACCGCATCGGCCTGACCCGGCGCGTGGGCGACACGCACCGCCTGCGGGCCGACAGCGCACTACTGCAATGATCAAAACGGAAAGGCAACCATCCTGGTGGGTGGGCCGGGCTTCAAACCCGGTGGGTGGCGCCAAGCGCCGCCGGGTGGGTTCGACTCCCATGCCTTTCCGCCTGGACGTGTCCACCCCCAGACTCCACTCGCTTCGCGATGTTGCGCCTCCCCCCTTGGAGGGGGCACGCCCTCTGACCGGGGAAACCCCGGCCAGGGTCTTACGCGCATGGCCTGCTTCGCGGCCTTTTGGCTCTTTGGGTGTTTGCGCTGCTGACGATAGATATGGTCTGGGTCACGGCTATGAGTAACGCCTTGACTTCCTCGCTCATCACCCTGCCCGCCGATCTGCACGTGCTGATCGAGCATCAGGTCTGGGCGCGGGTGCAGGGCGACGGCACGGCCACGGTGGGCATCACGCAGTTGGGCATCGCGCTGTCGGGCGAGATCTACATGTGCCGGCCCAGGCGCGTGGGCAGCGCGGTGGTGCAAGGCAGTACGGTGGCGGTGGTGGAGTTGTCCAAGTCCATCGTGGCCGTCAAGTCACCCGTCACCGGCACGATTGTCGAGGTGAACCCCGCACTGGAAGACCGGCCCGACTGGGTGCACCGCGACCCCTACGGCGCGGGCTGGATCGCGCGCCTGCGGCTGGACGACTTCGCCACCGATCAGGCGCAACTGCTGCATGGCGCGGCGGCCAGCGAAGCCATGGCCGAGCATGCGCGGCGCTTTGCGTCCGAGCTGATTCCTGCCACCAGCACGGCACCCAAAGCCCAGCCATGAGCTTTGCCGAACACAGCGTTGCCGGCGTCGCCATCCTGCTGTGGGCAGCCGACGCCAGCGTGCCCGAGCGCCTGGCCACGCCGTTTTTTCACGCCGCCGCCGCCGCTGCCATGGACGTACCGGTGGAGATCGGCTCTCCGGAATAACTTGTGGAACAGGTGACCATGCAGTATCCTCCTGAGTCGGATTTTCGTGTGGAAAGGAAACCAAGTGAAACTGCATCCTAAGACCGCCGCCCTTGTGGACCGGTTCGCCGCAGCTCTGAAGGAAAAACTCGCCGCCGCAGAGGAGAAGTACGGCTACTCCGACGGGTGGGCGACTGACGACTGGATGGGCGAGTGTCGCAAGGAACTGCGGAAGCACGTTGCAAAAGGGGACCCACTGGATGTGGCGGCCTACTGCGCATTCCTGTGGCATCACGGCGAGGCGACCACCGGCCCATGTCCGCACGCAGACTACTGCAACGAGACGGGCTCCTGCGCGAACGGATGCGATGACCGGATGCCTCGGCTGACGGACCAAGATGTGGCCGACTGCTTGGGTCGGTCGTTCGATGCGGCGGGGAATATCCTGCCCAGCACCTTCGCACGCGAGGTTCTCCGGGCGGCTCAAGTCTTGGTCCGAGAGAAGTGAATTGACTGCCTTTTTCTTCATCTGCGCAGCCCTGTACTGCGCGTGGTTCATCCTGAGGTTCCTGCTATGAACGAGAATTACGAGGGCGCGCTGGCCAAGATTGACGCTGCAAGGAAACTGGCCCGGCAGACGATGGCGAAGCATGGCAAAGAGGAGGTGTGCGACCCGCCAATGGGCATCGACACGCCCCAGAGGCCGGCGCTGCCGGCTTGGCAGGACGTGTTGGGCGCTGCCGAGCAGCTCGTCCGGCAGAAGCCCGCCTTCCCCAAGTACATCAAGGGCACGGTCTTGGAGAACGATGTGCCGGTGTGGATTGCCACCTTCACCCAGCAAATGCTGGTGCGCGAGCTGTCTCGCATCCGGGCTGTCATCGCTTCCGACCGCTGTGACGGTGATACCGACTACGCAGCGGGAGCCAACGCCGCCCGAGCCAAGTACCTCGCCGCCATTGACAAGCGGTGACCCCATCCACACGACAATCCGGGGATGACGGACATCCTCGACCTGAAGGGCTGGACGGTGCTGGGTCGCACCGAGGAGGACGGGGCGGACGTGCTGGAGGCGGAGTACCCGCTGCCCATGCCTACCGCCTGCCCAAAGTGCGGCACCCTCGACTGCATCTACCGGCACGGCACCAAAGCTACTACTTACGTCGACATTCCGATGCGCGGGAAGCCGGCCAAGCTGCGGGCGAAGGTCCAGCGATACCGGTGCACCTCCTGCAAGGAGACCTTCCTGCAGCCGCTGGGCGGCATCTTGGAGGGCCGGCGCATGACGGAGCGCTGCGCCACCTACATCAAGGCCCACAGCCTGCGGGACACCTTCACCCGCATCGCGGAGAACGTGGGGTGCGACGACAAGACGGTCCGGACGCTGGGGGCGGAGTACATGGCCGAACTGGAGGCCAGCCACCGGCCGGAGATGCCAGACTGGCTGGGCATCGACGAGACCCAAATCGACGGGAAGATGCGCTGCGTCCTGACGGACATCGGGGAGCGCCGCATCCTCGACATGCTGCCGGACCGGGACAAGGCGACCTTGGCGGGGTGGCTGCACCGGTTCAAGGACCGGCACTGGGTCAAGGGCGTGGCCATCGACATGTGGCGGCCGTACCGGGACGTGTCGCACCAGATGTTCCCTGGCCGACCGGTGGTCATCGACAAGTTCCACGTCGTCCGCATGGCGAACTACTGCATGGAGCGGGTCCGCATCCGGCTCCAGAAGCAGCGCAAGGCTGGCGAGCGGCGCCTGTGGCTCCAGTCCAAGGCGATGCTGAACATGCGGTACGCCAAGCTGGCCGAGAAGGGCCGGTTCAATCTGGACATGTGGCTGGCCAACGAGCCCGAGCTGGCCGCCGCCTACGGGCTGAAAGAGGCGTTCTACAACATCTACGACCTGCCCAAGGCGCAGGCCGTGGCGGCCTTCGACGCCTTCCCGGGGACCATCCCAGCCAGCCTGAAGGCGGACTTCAAGACTCTCACGACCGCCATGAAGAACTGGCGGACGGAGATTCTGGCGTACTTCGACCACCCCATCACCAACGCCTACACCGAGGCGCTGAACGGGGTCGCCAAGACCATCAACCGGCAGGGCCGGGGGTACACCTTCGAGGTGCTGCGCGCCCGTCTCCTGTACGGCAAGGGGCCGCTGGAGCCGTGGCGGCTGGCGACCGTCTACCCTGCCAACCCCACCCAGTTGCAGCTCCTGAAGCGGGAACAGGGCAACCGGTGCCAGAGCTGCGGCTGCGAGCTGGGACGGACCAAGGACGACAAGGCGAACGTGGTCGTTCTGGTGCGCGGCAACACCCGCCGGCAGCAGCTCATTTGCGGGCTGTGCAACGTCGGTTTCCACACGGAGGCACTCAATCACCGGAAGCCTCCTTCAACACAGAAATCCGGATAGCCTGGAGATCTACTTCAGCGCCGCCAGCGTACGCCTGCTGCTGCCCGGCGTGGCCGCCGGCCTGCGCGCCAGCCCCCGAGTGGACAAGACCATCGCCGACAACCTGCGCGAGGCCACGGCGCTGGGCGCGCAACTGTTTGCCTGCAGCGACGCACTGCACGCCCAAGGCATCGAGGCAGCTCAGTTGATGCCGGGCGTGCAGCGAGGCGGCGCGGTGCAGTTCATGGCCCGTGCCATCGACCGCGACTGGCGCGTGCTGGTGTTTTAAGCCAGGCGCTCCACCACGCAAAAACTCACCGCGTAGTCGCTCTCGTCGCTGAGGGTGATGTGCGCCGTCAATCCCTGCGCCTCGAACCACGTCTTCAGCTCGCCGTGCAGCACGATGCAGGGCGCACCGCCGGGGGCGTTGCCGATCTCGCAGCGGCGCCAGTGCATGGGCAGGTGCATGCCCAGGCCCACGGCCTTGCTGAACGCCTCCTTGGCCGAAAAGCGCGTGGCCAGATAGCGCAGGCCGCGCTCGGGCCAGCGGGCGCTGCGCCGGTGCCACACGGCCAGCTCGGCCTCGCTCAGAATCTTCTGCGCAAAGCGCTCGCCGTGACGCTCGACGCTGGCGCGGATGCGGCGCACGTCGCAGATGTCGGTGCCGATGCCGTGGATCATGGATTCAAACCAAAAAGCCCTTGGGTCCACATGCAATGCGGGCAAGCAGCTATCAAATCAGGACTTTTCGCAGCAACGCAGATACGCCTGCGTGGTGGCCGCATAACCCAGCTCCAGCGCGTCGGCCACGAAGGCATGGCCGATGGAAACTTCGGCCAGGCCCGGCACGGCGCGCACGAAGGCCGGCAGGTTGTCCTGGTTCAAATCATGCCCGGCGTTGACGCCCAGGCCGACGTCCAGCGCGGCCTGCGCAGCCGCCGCGTAGCGCTGCAGCTGCGCCGCCTGGTCGTGCGAGCCCCAGGCGGCCGCGTAGGGCTCGGTGTACAGCTCGACGCGGTCGGCACCGACGGCGCGCGCGGCGGCCATCTGCCCGGGGATGGGATCCATGAACAGGCTCACGCGCGCGCCCAGGCCGCGGCACTCGGCAATCAAGGGCCGCAGGCGCTCGGCGTCCTGCGGAAAGCTCCAGCCGTGGTCGCTGGTGAACTGCGCCTCGCTGTCGGGCACGAAGGTGGCCTGATGCGGACGGACGCGGCGGATGAACTCCAGCAGGTTCTGCGTGGGGTTGCCCTCGATGTTGAACTCGGCGCGCGGCCAGCGTTTCATCAACTCGGCCAGCTCATAAACGTCCTGCGGGCGGATGTGGCGCTGGTCGGGCCGCGGGTGCACGGTGATGCCCTGCGCGCCGGCCTGCAGGCACAGCTCGGCGGCGCGGGTGACGCTGGGAATGCCCAGGTGGCGCGTGTTGCGCACCAGGGCAACCTTGTTGACGTTGACGGACAGCTGGACGGTCATGAGAAAGCCACCGGGGATTTCAGGCGCTGCACCTCCAGCATGAGCTGGCGCGTGCGCAAGGTGTTGCCGCCGCAATGGTAGTGCAGCAGCGCGCGCAGTTGCTGGCGCAGGCGAGCCTGCTCGGCGGCGGGCCAGCTGGCCACTGCCTGCAAGGCCGCGGTGAAGGCGGCATGCTCGTCCAGTGCGGCAGACAGGGCGTTCCAGTCCGCGCCAGCCAGCCAGGCCTCGTCGTCGCCGTGCGCGGCGCGCAGGCCCCCTTCCAGCACCAGGCGATACCGCCCATCGTCCTGCAGCGGCGCCAGGGTCAGGGTCTGCACGTCCAGCGCCGGCAGGTGCCCGGTGTGGCGCAGCAGCAGCAGCTCGAAGGCACGCAGGGCCGCCGCGCCCAGGGCCTCGGCCTCGGGCGCGGCCAGCACGTGCACCAGGGCGGCGTAGGCATCGAACAGGCGGGGGTGGTCGTCCTCGCGCGCCAGCAGCTTCATCAGCAACTCGTTGGCGTAGTAGCCCGAGAGCAGCGCGTCGCCGGTGGGCATCACCAGCCCGCCGCCCCACTCCGCGCCCTTGAGCGTGCGGATCTCGCCCTCGCCGCCCCAGGACAGCAGCAGGGGCTGCAGCGGCAGCAGCACCGGACGGAAGTTGGACGAGGGCCGCTTGGCACCCTTGGCCACCAGCGCCATGCGGCCGTGGCTGCGCGTGAACGCCTCCACGATCAGGCTGGACTCGCTCCAGTCGTAGTGGTGCAGGACGTAGGCCGGCTCGTGCAGGACGCGTTTCAAGGCCGCTCCCAGTCGGCCACGCCACCGGGCTCCAGACGAAACAGCGGGTGCAGGCGCGGCGTGTCCACCCCGTCCCAGCGGGCGTGCCAGGCCGGGCTGCGCGCGGCCAGCTTGGCGCGCAGGTGGCGCCATTCGTGGTCGCGCTGCCCCGTCGTGGCAGCGATCAAGGACATTGGCGCAGGCACCGGAGGAACCTTGCTCGCATCGAAACGGTAGCCCCGGCGCTGCGATTCGGCCAGCACCTCGGCCAGATAGGCGTTGACGGCCATCAGCGCGTCGGGCTGCGCGGCAAAGCGTTGCAGCTGGGGATGATGCCTGTAGCCTTGCGTGCGCCCGGCCAGCACGGCCTGCGCCAGCAACGCCTCGCGCCAGAGCGCCACCAGGCCCTGGGGATCGAGATAACCCGGATGCAGCGTCCACAGGCGCATGGGCCGCCCGCGTTATTCGTAGCCAAAGCTGCGCACGCGCGCTTCGTCGTCGGCCCAGCCCGAGCGCACCTTGACCCACAGCTCGATGAACACCTTGCAGTCCATCAGCTTTTCCAGCTCCTGGCGTGCTTCGGTGCCGATGCGCTTGAGGCGTTCGCCCTTCTCGCCGATGATCATGGCCTTGTGGCCGTCGCGCTCGACCACGATGGTGGCGGCGATGCGCACCAGGCGGCCGTGCGCACGGCTTTTTTCCTCGGCAAACTGGTCGATCACCACGGTGGAGGTGTAGGGCAGCTCGTCGCCCGTCAGGCGAAACAGCTTTTCGCGCACCACCTCGCTGGCCAAAAACTTTTCGCTGCGGTCGGTCAGCTCGTCCTCGCCGTACCACCAGGGCTGCTGGGGCAGGTAGGGCGCGCACACCTCCAGCAGCCGGGCCACGTCGCGCGGGTTCTTGGCCGACAGGGGCACGAACTCGGCAAAGGGGTGGCGCTCCTGCATGCCCTTCAGCCAAGGCGCCAGCTCCGCGCGGCGGTGCACGGTGTCCAGCTTGTTGGCCACCAGGAGCGTCGGCGTGCCGGGCTTGAGCAGCGACAGCACCTTGGCGTCACCCAGGGTGAAGTTGCCGGCCTCGACCACGAACAGCACCAGGTCCACGCCGTCGATGGCGCCCAGCACCGTCTTGTTGAGCGACTTGTTGAGCGCGCTGCTGTGGCGGGTTTGAAAGCCGGGCGTGTCGACGAACACGTACTGCGTGCCGCCGCCCTGCGCATCGGCCACGGTGCGGATGCCGGTGATGCGGTGGCGCGTGGTCTGCGCCTTGCGGCTGGTGATGCTGATCTTCTGGCCCACCAGGGCGTTGAGCAGCGTGGACTTGCCCACGTTGGGCCGGCCCACGATGGCGATCAGGCCGCAGCGCTGGGCCGTGGCGGCCTCGGGCGATTTCAAGCCCGATGGGTCTTCGGCGCGCTCGGGATGTGCGCCATCAGCTATTTTTTCAGTAGCAATCATGATGAACGTGTTTCCAGCTGCCGCAGCATGGCTGCTGCCGCGTCCTGCTCGGCGGCGCGGCGCGAGGGGCCCTGGCCCAGGGCCTGCAGATCGAGCTCGGCGATGCGGCACATCACCTCGAAGGTCTGCTGGTGCGCCGCGCCCAGCACCTGGGCCACTTCGTACTGCGGCAAATGCATCTTGCGGCCTTGCAGCCATTCCTGCAAGCTGGTCTTGGCGTCCTTGGCGGCGGCCGACAGGGCCGGCGTGATCTCCACCCGCTCGAACAGGCGGCGGATCAGCGCGTCGGCAGCAAGGTGTCCGCCGTCCAGATAGACGGCGCCGATGATGGCCTCCAGTGCATCGGCCAGGATCGAGGGCCGGCGCTGGCCGCCCGAGCGCATCTCGCCCTCGCCCAGGCGCAGCAGAGGCGGCAGGCCCAGCTCGAGCGCCAGGCGATGCAGGCTGTCCTGGCGCACCAGCTGAGCGCGCAGGCGCGACAGGTCGCCCTCGGCGCCGTCGCCCAGGGCCTCGTACAGCATGTGGGCCACGCCCAGCCCCAGCACCGAGTCGCCCAGGAACTCCAGGCGCTCGTTGTGGTCGGCCGAATGGCTGCGATGCGTCAGCGCGCGCTGCAGCAAGGCCGGGTTGGCGAAGCGATGGTGCAAGCGCTGCTGCAGGGCCTGCAGCTCGGGGGGCAGCGCCGGCCCTGCGGTTTTTTTCTTAGTCGTAACCACCGGCCGAAGAGCCCCGGTATTTGATCAGCAGGTAGGCCGGGCCGAACAAGGGGATTTCCTTGTCGTAGGCAAAGCGCACCACCACCTTGTCGTTCACCTTGGTGACGTCCAGGTCCTTGCCCGTGATGGACGTGATGTAGTCCACCGAGGCCGTGCGGTCGAAGGAGGCCCGCACCGCCGGCACCGTGTCGCCGTCGCCCGCGGCCTTCTTGGCCGCCTTGACGATGGACATGTACTCGCTCGCGGTCGGCACCACCTTGGCGCCGACGATGGCCACGAAGGCCAGCACCACGCCCAGAAACAGCAGGCCGATGAACGAGATGCCGCGCTGCGACGCGGGTGACGTGTGCTTCATGTGTGCTCTCCCCATTATTTGAAGGGCCCGATGCGGCCCAGGTTGCCGAAATTCATCCAGACGAAGAAGGCCTTGCCGACGATGTTGCCGTTGGGCACGAAACCCCAGTAACGCGAGTCGAGCGAATTGTCGCGGTTGTCGCCCATCATGAAGTAGTGCCCCTCCGGCACCTTGCAGGTCACGCCCTCGATGCTGTAGCGGCACTGGTCGCGGTACGGGAACTGGTCCGGGTTGCCGATGAAGGCGGCGCGGCGCGTGTCGACGATGATGTCGTGGTGCACGTCGCCGAGCTGCTCGTTGAACTGCTTGAAGTACTCCATGCTGGACTCGTCGAAGAAGTCCGACACCGCCGCCTGGGGCACTTCCTTGCCGTTGATGGTCAGGCGCTTGTTGAGGTAAGACACCTCGTCGCCCGGCAAGCCGATTACGCGCTTGATGTAGTCCACGCTGGGCTTGGGCGGGTAGCGGAACACCACCACGTCGCCCCGCTGGATGGGGCTGCCCTGCGTCACCTGGGTGTTGACCACCGGCAGGCGCAAGCCGTAGGTGAATTTGTTCACCAGGATCAGGTCGCCCACCAGCAGCGTCGGGATCATCGAGCCGGACGGAATCTTGAACGGCTCGACCACGAAGGAGCGCAGCATGAACACGATCAGGATGACCGGGAACAGCCCCGCCGTCCAGTCCAGCCACCAGGGCTGGGCCAGCAGGCGCTCGCGCGCGCCGTCCAGGTCCTCGTCGTCGACCTTGCTGATGCCCTGCGCCGCCAGCTCGGCGCGCCGGCGCGCGCGCTGCTCGGTCAGCGCCTGGGCGGCGGCGCGGCGGCGCGGCAGAAAGATGAAGCGGTCGGCCAGCCAGTACAGGCCGGTGACGACGGTGGCCAGAAACAGCAGCAGGGCAAAGTTGCCCTCGATCGACCCGGTGTACCAGGCCGCGGCGTAGCCCACGAAGGCAGCCAGAATGATGGCGGTGAGGATGGGCATCATTCCTCCACCTGCAAAATGGCCAGAAATGCCTCTTGGGGCACCTCGACCGAACCGATCTGCTTCATGCGTTTCTTGCCTGCTTTTTGTTTCTCGAGCAACTTGCGCTTGCGCGTGATGTCGCCGCCGTAGCATTTTGCCAGCACGTTCTTGCGCAGCGCCTTGATGTTCTCGCGCGCGATGATGTTGGCGCCAATGGCCGCCTGGATCGCCACGTCGAACTGCTGGCGGCTGATGATCTCGCGCATCTTGGCGGCCACCGCCCGCCCGCGGTACTGCGCCTGGCTGCGGTGCACGATGATGGACAGCGCGTCCACGCGCTCGCCGTTGAGCAGGATGTCGACCTTCACCACGTCGGAGGCGCGGTACTCCTTGAACTCGTAGTCCATCGACGCATAGCCGCGGCTGACGGACTTGAGCTTGTCGAAGAAGTCCAGCACGATCTCGCCCAGCGGCAGCTCGTAGGTCAGCATCACCTGGCGGCCGTGGTACTGCATGTTCAGCTGCACGCCGCGCTTCTGGTTGCACAGCGTCATCACCGGGCCCACGTAGTCCTGCGGCATGAACAGGTGCACGGTGACGATGGGCTCGCGGATTTCCTGGATGCGCGCCTGGTCGGGCATCTTCGCCGGGTTCTCCACCAGGATCACCTCGCCGTCACCCTTCTCCACCTGATAGACCACGCTGGGCGCGGTGGTGATCAGGTCCTGGTCGAACTCGCGCTCCAGGCGCTCCTGCACGATCTCCATGTGCAGCAGGCCCAGAAAGCCGCAGCGAAAGCCGAAGCCCAGCGCCTGGCTGACCTCGGGCTCGAAGCGCAGTGACGAGTCGTTGAGCTGCAATTTTTCCAGGCTGTCGCGCAGCTGGTCGTACTGGTTGGCCTCGGTCGGATACAGGCCGGCAAACACCTGCGGCTGCACCTCCTTGAAGCCGGGCAGCGCCTGGCTTGCCGGGCCCAGGTTGTTGGGCAGCTTCTTGTCGATGGTGATGGTGTCACCTACCTTGGCGGCTTTCAACTCCTTGATGCCGGCAATGATGTAGCCCACCTCGCCGGCCTTGAGCTGCTCGCGCTGCACGTTGGCGGGGGTGAACACGCCCAGTTGGTTGGCCTCGTAGGCGGCGCCGGTGGCCATCATGCGAAAGCGCTCGCCCTTCTTCAGCTCGCCATCGACCACGCGCACCAGCATCACCACGCCCACGTAGGCGTCGAACCAGCTGTCGATGATCATGGCACGCAGCGGCGCATCG
This sequence comes from Burkholderiaceae bacterium, assembly GCA_024235995.1. Taxonomy (NCBI): domain Bacteria; kingdom Pseudomonadati; phylum Pseudomonadota; class Betaproteobacteria; order Burkholderiales; family Burkholderiaceae; species Burkholderiaceae bacterium. The sequence goes on from JACKLI010000001.1 coordinate 2,747,788, forward strand.
GGCTTGCCGCGCGGCGCCGGCACCTTGGCCACGATCTGCTCGAGCACGTCGTCGATGCCCATGCCGGTCTTGGCCGAGATGGCGATCGCCTCGCTGGCGTCGATGCCGATCACATCCTCGATCTCGGCCTTGGCGCCTTCCGGATCGGCCTGCGGCAGATCCATCTTGTTGAGCACCGGCAGCACCTCCACGCCCAGCTCGAGCGCGGTGTAGCAGTTGGCCACCGTCTGCGCCTCCACGCCCTGCGAGGCATCGACCACCAGCAGCGCGCCCTCGCACGCCGACAGCGAGCGCGAGACCTCGTACGAGAAGTCCACGTGGCCCGGCGTGTCGATCAGATTGAGGTTGTAGACCTGCCCGTTGCGCGCCGTGTATTGCAGCGCCGCGGTCTGTGCCTTGATGGTTATCCCCCGCTCCTTCTCGATGTCCATCGAGTCGAGCACCTGCGCCTGCATGTCGCGCTCGGCCAGTCCACCGCAGCGCTGAATCAGGCGGTCGGCCAGCGTCGATTTGCCGTGGTCGATGTGCGCGATGATTGAAAAATTTCTGATGTGATCCATCAACGAACGAGGGCAAGTAATTGATTGCGCTTTGATCGCGCATGAAAAAAGGGCGCGTCCTGAATGTGACGCGCCCTCAACCAACAATCTATGGCAACTGCGATGGTTGGAGCTTCATTGTAGGCAAAAACCGCGGGTGCCAAGATCGAAAATACAAATGGCGAGGGCGTTGCGAGGTCACAACGGAAAATTCATCAACAACTTATCCACAGTTTTCGCATCAAGTGCCGTGAACAAGCTGTGATTTGAACGTGCACACCTTGTGAAAAAGCACGGCGCTTTGCGCATCGTGGGCTCAACCCGCCGTGATATGCCGAAATGCGTAGAACGTCGGGCTCGATTTTACCGAACTTCATCTGAGCGCCCGGCGCTTGATCCACATGGGCCGGCGCCCTTCGAACCCCTTGCCAGCCGCCTGGCCGGCTCGCCGGCCGTGGCAAACCCGTCAAACTCGACTCTTTCCTGGGGTTTTTCGGCGCCGATCCGGCCTCCCTTCAGCGCGCCGCCCGAACCAGCACGAACTGCACCATGTCGCCACGCTGCACCAGCATGTTGACCGGCTTGCCGCGATCGGCCTTGGCCACGGCGGCCTCGAACTCGCGCACATTCGCGACCTCGGTGTTGCCCACGGCCAGGATCACGTCGCCCTCGCGCAGCCCGGCGCGCGCGGCGGCGTCGGCCACCGCCGTCACGCGCACGCCGTGCCTGGCCTTGAGCTCCTTGCGCTGCGCGTCGCTCAGCTCGGCCACCGTCACGCCCAGGGCCTGCACCGTGCCGGCGGCCTTGGCCGGCTCGCTGCCGCGCGCGGCCGGCTTGCCGCCGGCAGCCGCCACCGTATCGGGCTCCAGCTCGGCGATGGTGATGCTCAGGTCGCGGTTCTGGCCACGGCGAAACACCGTCAAGGTGCTGCGCGTGCCCGGCTTGGTGTTGCCCACCAGGCGCGGCAGGTCGCTCGCCTTGTCGATGGTCTTGCCGTCGAAGCGAACGATGATGTCGCCTGCCTCGACCCCGGCCTTCTCGGCGGGCGAACCGCTCTCGACGTTGCGCACCAGCGCCCCCTGCGGCTTGCCCAGGCCGATGGACTCGGCCACCTCGCGCGTGACCTGGTCGATGCGCACGCCGATGCGCCCGCGCGTGACGTGGCCGCTGGCGCGCAGCTGATCGCTCACGCGCATGGCCTCGTCGATGGGAATGGCGAACGAGATGCCCATGAAGCCGCCCGAGCGCGAGTAGATCTGGCTGTTGATGCCCACCACCTCGCCGCGCATGTTGATCAGCGGCCCGCCCGAGTTGCCGGGGTTGACGGCCACGTCGGTCTGGATGAAGGGCAGGTAGTCGCCCGTGTCGCGCTGCTTGGCGCTGACGATGCCGGCGGTGACGGTGTTCTCCAGCCCGAAGGGCGAGCCGATGGCCATCACCCACTCGCCCACGCGCAGGCGGCCCACGTCGCCCACCTTGACGAACGGCAGGCCGGTGGCAGCGATCTTGACCAGCGCCACGTCGGTGCGCTTGTCGGCCCCCACGATGCGGGCCTTGAACTCGCGCTTGTCGGTCAGGGTGACGATGACCTCGTCGGCGCCATCGACCACGTGCGCATTGGTCATGACATAGCCGTCGGCCGACAGGATGAAGCCCGAGCCCACGCCGCGCGGCACCTCTTCGTCGGGCATTTGCGGCGCCGGCCGGTTGGGCCGGCCGGGGCGCGGCAGGTTGGGCATGGGCACGCCGAAGAAGCGCCGGAAGAACTCCTGCATCTCGGGGTCCATCGCCCCGTCCTCGCTGCCCTTGGCGCTCGCCCGCTCCATGGTGCGGATGTTGACCACCGCCGGGCCGACCTGGTCGACCAGGTCGGTGAAGTCCGGCAGGGTGCGCACCACGGGCGCCGGCTGGGCCAACGCGGGCAGCGCGGCGGTCCAGGCGCCAGCGCTCATCAGCAGCGGCACGATCAGGCCCGCGAGCCGGGTTCGACTGGAGACAGCGGTTTTCATCATGTCAATGATCCATTTGCGCATGAAACGCAAAGAGCCAAAGAGCCGCGGAGCAGGCCACGCCAGCGAGCGCCGTGGTCGGGGTTTCCCCGACCAGAGGCGATGCCCCTTGAGGGGGCTGAGGTCTGCGGCTCCAGACCTGCCTGCGCAGGTCTGGACAGACCGAAGGGCCGCCGCCTCTGGCGGCGAGCACCGGGCGCAACAACGCGCAGCGTGTGGAGACTGGGGGTGTTTCATTTGTCATGCCGGAGGTTGTCCAGCAGCGCGGTCAGGGTCTGGCGCGGCACCTCGCCGATCAGGGTGACCCACCAGGGCCCCTGGGCGCCGGGCCAGCGGCGGCTCATGGCATGCGTGGCGCCCAGGCTGGACACCCCGGCATGCACGTGGCGCTTGGCGTCGAACGGCTCAATGAACACCGACACCGTCGCCAGGCCGTCCGAAAACACCCACTGCACGACCGAGCTGGACGCACCCATCGACTGCCGGAAGCACCCCTGCGGCTCGAAACCGGGCACCGGCTGCTCCAGGCGCCAGCCTTCGCGCGCGGCGTCGATGCGCACGCGCTCGATGCGCACGTTGCGCCAGCCCTCGGTGCTGGGCATCGCCAGCTGGGTCTTGACGGCCTGCTGCGGCGGATCGAGCTGCACCTCCGAAAACGCCGACTGCTCCAGCACCTTGCCGGCGGCGTCCAGCGTCTGGGTCTTCAACACCAGGCCCGTGCGGCGCTCGCTCCAGATGCGGTAGCCAAAGCGCCACGGATCGACCGGCTTCAGCACCACGACGTCGGTGACCATGCCGGCCACGCGGTCCTGGCCCGTCTCCTCGGCCGTGTAGTGCTGGGCCGCGGCCTGGTCGGCGCCGGGGCGCAGCAGGTTGGGAAAGCGCCCGCCGGGCGCGCGCTGTTCGGAGCGCAGCACGTGGGCGTCGGGCAGCAGCAGGCTGACCTCGTCGTTGCGCCGGAAGCTCGAGCGCGGCGGGCCGGACAGCGCATCGACCCGCTCGAGCTGCACGTCGCCCTGGCACAGGTGCCAGATGCGCGCGCTGGCCATGGCGCCGTTGGATGCGCTGACCACGTAGGTGCCGACGAAGGACGGCACGCTGGAGCCCTGCTGCAGGCGCACCAGCCATTCGTCCACGCTGCGCTGGGGCGGCCCCACGGGCCGGCCGGAGCCGCCGCCGAACGCGCCTTGCGCGGCGGCCGCGCTCAGCACGCCGCCGGCGCACCACAGCAGCGCCAGCGCGCTCATGCGGCGCATCCAGCCGCGGCGCCACGGCGCGTCGGCCAAGCTTGCCAGGCGCTCGGCGCCCTCCCCGGCCAGCCGGTTCAACGCGCGGACCCTTCGAACGTGGCGGCGCGCAGGAAGCCCGCCGTGTTGCCGAACGCCGACACCCCGGCCGCCTGGCGGTGCGCGGCCAGCAACTGGTCGAGTTCGGGGTCGCGCAGCATCACGGGCGCGGCGGGGGCCGGTGTCGCGGCCGCCAGGCTCTGGTCGGCCACCGGCACCACGGCCGCGGCGGGCACCGCCGGACTCGTGCTCAGGGCCAGCTTCGCCCCGCCCGCCGGCGCCTGCGGGCCGATGCCGCCGAGCACGCCCCAGCCGATGGCCGCCACGGCCGCCAGCGAGGCGAAGCCGGCCGCCATCTTCCAGCGAAACACGCCGTCGTTGGCCGCATCGTGCCGCGTTTCGGCCACCACGCTCACCGCCGGGGCGATGGCCAGCCCTTGCGGCGCCTCCTGCGGCGGCAGGTGCTGGCGCAGGCGCGCCACGAAGGCCGCGTCGCCCCGCCCGTCGCCCAAGTCGGGCGCGCGCAGCACGTCGCCGATCAGGTGGTACAGGTGCCAGCTCTCGCGGGCCTGCACGTCGTCGGCCGACGCCAGCACGGCCGCGGCCTGCGCGGGCGTCAGCTCGCCATCCATCAGGGCAGAAATCTGTTCACGATCGCAGTTCATGACGACACACCTCCAGCGTCACCAGCGTTTGCCGGACTGGTGACTGAGCAAGGGTTTGACCTTGGCCGAGATCGCCTCACGCGCCCGGAAGATCCGGCTGCGTACGGTTCCGATGGGACAGTTCATGGTCTCGGCAATCTCTTCGTAACTCAGGCCTTCGATCTCGCGCAAGGTGATGGCCTGGCGCAAATCCTCGGGCAGGGCTTCCATGGCGGCATTCACGGCGGCGGCGATTTCCCGGGCCGCCAGCTCGGATTCCGGCGTGGACTCGGAAATTAGTTCGTTCTCGCGGCGCGAAGTTTCATCGTCGTCGTCGACCGAACGCAGCGCCGCCTCGGTGACGATCGGGTCGCGCTTGAGCTCCAGCAGCGCCTTCTTGGCGGTGTTGACGGCGATCCGGTACAGCCAGGTGTAGAACTGCGCGTCGCCCCGAAACTTCGGCAGCGCCCGCCAGGCGCGGATGAAGGTCTCCTGCGCGATGTCGTCCACCAGGTCGACGTCGCGCACCAGGCGCCCGATCAGGCGCGTGATCCGGCGCTGGTACTTGATGACCAGCAACTCGTAGGCCCGGGCGTCGCCCGCGGCGGCGCGCTGCACCAGCAGCGCTTCGTTTTCGGGGGGTGGAGTGGAGGATGACACCGACACGGTCGGCCCGCAGCCCGGCGCTACAAGCGCTCAGGCCCGCGCGCCCTCCCCCAGATCGGCGGCCGAGGCCGGTGCCGGCGTGCCAGCATGCACGGCGCAGCGCAGCAGGTGCCAGCCGGCCGCATCGCGTCCGGCCTGCGCCCACAGCCAGCGGCCGCGCCCCAGCTCAGGGCCGCTCGCGCGCAACAGCAGGGCCCATTGCAGGTCCAGGCGCACCTCCACCCGCTGAACGGCGAGGTCGCCCCATGCATCCGCGGCGCCGGGGTCCAGCCGCCACTGCGCGCCGTCCCAGCTCAAGCGCCGCGGGCGCTGGGTCCGCCACCAGCGGGCCAAGGCGGCGCCCGCCAGCAGCGGCGCGCCCAGCAGCGCGGCCGCCTGCCAGCCCGGGGCGGCCAGGCTCGGCTGCAGCATCAGCGCTACCACCTCGGCCGCCAAGCCCAGGGCCCACAGGCCCAGCAGCAGGGCTGCCAGCTGCGGTGTGCGACCGGTGGGATGGGTGACGGCAGGGGCAGCGTGCATGAGGTTCGCCGCGCAGGCAGCGCCAGGCCAGCGCCGCCCACGCCGTCAGATGCGCTGGAACACCAGGCTTCCGTTGGTGCCGCCGAAGCCGAAGTTGTTTTTCAGCGCCACGTCGATCTTCAGGTCGCGCGCCGTGTTGGCGCAGTAGTCCAGGTCGCACTCGGGGTCCTGGCTGAAGATGTTGATGGTGGGCGGGCTCTTCTGGTGGTGAATGGCCAGCACGGTGAACACGCTCTCGATGCCGCCGGCGCCGCCCAGCAGGTGGCCGGTCATCGACTTGGTGGAGTTGACCACCACACGGCGCGCCGCGTCGCCCAGCGCCGCCTTGATGGCGTTGGTCTCGTTGACGTCGCCCAGCGGGGTGCTGGTGCCGTGGGCGTTGAGGTAGTTCACCTGGTCGGCGTTGACGCCGGCGTCGCGCAGGGCATTGACCATGGAGCGGCGCGGCCCGTCCACGTCGGGCGCGGTCATGTGGTAGGCGTCGCCGCTCATGCCGAAGCCGATCAGCTCGGCGTAGATGCGCGCGCCGCGGGCCCTGGCGTGCTCGTATTCCTCGAGCACCACCACGCCCGCGCCCTCGCCCAGCACGAAGCCGTCGCGGTCCTTGTCCCAGGGGCGCGAGGCCGTCTTGGGGTCGTCGTTGCGGGTGGACAGCGCGCGCGCCGCGGCAAAGCCGCCCACGCCCAGCGGCGAGACGGTGGATTCGGCCCCGCCGGCCACCATGGCGTCGGCATCGCCGTACTGGATCATGCGCGCCGACAGGCCGATGGCGTGCAGGCCCGTGGTGCAGGCCGTCACGGTGGCGATGTTGGGGCCCTTGAAGCCGAAGCGGATCGACGCGTGGCCCGAGATCATGTTGATGATCGAGGCCGGCACGAAGAAGGGCGAGATGCGGCGCGGACCGCGGGCCGCGTATTCGCCCGCCGTCGCCTCGATCAAGGGCAAGCCGCCGATGCCCGAGCCGATGTTGCAGCCGATGCGCTCGGCCTGCTCGGGCCTGAGGGCATCGCCCGTGGGCAGGCCCGAATCGGCCACCGCCTGCGCCGCGGCGGCCAGGCCCAGGTGGATGAAGCGGTCCATGTGGCGGGCTTCTTTTTCAGGGATGTAGTCCCCGACCTTGAAGTCCTTGACCTCGCCCGCGAAGCGGCAGGCAAACGCCGCAGCGTCGAACTGCGTGATCGCGTCGATGCCCGAACGCCCGGCCAGCAGGCTGGCCCAGGATTCGGCCACCGTGTTGCCCACGGGGCTGACGCAACCCAATCCGGTGACGACGACTCGGCGCCGGCTCATGGGCGATCAGGCTTTCTTGCTGTTGGCGTAATCGATCGCGGCCTGCACCGTGGTGATCTTCTCGGCGTCCTCGTCGGGAATCTCGATGCCGAATTCGTCCTCCAGCGCCATCACCAATTCGACGGTGTCGAGCGAGTCGGCGCCCAAGTCGGCCACGAAGGCCTTCTCGTTGGTCACCTGGGACTCTTCCACGCCGAGCTGCTCGGCGATGATTTTCTTGACACGTGCTTCGATATCGCTCATGGGTTCCCTCTGAGGGTTGTAAAAGATGCGGATTTTACCCGGGCTTGCGCCCGAAACGGCCGGTTGTACCGGATGAAGAAAAGGGCTGGCCTGGGTTGATGCTCACGCCATGAACATGCCGCCGTTGACGTGCAGCTCCTGCCCCGTCACGTAGCCGGCGTCGGGGCTGGCCAGGTAGGCCACGGCGTGCGCGATGTCGGCCGGCTGGCCCAGGCGGCCCAGCGGGATCGTCGTCGTCAGCGCCGTCTTCTGCTCGTCGGACAGCGCCGCCGTCATGTCGGTGGCGATGAAGCCCGGCGCCACGCAGTTGACGGTGATGCCGCGGCTGCCCAGCTCGCGCGCCAGCGCCCGCGTCATGCCCGCCACGCCGGCCTTGGCCGCCGCGTAGTTGGCCTGCCCCGGGTTGCCCGATGCGCCGACCACGCTGGTGATGTTGACGATGCGGCCGTAGCGCTGCTTCATCATCGGGCGCATGACGGCGCGCGAGAGGCGGAACACCGCCTTCAGGTTGGTGTCGATCACCGCGTCCCAGTCCTCGTCCTTCAGGCGCATGGCCAGCATGTCGCGCGTGATGCCGGCGTTGTTGACCAGCACGTGCAGCGCGCCGTGGTCCTTGACGATGCCGTCGATCAGGGCCTCGGCGGCGCCCAGGTCGTTCACGTTCAGCGCCGCGCCGCGGCAGCCGGGGTAAGCGGCCAGCGCCGCGCCGATGCGCGCCGCGCCCTCGTCGGTGGTGGCGGTGCCGATCACCTTCAGGCCGCGCGCGGCCAATTCTTGCGCCACGGCGGCACCGATGCCGCGCGAGGCGCCGGTCACCAGGGCCACCTGGCCGGCCATGGGGGTCGTGTCTGCCATGTCGATGGTTCTCCTTCAGGCCAGAAGCGTCTTGACTTCGGCCAGCGTCGCCGGATCGTACAGGCTGGCGCCCACCAGTTCGGCGTCGATGCGCTTGGTCATGCCGGCCAGCACCTTGCCGGGGCCGCATTCGACGACGTGGGTGATGCCGCGCGCCTTGATGGCCTGCACGCACTCGACCCAGCGCACGGGGGCGGCGGCCTGGCGCACCAGCGCGTCGCGGATGCGGGCCGGGTCATTTTCCACCGCCACGTCCACGTTGTTGATGACCGGCATGCTCGGCGCGGCCAGCTCGATCTTTTCCAGCGCGGCCTTCAGCTGCTCGGCCGCCGGCTTCATCAGGCTGGAGTGGAACGGCGCCGACACCGGCAGCGGCAGCGCGCGCTTGGCGCCCAGGCCCTTGAGCACTTCGCAGGCCTTGTCCACGGCGGCCTTGCTGCCAGCGATCACGGTCTGCACCGGGTCGTTGAAGTTGACGGCCTCCACCACTTCGGCACTGTTTTGCCCCATGGCCTGCGTCACATCCGCGCAACCAGCTATCACTTTAGAAGCATCGAGACCCAGGATGGCGGCCATGGCCCCCGTGCCCACCGGCACCGCCTGCTGCATGGCGGCGGCGCGCAGGCGCACCAGGGGCACTGCCTGCGCCAGGCTCAGCACCTCGGCGGCGACCAGGGCCGAATACTCGCCCAGCGAATGCCCGGCCACGGCCGCCGGCAGCGCCCCGCCCTCGGCGCGCCAGGCGCGCCAGCAGGCCACGCCGGCCACCAGCATCACCGGCTGGGTGTTGGTGGTGAGCGCCAGCGCCTCCTTGGGGCCGGCGGCGATCAGCGCGCCCACGTCCTCGCCCAGCGCGCTGGAAGCCTCAGCCAGCGTCTGGCGCACGGCGGGGTGGTCGCCCCAGGCGTCCAGCATGCCCACGGACTGCGAGCCCTGGCCGGGGAAGACAAAAGCAAAGGAAGTCATGGCTTCGGATACCAAATATGAATCAAACAGGGCTTCAGCCCGCATCGATCAAGCGCAGTCAGCTACATTTTAAGGAGTACTGCACCCCAGGTGAAGCCGCCGCCTACGCCCTCCAGCAGCACCGTCTGGCCCGGCTTGACCTGGCCGGCGCGCACGCCGTGGTCCAGCGCCAGCGGGATCGAGGCGGCCGAGGTGTTGCCGTGCTCGTGCACCGTCACCACCACCTTCTCGGGCGGCAGGTGCAATTTCTTGGCCGTGCCCAGCATGATGCGGATGTTGGCCTGGTGCGGAATCAGCCAGTCGATGTCGCTCGCCTGCACGCCGGCCTTGTCCAGCACCGCGCGCGCGGCCTTGTCCAGCACGCCCACGGCCAGCTTGAACACCGCCTGCCCGTCCATCTTGAGCAGCGGATCGCCCAGCACCTGCCCGCCCGACACATGGCCGGGCACGCACAGGATGCCCACGTGCTTGCCGTCGGCGTGCAGGTCGGTGGCCAGGATGCCGGGCGCGTCGCTGGCCTCCAGCACCACGGCGCCGGCGCCGTCGCCGAACAGCACGCAGGTGCCGCGGTCGTTGAAGTCGAGCAGGCGCGAGAACACCTCGGCGCCGATCACCAGCGCGCGCGTGGCGGTGCCGTTGGCGATCATCGCGTCGGCCACCGTCAGCGCGTAGATGAAGCCGCTGCACACCGCCTGCACGTCGAACACCGGGCAGCCGGCGATGCCCAACTTGTGCTGCACGATGGCGGCGGTGGACGGAAACACCATGTCCGGCGTGGACGTGGCGACGATGATGAGGTCGATGTCCGACGCCTGGCGGCCCGCCGCCTGCAGCGCGGCCTGCGCGGCCGGCACGGCCAAGTCGCTGGCGCCCTCGCCGGGCGCGGCAAAGTGGCGGGCGTGGATGCCGGTGCGCTCGACGATCCATTCGTCGGAGGTCTCGACGCCACGCTGGGCCAGCTCGGCCACCAGATCGTCGTTGGTCACGCGGCGCGCGGGCAGGTGGCTGCCGGTGCCCGTGATGCGGGAAAAGCGTCGCGTCATCGGTCTTGCTTGAAATCTTGATCAGGCCCCGGCGCCAGCGGCCCGGGGTTGCAGCAGGGGCAGCGCATGGGCGATGCGGCCCTGCACGCGCTCCAGCAACTGGTTGCGCGCTGCATCATACGCGCGGGCCATGGCCTGCTCGAAGGCCAGCGCGTCGGCCGAGCCGTGGCTCTTGAACACCAGCCCGCGCAGGCCCAGCAGGGCCGCGCCGTTGTAGCGGCGGTGGTCCATGCGGCGCTTGAGCGCGCGCAGCACCGGGTAGGCCACCAGGGCGGAGGCCTTGGTCAGGAGGTTGCGCGAGAACTCCTCCTTCATGAAGCCGCCAATCATCGAGGCCAGGCCCTCGATGGTCTTGAGCGCCACGTTGCCGACAAAGCCATCGCACACCACGATGTCGGCCGTGCCCTTGAAGATGTCGTTGCCCTCGACGTTGCCGACGAAATTCAGGTCGCCCGTGGTGGCGGCGGCGCGCAGCAGCTCGCCGGCGCGCTTGATCTCCTCGCTGCCCTTGATGGCCTCCTCGCCGATGTTGAGCAGGCCCACCGTGGGCTGCGGATCGTTGTTGAGCACCGACACCAGGGCCGAGCCCATGACGGCGAACTGCAGCAGGTGCTCGGCCGTGCAGTCCACGTTGGCGCCCAGGTCCAGCACGGTGGTGGCGCCGCCCTTGGCGTTGGGAATCTGGGTGGCGATGGCGGGCCGGTCGATGCCGTCCAGCGTCTTGAGCAGGTAGCGCGCGATGGCCATCAGCGCGCCGGTGTTGCCGGCCGACACCGCCGCCTGCGCCACGCCGTCCTTGACCTGCTGGATCGCCACGCGGGTGGACGAGTCCTTCTTCTTGCGCAGCGCCACCTCGATGGCGTCGTCCATGCCCACCACCTCGCTGGCGGCGACCACGCTGGCGCGCTCGTGGCGAAAGGCGCCCAGGGCCTCGGGCTGGCCGACCAGCAGCACGCGGGCGTCGGCATGGCGATCGAGAAACTGGCGGCAGGCTGGCAGGGTGACCTGGGGCCCATGGTCACCGCCCATGCAATCGACAGCCAGAACGATCATGCAAGCTCCCGCGAATGCCTGCGCGGGCACCCGCTGATTCGGTCAGGAAATATGCGCCACCAACGACACAGGCCCGAGGCTACAGGTGTAGCACCGGGCCTGGAAAGTATAGAAGGCCAGGCCGCCGGCCCGCGAGCCGGCGGCCCGATCAGCCGGTCAGGCTTCGGCCTTGGGCTTGATCACCTGGCGGCCACGGTAGTAGCCGTTGGGGCTGATGTGGTGGCGCAGGTGCGTCTCGCCCGTGGTGGGCTCCAGCGCGATGCCGGGCACGGCCAGCGCGTTGTGCGAACGGTGCATGCCGCGCTTGGACGGCGACTTCTTGTTTTGCTGAACAGCCATGATGGCTCCTTCTTCGTTGGCGGGATCCGCGCACGCAAGTCAGATGCCGACCCGCCGCCCGAAGACCCATGAATGGTTGAATGCATCGCGCGCCGCAGGCATTTCACCCGCACGCATTGCGCGAAAAGCCTTTGATTATAGTGCGAAATTGAGAGCGCGCCAAGCCATGTCAGCGCAGCAGCGCCTGCGTGGCAGCGTAGAGGCGGTCGGAGCCGAAACGCGGGTTGTTCGGATCGAAGGCGAACGGGTTGGCCGGCGCCTCGCCGGGCGCCACGGGGTGCAGGAAGAAGGACAGCGTGCGCGCGCCGTGGCGGCGGTGCTCCTCGAACACGGCGCCCAGCTCGGCGGCGCTCAGGCCCCGCAGGGGGTGGAACTCGGTCACGCTGTAGCCGGGCTGGCGCGAGCGCGCCAGCCAGTCGAAGAAGCTGGCGTCGTCGGTGGCCTCGCCGTACAGGTTGATGCCCAGCTGCACCTGGCCGAAGGGCAGCAGGGACTGGCCGGCGGCAAAGCGGCTGGCGTCCCAGCCGGCCTTCTCGGCCGGGTAGATCTGCTGCGTGCGCCGCGGCACGTCGGCCAGGCAGGTGGCCGCCAGCAGGCGGTCGAAATGCTCCAGGTAGCGCACCACCTGGCGGGCGCGAAAGTCGTCCCACAGCGGCACCAGCGGGTTGTAGAACAGCGCGCGCTCGTCGGCCGGCGCGTCGATCCAGAACGCCACGCGCGGGTCGGCCGGGCGCATCGGCGGCAGGTCCATGCGCATGGGCAGAGCCACGGGCGGGCGCTGCTCGCGCCCCATGACGTTGATGTGGCGCGTGCCCAGGTGCTGTAGGCCGCCGCCCGCGCCTTCCAGCGCCACGTCCAGCCGGTGGCGGCCCGGCGGCAGCTCGGCAAAGCGCAGGTCGTAACGCCAGCCCAGCCGAGACGTGCCCAGGTCGGGGCGCGCCTGCGCTACGTCCTGCCGTTCGAAACGTGCCGCCGCGCGGCCCACCCACTGGCCGTCCAGGTAGATACGCACCCAGGACGAGCGCCCCGGCGGCTGCGCGCCGTCGTGCACCCAGCCGCTCACGGCCACGCGGCCGGCGGCGGCGTCGTCGATGTGCTGCCAGAAGTTGTCCAGCCGCTCGCGGCGGATGTCGCGCGAAGGCGGCTGCACCGCGTCGAAGCTGGCAAACGAGGAGCCCAGGTAGCGATTGAGCGCCGCCACCGTGCCGAAGCGCTGGCGCAGCGCGGCGGCAAAGCCGGCGCGCGAGGTGGGCGAATAGTCGGTGACGACGTAGGGCTGGTCGGTGCCCATGCCGGTCTCGAAGGCGGGATACAGCTGATGCGTCTCGCCCAGCAGGTTGATGCCCGCCAGGCGCTGGCGCGTGGCCGCGGGCAGGCGACACAGCGCGCCGCTGACCGCGCGCATGGCCTCGTCGCGCCGCCGGGTGATGCCGTTGTCCAGCCGCGCCACGCTCCAGGGGTACATGGGCAGGCCCATGTAGCGGTCCACCGGCAGCGGGCCTTGCGGGGTTTGCGCCAGGTTGGCCGGGTCGCCGGCCAGCACCGGCTCGATCGGCGCGCCCTCCGAGAAGTGCGACGAAAAGAGGTACAGCACCACCGGCCGGTCGACGCCCTGCACCGTGCGCGCCACGCGCTGCACGGCTTCGTCGTCGATGCGCCAGCCGCCCGCCACGGCCGCGTCGGGGCGAAACAGGTTGAGCAGCGGCACCACCAGGGTGTAGCCCACCTGCAGGCGCCCGTCGGGGCTCTGGCGCGGCCCCAGCGCCGACAGGATGGACTCCACCTGCCCGGCGGCCGAGCCCTGGGCACCGGCGCAGGCGGCGTCGGGCAGCGGCGCGCCGGGGGTGGGCGCGGCCACGTCCAGGCAGGGATTGAGGCCGCCGATGGCGGGCGCCAGCAGCAGGGGCTGGCGCCCGCCCTGCCACAGCGCCACGGTCAGCGCGGCCAGCGCCAGCACGATGGCGCCGGCCAGCAGCACGCACAGCGCGCCGATCAGGCGCCCTCGGCCGGCCGGCGGCGCCGCGGGATCGAGCTCAGGCATGCGTGCTCAGCGCGCCCACTCGCGAAAGGTCTTGCGGAACTTGGCCACCTTGGGCGCCGCCACCGCCATGCAGTAGCCCTGCTCGGGGTTGCGCTCGAAGAAGTCCTGGTGGTAGTCCTCGGCCGGCCAATAGTGGGCCAGCGGCTGCACCTGGGTGACGATGGGGCGCGCGTACAGCTTCTCGCGCGCCATCTCCTCGATCATGCCCTCGGCCAGGGCCTGCTGCGCGGGCGTCGAAAAATAGATGCCGCTGCGGTACTGCGTGCCGCGGTCGTTGCCCTGCCCGTCCACCTGCGTCGGATCGTGCACCAGAAAGAAGATTTCCAGCACCTGGCGCAGGCCGATCTGCGCCGAATCGAAGGTCAGCTTGATCACCTCGGCGCAGCCGGTGCGGCCGGTGCAGACCTCCTCGTAGGTCGGGCGCTCGGCCTGGCCGTTGCTGTAGCCGGACTCGATGTCCAGCACCCCGCGCACTTCCTTGAACACCGCCTCGGTGCACCAGAAGCAGCCGCCGGCCAGCACGATGGTTTCGCTTGCACTCATCTCCAACTCCAATCGATCGGGTCACCGCCGATCATGCCACCGGGCGGCTTCCTCGGCAGCGCCGGACTGCGCGGACAATCGGCGGCATGACCGACGCCGCCGCCTTTGCCACCCTCACCCCCGACGACGTGCTGGACGCGCTGGCGGGCATCGGCCTGATGGGCGACGGACGCCTGAGCGCGCTCAATTCGTACGAGAACCGGGTCTACCTGGCGCACCTGGAGCCCGGCACGGCGCTGGCCGACGCGCACCCGGCGGTGGTGCTCAAGTTCTACCGGCCGGGGCGCTGGAGCACGGCGCAGATCGAGGAGGAGCACGCCTTCGCGCTGGAGCTGGCCGCGGCCGAGGTGCCGGTGGTCGCGCCGCTGCAGCTGGCCGGCCGCACCCTGCACAGCCACGGCGGCTTTGCCTTCAGCGTCAGCCCGCGGCGCGGCGGGCGCACGCCCGAGCTGGGCGACGCCGAGGCGCTGGAGTGGATCGGCCGCTTCATCGCGCGCCTGCACACGGTGGGCGCGCAGGCACGGTTTGCGCACCGGCCCGCGGTGGACCTGGACAGCTACGGCCGCGAGCCGCGCCAGTGGCTGCTGGCGCACGGCGCGCTGCCGCTGGAGGTGGAGCGCGCGTGGGCCGAAGCAAGCCAGAAAGCTATTGAAACAGTAGCTGCCAGCGCATTACCCATGGGGGCTGCAGGCCAGAATGACCCCGGTTCGATCGCCACGCTACGCCTGCACGCCGACTGCCACCCCGGCAACATCCTGTGGACGCCCACCGACCGCCCCGGCGGCGGCCCGCACTTCGTCGACCTGGACGACTGCCGCAGCGGCCCGGCGGTGCAGGACCTGTGGATGCTGCTGCCGGGCGAGCGCGCCGAGCGCCAGCAGGCCCTGGGCGCGCTGCTGGACGGCTACGAGCAGGTGCGCGACTTCGACCGGCGCGAGCTGGCGCTGATCGAGCCGCTGCGCACGCTGCGCCTGATCCACTACAGCGCCTGGATCGCGCGGCGCTGGGACGACCCGGCCTTTCCCGCCGCGTTTCCGCACTTCGGTACCCCGGCCTACTGGCGCGAGCAGATCGACGTGCTGCACGCGCAGCTGGAGGCCATGCAGGAGCCGCCGCTCGTGGCCTGAACCCGGCCGACTTCGCGGTATAGTTAATGACCTACGGGTTATTAACCCACCCATGCCACTCGCCGCCTCCCCCGCACGCGCCCACCCCGGCCGCACGCGCCGCAAGGCCGCGCGCCCGGGCGAGCTGCTGGACGCGGCGCTGGCCCTGTTCGTCGAAAAGGGCTTTGCCGCCACCCGCGTGGAGGACGTGGCCGCGCGCGCCGGCGTCGCCAAGGGCACCCTGTTCCTGTACTTCGCCAGCAAGGACGAGCTGTTCAAGGCCGTGGTGCGCGAGAACGCCAGCCGCCACCTGCACGAGGCCGTGCGCGAGGTGGACGACTTCGCCGGCCCCAGCGCCGAGCTGCTGCGCGAGTACCTGCGCCGCTGGTGGCGGCTGTACGGCGGCACGCCCGCCGCCGGCCTGACCAAGCTGATGCTGAGCGAGGCGGCGCACTTTCCCGAGCTGGCGCGCTGGTTCGAGGCCGAGGTGGTCCAGCCCAGCCACGCGCTGCTGCGCCGCGTGCTGCAGCGCGGCATCGACCGCGGCGAGTTCCGGGCCGTCGACCTGTCGCGCCTGGTCCTGCTGGCGATGGCCCCGCTGGTGCAGATGGTGACCTGGCGCCACACCCCGGGCCACGGCCCCTGGCTGAAAGACGAGCAACCCATGGCCCTGATCGAGCTGCATGCCGACCTCTTGATTCGCGCCCTGCGCGTGGAGGGCGCGCCATGACGCGCCGCACGCTCACCGCGCTGGTGGTGCTGCTGGCGCTGCTGGCCGCCGGCGCGCTGGCCTGGCGCGGCATCCGCGCGCGCCAGGCGGTGCAGCAGGCGCAGGCCGCGTCGGCACCGGCGCCGGTGATCGAGCTGCGCGCGCTGGACGTGGTGACCGTGCAGTCGCGCGAGCTGGCGCTGGAGGTGCCGCTGTCGGGCACGCTGCGCGCCGTGCGCTCGGCCATGGTCAAGGCGCGCGTGCCGGGCGAGCTGCAGGGCCTGACGCTGCGCGAGGGCGACCGCGTGCAGGCCGGCCAGGTGATCGCGCGCGTCGAGTCCAGCGAGTACGACGACCGCCTGCGCCAGGCCCAGCAGCAGGCCAGCGCCGCGCAGGCGCAGGTGGACATCGCCCAGCGCCAGTACGACAACAACCGCGCGCTGGTGGACCAGGGCTTCATCTCGCGCACCGCGCTGGACACCTCGGCCGCCAACCTGAGCGCCGCGCGCGCCAACCTGCGCGCCGCGCAGGCCGGCGCCGGGGTGGCGGGCAAGGCGGTCGCCGACACGGTGCTGCGCGCGCCCATCGGCGGCCAGATCGCCCAGCGCCTGGCGCAGCCGGGCGAGCGCGTGGCGCCCGACACCCGCATCGTCGAGATCGTCGACGCCAGCCAGCTCGAGCTGGAGGCCGCGCTCAGCCCCGCCGACTCGGTCGCCGTGCGCGTGGGCCAGCGCGCCACGCTGCAGGTGGAAGGCGCCAGCGCGCCCATCGCGGCCACGGTGGCGCGCATCAACCCCAGCACGCAGGCCGGCAGCCGCAGCGTGACGGTCTACCTGGCGGTGCAGCCCGCGCCCGGCCTGCGCCAGGGCCTGTTCGCCCAGGGCCGGCTGGCCGTGGGCCAGGAGCGCGCGCTGGCCGTGCCGCTGGCGGCCGTGCGCACCGACAAGCCCCAGCCCTACGTGCAGATCGTCGAGGGCACGGGCGAGCAGGCGCGCATCGCGCACCGCACGGTGACGCCCGGCGCGCGCGCCACGGACGAGGGCGAGACCTGGGTCGCCGTCACCGGCCTGGCCGAGGGCGACCGCGTGCTGCGCGCCGCCGCCGGTGCGCTGCGCGCCGGCACCCGCGTGCGGCTGTCCGCCGGGGCGGCGTCATGAGCCGGCCAAAAACTATCGTTTTGATAGCTTGCCGGGATTGCTTGACGCCCGCCACCGGCCTTTTTTCTTCAAAACCCCGCTGAAGCGCCCGCCCTGCCATGTGGTTCACCCAGGTCAGCCTGCGCAATCCCGTGTTCGCCACCATGGTGATGCTGGCCTTCGTGGTGCTGGGCCTGTTCTCGCTGGCGCAGCTCAAGGTCGACCAGTTCCCCAACGTGGACTTCCCGGTGGTGGTGATCACCACCGAATACCCCGGCGCGGCACCCGCCATCGTCGAGAGCGAGGTCACCAAGAAGATCGAGGAAGCCGTCAACTCGATCGCCGGCATCAACGCGCTGTACTCGCGCAGCTACGAAGGCCAGTCGGTGGTCATCGTCGAGTTCCAGCTGCAGATCGATGGGCGCAAGGCCGCCGACGACGTGCGCGAGAAGATCGGCCAGGTGCGCCCGCTGCTGCGCGACGAGGTCAAGGAGCCGCGCGTGCTGCGCTTCGATCCGGCCAGCCGCGCCGTCTGGTCGCTGGCCGTTTTGCCGGACGCCAAGGCGGGGCAGACGGCGCCCTCCTCCGTGGAGCTGACCAACTGGGCGGACCAGGTATTGAAGAAGCGCCTGGAGAACGTGCGCGGCGTGGGCGCCGTCAACCTGGTGGGCGGCACCCGGCGCGAGATCCACATCGAGTTGAACCCCGCCGCCATGGAGGCGCAGGGCGTGACGCCCGACCAGGTGATGAACGCCGTGCGCGGCGACAACCAGGACCTGCCGCTGGGCACCCTGCGCACCGCCACCCAGGAGCTGGTGGTGCAGCTGGACGGGCGCATCGAGCGCCCGCGCGAGTTCGGCCGCATCATCGTCGCGCGCCGCGGCGGCGCGCCCGTGTTCCTGGAGCAGGTGGCGAGCGTGCGCGATGGCGCGCAGGAGCTCGACTCGAGCGCACTGTACAACGGCCAGCGCACCCTGCTGCTGACGGTGCAGAAGGCGCAGGACGAGAACACCATCGAGGTGGTCGACGGCCTGGAGCAGGCCACCCGCGCGCTGCAGGCCGAGCTGCCCGAGGGCGTGCGGCTGGTGCCCATCCAGGACACCTCGCGCCCGATCCGCGTGGCGGTCACCAACGTGCGCCAGACCCTCGTCGAGGGCGCCCTGCTGACGGTGCTGATCGTCTTCCTGTTCCTCAACTCCTGGCGCTCCACCGTCATCACCGGGCTGACGCTGCCGATCTCCATCATCGGCACCTTCTTCTTCATGCAGTTGCTGGGCTTCACCATCAACATGATCACGCTGATGGCGCTCTCCCTGTGCGTGGGCCTGCTGATCGACGACGCCATCGTGGTGCGCGAGAACATCGTGCGGCACGCGCAGATGGGCAAGAACGCCTTCCTGGCCGCCATGGAGGGCACGAAGGAAATCGGCCTGGCGGTGCTGGCCACCACGCTGTCGATCGTGGCGGTGTTCCTGCCCATCGGCTTCATGCAGGGCATCGTCGGCAAGTTCTTCCACGAGTTCGGCCTGACCATCGTGGCGGCGGTGCTGATCTCGATGTTCGTCAGCTTCACGCTCGACCCCATGCTGTCCTCGGTCTGGCACGACCCGGCCATGCACGCCCACGGCCGGCAGGGGCCGCCGCGCACGCTCTACGAGCGCACCATCGGCCGCATCACGGGCTGGTTCGACCACGCCACCGACCGGCTGGCCGCCGCCTACCAGCTCATCCTGGGCTGGGCGCTGGGGCACAAGCTGCTCACGCTCGTCATCGCCGCCGCCATCTTCGCCGCCAGCATCGTGATGGTGCCGCTGCTGGGCACCGAGTTCGTGCCCAAGGCCGACTTCTCGGAGACCAACGTCGCCTTCTACACCCCGCAGGGCTCCTCGCTGGAGGCCACCGAGGCCAAGGCGCGCGTGGTGGACGAGATCATCCGCGGCTACCCCGAGGTGCGCTACACCCTGACCACGCTCAACACCGGCGCGGCGCAGGGCAAGACCAACGCCAGCATCTACATCCGCCTGACCGAGCGCGAGCAGCGCGCGCGCAGCGCCGAGGCGCTGTCGGCCGAGCTGCGCGAGCGCCTGCGCCAGGTGCCGGGCATCACCGTCACCCAGGCCGGCCTGCTGGAGCCGGTGGGCGGGCAAAAGCAGATCGAGTTCTCGCTGCAGGGGCCCGACCAGGCCGAGCTGGAGCGCCTGGCCGCGCCGCTGATGGAGCGCCTGCGCGCCATCCCCGGCCTGGTCGACCTGGACACCAGCAGCAAGCCCGACAAGCCCACGCTGGACATCGTCGTCAAGCGCCAGGCCGCCTCCGAGCTGGGCCTGTCCACGGCGCAGATCGCCACCCCGCTGCGCACCCTGCTGGCCG
Organism: Burkholderiaceae bacterium; assembly: GCA_024235995.1. Classification (NCBI taxonomy): domain Bacteria; kingdom Pseudomonadati; phylum Pseudomonadota; class Betaproteobacteria; order Burkholderiales; family Burkholderiaceae; species Burkholderiaceae bacterium. The sequence goes on from JACKLI010000001.1 coordinate 2,767,145, forward strand.
GCACCACGGTGGGCAACTGGCGCGCGCCCGACGACGAGACCTACGACGTGGTGGTGCGCCTGCCGCCCGAGCTGCGCCGCACGCCCGGCGAGCTCGAGCGCCTGCCGCTCACCGCCGGCCTGAATGCCGACGGCACGCCGCGCATCGTGCGCCTGAACCAGCTCGCCAGCCTGCGCGAGAGCACCGGCACCAACCAGATCAACCGCCGCGCCATGCTGCGCGAGATCCAGATCACCGCCAACACCTACGGCCGCGCCACCGGCGAGGTGTCGGGCGACATCCGCGCGCAGCTGCAGCAGATCGCCTTTCCGCCCGGCTACAGCTTCAGCTTCGGCGGCGCCACCAAGAACATGCAGGAATCGTTTGCCTACGCGCTGCAGGCGCTGGCCATGGCGGTCATCTTCATCTACATGATCCTGGCCAGCCAGTTCAAGAGCTTCCTGCAGCCCATGGCGCTGATGACCTCGCTGCCGCTGACGCTGATCGGCGTGGTGCTGGCGCTGCTGATGTTCGGCTCGGCCATGTCCATGTTCTCCATCATCGGCGTGGTCATGCTGATGGGCCTGGTGACCAAGAACGCCATCCTGCTGGTGGACTTCGCCATCCGCGCGCGCGAGGGCCGCGCCAGCGAAGGCGGCGTGACCGAGCCGCTGCCGCGCGAGCAGGCGCTGCTGGCGGCCGCGCGTGTACGCCTGCGCCCCATCCTGATGACCACGCTGGCCATGGTGTTCGGCATGGTGCCGCTGGCCTTTGCCGTGTCCGAGGGCTCGGAGCAGCGCGCGCCCATGGGCCAGGCCGTCATCGGCGGGGTCATCACCTCCTCGCTGCTGACGCTGGTGGTGGTGCCCGTGGTCTATTGCTACCTGGACGACCTGGCCGGCTGGCTCAAGCGGCGCCTGCGCCATGCCACGCCGGTGGAGACGCCGGCGCCTGACCGATAATCCAGGGTTGATTTGAATACGCCTACCGGAGCCTTTGAGATGAACGTCGAGCAAGCGCGCTTCAACATGATCGAGCAGCAGATCCGTCCCTGGGACGTGCTGGACGCCCGCGTGCTGGAGCTGCTGGCCGTGGTGCGGCGCGAGGACTTCGTGCCGCCGGCCCACCGCGCCCTGGCCTTCGCCGACCTGGAGCTGCCGCTCAAGCCCGGCGAGGCCGCGGTGGCCGCCGGCCAGGTCATGCTGCCCCCGCGCGTGGAGGCGCGCATGCTGCAGGACCTGCAGGTGGCCAAGCACGAGAAAGTGCTGGAGGTGGGCACCGGCTCGGGCTTCATGGCGGCGCTGCTGGGCCACCGCGCCCAGCGCGTGCTGACGCTGGAGATCGACACCGAGCTGGCCGCCACCGCCCGCGCCAACCTGCAGCGCGCCGGCGTGCTGAACGTGGAGGTGCGCCAGCAGGACGCCGCCCGCGCCGACCTGTCGGCCCACGGCCCGTTCGACGTCATCGTGCTGTCGGGCTCGGTGGCCGAGCTGCCCGAGTCGCTGCTGGCCCTGCTCAAGCCCGGCGGGCGCCTGATGGGCATCGTCGGCGACGAGCCGGTGATGCGCGCCACGCTGGTGCAGCACGCCGGCAACGGCATGGTCGTCACCCAGCCCTGGGACTGCAACGCGCCGCGCCTGCTGCACTTTCCCGAGCCCGAGCGCTTTCGTTTCTGAAGCACGCCGCGCACGACCGCCAAGCGCCGCAGCCCCCTTTCATCATGATCGAGCAAGTGCCCCCCATCGATCTGCAGGCCTGGCTGGCCGCCGCCGCCAGTGCCGGCCAGCCCCTGCTGCTGGACGTGCGCGAGCCGGCCGAATGGCACGCCGCCAGCGTCCACCCCCAGGGCGCCGAGCTGCGCCAGTGGCCCATGCACACCATTCCGGCGCGCCTGGCCGAGCTGGACCGCGCCCGGCCGATCGCCGTGCTGTGCCACCACGGCGGGCGCAGCATGCAGGTGGCGCTGTTCCTGCAGCAGCAGGGGTTCGACCGCCTGGCCAACGTGGCCGGCGGCATCGACGCCTGGGCCCTGCAGCTCGACCCCAGCGTTCCGCGTTACTGACCCTCCCCCATTGCCCTTCATGCGCCTGCCCGCCCGCCCCCCACGCCGGATATCGTTGACGTTGGCGGCGTTGCTGGCCCTGGCCGGCGGCGGCGCGCATGCCCAGTCCCTGCTGCAGCTGTACCCGCAGGCCCAGGGCTACGACGCCGCCGTGCAGTCGGCCAGCGCGCAGCTGCAGGCCAGCCAGGCGCGGGCCGAGCAGGCGCGCGCCGGCCTGCTGCCGCAGCTGGGCCTGCAGGCCGGCGCGCAGCACAACTGGGTCGACACCAGCGTCGGCAGCCTGGGCAGCAACAGCTCGTTCAACGTGCTGACGGCCGGCCTGGTGGGCAGCCAGCCCTTGTACCGCCCCGCCAACCGCATCGCCTGGGACCAGGGCCAGCGCGCCTACGAGTCGGCGCGCGTCAACCTGGCCGGCGCTGGGCAGGACCTGATCGTGCGCCTGGCGCAGGCCTACTTCGACGTGCTGGCCGCGCAGGACGCGCTGGCCTCGGTGCGCGCGCTCAAGACCGCCGTCAGCCAGCAGCTGGCCGCCGCGCAGCGCAACTTCGAGGTCGGCAACGCCACCATCACCGACAGCCGCGAGGCGCAGGCGCGGTTCGACCTGGCCAGCGCGCAGGAGATCGCCAGCGAGAACGACCTGCGCGTCAAGACCCTGGCGCTGGAGCAGTTGGTGGGCCAGGCCGGCATCCACCCGCTGGCGCTGGCCCAGCCCATCGTGCTGCCGGCGCCCCAGCCGGCCGACGTGAACGCCTGGGTCGCCCAGGCCACCGAGCAGCATCCCGGCGTGGTGCAGGCGCGCATGGCGCTGGACATCGCCCGGCTGGAAACCGACCGCGCGCGCGCCGCCGGCCAGCCCACGGTCGACCTGCAGGCCAGCGTGGGCACGAGCCGCTACCCCAACGGCAACCCCAGCATCACCCTTGCGCCCACCACCGGCGCGCGCACCAACAACGCCAGCATCGGCGTGGTGCTGAACTGGCCGCTGTTCGCCGGCTACGCGATCGAAAACCGCGTCAAGGAAACCCTGGCCCTGCAGGACAAGGCGCGCGCCGACCTGGACAGCCTGCAGCGCACGGTGTCGCAGTCGGCCCGCGCGGCCTTCTTCGGCGTGCAGTCGGGCCTGAGCCAGGTCAAGGCGCTGGAAGCGGCCGAGCACTCCAGCCAGACCGCGCTGCAGGCCAACCTGATCGGCTACCAGGTGGGCGTGCGCATCAACATCGACGTGCTGAACGCGCAAAGCCAGCTCTACCAGACGCAGCGCGACCTGGCGCGCGCGCGCTACGACGTGCTGGTGGGCCTGCTGCGCCTCAAGCAGGCGGCCGGCGCGCTGTCGGTGGACGACCTGGCGGGCGTCGACGCGCTGCTGGCCAAGGCCGCGCCCGCGGCCGAGAAAACCCAATAAAATCGGGCGCTGGCCCGCGCCGATCAAGCGCAGGCAGCTCTTGAATCAATAGCTGTCTAGTCGACCGCCTTGGTCGGCGCCTCGCGCCGCTGCTCGGGCGTGGCCTCCAGCGCCGCCTCCAGCCACAGCGCCGCCACGAAGCGCTTGTTGAACGCCAGCCACAGCAGGATGGGCGTGACCGGCGGCAGCATCAGAAAGCCGAACTGGTAGCCGTAGGCCACGGCGTTGGCCGCCAGCGGCGAATACTTCAGGTAGGCCGCGCCGTAGGGGCCCGACAGCAGCACCACGTCGCGCAGCCACTGAAAGCCGATGCCCCAGGCCTGCACGGGGATCAGAATCAGGCTGCCGATCAGGCCCTTGAGCCACCAGCGCTCGGTGCGCGAGGCCAGCAGCATGGCCCACAGCAGCACCAGGCCGTAGCCGTAGGTGGGGTAGCTGGCCTCGGGCGCCAGCTCGCCCAGCACGTCGCCCTGCGGGCCCTTCATGCGCACCTGCACCAGGGTGTGCAGCACTGCCGTCACGCCCTCCTGGTGCCAGCCGTCCACCCAGGCAAAGCACGCCTTCATCACCGCGCCCGCCAGCCAGATGGCCGGCGCCGCGAACCAGCGCGCCAGCACGTACCACAGCGGCAGCAGCACGACCAGCCACAGGATGGACAGCAGCAGGAAGCGGCCGATCAGCGTGTTGCGCATGCCAGCGTCTCCGTCAGGCGGCCGCGCCCGGCGGCGGCGTGGGCTTGTCGCGCTTGGCCACCACGCGCATCCACAGCAGCCACACCACCAGCACGTCCAGCATGATCAGCGCCTGCCACATGTACAGGTGCGCGAACTCGAACACCTTGAAGTTCCACTGCCCGATGAAGAACAGGCTGACGATGCGCAGCAGGTTGACGCCCTGCACCGCCAGAAAGCCCAGCGCGATGCCCCAGAACTTCATCGCCCAGCTGGACGGAAAGGCCAGCATCGCCGCCACCAGCACGATGGTGGCCTCCACCCCGTTGCAGCCGGCCTCGATCGACACGCCAAAGCCGGTCTTGGCGCTTTGCAGCACGCGGTCGTACGAAATCACCGAGGGGTCGATGACGTGCACGATGGCCGCGCTGGCCCGAGCCAGCCAGCCCGTCCACGGGTGCACCACGGCGGCCTGCACGGGGTTGAGCATCTCGATGCCGAACAGCAGCGCCTGCACGGTCAGGAAAATCAGGAAAAAACGTTTCATGGCATCCACCCATCGGCCAGGCCAAGCGAATCACACGAGTCGGCAAACCACGTGCCGCCTCTCTTGATGCCAAGTGTAACGGGGTGGGTCATCCCGTGGTTGCACCGCCGTGCCGCGGGCCAGGCGACCACAGCCCCCGCAAGGCATCCGCCGTGCGCTGCGCCGCGCCCTGGTGCCGGCTGGCAAAGGCCTGCCCGGCGCGTGCCATGGCCGCGCGAGCCGCTGTGTCAGCCGCCAGCGCCTGCGCCGCGCGCACGCCTTCCTGCAGATCGGCCACGCGCCACGCCGCGCCGGCGGCCAGCGCCTGCTCGGCCGCCTGGCTGAAGTTGAAGGTGTGCGGCCCCATCACCACCGGGCAGCCGCAGGCGGCGGCCTCGATCAGGTTCTGCCCGCCCAGCGGCTCGAAGCTGCCGCCCAGCAGGGCCACATCGGCCAGCGCGTAGTAGGCGGCCATCTCGCCCAAGCTGTCGCCCAGCCAGACGTCGGCACCCGGTGGCGCGCCGGCGCCCCATTGGCTGCGCCGGCTCACACTCAGGCCCTGCTGCGCGGCCAGGGCGGCCACGGCGTCGAAGCGCTGGGGGTGGCGCGGCACGACCAGCCATTGCGGCCGGTGAACTGCGTTATTTGTAGCTGCTTGCGCAGATTCGGCGCGGGCTGCAGCCCTAATTTGCTTGAAAAACTCGAGCTCCTCCCCCTCGCGCGAGCTGGCCAGCATCAGCACCGGCCGCCCGGCCGCCGCATCGCGCCAGCGTCGCCCCAGCGCCAGCAGCGGCTCGGCCGGCCGGGCGTCGAACTTGAGGTTGCCCAGCACGCCAGCCACCGGCGCGCCCAGGGCGCGAAAGCGCGCGGCGTCGGGCTCGGTCTGCGCGTACACGGCCGTCAGCGCGCGGTAGGCCGCCGGCAACAGGCCGGCGGTGCGCCGGGCGCCGCGCAGGGACTTGTCGGACAGGCGCGCGTTGGCCAGCACCAGGGGCATGCCGGCGTCGGTGCAGGCACGCACGAGGTTGGGCCAGACCTCGGTCTCCATCAGCACGCCGATGTCGGGCCGGTAGGCCTGCACGAAACGGCGCGTGGCCGCGCGCGTGTCCCAGGGCTGCCACAGCTGCACGTCGCCCGGCGCCAGCAGCCTGGCACCCTCGGCCCGGCCGGTGGCCGTGCCGTGCGTCAGCAGCAGGCGCATGCCGGGCCACTGCGCGCGCAGATGAGGCAGCACGATGGCGGCGGCGCGCGTCTCGCCCAGCGAGACGGCGTGGATCCACACCAGGGGCGCGCCCGCCTGCGGCACGGGGCGCGCGGGCGCGGCGCCGTAGCGGCCGAAGCGCTCGGGCACGGCCTGCCCGTAGCCCGGCTCGGCCAGGGCGCGGCGGCGCAGCTTGCGCCGCAGCAGCGGCTGCGCCAGCCGGGTGGCCAGGTCGTAGAGCGCGTGGATCAATGGCTTGCGGCGCCCACCCGCGCATCGGGCTTGACGCGCTGGAGCAAGGCCATCATGTCGGCCTGGATGCGCGCCAGCGCCTCGGGCGTCTGCCCCTCGAAGCGCAGCACCAGCACAGGCGTGGTGTTGCTGGCACGGATCAGGCCAAAGCCGTCGGGCCAGTCCACGCGCAGGCCGTCAATCGTGCTAACAACGGCCCCCACGCTCCCCGCTTCGCGTGGTTCGCTGCCCCCCGAGGGGGCGTTCGCGCCTTGGGGCGGCCCGGCGGCGCTCAGCGCGGGGGCCGCGAACACGCTGGCCGCCAGCGCCTGCAGCTCGGCCGCCAGGCGGTGCGGCTCGCCCTCGGCGCAGGCCACGTTCAGCTCGGGGGTGGAGAAGCTGGTGGGCAGCGCGTTCAGCACCGCGCTGGCGTCGGGCGAGCGGCTGAGGATCTCCAGCAGGCGGGCCCCGGCGTAGGTGCCGTCGTCGAAGCCGTACCAGCGCTCCTTGAAGAAGATGTGGCCGCTCATCTCGCCGCCCAGGGGCGCGTCGAGCTCCTTCATGCGCGCCTTGATGAGCGAGTGGCCGGTCTTGTACATCAGCGGCACGCCGCCGGCCGCGGCGATGGCCGGGCCCAGGCGCTGCGTGCACTTGACGTCGTAGACGATGGTGCCGCCGGGCGCGCGCGAAAGCACGTCTTGCGCGAACAGCTGCATCTGCCGGTCGGGAAAGATGGTCTGCCCGTCCTTGGTGACGATGCCCAGCCGGTCGCCGTCGCCGTCGAAGGCCAGGCCCAGCTCGGCGTCGGTGCCTTGCAGGGCTGCGACGACATCGCGCAGGTTCTCGGGCTTGGACGGATCGGGGTGGTGGTTGGGAAAGCGCCCATCCACCTCGGTGAACAGCTCCAGCACCTCGCAGCCGATGGCGCGCAGGACGGCGGGCGCCGACGCGCCGGCCACGCCGTTGCCGCAGTCCACCACCAGCTTCATCGGGCGTGCCAGGTGGATGTCGCGGGCGATGCGATCGCGGTACGCCGGATAGACGTCGTGCGCGCGCACCGAGCCGCCGGCGCGGCGCTGCCAGCTTTCGGCCTCCATCATGCGGCGCAGGGCCTGGATGTCCTCGCCGTAGATCGCGCGGCCGGCCAGCACCATCTTGAAGCCGTTGTCGTCGCGCGGGTTGTGGCTGCCCGTCACCTGGATGCCGCTGCTGCACAGCGTGTGCGCGGCAAAGTACAGCATGGGCGTGGTGACCATGCCGATGTCGAACACCTGCACGCCGGCGGCCACCAGCCCGCGCACCAGCGCCGCCGCCAGCGCGGGGCCGGACAGGCGCCCGTCGCGCCCCACGGCCACCACGCGCTCGCCCAGCGCCAGCGCCTGGGTGCCGAAGGCCAGGCCCAGGCCCTCGGCCACGGCCTCGTTCAGGGTGGTGGGCGTGGTGCCGCGGATGTCGTAGGCCTTGAAGATGCTGGGTGTCACTTGCATGGCCGGGGATTGTAGGCAGCGCCCGATCGCCGCCCAATCCACGGCGCGCATCAATGCACCGCCCATTCGTCATCAATGCCGCCGCGACCGGGGCCCGGGCTGGGCGATACTCGCCCGCATGCCCCCCGCCGCCCTTGCACCCGCCAAGGCCTCGCCCATGCGCGAGGCCTGGCCCTTCCTGCTGCTGTCCATGACTTGGGGCGCCTCCTTTCTGTTCATGCAGCAGGCGGTGCACGAGTTCGGCCCCCTGCCCACCGCCGCCGTGCGCGTGGCGGTGGCCTCGCTGTTCCTGCTGCCGCTGCTGATCGCGCGGGGCCTGGGCCCGCAGCTGCGCCGCCACTGGCGCCCGGTGCTGTTTTGCGGGCTGCTCAACTCGGGCATTCCGTTTGCGCTGTTCAGCTTTGCGCTGCAGTACATCAACACCGGCCTGTCGTCCATCCTGAACGCCACCGTGCCGCTGTTCGGCGCGCTGGTGGCCTGGGCCTGGCTGGGGCAGAACCCGGGCGCCTCGCGCAGCGTGGGACTGCTGGTGGGCTTCGTCGGCGTGGCGCTGCTGGCCTGGGACAAGGTGGGCGCGGGCCACGGCGGCGGCCCCATGGCCGCCTGGGCCGTGCTGGCCTGCCTGGGCGCCACGCTGTGCTACGCGCTGGCGGCCAGCTTCACCCACAAATACCTGAGCGGCCTGAACCCCCTGATGACCGCCACCGGCAGCCAGATCGGCGCCACGCTGGGCCTGGCGCTGCCCGCGCTGTATCTGTGGCCGGCGCACATGCCAGGCCCCAAGGCCTGGGCCTCGGTCGTCGCGCTGGGCGTGCTGTGCACCGGCGTGGCCTACGTGCTGTACTTTCGCCTGATCGAGAACCTGGGCCCGGCGCGCGCGCTCACGGTCACCTTCACGGTGCCGGTGTTCGCCATTCTGTACGGCGCCTCGCTGCTGGGCGAGGCCGTCACGCCCTGGATGCTAGGCTGCGGCGCCGTGGTGCTGTGCGGCACGGCGCTGGCCACCGGCGTGGTCAGGCTGCCGCTTCAGCGGCGCTCGATGCCCGACAGCATTCGCTCCACATAGCGCGCGATCAGGTCGATCTCCAGGTTGACCGCGCGGCCCACCGCCAGCGTGTGCAGCGCGGTGTTCTGCACCGTGTGCGGAATCAGGTTGATGCTGACCTCGCAGCCCGTGGCCCCGTCCTGCACCTGGTTGACCGTCAGGCTTACGCCGTTGACGGTGATCGAGCCCTTGTAGGCCAGGTACTTGCCCAGCTCGGGCGGCGCCAGCACGCGCAGCGCCCAGCTTTCGCCCACCGGCTCGAACTGCGTCACGCGGCCGATGCCATCCACGTGGCCGGAGACGATGTGACCGCCCAGCCGGTCCTGCGCGCGCAAGGCCTTTTCCAGGTTGACCGGGCCGGCCTGGTCCAGCCCCGCGGTGCGCGCCAGCGACTCGGCCGAAATGTCGATGCCAAAGCGCCCGGCCGCCGCGTCGATGGCGGTGGCCGTCATGCACGCGCCGTTGATGGCGATGCTGTCGCCCAGGCCCACGTCGTCCAGGTAGCCCTGGGGCGCCTCGATGGCGAGCTGCTTGCCATGCGCGCTGCTGGCGCCCAGGTCGCGCACCTGGGCGATGCGGCCGACGGCGGTGATGATGCCTGTGAACATGAGGGGGAGATTCTTTCGCGGTTGTGAATGGTAGGCCGTGTTGGACTTGAACCAACGACCAAAGGATTCAGGTTGGCGTGGGTTTCCCCACTCCCTGGACTATCTCATCACCCGCGCCGCGGATCGCTCCGCGCGTTGGGGTGCCGGGCGCTCTGGGGGTGCTTATCGGATCGGCTCCTCGCACCCTAGTCTCTGCACCTTCCCGCCTACCGGTCGTGCGACCTGCCTTCGGCGAGCTTGGCTCAGGATTGCCGGGCCATCGACTGGCTGACGGTTTCCCTGAATTCACCCGGTTTTTCCATTGCCGCTCTCACGGCAAGGTCACCTGTTTGATGAGTCCTCTGCTCTGACCAACTGAGCTAACGGCCCATTCACACGGGCCAAGGCCCGCCAACCGTGGATTCTAGGGGCTGGCCGGCTTGCCCTGGCTCAAGGCATTGCTCACCAGCCGCGAGGTGATGTCCACGATCTGGATCATGCGGTCGTAGTGCATGCGCGTGGGGCCGATCACGCCCAGCGTGCCCACCACCTGGCCGTCGACCTCGTAGGGCGCGCTGACCACCGACAGCTCCTCCACCGGCACGGTCTGGCTTTCGCCGCCGATGAAGATGCGCACGCCCTCGGCCTGCATGGACACGTCCAGCAGCCGCATCAGCTGCGCCTTCTGCTCGAACAGATCGAAGGCGCGGCGCAGCTGGCCCATGTCGCTGGAAAAATCGCTCACCGCCAGCAGGTTGCGCTCGCCCGAGATCACCACCTCGCCCTGCGCCTGGCTGGCCGCCTCGGAGCCCACCTGCACCGCCGCCTGCATCAGCGTGGCGATCTCGGCGCGCAGGCGGTCGACCTCCTGCGTCAGGCGCGCGCGCACCTGCTCGAAGGTCATGCCGGAGAAATGGGCGTTGAGGTAGTTGGACGCCTGCGTCAGCTCCGACGCCGAATAGTCCGCCTCGGTGAACAGCACGCGGTTCTGCACGTCGCCATCGGGCGCCACCATGATGAGCAGCAGGCGCCGCTCCGACAGGCGCAAAAACTCGATGTGGTGGAACACCGTGCTGCGCCGCGGCGCCATCACCACGCCGACGAACTGCGACAGATTGGACAGCAGCTGCGCCGCGCTGGCGATGACCTTTTGCGGCTGCTCGGCGGGCAGCTCGGGCGCCCTCAGCTGCGCGCGCTGCGCCGTCAGCATGGTGTCGACGAACAAGCGGTAGCCGCGCGCCGTGGGCACGCGCCCGGCCGAGGTGTGGGGCGAGGCGATCAGGCCCAGCTCTTCCAGGTCCGACATCACGTTGCGGATGGTGGCGGGCGACAGCTCCAGCCCCGAGGCCCGCGACAACGTGCGCGAGCCCACCGGCTGGCCGTCGGCGATGTAGCGCTCGATCAGGATCTTGAGCAAGCGCCGCGACCGGTCATCGAGCATGGAGCCGGGGGATTTCACCAGTTCAATCGCACCAAAAAGAGGCCGTCATCGCAGCCCATTATGATGTAATTTCCTCATGGCCCTGAAGTTCACGCGCGTTGCCCTGGTGGGCAAATACCAAGACGCTGCCAGCGCTTCGGCGGCGCAGCCGGCGCGCGAGCTGATGACCGAGATCGGCACCTTCCTGCAGCAGCAGGGCTGCCAGGTCAGCCTGGAAAAGCGCACCGCGGAAAGCACCGGGCTGACGCAGTTTCAGACACTCGACCTGGCGGGCATCGGCCGCCATTGCGAGCTGTGCGTGGTGGTGGGCGGCGACGGCACCATGCTGGGCGTGGGCCGCGAGCTGGCGCGCCACGGCACGCCGCTGATCGGCATCAACCAGGGGCGCCTGGGCTTCATCACCGACATTCCCCTGGGCGACTACGCGCGGCTGCTGCCGGCCATGCTGGCGGGCGCCTTCGAGGACGACCATCGCGCGCTGATGCAGGGCTGGGTCAGGCGAGACGGCGTCTGCGTGTTCGAGGCCCTGGCCATGAACGACGTGGTGGTCAGCCGCGGCGCGGCCTCGGGCATGGTCGAGCTGAGCGTGGAGGTGGACGGGCACTTCGTGGCCAACTACCGCGCCGACGGCATCATCATCGCCACGCCCACGGGCTCGACGGCCTACTCGCTGTCGGCCGGCGGGCCGCTGCTGCACCCCCTGCTGCCGGGCCTGGCGCTGGTGCCCATCTCGCCGCACGCGCTGTCCAACCGGCCCATCGTGCTGGCCGACCCGGGCGAGATCGCCATCGAGATCGTGGCCGCGCGCGACGCCAGCGCCAGCTTCGACATGCAGACGCTCACCTCGCTGCACCGGGGCGACCGCATCATCGTGCGCCGCAGCGAGCACCGCGCGCGCTTCCTGCATCCCGAGGGCTGGAGCTACTTCGACACCCTGCGCGAGAAGCTGCACTGGAACAAGGGAAGCACCTGAGATGGCTCTGCGTCACCTCAGCCTGCGCGACTTCGTCATCGTGCCCGCCCTCGAGCTGGAGCTGCAGGCCGGCTTCTCGGTGCTGACGGGCGAGACCGGCGCCGGCAAATCCATCCTGATCGACGCGCTGCAGCTGGTGCTGGGTGGGCGCGGCGACGCGCTGTGGGTGCGCGAGGGCCAGGCGCGCTGCGAGATCAGCGCCGAGTTCGACGCCCCGCCCGCCAGCGCCTCCTGGCTGCAGGCCAACGGCATGGACAGTGGCGACGGCGCCCTGCTGCTGCGCCGCAGCATCGACCGCGCCGGCCGCAGCCGCGCCTGGATCAACGGCTCGGCCGCCACGGTGGCGCAGCTGCGCGAGCTGAGCGAGCAGCTGCTGGACATCCACGGCCAGCACGCCTGGCAAAGCCTCACCCGCCCGGCCGCCGTGCGCACCCTGCTGGACGCCTACGCCGGCGTCGACGGCACGCCGCTGCTGGCGGCATGGCACGCCTGGCAGCAAGCGCAGGCGGTGCTGGACGCGGCACGCAGCGCGCAGGACAGCCTGGCCCAGGAACGCGAGCGCCTGCTGTGGCAGATCAGCGAGCTGGACAAGCTGGCACCGCGCGAGGGCGAATGGGACGAGCTGAGCCAGCAGCACGCGCGCCTGTCCAACGCGCAAAGCCTGATCGACGCCGCACTGGCCGCCAGCCGCGCGCTGGAGAGCGACGAGGACGACGGCGGCGCGCTGCCCGCCCTGGCGCAGGCCCAGGAGGCCCTGCAGGCCTCGGCCGCGATCGAGCCCGAGTTCAGCGCCCTGCTCGAGCCCTTGCAGGCCGCCGAATCGCAGCTGCGCGACGCCGCGCGCAGCCTGCACGCCTATCTGCGCCGCGCCAACCCCGACCCCGAGCAGTTGGCCGCGCTGGACGAGCGCATCGGCCAGTGGCACGCGCTGGCGCGCCGCCACCGCCGTCCGCCAGCCGAGCTGCCCGCCCTGCTGGCGAGCTGGCGCGCCGAGCTGGATCGCCTGGAGTCGGCCGGCGATCTGGAGCAGTTGCAAGCACAGCTCGACCAGACCCGATCCGCCTACGACAGGCTGGCCGGGCAGGTCGGCCGCGCCCGCGCGCAGGCCGCGCCGCGCCTGTCGGCCGCGGTCACGGCGGCCATGCAGGAGCTGGGCATGGCCGGTGGCGTCTTCCAGGTGCAGCTGGAGCGCCTGTCGGCGCCGGCCGCGCACGGACTGGAAAGCACGCAGTTCCTGGTGGCCGCGCACGCCGGCGTGACGCCCCGCGCCATCGACCGCGTGGCCTCGGGCGGCGAGCTGTCGCGCCTGTCGCTGGCCATTGCCGTCACCACCAGCACGCTGGGCCCGGCTGCCACGTTGATCTTCGACGAGGTCGACGCCGGCGTGGGCGGCGCCGTGGCCGCCACCGTGGGGCGCCTGCTGCAGCGCCTGGGGCGCGACCGCCAGGTGCTGTGCGTCACGCACCTGCCGCAGGTGGCCGCCTGCGCCGACCATCACCTGCACGTCAGCAAGGCCACGGCCGGCGACGGCAGCCCGCAAAGCCGGGTCGCCCCCATCACCGGCGCCGCACGCACGCAGGAGCTGGCCCGCATGCTGGGCGGCGAGCAGATCACCCCCGCCACCCTGGCGCACGCGCGGGAGCTGCTGGGCCAGGCAACGCCCGCGCCCGCCAACGCCACCCACGACCGACCGCCTCACAGGCCGCCGCGGCGCGCGAGCCTGGGATCGAGCCGATGAGCACCGAACTGGTGGTGATCACCGGCATGTCGGGCTCCGGCAAGTCGGTGGCCCTGCACGCGCTCGAGGACGCCGGCTACTACTGCGTGGACAACCTGCCGCCCGAGCTGCTCAAGCCCTTCGTCTCCATCGAGGATGGCCTGAACGCCAACAAGCTGGCCATCGCCATCGACGTGCGCAGCAGCCACGCCCTGCCCCAGCTGCCCCTGCTGCTGCACAGTCTGCGCGACGGCGGGATCGACCTGCGCCTGATCTTCCTGGACGCCAGCGACCAGACGCTGGTGCGGCGCTTTTCCGAAACGCGCCGGCGCCACCCCTTGTCCAAGCCGGGCGACGCCGGCGCCCAGGCGGGGCTGATGCAGGCCATCGCGCGCGAGCGCGTGCTGCTGGCCGACTTGCGCGAGCGCTCGCACCGGATCGACACCAGCCAGCTGCGGCCGGCGCAACTGCTCGACTACGTCAAGACGCTCATCGCCGCGCCGTCGGCCCAGCTGACCCTGGTGTTCGAGTCCTTCGCGTTCAAGCGCGGCATCACGCTGGACGCCGACTACGTGTTCGACGTGCGCATGCTGCCCAACCCCCACTACGACCCGGCCCTGCGCGCGCTGACCGGGCGCGATGCACCGGTGACCGCCTTTCTGGAGCAGCAGGCCGAGGTGACGCTGATGTTCGAGCAGATCGCCCACTTTCTGCAAACCTGGCTGCCCGCGATGGCGCGCGACCACCGCAGCTACGTCACGGTCGCCATCGGCTGCACGGGCGGGCAGCACCGCTCGGTCTATCTCGTCGAGCGCCTGGCGGCGCATTTCAGCGACCGGTGGCTGGCGCTCAAGCGCCACCGCGAGCTGGACGAGAGCTGACACCCGGCCCGGACAGGATCCGGCGTACCGGCGCCGGAAGGCCCAGTTGCGACCATTGCGGCTCGGCGAACCAGGCGCCCGCCTCGCCCCATGCGGTGGCGGCGTCCACGGCCACCGCCAGCACGTGCAGGTGCAGCTCGCGGTGCGTCAGCATGTGGGTGAAGGATGGGTGCTCCACCACCTGAGCGCGCGCGGCCTCGGGCAGGCACGCCAGGGCCTGCGCGCGGGTCTCGAACGCCGGCAGGCCGTGCAGGCCGGCCCAGATACCGCGCGGCGGCCGACGCTCCAGCCAGACGCGCCCCCGGCCGTCCACCGCATGCACCAGCCACAAGGGAACGACCGGCCGCGGCGCCGCCTTGCGCGTCTTGACGGGGTAGTCCTGCGGCTGGCCCTGGGCATGGGCACGGCACAGGCCGGCCACGGGGCAGTGCCCGCATTGCGGCTGCCGCGGCAGGCACACGGTGGCGCCCAGGTCCATCAGGCCCTGGGTGTAAGCCGGCATGCGGCTGTGCAGTCGCGTGGTCGGCAGCAGGGCCTCGGCGCGCTCCCACAGGGCCCGCACGGCAGTGGCTTGCGCCAGGTCGTCCCCAATGGCGAACACGCGCGCCAGCACGCGCTTGACGTTGCCGTCCAGGATCGCGCTGCGCTCGCCGAAGCAAAAGGCGGCAATGGCGGCCGCCGTCGAGCGGCCGATGCCGGGCAAGGTCGCCAGCACGGCAGCCTGCGTCGGAAACCGCCCGCCGAAATCGGCCATCACGCGCTGCGCGCAGCGGTGCAGCAGCCGCGCGCGGCGGTAGTAGCCCAGGCCGCTCCACAGGGCCAGCACCTCGTCCTCGCTGGCTTGCGCCAGGGCGGCCACGTCGCCGAAGCGCTGCACGAAGCGCGGGTAATAGGCCAGCACCGTCGCCACCTGCGTCTGCTGCAGCATGATCTCCGACAGCCACACCCGGTACGGATCGCGCGTGCCCTGCCAGGGCAGGTCGTGGCGACCGTGCCGACGTTGCCAGGCAACGATGAGCGCGGCGAAGTCGCCGTGTTCCGGCGCCGGTGTACTCACGCGAGGACGGTCTCGGCCGGCAAGGCGCCGTGGGTCGGCGCCGCCGACTCCCGCAGCTCGCGCACCCTGTGCCCCAGCTGGAGCTCGCGGGCCTGCAAGGCCTGCAACTGCTGGTCCAGCTCCTCCAGCCGGGTGTCCAGGCCGCTGGCCGCGTCCTGAATGCGCTGGATGGCCTCGATGCGGCGGCTGAAGGCCCGGCGCCGCTCGCGCAGTTCCACGTCCAGCTGGCCGGAGGCCGCCTTGTTCCACAGCTCGATCTCGCCCACGGCGGTCTCGAAAATCGCTCGCACGCGGGCGAACAGCGAGCGGATCAGCTTGTCGGTGAACTCGGCGCGCACCAGGTGGATCAGGTTGCCCACGCCCAGGTACTGCACGTGGCTCTGCTCCACCGCCGCCAGGTCGCGCTCGAGCCGGTGCAGGTCGGGCGCTGGCGGCACCTGCAACGAAAAACCGTGCTCGGTGTTGAGCTTGCGAAAGGCGCTGCCCAGCATGGCGTCGATCTCCGCCACCTGCACGACCACGTGGCGCACCACCGCGCGCAGGCGGTCGAAGCCCTCGGCATACACCTTGCGCACGCCCAGCTTCAGCCCCGGCTCACGCAAGGCCTCGTTCAGGCCTGCCAGCTCCCGCTTGATGCTGGCGCTGCCCAGCAGGGCAAACACCTCGCGCAGCAGCTTGACGTGCACCGAACGCACCGCCAGCACGCCGGCGGCGCTGCGATCGAAGGCCTGCTTCTCGCTCTCGACGCGCCGGCGCATGTGCCGAATGACGGCGTGGTTCTTGCCGCGCAGGCCCTTGAGTTCCTGCACCTGCTCGACCCACTCGCGCCGCTGCACGCCAATGACGCGCAGCGCATCGGCCTGGAGGCGCTCCAATCCGTGGCCCACCGCCCGCTCCAGCGCTTGCTGGCGCTCGCCCAGCACCATGCGCGCCAGCAGGGCCTCGAAGGACGGCAAGCGGCTGAGCTGCAGCAAGGCGGCGTCGCCGCGCACCTTGGCCAGCAGGCCCTTTTGCGCCGACAAGGCCATCACCTGCCGCGCGTCGACCTCCAGCGTCTGCGCGGTCGAGGCGCATTGCCGCGCGATCTCCGCCTCGATCTGCGCCGGCGTGCGCAGCTCGTCCCACAGCGTGTCGATCTTGTTGAGCACCACCAGCTGCGAGCCGATGCCGCTGCGCGCCGGCGCCAGGTGCTCCTGCCAGATGGCCAGGTCGGAGCGCGTCACGCCGGTGTCGGCGCCCAGCACGAACACCACGGCCTGGGCCTGCGCGATCAGGTTCACCGTCAGCTCGGGCTCGGCGCCGATCGCGTTCAGGCCCGGCGTGTCCAGCACCACCAGGCCCTGCTTGAGCAAGGGGTGCGCCATGTTGATCAGCGCATGGCGCCAGCGCGGCACCTCGACCAGGCCCTGCGCATCGACGGGCGGGTTGTCCTGCGGATGCTCGTCGTGCCAGAAGCCCAGCGCCCGCGCCTGCTCGACCGGCACATGGTTGACCTCGGAGACCATCTCCATCGCGCCCGCCAGCTGTGCCGGATCGTTCACGTCCAGGTCCACTCGCGTCCACCGCTCGGGCGCCAGGCGCCACTCCATCAGCGCCTGCGGCTGCAGGCGCGTCTCGATCGGCAGCAGGCGCAGGCACGGCGGCACGCTGGCGTCATGGCCCAGCTCGGTCGGGCACATGGTGGTGCGCCCCGCGCTGGCCGGCATGATGCGCCGCCCATAGCCCGCGAAGAACACCGCGTTGATGAGCTCGGACTTGCCACGCGAGAACTCGGCCACGAAGGCCACCATCAGCTTGTCGGACTGCAACTGCTCCGTGAGCCGCTGCAAGCCCTCGCTGGCGCCGCCGTCCAGCAACTGATGCTCGCGCAGCCAGTCGCCCAGCGCCTTCAGGCGCAGCGCCGTCTCGCGCCGCCACGCTCCGTGACGGTCGTACTGCTCGTTGAATCCGGCCAGCGCCGCGCCCGTTTGCATGATCGCGCCATCTTATCGCCTTGCGCGGCGGCGCCGGCACGGCCTCACGCGCGCTGGCACACCGGGCAATAAAAGGTGGAGCGCTGCCCCTGGCGCAGCAGCCGGATCGGCGTCGCGCAGACCACGCAGGGCTGGCCCGCGCGGCCGTAGACCGCCACGTCGAGCTGGAAGTGCCCCGTCTCGCCCATGGCGTTGGCAAAGTCGCGCAGCGTGGTGCCGCCACGCTCGACCGCCCGCCCCAGCACGGCGCGCACGGCGGCATGCAAACGGTCGGAGCGCGCACGCGACAGGCGATCGGCGCGCACCGTGGGGCGAATGCCGGCCATGAACAAGGCCTCCGAGGCATAGATGTTGCCCACGCCCACCACCACGTCGCCGGCCAGCAGCACCTGCTTGATGGGCGCGCGGCGCCGCTTGAGGGCGGCGTGGAAGACGGCGGGGTCGAACCCCTCGTCCAGCGGCTCGGCGCCCAGGCCGGCCAGCAGCTTGCGCGCCGGCGCCAGCGCCTCGCCCGCGGCCCACACCACGGCGCCGAAACGGCGTGGATCGTGCAGGCGCAGCACCCCATGGTCGGTCCGCATGTCCATGTGGTCGTGCACGCCCGGCGGCGGCAAGGCAGGCGCGAACTGCAGCCGGCCCGACATGCCCAGGTGCAGCAGCAACAGGCCCTCGTCCAGATCCATCAGCAGGTACTTGCCGCGCCGGCGCACGCCGTGGATCAGGCGCCCCGCCAGGGCCTCGGGCGACACGCCCAGCGGCCAGCGCAGGGGCTTGCCCATTTGCACGCGTTCGATGCGGGCGCCCCGGATACGGTCCGCAAAACTGCGGCGCGTCACTTCGACTTCGGGCAACTCGGGCATGGGGGCAAACAAGGTTCGGGCATGGATTATTATGATTCGATGCCTTACCCTGCACCCGTCCTGGTCTGTTCGACGCTCGCCCTGGCCGCCCTGATCGGGTGCGCGCCGCAGGCGCCCGCCGCGGCCCCTGCAGCCGCCCAGGTCGCGACGTCGAGCAGCCCCCCCGCATCGCCGGCCAGCGCGCCGCCCCAGGCCGAGGCCACGCCCAAGGCGGTGGCTGGCGCCCCGGTGCAGTCGGGCCTGACGGCCCGGCTGATGTATGAGCTGCTGGTGGGCGAGATGTCGTTCGACCTGGGCGATCCGCAGCAAGGCACGGCCTACCTGCTGGATGCCGCCCGGCGCGCCGACGACGAGACGGTGTACCAGCGGGCCACCGACATGGCCATCCAGTCGCGCGCCGGTCCGGCCGCGCTGGAGGCGGTGCGTGCCTGGCGCCAGGCCTTTCCGCAATCGCTGCAGGCCACCCGCTACGAACTGCAGGTGCTGCTGGCGCTGGGCCGCGTGAGCGAAACCGCCAAGCCCGTGAAGACCCTGCTGGACGCGCTGCCTGCGGCCGAGAAAGTCAGCTTCATCGCGGCGCTGCCCGCCCTCTATCAACGCGTGGCCAGCAAGGACGAAGCGCTGCAGGCGGTCGAAACCGCGCTGGCCGACGCACTGAAGGACCCGGCGCTGGCGCCCGCGGCCTGGACCACCGTCGGGCGCCTGCGCCTGCAGCAGGGCGACCGCACGGGCGCCCTGGTGGCGGCCACGCTGGGCCTGGACGCCGGGCCCGAATCGCAGTGGCCGGCCCTGCTGGCGCTGCAGCTGTTTTCCGGCACCGGCGAAAACCAGGCCGAGCCCCTGATCAAGCGCTACCTGGCGGGCGCCCAGGCCAAGCCCGAAATCCAGCTCGACTACGTGCGCGCCCTGCTCGAGCGTGGTCGCCGCGCCGATGCGAAAACCGAACTCACGTCGCTGGTGGCGCGCTGGCCGCAGTACCCCGATGGCTGGCTGCTGCAAGGCCTGCTGGCCGCCGACGACCGGCACGACAACCCGGCCGAGCAGTCGCTCAAGCACTATCTGGACCTGCTGGACAAGGAGGCCGAGCAACCCGGTGACGTGCGCGCCGCCGGCCGCAACCAGGCCGAGCTGACCCTGGCCCGCATCGCGGCGCGGCGCGGGGACGACGCAGGGGCCAAGAAGTGGCTCGACCGGATCGACTCGCCCGAGCAGCTCCTGGCCGCGCAGGTCGAGCGCGCCAACCTGCTGGCCCGCCAGGGGCGCCTGGACGAGGCCCGGCAGGCCATCCAGGCCGTGCCCGAGCGCGAGCCCGACGATGCCCGCTCAAAGCTGCTGGCCGAAACCCAGCTGCTGCGCGAGAACGGGCAGGCCCAGCAGGCCTTGCGCCTGCTGAACGTGGCGCTCAAGCAAAGTCCCGACGACGACGCCCTGCTGTACGACGCCGCCATGGCGGCCGAGCGGCTGGACCGCACGGACGAGATGGAGCGCCTGCTGCGCCGCGTCATCAAGCTCAAGCCCGACTCGGCCCAGGCCTACAACGCGCTGGGCTATTCGCTGGCCGATCGCGGCGTGCGCCTGCCCGAGGCCAGGACCCTGATCGAGAAGGCCGTGCAGCTGGCGCCCGACGACGCCTACATCCAGGACAGCCTGGGCTGGGCCGAATTCCGCCAGGGCCAGCTCGGGCGCGCGCAGCGCACGCTTCAAGCCGCCTTCGACAAGCGCCCGGACCCCGAGATCGCCGCCCATCTGGGCGAGGTGCTGTGGGCCCTGGGCGAGCGCGACTCTGCGCTGTCCACCTGGCGCGAAGGCCTGCGCCTGGACCCGCGCAACCCGACGCTGAACAAGACCCTCAAGCGCCTGCAGGTCACGCCGTGAGCGCCACGCCCAGGGCGCGGGCGCGGCGCCGCACCGTGCTGCTCGCCCTGAGCACGCTCGGCCTGTCCGTGCTGGCACTGACGGGCTGCGCCACCCGCCCGCCGCAGCCATCACCGCCCGACAACATGGCCTCCAGCTGGAGCGGCCGCCTGGGCCTGGTCATCGCCAGCGAGCCGCCGCAGCAGTTTCACGCCGGCTTCGAACTCACGGGCGACGCGCAGCACGGCGAGTTGCGCCTCAGCACCCCGCTGGGCAGCGTCCTGGCTGAACTGAAATGGCGCCCCGGCGAGGCGCTGCTGGTGCAAAACGACCAGACGCGCGCCTACCCTTCCGTCGATGCCCTGTCGGCCGCCGTCACCGGCACGGCCGTGCCGCTGCGGGCGCTGTTTGCCTGGCTGCGCGGCGTGCCCGAGGAGGTGCCGGGCTGGCGGGCCGACCTGAGCGGCCTGCCGGACGGCCGCCTGCTGGCACGGCGCCTGAGCCCGCTGCCCAGCGCCGAGTTGCGCGTCATCCTGGACCCAGCCTAAGAGCATCGATCCGTGCAAGCCCTGTACGACGTGCCGGCGCCGGCCAAGCTCAACCTGTTTCTGCACATCACGGGACGGCGCGCCGACGGCTACCACCTGCTGCAATCGGCCTTCATGCTGATCGACTGGTGCGACACCCTGCATTTCGAGCGGCGCACCGACGGCCAGGTCTCGCGCGAGGACCTGGGCGAGCCGCTGCCGGCCGACGACCTGATCGTGCGCGCGGCGCGGGCCCTGCAGCAGGCCACGGGCTGCGCCCTGGGCGTGCACGTCGCCGTGCAAAAGCGCATCCCGGCCCAGGCTGGCATGGGCGGCGGCTCGTCGGACGCCGCCAGCACGCTGCTGGCGCTCAACCGCCTGTGGGGCCTGGGCCTGATGCGCGCGCAACTGGCGGCCATCGGGCTGCAACTGGGCGCCGACGTGCCCTTTTTCATCCACGGCGGCAACGCCTGGGTCGAGGGCATCGGCGAGCAAATCCGCCCCTTGAGCGTGCCGGCGGCGCGCTTCGTCGTCATCAAGCCACAGGCCGGGCTCGACACCAGCGCGATTTTTCGCGCGCCTGAGCTGAAACGCGATTCAGAACCTGCTATAATCTTGGGCTTTGCTGCAGACCCATTGGCCTATGGCCGAAATGATCTGCAACCGGTTGCCGAGCGGCTTTGTCCGCCGGTGGCCCAGGCGATCTTGCTGCTGGCGCGGCACGGTCTCAGGGGCAGGATGACCGGGTCGGGCAGTGCGGTGTTCGCACCGCTGGCGCAAGAGGCAGACGTCATCGTTCGCCTCGCGTCCAGTGTGCCGCCCGGCTGGTCGATGCGTCTGTGCAGCAATATGGAGGTTCATCCGCTTTGCGGCTGGGCCTCCAGCGACGATTGAAGGTGCTTGGTCGGCGGTGTTGACCGGGCTCCTGCGTAGGGGAGTCGCCAAGTTGGTTAAGGCACCGGATTTTGATTCCGGCATGCGAGGGTTCGAGTCCTTCCTCCCCTGCCAAAACCCCATCCCGGGCGGGTAGCCCGTGGGCCGCAACTGGATCTCACGATCCTCTGATCTTCCGATCTGCCGCAAACCCCATGCACCCGTCGCAACCCCCCGACTTCCTGGTTTTCACCGGCAACGCCAACCCCGCGCTGGCCGCCGAGATCGCCCGCAACCTGGACATCAGCCTGGGCGCCGCCGACGTGGGGCGCTTCTCCGACGGCGAGGTCACGGTCGAGCTCAAGCAGAACGTGCGCGCGCGCGACATCTTCGTGGTGCAGCCCACCTGCGCGCCCACCAACGACAACCTGATGGAGTTGCTGGTGATGGTCGATGCGCTCAAGCGCGCCTCGGTCGAGCGCATCTGCGCCGTCATCCCCTACTTCGGCTACGCCCGCCAGGACCGCCGCCCGCGCTCCACCCGCGTGCCGATCTCGGCCAAGGTGGTGGCCAACATGCTGCAGGCGGTGGGCGTCAACAGCGTGCTCACCATGGACCTGCACGCCGACCAGATCCAGGGCTTCTTCGACATCCCGGTCGACAACATCTACGCCTCGCCCGTGCTGCTGGCCGACCTGCGGCAAAAGAACTACCACGACCTACTGGTCGTCAGCCCCGACGTGGGCGGCGTGGTGCGCGCGCGCGCGCTGGCCAAGCAGCTGGGGTGCGACCTGGCCATCATCGACAAGCGCCGGCCCAAGGCCAACGTGAGCGAGGTGATGCACGTCATCGGCGACATCGACGGGCGCAACTGCGTGATCATGGACGACATGATCGACACCGCCGGCACGCTGGTGAAGGCGGCCGAGGTGCTCAAGGAGCGCGGCGCCAAGAAGGTGTACGCCTACTGCACGCACCCCATCTTCTCGGGGCCCGCGGTCGATCGCATCACGCAGGGCCAGGCGCTGGACGAGGTGGTGGTGACCAACACCATCCCGCTCAGCCCGGCCGCCGCACAGTGCCCCAAGATTCGCCAGCTGTCCGTGGCGCCGCTGTTTGCGCAAACCATCCAGCGCATCGCGCACGGGCAGTCGGTCATGAGTTTGTTCCGCGAGCAGGAGAACCTGTTCTGAGGAGCATTTCGCGGGTGGCGCCAGCCTGTCGGGCGAGCCATCCTTTTCAAACGGGGTCGCACTGGTCGCGGTCGGTCCCATTCAGGAGTTCAACATGAAATTCGTCGCTTTCGAGCGCAACAAGCAGGGTACGGGTGCGAGCCGCCGTCTGCGCAACGCCGGCAAGGCGCCCGGCATCGTCTACGGGGGCGAAGGCCAGCCCCAGCTGATCGAGCTCGATCACAACGCCCTGTGGCAGGCCCTCAAGAAAGAGGCCTTCCACTCCAGCGTGCTGACCATGGAACTGGCCGGCAAGGAAAGCCAGGTGCTGCTGCGCGACGTGCAGGTGCACCCCTACCGCCAGCAGATCCTGCACGTGGACTTCCTGCGCGTGTCGGCCACGCACAAGATCCACATGAAGGTACCGCTGCACTACCAGGGCGAGGAAGAGTCGCCCGCGGTCAAGCTGGGCAAGTGCCTGATCAACCATGTGCAGACCGAGCTCGAGATCAGCTGTCTGCCGGCCGACCTGCCCGAGTCGATCACGGTCGACCTGTCCAAGCTGGAGCAAGGCACGACGCTGACGCTCAAGGACGTGCCGCTGCCCAAGGGCGTCGAGCCCGTGCTGCGCGGCCACACGGCCGAGGGCTTCGTGCTGGTGTCGGTGGCCAACCCGGTCGCCGAGGAAGCCGAGCCCGCAGCCGATGCCGCGGCAGCGCCTGCCGCCGCGCCCGCCCCGGCTGGCGACAAGAAGTGATGGCCGCGGCCCTTTGACGGCCGCCTGCCCTGCCCGACGGCTCGCCTCGCGCGGGCCGTCAGCCTTTGTGGCGCTCGATAATCGCCTTCCATGATCAAGCTGTTTGTCGGCCTGGGCAACCCGGGCCCCGAGTACGCCGCCACGCGCCACAACGCGGGCTTCTGGTGGATCGACGAGCTCGCCCGGCGCCTGAACGCGAATCTCGTCCTCGAGCGGGCCTACAAGGGCCGGGTGGCGCGCGCCAGCGTGGCGGGCCAGAGCGTGTGGCTGCTGCAGCCGCAGACCTTCATGAACCTGTCGGGCCAGTCGGTGGCGGCGCTGGCGCGCTTCTTCAAGATCGCGCCCGCCGAAATTCTGGTGGCGCACGACGAGCTGGACCTGCCCGCGGGCGAGGCCAAGCTCAAGTTCGGCGGCGGCCACGCCGGCCACAACGGCCTGCGCGACATCCACGCGCAGCTGGGCACGGCCGACTACTGGCGCCTGCGCCTGGGCATCGGCCACCCCGGCGCGCGCCACGAGGTGGTGGGCTGGGTGCTCAAAAAACCCCCGCTGGACGAGCAGATCGCCATCGAGCAGGCCATCGACCGCGCCGCCGCCGCCTTCGAGCTGCTGGCCGCCGGCGACATGAACGCCGCCACTCAGCGCATCCACACCAGCAAACCGCCGCGGCCCAAGCCCGAGCGCAAGCCACCGCCCGCCGAGTCCGGCACGCGACAGGAAGGCTGAGCCAGGGGGCCGGCTTTCGTGGTGATAATGCCGGCCACCCATGGGCTTCTTCCTCGTCAAGCGCCTGCTCACGCTGATCATCACGCTGGTGGCGACCAGCGTGATCGTGTTTGCCGTCCTCGAGATCCTGCCCGGCAACGCCGCCCAGGTGCTGATGGGCCCTGATGCCGACCCGGCCGCCGTCGCCGCCAAGGCCGTCGAGCTGGGGCTGGATCAGCCCGCCCTGTCCCGCTACCTGCACTGGATCGGCGGGCTGCTGCGCGGCGACATGGGCCTGTCCTACGCCTACGGCTCCTCGGTCGCCGAGCTGATCGGCGAGCGCCTGCAGCTCACGGTGCCGCTGGCGGTGCTGGCCATGGCGCTGACGGCGCTGCTGGCGCTGGCGGTGGGCGTGTACGCCGCCTCGCAGCACAACAAGGCCGGCGACACCGGCCTGATGGCGCTGGCGCAGCTGGGCATCGCGGTGCCCAACTTCTGGTTCGCCATCCTCTTGATCCTGCTGTTTTCGGTCAAGCTGCAGTGGTTTTCGGCCGGCGGCTTCGACGGCTGGGTTTTCGACGACGGCGTGTGGGCCGGCCTGTGGGACGGCCTGAAGGCGCTGATCCTGCCGGCCGTGGCGCTGGCCGTGGTGCAGGCGGCCATCCTGGCGCGCTTTACGCGCTCGGCGGTGCTGGAGGTGCTGCGCGAAGATTTTGTGCGCACCGCGCGCGCCAAGGGCCTGAGCCGCCGCGCCACGCTGTGGGGCCACGTGCTGCGCAACGCCATGATCCCGGTCATCACCGTCATGGGCCTGCAGTTTGCCGAGCTGCTGGCCGGCACCATCGTGGTCGAGAGCGTGTTCTACCTGCCCGGCCTGGGCCGCCTGATCTTCCAGAGCATCGCCAACCGCGACCTGATCGTGGTGCGCAACTGCGTGATGCTGCTGGCGGGCATGGTGGTGGTGGTCAACTTCATCGTCGACGTGCTGTATGCGGTCATCGACCCCCGCGTGAAGGCCAGCGAGATATGAACGCCGCCGCCCCTGGCTTCTGGCAGCGCGCGCGGCGCCATCCGGGCTTCATGATCGGCGGCGTGCTGACCGCGCTGCTGCTGCTGGCGGCGGCGCTGTCCTATGTGTGGACGCCGCATTCGGTCTACGACGTGGCCATGGACGCCAAGCTGCTGCCGCCCAGCACGCTCAATTGGCTGGGCACCGACGCCTTCGGGCGCGACGTGGTCTCGCTGCTGCTGGTGGGCGCGCGCGCCTCCATCCTGGTGGGCGTGATTGCGGTCGGCATCGGCCTGGTCGCGGGCACCGCCCTGGGCCTGCTGGCCTCGGCGCGGCGCGGCTGGGTCGAGGAAGCCATCATGCGCGCCTGCGACTTCGGCTTTGCCTTTCCGGCCATCCTGTCGGCCATCATGCTGACGGCGGTGTACGGGCCGGGCATCGTCAACGCCATCGTCGCCATCGGCCTGTACAACATCCCCACCTTCGCGCGCATCACCCGCGCCGCCGGCAACGCGGTGTGGAGCCGCGACTACGTGCTGGCCGCGCGCAGCTGCGGCAAGGGCGCGCTCAGCATCACCACCCAGCACGTGCTGCCCAACATCGCGGCGGTGCTGATCGTGCAGGCCACCATCCGCTTTGCCGTCGCCATCCTGGCCGAGGCCGCGCTGTCGTACCTGGGCCTGGGCACGCAGCCGCCGCAACCCAGCTGGGGGCGCATGCTGAGCGAGGCGCAGACGCTGATGTTCGACGCGCCGCTGCTGGCCGTGTGGCCCGGCCTGGCGATCATGCTGTCGGTGCTGGGCCTGAACCTGCTGGGCGACGGGCTGCGCGACGTGCTCGACCCGCGCCTGCAAAAACGCTGAACAGCCCTCTTGCCAAGCCGGCACTTCGTTGGTAATATTTTATTTATTACTCATCCGAACCACGCCATGACCACCACCGTCAAACTCCCGCCGGGCCTCGAGCAGTCGCTGCGCCGGCAGTGCGCGGCAGAGGGCCGCAGCATCAGCGAGGTCATGCGCGACGCCCTCACCGCCTACCTGGCCCAGGTGCCCACGGCGCCGCCCTCGGCCTGGTCGCTGGGGGCCGACCTGTTCGGCCGCCACGCCGGCCCGGCCGACCTGGCCGCGGCGCGCCACGCGCACGCCGCCGAGGTCTGGGAGCAAAAGCACAGCCGCCGCAGCCCGCCATGAGCTCATCGGCCCCCGCACCGCAGCACGTGGCCGAGCCCCCGCCGCCGTGGCATGCCCTGCCCCAGGGCCCGGTGCTGGTCGACAGCGGCCCCCTGCTGGCCCTGTTCAACGCCGCCGACAGCTGGCACGCGCGCGTACTGGCCTGGCTGCAGCACAACCCCGACGTCGGCCTGATCAGCACCTGGCCCGTGCTGACCGAAGTCTGCGCCCTGCTGGCGCGGCGCATCCACAACCAGGCGGCGCTGGATTTTCTGCTGTGGATCGAGCGCGGCGGCCTGCGGGTGGACACGCCCAACGACACCAGCCTGCCCGCCATGCGCCGCACGGCCCAGCGCTTTGCCAGCCTGCCGCTGGACCTGGCCGACGCCTCCATCGCCGAAGCCGCCGAGCGCCTGGGCCTGCGCCGCATCCTGAGCGTGGACGCCGACTTCGACGTGTACCGCGATGCGCGGGGTCGCCCTTTGGTCAATCTGCTGCACCCCTGACATGCCCCTGCTCGAAGTCCAGAACCTGCGCGTCGATCTGCGCACCCACCGCGGCAGCGCCACCGCCGTGCGCGACGTGGGCTTCGCGCTCGAGCGCGGCGACACCGTGGGCCTGATCGGAGAGTCGGGTTGCGGCAAGTCGATGACGGCGCTGGCGCTGATGGGCCTGGCGCCCGACAACGCCAGCGTGAGCGGCAGCGTGCGCCTGCACGGGCAGGAGCTGGTGGGCCTGCCCGACCGCGGCTGGCGCGCGCTGCGCGGCAACCGCATCGCCATGATCTTTCAGGAGCCGATGACGGCGCTCAACCCGGTGCACCGCGTCGGCGCGCAGATTGCCGAGCCGCTGCGCCTGCACCAGGGCCTGTCGGCCGCCGAGGCGCGCCAGCAGGCCATCGCCCTGATGGAGCGCGTGGGCATCCCCGACCCGGCGCGGCGCGTGGACGCCTACCCGCACCAGTTCTCCGGCGGCCAGCGCCAGCGCCTGATGATCGCCATGGCGCTGGCCTGCAAGCCCGACGTGCTGATCGCCGACGAGCCCACCACCGCGCTCGACGTCACGGTGCAAAAGCAGATCCTGGCCCTCATCGGCGAGCTGGTCACCGAGCGCGGCATGGCCCTGGTGCTGATCTCGCACGACCTGGGCCTGGTGGCGCAGAACGTGCGGCGCATGCTGGTGATGTACGGTGGCAGCGTGGTTGAATCGGGCAGCGCCGACGAGGTCTTCAAGCACCCGGCCCACCCCTACACGCGCGGCCTGCTGGCGGCACGCCCCAACCTGGCGCAGCGCCTGCACGCCCACCGCAGCGACCGCCTGCCCACCATTGCCGGCACCGTGCCCGACCTGTTCGGCCTGCCGTCCGGCTGCCCCTTTGCCGGGCGCTGCCCCTTCACCGAGGAGCCGGCCTGCAGCCGCGACGCGCCGCCCCGGGTCGAGCTCTCGCCCACCCACGCCTTCAAGTGCCGGCGCGCCGAGGTGGTGCTTGATGCTTCCAATTCAATAGCTACCCACGCATGATGGACGCCGGCTACAGCAACTTTTTGCTTGAGGTTCGCAACGTCACGCGCGACTACGCGCTGCCGCGCGAGTCGCTGCTGGCGCCGCCCGCCGTGCTGCGGGCGCTCAAGGGCGTGTCGCTGCAGGTCACGGCCGGGCGCAGCATGGGCATCGTCGGCGAATCGGGCTCGGGCAAGAGCACGCTGGCGCGGCTGGTGATGGCGCTGGAGCGGCCCACCAGCGGCCAGGTGCTGCTGGAGGGGCGCGACCTGCATGCGCTGGCGCCCGACGAGCTGCGCCGCGCCCGGCGCGACTTCCAGATGGTGTTCCAGGACCCCTATGGCTCGCTCGACCCGCGCCGCCCGGTCTGGCGCACCGTGGCCGAGCCAGCGGCCGCGCTCGAAGGCGCCAGCCGCGCCCAGCAGCGCGAGCGCGCCGCCGAGATGCTCACCGCCGTCGGCCTGCGCCTGGATGCGCTGGACAAGTACCCGCACGAGTTTTCCGGCGGCCAGCGCCAGCGCATCGCCATCGCGCGCGCGCTCATCACGCGGCCCAAGCTGATCGTGGCCGACGAGGCCGTCAGCGCGCTCGACGTCTCGGTGCAGGCGCAGGTGCTCAACCTGATGGCCGACCTACGCGACGCGCACGGCGTCACCTTCCTGTTCATCAGCCACGACCTGGCCGTGGTCAGCCACCTGTGCCAGGACGTGGCCGTGATGCAGGGCGGCCTGGTCGTCGAGCACGGGCCTGTGCGCCAGGTGCTGGGCGCGCCCAGCCACCCCTACACCCGCACGCTGCTGGACGCGGTGCCCGAAATGGCCGTGCCCGAGCCAAGCCCCTGAACCGGGCCCCTGCGCTACCATGCTCGCCACCGTTTTCAACCGAGGAGAACCATGCCCATGAAACGCCGCCACTTCGCCCTGTCGCTGCCCACCCTGGCCGCCGCGGCCCACCTGCCCGTGCTGGCGCAGTCGGGCAAGAGCAGCATGGTGCTGGGCATGACGCTGGAACCGCCGGGCCTGGACCCCACGGCGGGCGCGGCCGCCGCCATCGCCGAGGTGGTGCAGGACAACGTCTTCGAGACGCTGACCAAGATCAACGCCGACGGCAGCGTCACGCCCATGCTGGCCGAGCGCTGGGAGGTCTCGCCCGACCTGCGCACCACCACTTTCTACCTGCGCAAGGGCGTCAAGTTCAGCAACGGCGAGCCTTTCAACGCGCAGACCGTCAAGTTCAGCTTCGAGCGCGCGGCGGGCGAGAAAAGCACCAACAAGGACAAGCGCACCTTCGCCGCCATGGAAAGCGTGAGCGCCATCGATGAGCACACCGTCGTCATCATCAACAAGGAGCCCGACCCGGACTTCTTGTTCTACCTGGGCCAGGCCACCGCCGCCATCGTCGAGCCCAAGAGCGCCGCGGACAACAACGCCAAGCCCACCGGCACCGGCCCCTACCTGCTCGACAGCTGGGCCAAGGGCTCGTCCATCACGCTCAAGGCCTGGCCGGGCTACCGCAACGCCGCCGCCATCAAGATCAAGCGCGTCACCTTCCGCTTCATCACCGACCCAGCCGCGCAGGTGGCCGCCGTGCTCTCGGGCGACGTGGACGCCTTCCCCCGCGTCACCCCGCGCGGACTGGCCCAGTTCAAGCGCGACCCCCGCCTGCAGACGCTGATCTGCGGCTCGCGCGCCAAGACCATCCTGGCGATGAACAACGCCAAGAAGCCCCTGAACGACGTGCGCGTGCGCCGCGCCATCAGCATGGCCATCGACCGCAAGGCCGTCATCCAGGGCGCCGGCGACGGCCTGGGCCAGCCCATCGGCAGCCACTACGTGCCCAGCGCGCCCGGCTACGTCGACACCACCGGCATCAACCCCTACGACCCCGAAAAGGCCAAGGCCCTGCTCAAGGAGGCCGGCGTCACCACCCCGCTGGAGCTGTCGCTGGTGCTGCCGCCCCCGCCCTACGCGCGCCAGGGCGGCGAGGTCATCGTGGCCGAGCTGGCCAAGATCGGCATCACCGCCAAGGTGCAGAACGTGGAGTGGGCGCAGTGGCTGGCCAACGTGTACGGCGGCGCGCACAACTACGACCTGACCATCATCAGCCACGTCGAGCCGTTCGACCTGGGCAACTTCACCAAGCCCGACTACTACTGGGGCTACAACAATCCCAAGTTCAACGAGCTGTTCACGCGCATCAAGACCAACCCCAGCCCCGCCGAGCGCACCAAGCTGCTGGGCGAGGCGCAAAAGATGCTGGCCAACGACGCCGTGCTGGCCTGGCTGTACGCCCCGCAGTGGGTGACGGTGGCCAACAAGCGCGTGCATGGGCTGTGGAAGGACTTTCCCATCTTCGTCAACGACCTGTCGACACTCAGCTGGTCGTGAAATGACTCACCCCCAGTCTCCACACGCTTCGCGTTGTTTCGCCTCCCCCCATCAGGGGGCATCGCCAGTGGCCGGGGAGACCCCGGCCACGGCGATCGCTGGCGCGGCCTGCCCCGCGGCCTTTTGACTCTTTGAATGTGATGCGCCGCCGATGACAAGCAAGCGCCATTGAATTCCATGCCCGAACTGCACGCCGAACTGCACGAACTGAGTGCCCATGAGCTGCTGGCCGGCTACCAAAGCCGCGCCTTCTCCCCGGTCGAAGTCACCCAGGCCGTCATCGCCCACGTCGAGCGCTGGGAGCCGCGCCTGCAGGCCACCTACCTTTATCGGCCCGAGCAGGCGCTGGAGCAGGCGCGCCAAAGCGAAGCGCGCTGGCAAAAAAATGCGCCCTGCGGCCCGCTCGACGGCGTGCCCGGCACGCTGAAGGAAAACATCGCCACCGCGGGCGATCCCATGCCCGCCGGCACCGCCGCCTCGCTGGCGCCGCTGGCCGCGCAGGACGCCCCGCCCACCGCCCGCCTGCGCGAGGCCGGCATGGTGCGGCTCAGCAAGACCACCATGCCCGACTGGGGCATGCTCAGCTCGGGCCTGTCCAGCTTTCACCGCCTGGCGCGCAACCCCTGGGACCTGGCGCGCACCCCCGGCGGCAGCAGCGCCGGCGCCGGCGCCGCAGCCGCTGCCGGCTACGGCCCGCTGCACGTGGGCACCGACATCGGCGGGTCGCTGCGCCTGCCGGCCAGCTGGTGCGGCATCTTCACCCTCAAGCCCAGCCTGGGCCGCGTGCCCATCGACCCGCCCTACATGGGCCGCGCCGCCGGCCCCATGACGCGCAGCGTGAGCGATGCCGCGCTGATGCTGCAGGTGCTCAGCCAGCCCGACGCGCGCGACAGCATGAGCCTGCCCGCGCAGGCGCTGGACTGGGCCGGCGTGGCGGCCACGCCGCCCGAGTACTTGAAGGGCCTGCGCATCGGCCTGCTGCTGGATGCCGGCTGCGGCCTGCCGGTGGAGCCCGAGATCACCGCCGCCGTGCAGGCCGCCGCCCGACGGTTCGAGGCCGCCGGCGCCCACGTCACGCCCATGCAGCCCTTTCTCACGCGCGAGATGCTCAACGGCATGGACCACTTCTGGCGCATGCGCTCCTGGCTCGATCTGCAGGCACTGCCGCCCGAGCGGAAAAACAAAGTGCTGCCCTTCATCCGCCAGTGGGCCGAAAGCGCCGCCGCCTTCGACGGCCCGCACGTCTTCAAGGCCTACAGCCAGACCCACGCCACCCGCGTCGCCACCGTGGCCGCCAGCGCGCCGTTCGACTACGTGCTCTCGCCCGTCGCGCCCAACCTGCCCGCATCCGCGCAAGACCCCGCACCCACCAACGACCCGCTGCGCCCGCTGGAGCACATCGCCTTCACCGTGCCCTGGAACATGAGCGAGCAGCCGGCCGCATCCATCAACTGCGGCTATTCGGCCAGCGGCCTGCCCATCGGCCTGCAGATCGCCGGGCGCCGCTTCGACGACGTGGGGGTGATGAAGGTGGCGCGTGCGTTCGAGCAGATTCGCGGCGCCCAGCGGCCCTGGCCCCAGCCTCAATGAGGCCGCGGCCGGTGGCGCGTGCCCAGGATCACGTCCCACAGCCCGCTGGTCACGCCGAAGTTGGTGTCGGCATGCCGGTGGTGCTCGTCGTGAAACGCCACCCAGCGCCGCGCCAGCGCGCTCTTGAAGGGGTGCACGTGCATCAGCAGGTGGCCGATGCCGTAGGCCGCGTAGCCGGCCGCCACCATGCCCGCCAGCAACAGCGCGTAGTCGGCCGGCAGCGCCAGCATGAGCAGGCCCGCCAGCGCGCCCATCAACAGCGGCGGCAAAAAGAACGGCAGCGCGTCGTAGCCCAGCGGGTTGCGGTGGTGATGGGCATGCCCGCGCTTGAACGGCCCGGTGTGGCGGCCATGAAACAGCCAGCGATGCGCGGCGTATTCGATGAAGCTGAACACCGCCAGGCCCAGCAGCACCGTCAGCAGCGCCCACGGCCAGCGCAGGCCGCCATCGGCGATCGCCGCCAGGATCAGCGCGGCGGCGGTCAGGCTGTCGGCCGCCAGGCCCAGGCGCAGGTTCAGGCGCGTGGTCGACAGCTGCGCCAACGGGCGGGCGAGCCCTTGAAACGGCGCCAAGGCCCAGCGGGCCAGGCCGGCGAAACGCCTGTGTCTCGCCGGCGATTCGGGTCTGCGCACCATGGCCAAGCCCCTTCTTGTGGGCACCGATGCTGAGACCGCCGCCAGGGTTGGGCGAACGGCTCCCGGTGCCAATGAAAAGTATAGTCGCCACGCCCCTTGCGCGCCGTGCCGCGGGCCGTCAGCGCGCAATCGAGGTGCTTCGTAAAATGGCCCGGTGAGCGCCTACACCAACCCCGACCTGCACTGCCACTCCGTCGTCTCCGACGGCACCCTGACACCCGAAGACCTGGCCGCGCGCGCGCGCAGCGGCGGCGTGGACCTGTGGGCGCTGACGGACCACGACGAGGTGGGCGGCCAGCCACGCGCGCTGGCGGCGGCCCAGGCCCAGGGGATGGACTACCTGAGCGGCGTCGAAATCTCGGTCACCTTCGCCGACACCACGGTGCACATCGTCGGGCTGGGGTTCGATCCTGCCGATGAGCAGCTGGTGCAGGGCCTGGCGGACACGCGCGACGGCCGCGCGCCGC
Organism: Burkholderiaceae bacterium; assembly: GCA_024235995.1. Lineage (NCBI taxonomy): Bacteria > Pseudomonadati > Pseudomonadota > Betaproteobacteria > Burkholderiales > Burkholderiaceae > Burkholderiaceae bacterium. Next base: position 2,799,886 of record JACKLI010000001.1, read on the forward strand.
GCGCGCGCGACATGGCGGCGCAGCTGGCGCAGGCCGGCATTGCCGGCGCCTACGAGGGCGCGCTCAGGTACGTGGGCAACCCGGCGCTGATCTCGCGCACGCACTTCGCGCGCTTTCTGGTCGAGGCCGGCGTGTGCCGCGACACGCAGGAGGTGTTTCGCAAGTACCTCACCGAGGGCAAGCCCGGCTACGTGCCGCATCGCTGGGCCCGCCTGGGCGACGCGGTGCGCTGGATCACGCAGGCCGGCGGCGTGGCCGTGGTGGCGCATCCGGCGCGCTACCACTTCAGCCCGACCGAGGAATACGCGCTGTTCTCCGAGTTCAAGCAGCATGGCGGCCAGGGGGTCGAGGTGGTCACCGGCAGCCACTCGACCGCCGAGGCACTGCGCTACGCCGACGTAGCGCGCGAGTTCGACCTGCTCGCCTCGCGCGGCAGCGACTTTCATAGCCCCGTCGAGAGCCACATCGACCTGGGCCACCTGCCGCCGCTGCCGGCCGACCTGCCCACGGTCTGGAGCCGGCTGGCCGAGCGCATCCACGCCGCCAGCGTGGCCTGATTTTCAAGCCAAACAAGCCTCTGGCGCCCATCGAACAAGCGCCAGCAGCTATCGTTTTCATAGTTTTCGACCCTACCCCATGGCCCAGCTTTTCACCGTGCACCCCGACAACCCGCAGCCGCGCCTGCTCAAGCAGGCGGCCGATCTGCTGCGGCGCGGCGAGGTGCTGGCCGTGCCCACCGACTCCAGCTACGCCCTGGTGTGCCAGCTGGACGACAAGGCCGCGGCCGACCGCCTGCGCCGCATCCGCCAGCTGGACGACAAGCAGCTGCTGTCCCTGCTGTGCCGCGACCTGGGCGAGCTGGCCAGCTACGCGCGGGTGGACAACGCGCAGTTTCGCCTGCTCAAGCTGGGCACGCCGGGACCCTTCACCTTCATCCTGGAGGCCAGCAAGGAAGTACCCCGGCGCGTCAGCCACCCGCAGCGCAAGACCATCGGCCTGCGCGTGCCCGAGCACCCGGTGGTGCAGGGCCTGATCGCGCTGCACGGCGCGCCGCTGCTGGCCACCACCCTGATCCTGCCGGACGACGACACCCCGCTGAACGAGCCCGCCGCCATCCGCGAGCGGCTGGAGCACGACATTGCCGCCGTCATCGACGCCGGCGCCTGCCCACTGGTACCCACCACGGTGGTGGACCTGAGCGGCGACGCGCCTGCGCTGCTGCGCCGCGGCCGGGGCGATCCGGCGCGGCTGGGCCTGTGATGGGCCTGTGACCGGCCTCTGAGACAATCCGCGCCGTGGACTTCAACGACATCATCCAGACCATCGCCACCTACGCCCTGCCGGTGCTGTTTTCCATCACCGTGCACGAGGCGGCCCATGGCTACGTGGCGCGCCACTTCGGCGACGGCACCGCGTCCTTCCTGGGGCGCGTCACGCTCAACCCGCTCAAGCACATCGACCCCATCGGCACCATCGTCATGCCGCTGGCGCTGTACCTGATGACGGGCGGCGCCTTCATCTTCGGCTACGCCAAGCCGGTGCCGGTCAACTTCGGGCAGCTGCGCAACCCCAAGCGCGACATGGTCTGGGTGGCGCTGGCCGGCCCGCTGTCCAACCTGCTGATGGCGCTGGGCTGGGGCATCCTGCTGTACGTGCTGATCGCCGCCGGCGTGGACGAGCGCTTCTTCCTCGAGATGTGCCGCGGCGGCGTGCTGGTCAACGTGGTGATGTTCGTCTTCAACCTGTTTCCCCTGCCCCCGCTGGACGGCGGGCGCGTGCTGGTGGGCCTGCTGCCGGCGCGCCAGGCCATGGCCGTCAGCCGCATCGAGCCCTGGGGCTTCTTCATCGTCATGGCGCTCATCGTCGCCGGCGTCATCAGCAACCTGTGGATGCGCCCGCTGATGCAACTCACCTTCGCCTTCCTGGACGCGGCGCTCACGCCGCTCAAGCTCCTGCTGTCATGAAACACCCCCAGTCTCCACACGCTGCGCGTTGTTGCGCCTCCCCCCTCAAGGGGGCATCGCCAGTGGCCGGGGAAACCCCGGCCACGACGATCGCTGGCGCGGCCTGCTCCGCGGCCCTTCGACTCCTTGCATTTCATGCGATGTCGGCGGCGTGCAACACCACGAATCACTGAAATGTCCTCCATCCGCGTCCTCACCGGCATCACCCCCAGCGGCACGCCGCACCTGGGCAACTACGTCGGCTCGATCCGCGCCTCGGTGCGCGCCAGCCGCCAGCCGGGCATGCAAAGCTTCTACTTTCTGGCCGACTACCACGCGCTCATCAAGTGCCAGGAGCCGGCGCGCGTGCAGCGCAGCACGCTGGAGATCGCCGCCAGCTGGCTGGCCGCCGGACTGGACCCGGAGCACGTCACCTTCTACCGCCAGTCCGACATCCCCGAGATCCCCGAGCTGACCTGGCTGCTCACCTGCGTCACCGGCAAGGGCCTGCTCAACCGCGCCCACGCCTACAAGGCCATGCTGGACAAGAACCAGGCGGCCGGCCAGGACGCCGACGCCGACGTCAGCGCGGGCCTGTTCATGTACCCGGTGCTGATGGGCGCCGACATCCTGATGTTCAGCGCCCACCAGGTGCCGGTGGGGCGCGACCAGATCCAGCACATCGAGATGGCGCGCGACATGGCCGCCAGCTTCAACCACCTGTACGGCGAGCACCTTGTGCCGCCGGCGGCGCTGATCGACGACAACGTGGCCCTGCTGCCCGGCCTGGACGGGCGCAAGATGAGCAAGAGCTACGACAACACCATCGCCCTGTTCGGCCCGCGCGAGCAGCTGCGCAAGCAGATCATGTCCATCGTGACCGATTCGCGCGCGCCCGGCGAGCCCAAGGACACCGAAGGCTCGGCGCTGTACGCCGTCTACCGCGCCTTTGCCGACGATGCCGAGGCCGCCGCCTTTGCCCAGGCCTTCAAGGACGGCATCGCCTGGGGCGACGCCAAGCAGCAGCTGTTCGAGCGCATCGAGCGCGAGATCGGCCCCATGCGCGCGCGCTACGAGCACCTGATGGCGCACCCCGAGGAGGTCGAGGTCATCCTGCAGGCCGGCGCCCGCAAGGCGCGCGCCCTGGCCACGCCCTTCATGCAGAACCTGCGCCAGGCCGTCGGCCTGCGCGCGCTGACGGCGCAGGCCTCGCCCACCGCCAGCAGGAAGGCCGCCGCCGGCCTGCCCGGCTTCAAGCAATACCGCGAGGCCGACGGGCGCTTTTACTTCAAGCTGACCGACGCGCACGGCGCCGTGCTGCTGCAAAGCCAGGGCTTCGCGTCGCCGCGCGAGGCCGGCCAGGCCGTCAAGCGCCTGCAGGCCGAAGGCGCCGCCGCGCTGCAGGCGCTGGCGCCGCAGCTGCAGGCCACGCCCGACCCTGCGGCGCCGGCGCTGCGGCAGGCACTGGATCAGTTACTGAGCGCCGCCAGCCAGGCGTGAAGACCGCGCCCGATTCGCACTCGCGCACCGGCCGCGCCGAGGGCTTTCGTGAACTTGTACCGAATTCTCACGCTGACCGTGGCGTCTTAATCATTTCGGTGTAACAAGAACGGTATTCCAGCCAATAATCGAGTTGAACCAACCGGGGAGACTGATTTTGGCCATTTACGTGATTGACGATCATCCGCTGATGCGCGAGGCCATCGTCATGCTGCTGCGCCGCCTGCGCCCGGGCACCGAGTTGGTGGAGCTGAGCCAGTTGTCCGAGCTCGAACCGGCCATCGCCACGCGCGGCCAGCCCGAACTGTTCTGCCTGGACCTGAAGCTGCCCGACACCCTGGGCCTGTCCGGCGTGCGCCTGGTGTCGGCCCAATATCCCGGCGTGCCCCTGGCCGTCATCTCCGCCACCCCGGCCAGCGACGTCGAGGAATGGTGCCGCGAGGCCGGCGCCGACGTCTACATCGAAAAGTCCGCCGGCGCGGCCGAGATCGTCAACACCCTGCGCCTGATGCTGCAAGGCGACAGCGAGATGGGCGGGCTGGACGACGTCACCCGCCTGTCCAAGCGCCAGAAGCAGCTGCTGCTGATGCTGGACGAGGGCCTGTCCAACCGCGACATCGCCGAGCGCCTGGGCATCAGCGAGCACACCGTCAAGGTGCACCTGTGGCGGCTGTTCCGCCGCCTGGGCGTCAAAAGCCGCACGCAGACGCTGCACTACGCCCGCGTCAACGGCCTGCTGACGACGTACTGAAAACCAACCCGAACACGCTGCCGCGCCCCGGGCGTGAGCGCAGCGTCACCTCGCAGCCCAGCCGCCGTGCGCCCTCGCGCACCACGGCTAGGCCCAGGCCGGTGCCCTCGCCCGCCGCGGACAGGCGGACAAAGGGCTCGAAAACGCGCTGCCGGTCGGCCGCCGCCAGGCCGGGCCCGGTGTCCCACACCTCCAACACCAGCCCCGCCGCGCGGCGGCGCACCGCCAGCAGCACGCCGCCGTGCGCGGTGTAGCGGATGGCGTTGGCCAGCAGATTGCCCAGCATGCGGCGCAGCCAGACCGGGTCGCTGCTGAACGTGGCGTCGATGCCGCGCACGCGCCAGCGCAGGCCCTTGCGGCGTGCCTGCGGCTCGTAGACGGCCGCCAGCTCGGCCAGCAGCGTGGGGACATGAACGCCCACGCGAACCGGCGCTGCAGCCTGCCCGCGCCACGCGGCAAAGTCCTGCAGCGACTGCGCCAGGCCCTGCGCCAGAGCGATGGCGCGCGCCATGCGCGGCGCCAGCTCGGCGGCCTGCGCCGGGTCCTGCACCAGCAGCTCGGCGTAGATGGCCAGGGCATCCAGCGGCTGGCGCAGGTCGTGCGCCACGCCGGCCAGTCGGCGGGCCTCGTCGGAATGGCTCAGGTCGGGCTCGGCCACCGGCGCTCAAAACCCGTCGGGCACCGGCACGTCGGCGCACTGCGCGCGCCAGCGCAGCGCATGCTCCATCACCACCAGCGCCAGCAGCGCCTCGACGATTGGCGTGGCGCGAATGCCCACGCAGGGGTCGTGCCGGCCCTTGGTGACCAGCTCGACGGGTGCGCCCGTTACGTCGACCGATTGGCGCGGCACCAGGATCGAGCTGGTGGGCTTGATGGCAATGGCCACCTCCAGGTCCTGCCCGCTGCTGATGCCGCCCAGCACGCCGCCGTCGTGGTTGCTGGCAAAGCCGCCGCCCGGCCGCAGCGAATCGCCGTGCATGCTGCCCCGGTGCGCCACGCTGGCAAAGCCGTCGCCGATCTCCACGCCCTTGACGGCATTGAGCCCCATCAACGCATGGGCGATGTCGGCGTCCAGCCGGTCGTAAATGGGCTCGCCCAGGCCCACGGGCACGTGCTGCGCCGTCACGCGCAGGCGCGCGCCGCAGGAGTCGCCCGACTTGCGCAGCGCGCCCATGTAATCCTCGATGGCCGACACGTCGGCCACGGGGGCGAAGAAGGGGTTGCGGTCCACGTGCTCCCAGCCCTCGAAGCCGATGGCCAGCTCGCCCACCTGCGTCATGCAGCCGCGAAACGTGGTGCCGTACTTCTCGCGCAGCCACTTGCGCGCCACCGCGCCGGCCGCCACCGTGGGCGCCGTCAGCCGCGCCGACGAGCGCCCGCCGCCGCGCGGGTCGCGAATGCCGAACTTGCGCCAGTAGGTGTAGTCGGCGTGGCCGGGCCGAAAGCGCTGCGCGATCTCGCCATAGTCCTTGCTGCGTTGATCCTGGTTGCGGATCAGCAGGCAGATGGGCGTTCCCGTGGTCTGGCCCTGGTACACGCCCGACAGGATCTCGACCTGGTCAGCCTCGTTGCGCTGGGTGACGAACCTGCTGGTGCCGGGCCGGCGCCGGTCCAGCTCGGGCTGGATGTCGGCCTCCGACAGAGCCATGCCCGGCGGGCAGCCGTCGATCACGCAACCGATGGCCGGCCCGTGCGATTCGCCGAAGTTGGTGACGGCAAACAGCTTGCCGAGGGTGTTGCCGCTCATGGCGCCCGATTATTCCAGAGCGCCCGGCGCGGCCTCAGAGGCTGAGAGTTTTTTGGGCGTGCCCGAGGAGCGCGTCCCAACGCGCCCAATCAAGGCGCAAAGCACAGCCGTAGCTCGGGCTACGGCGAGCATTTGCAACGCCGAGTGGGCGCGTTGGGGCGTGAGCAGCGGGCATGAACAAAAGACTCTCAGCCTCTCAGCCGGCAATCAATCCCAGTCGCGGTCGTGGTGATGGCGGCGATGCCATCCGCGGCGCCCGTGCTCGCCCCGCGGGCCGTAGTAGTAGCCCGGCGCCGGGCGATAGACCACCGGCGGCGCATAGTAGGCCGGCGGCGGCGCGACGTAGACCGGACGCGGGCGCACGTAGACCGGCTGCGGCGCCACGTACACCGGCGGCGGCGCGTAGACCACCGGCGGCACGTTGCCCACGCCCACGGCCACGCCCGGCGCGCCCACGCCCAGCGACCAGTACACGTCGTCGCGCGCCTGCGCCGTGCCGGCAAAGCCGAGCGCGCCGATGACCAGGGTGCCGACAACGGCCAGAGCTTGCATGGATCTCATGGTTCTCTCCATCGAATGAAAGTCTGGCTGCACCATCGGCAGCCGCGTATCGATTAAACGCGCCAATGGGCCCCGCGGAGCACCAAGCGAACGTGAAACCCGTATCGACGCGTAACCCGAAAGACCACGCACATAGCCGCCATGATGGCCACGCGCGCGCCCGTCACCCAGTGCGGGCACACCGGCCGCCTACACCTAGAATCCAGGCATGTCAAACCCCAAATCGGCAGCGCCGGCCGACGCCGCCAAGCCCAGCCACTTCATCCGCCAGGCCATCGAGCACGACCTACAGGCCGGCACCTACGCCCAGCGCCGCTGGGGCGGCGGCCCCGGCGACGGCGCCAGCCACCAGGCCGGCGCACCCGATCCGGCCCGCATCCGCACCCGCTTTCCGCCCGAGCCCAATGGCTACCTGCACATCGGCCACGCCAAGAGCATCTGGCTGAACTTCAGCCTGGCGCAGGAATACGGCGGCGTGTGCCACCTGCGCTTCGACGACACCAACCCCGAGAAGGAAGAGCAGGAATACGTCGACTCCATCCGCGAGATGGTGCACTGGCTGGGCTGGAGCCACGCCTTTGCCGACAACCCCGCGCAGCCCGGCGTGCCGCAGCCGCACGAATACTTCGCCAGCGACGACTTCGACTTCATGTACCGCGCGGCCGAAGCCCTGATCGAGGCCGGCCACGCCTACGTCGACGAGCAAACGCCCGAGCAGATGCGCGCCGGCCGCGGCGACTTCGGCACGCCCGGCACCGACAGCCCGTACCGCAGCCGCACGCCGGCCGAGAACCTGGCGCGCTTTCGCGAGATGCGGGGTGGCCAGCACCCCGACGGCGCCATGGTGCTGCGCGCCAGGATCGACATGGCCAGCCCCAACATCAACCTGCGCGACCCGGCCATCTACCGCATCCGCCACGCCACGCACCACCGCACGGGCGACCGCTGGTGCATCTACCCCATGTACACCTTCGCGCATCCGATCGAGGATGCGCTGGAGCAGATCACCCACAGCATCTGCACGCTGGAGTTCGAAGACCAGCGCCCCTTCTACGACTGGCTGCTCGAACGTTTGTGCGAAGCCGGCCTGCTCACCGCCCCGCCGCCGCGCCAGTACGAGTTTGCGCGCCTGAACGTCGGCCACGTCATCACCAGCAAGCGCAAGCTGCGCCAGCTGGTCGAAGAGCGCCACGTCAGCGGCTGGGACGACCCGCGCATGCCCACCCTGGCCGGCCTGCGCCGCCGCGGCTACACGCCCGAAAGCCTGCGCCTGTTTGCCGAGCGCTCGGGCGTCACCAAGACCAGCAACGCCTGGACCGACTACGCCGCCCTGGACGCCGCCCTGCGCGAAACGCTGGACCCGTACGCCCCGCGCGCCATGGCCGTGCTGGAGCCGCTCAAGCTGGTCATCGAGAACTGGGCCGAGGTGTTCGGCAGCGACGCGCACCTGGAGCCCTGCCACGCCCCCGTGCACCCGCACCAGCCCGAGCTGGGCCAGCGCGCCTTCATGCTCGGCAAGGAGGTGTGGATCGAGCGCACCGACTACGAAGAGACGCCGCCCAAAGGCTTCTTCCGGCTGTTCCCCGGCAACAAGGTGCGGCTGAAATACGGCTACGTCATCGAGTGCCTGGGCGCTACAAAAGACGCAGCTGGCCAGGAAAACGTGGTGCGGGCAAACCTCATAAAAGACACCAAATCGGGCACCCCCGGCGCCGACAGCGTCAAGGTCAAGGGCGTCATCACCTGGGTGGGCGTGGCCGATGGCGTGCCCGCCACCGTCAACCTGTACGACCGCCTGTTCACCGAGGAACAGCCCGACGCCGGCGGGCGCGACTTCCTCGGCGTGCTCAACCCCCACAGCCTGCACACCGTGCAGGCCGTGGTCGAGCCCTCACTGGCCGCCGCGCAGCCCGAGGACCGCTTTCAGTTCGAGCGCCACGGCTTCTTCGTCGCCGACCGGCGCGAGCATCAGGCGGGCGGCAGGCTGGTGTTCAACCGCATCGCGGGCCTGAAAGATTCGTGGAGCAAGTGACGTGTTCTACCTCGACCTGTTCGCAAGTGCTGCAGGAGCGCGCCTTGACGCTCGAGATCGGCAGCACGCCGGTGCGAGTGGCCACCATCGACGACCTGATCGCACTCAAACAACAGGCCGGCCGCCCGCTGGACCTCGATGACGTGGCCCATCTCCAAAAAATCAAGGCCGCCAAGTCATGAAAGCCGATCCCTGGCCACCCTTCCCGCCCCAGCCCGACCGCAGCGCTCGTCGCTACCGCATCAGCGACGAGCGCCTGCAGGCGTTCGCCAAACTCACCCTCTACGAGCGCCTGAAGTGGGTGGAGGAATGCTCCAGCTTCGTGCGCATGGGGCAGCAAGCGATGGCGCGGCAAGGCGGGGCCACTCACCTTCAGCAGGGCGATACGCTGGCCGTCAAGGAACCCGAGACATGGCAACGATTCAACGCAAACCCGCCCCATTGATCCCACCCGCGCGCCAGCTCAACGCCGCGCTCAGGCAGTCGGCCGCGCGCGCCCAGCGGATTGCGGATGCATTTGGGAGGGCCGTGCCAAAAGCGCGTGAGGCCGCGCCGTGCGACAAGACCGAACGTCAGCCCAAACACTGAGCGCCAGACTCCTTTCCTACGCCGAGCCTTCCCGATTTCTCTTTTCATTCATGCGACGACGCAGAACGAAAGAATCACCGCTCTCCATCGGTTTAACCCTGATCGCCATGGGTCTCGGCATGCTGTTGGTGCCGACCATGCTCGGGTCAAGCCCCGTCGTACGCGCGTTCAAAACGGGGCTGCAAACCCCTGGATGGATCATGCTTGGATTGGGTGCCATGGCCGTCGCCTTCCACATGCTGGTTCTCAAATTGAGTGCGTCCAAGCAAGGTGCCACGGCGCGTCCAACGTCAAGCAGTCGGACCCAAGTTGAACCAACCACCACCAGCGGCCCGTCCGCGGCGCATCCAGTTTCGACAACTGGCGACGAGCGCATGGAACCCAGCCTCGCACCTGAGCCGCCTGCGACGCCCTCCCCTGTCGCGTCCCCTGCCCACAAGCGCCTGACGCATTGGAGCCCCGAGGTATTCGCCGCCATCGAATGGCGCCGCTTCGAGGCGGTGGTGGAGCAGCTGTTTGCCCAAGCGGGTTTCGAGACGCGGGCGCAGTCGCATGGCGCCGACGGCGGGGTCGATGTGTGGCTGCATTCGCGCCACGCGGGCGGTGCACCGGTGGGCGTGGTGCAGTGCAAGCACTGGCAGGACAAGGCGGTGCCGGTGTCGGCCATGCCCGAGTTCTTCGGCGTGATGGCCTCGCACGGCCTCAAGCGCGGCACCTACGCCACCACCTCGCGCTTTACCGCCGACGCACTGACCTTCGCCCGCGCCAACGGCATCAACGCGCAGGATGGCGATGGGTTGCTGGCGCTGATCGCTGCGCGCACGCCCGAGCAGCAGGCCGCACTGCTGGCGACGGCGTTCGACGGCGAATACTGGCGCCCGACGTGCCCGAGTTGCGGCGTGAAAATGGCTGGCCGTGCTTCGCGCAAGACCGGCGAGCGCTTCTGGGGCTGCATCCACTACCCGCGCTGCAAGACCACGCTGCCCATGACCAAGGCCGCAGCCAACGGCTTGACAGCCTGACGCCAGCTTCCGCCCATTTCTCTCGTTTCGATAGCTTCTCGCGCTTTCTGGATGCGCGCCAGAGCCTGATTTGACTCATAGGCCGGGCAGCACCCTCACCCCGCCGACCCGGTCCCGAACAGCTGCCCGATCAGCGCCGAGGCGCCCATCGCCAGCGCGCCCCAGAACAGCACGCGCGCGGCGCCCTTGCCCATGGGCGCGCCACCCAGCCTGGCGGCCATGGCGCCCAGCGCGGCCAGCAGCGCCAGCGTGGCGCCGATCAGCAGCGAGGTCAGGCCGGCGCCCTGGTACAGCAGCACGATCAGGATGGGCGGCAGCGCGCCGGCCACGAAGGACCCGGCCGAGGCCAGCGCGGCCTGCAGCGGGCGCGCCTCGTTGTGCGCGGTGATGCCCAGCTCGTCGCGCAGGTGGGCGTCCAGCGCGTTGTGCGCCGTCAGCTCGTGCGCCACCTGGGCCGCCAGCTCGGGCGACAGGCCGCGCCGGCGGTAGATGCCGGTGAGCTCGCGCAGCTCCTGCTCGGGCTGGTCGACCAGCTCGCGCGCCTCGGTGGCGCGGTCGGCCTGCTCGACGTCGGCCTGCGAGCTGACGGAGACGTATTCGCCCGCGGCCATCGAGAACGCGCCGGCCGTCAGCCCCGCCGCCGCCGTCAGCAGCAGCACGCGCAGGTCGGTGCCGGCCGCCGCCATGCCGACCACCAGGCCGCTGGTCGACAGCAGCCCGTCGTTGGCGCCCAGCACGGCGGCGCGCAGCCAGCCGGCGTTGTGGGCGTTGTGGGATTCGCGGTGCGGGTCGTGGTGGTGGGTGCGGGACATGGGCGGGCCTGAAGATGGACGGCCGCCATTGTGGCCTACGGCCAAGCGCACCGGCGACGCCTGCCGCAAAGCCGCGTATGCTTTGTTTTCGATAGCTGTTGGCGCATGATGCACGCTGGCTGCGGGCCGAATCATCTCTTCAAGCCGCTTCGTCGCGGCATGCCGTGCGGCCTGGCCCCGTCACGCCAGGCGCAGCACCTGCCCCCAGGGCACGTCGGGCACGGCCTCGTAGTTCGCCACCACGATCACCCGCCCGCTCTCCCGGCAGCGCCGCGCCTCGGCCGCCAGCGCCTGGCGCAGGTGGCGGATCGAAGGCCCATCGAGCGCGGCCTCGGGCTCGTCGATGAGCGTGAGCGGCGCGCCGCTGGCCAGCGCCGCGGCCAGCAGCACCTTGCGCTTGCCGCCGGTGGACAGGCGAAACATCTCCTTGTGCCGGTGTTCGTCCAGGCCCAGCCCCTGCACCAGCGCCTGCCAGTCGGCCGCGCGCCAGCCGGGGTGGCACCCGGCCTGCTGCCGCGCCCATTGCTCGGGCGACAGCTCGGGCCAGGGCTCGCGCGGGTCGCGCCAGAAGATGCGTGCCGCGCGCTCGGCCGCGTCCAGCGCCGCGACGTCGGCGCCGCCCCAGCGCACCGAGCCCGCGGCCGGCGCCGCCTCGCCGGCCAGCAGGCGCAGCAACGCAGTCTTGTGCTCGCCCTCTTCGTCGACGACGAGCGACAGGCCGGAGGCAAAGGCGGCGCTCCAGCCGGTGATGCGGGCACCGCCGGGGGAATCGAGCGCGAGGGCGTGCACCTGCAGGGGTGCGTGCGGGGCAACGGGGGTCATGCCGCCGATTGTCGCGGGCGGCGGCGGTGCAGAATGCAAGCTTCGTTTTCTGCACCACCGCCTCCGACCCATGCTCGCCAACCTCACCCCCTTCCTGCTGCACTGGGCCATCACGGCGTTCGGCCTGTGGGTGGCCAGCCACGTGTTCAAGGGCCTGCGCTTCGATGGCGCCGGCGCGCTCATCGTGGCCGCCCTGCTGCTGGGGCTGGCCAACGCGGTGGTGCGGCCGCTGCTGGTGGTGCTGACGCTGCCGCTGACGCTGGTCACCTTCGGGCTGTTCCTGCTGGTCATCAACGCGCTGGTGCTGATGCTGGTGGGCGCGCTGGTGCGCGGCTTTCACGTCGGCGGCTTCTGGACGGCGTTCTGGGCCAGCATCTTCATGTCGCTGCTGAGCCTGGTGCTGGGCGCCTTCGTGCTCGGCGGCACGCCCGAGTTCACCATCCACACCAGCCCCGGGCCGGGCGGCTGGATCTGAGCCCCCCGGGCAGCGGCGTCGGCTGCCGGCTACCATCGGCGCATGACGATCTGGCAAACCCTTTTCCCCACCGGCTGGCTGAACTACCTGCTGGGCGGCCTGTGCGTGGGCGCCGGCGTGGCGCTGCTGTTCGTGCTGACGGGCCGCGTCGGCGGCATGAGCTCGGTGTTCACCACCACCTGGTCCTACGCGCTGCGGCGGCCGTTCTTTCAGCAGGCTCCGTGGCTGGACTCGCGCGGCTGGCGCCTGCTGTACGCGCTGGGCCTGGTGCTGGGCGCGCTGGCCTGGTGGCTGTGGCAGGGCCAGGGCGTGGCCGAAACCACCGCCGTGCCCTGGTGGCTGCTGCTGGCAGGCGGCTTCGTCACCGGCTACGGGGCGCGGCGCGGGCGCGGCTGCACCTCGGGCCACGGCATCTGCGGGCTGGGCTCGCTGCAATGGCCCTCGGCGCTGGCGGTGCTCACCTTTCTGGCCACCGCCATGCTGACGGCCAACCTGGTCACGCGGTGGATCGTATGAACATTGGCAAGGCACTGGCCACGCTGGCCGCGGGGGCGCTGTTCGGCTTTGGGCTGGCGCTGGCCGGCATGATCCGGCCCGAGGTGGTGCTGAGCTTTCTGCAGTGGCGCGACTGGGGCCTGATGCTGGTGATGGCCGGCGGCGCCGGCGGCGCGCTGCTGGCCTACAAGGGGCTGGCGCACTGGCTGAAGGCGCCCCTGCTGGGCGGGCGCTTTGGCGTGCATGAGAGCCGCTGGGACGGCCGCATGCTGACCGGCGCGGCCCTGTTCGGCGTGGGCTGGGGCCTGACGGGCGTGTGCCCGGGCCCGGCCATCGCCGGCCTGGGCGCAGGCAACGTCACGCTGCTGTGGGCCGTGGCCGGCATCGCGCTGGGCGCGCTGGCGCAGGGCTGGTGGGCCACCGATGCCGATCTGCCGGCGGGGGTACCGCAAGGGCCCGGGCATGACGACTGATCATTCGTCATCCACCAGCGCCGCCAGCCGCGGCAGCGCCGAGCAGGCGTTGGCGGTGGTCTGCGCCGCCCAGGCCTCGACCGGCACCGCGCGCAAGCCGGCCAGCACGGCGGCGATGCGCGGCAGCTCGCCTGGCTCGTTGCGGCCGGTGGCGGCGCCCGCGGCACGCTGGGCGGCGCTGGCGTACAGCCATTGCGGCGGGATGTCGGGGGCGTCGGTCTCCACCACGATGGCGTGCGCCGGCAGCGCCGTGGCCAGCGCGCGCAGGCGCGTGGCGCGCTCGTAGGTCAGGGCGCCGCCAAAGCCCAGCTTGAAGCTCAGCTGCAGGAACTGGTCGGCCTGCTGGCGGCTGCCGCCGAAGGCGTGGGCGATGCCGCCCGCCACCTCGATCTCGCGCAGGCCCTGGAGGATGGCGTCCACCGAGCGGCGCACGTGCAGGATCACCGGCAGCCCATGGCGGCGCGCCAGCTTCAGCTGCTCGCGATAGAAGTGCTCCTGCCGCGCGCGCAGCGGGCCGGGCGCGGCCAGCTCGGGCACGAAGTAGTCCAGCCCGATCTCGCCCACGGCCACCAGGCGCGGGTCGGCGGCGTGGCGCGTCAGCGCCGCGTCCAGCTGCGCCAGCGCGTCGTCGGCCGCGCGCGCCACGCACATCGGGTGGATGCCCAGCGCGTAGGCGTCGCCCAGCTGGTGCGCCAGCGCGCGCGCGCCCTCGAAGGCCGGCGCCTCGACCGCCGGGATCACGCACAGCGCTACATTTTGATGAGCCGCCCGGGCACGCACCGCGCGGGCGTCGGGCGCAAACTCCGGTGCATCCAGGTGGCAGTGGGTGTCGATCCAGCGAGCCATGGGGGCAAGCGTATCAGCCGCCGCGCTCGCACAGCGTCAGGTGCCAGTCCTCGTTGGGCGCGCCCTGCCCCGCCAGCTGCTGGCTGCGCGAGTTGGCGCGCCACACGCGGCCGGCAAAGCCCGGCTGCGGCCGCGTGCGGTACCAGTACCAGCGGCCGTCGCCGTCCTGCGCGGCCCAGTTCCAGCCCTGCGGCGCCTGCGCCCAGTCCAGGCGCCAGGGTGTGCCGCCGGCGCTGCCCGTCTCGTCGTGCATGTCAATGACCTTTTCATACCCACACAGGGGGCAAACCATGCTACCGTGCATCCCATTGCCCTTTCGATGTCCGGGGTGAGACCATGCGCCGCACCGCGCTCTACAGCCAATCGCCCTCATCGGCCGCGCCGGCGGCTGCCGCGGCGCCCGAGCCGAACCCAACCAAGCCGCTGGTCATGCCGCCGACCACGCCGCCGGTGCGCCAGGCGGGCGTCTGGCGCCGCCGCTGGGCCGCCGGCTGGCGCCACCCAGCCGCGCTGTGGTCCGCCATCGGCGCGCTGGCGCTGGGCGGGGCGCTGGCGCTGGGCCCCTGGCGTGTGCCGGCGCCGCGCGCGCTGACGCAAAAGGACATCGACGCCGCCGTGCTGCACACGGCCGCCACCAAGGTGCTGCCCTCGCAGGCGGCACGCGCGGCCGCCACGGTGGCGCCGTCGGTGGTGCGGGTGGAAGGCGTCATCGAAGGCAAGAAGGGCAAGAAGGGCCAGGTGGAGCTGGGCCGCGGCATCGGCACCGGGGTGGTGATCCGCGACAACGGCACCATCCTGACCAACCTGCACGTGGTGCAGGAGGCCGAGAAGATCACCGTGACCTTTGCCGACGGCACCGAGAGCCCGGCCGGCATCGTCAACGTGCAGCCCGACAACGACATGGCGGTGCTGCGCGCCAGCAAGCTGCCCGACGACCTGCAGGCCGCCACCCTGCGCACCACGGGCGACCTGCAGCCGGGCGAGGAGGTGGTGGCCATCGGCTTTCCGTTCGGCATCGGGCCCTCGGTGTCCAGCGGCGTGGTGTCGGGCCTGGGGCGGGCGTTCCGCTCGCCCGAGGGCGGGCAGATCATGCGCAACCTGATCCAGTTCGACGCCGCCGCCAACCCCGGCAACTCGGGCGGGCCGCTCATCACCATGGACGGCCAGGTGGTGGGCATCGTCACCGCCATCCTCAACCCGACGTCGGCGCGCACCTTCATCGGCATCGGCTTCGCGGTGCCGATCGAGAACGCCGCCGCCGGCGCCGGGCAGATTCCGTTTTGACTATTATTTCAGGAGCACGCCACGCATGACCCAAGCCGACGACCAGCGCTTTTCGCCCAAGACCGAAACCGCCGAGCGCATGCAGAAGATCCTGTACGAGGTCAAGCGCGTGGTGGTGGGCCAGGACCGCTTTCTGGAGCGCGTGATGGTGGCCCTGCTGGCCGGCGGCCACCTGCTGGTGGAGGGCGTGCCGGGCCTGGCCAAGACGCTCACCATCAAGACCCTGGCCGGGGTGCTGCACGGGCAGTTCAAGCGCATCCAGTTCACGCCCGACCTGGTGCCGGCCGACCTGATCGGCACGCGCATCTACAACCAGAAGAGCGGCGAGTTCAGCACCGCGCTGGGCCCGGTGTTCACCCACCTGCTGCTGGCCGACGAGATCAACCGCGCGCCGGCCAAGGTGCAGAGCGCCCTGCTGGAGGTGATGCAGGAGCGCCAGGTCACCATCGCCGGGCAGACTCACTTCGTGCCCGAGCCCTTCCTGGTCATGGCCACGCAGAACCCGATCGAGACCGAGGGCACCTACCCCCTGCCCGAGGCGCAGGTGGACCGCTTTTTGATGAAGGTGCTGGTGGACTACCCCAGCGACGAGGAGGAGTTCGTCATTGCCCAGCGCGTCACCGGCCCGCGCATCGAGGTGCAGCCGGTGGCCAGCATGGAACAGTTGGTGCAGCTGCAGCGCGAATGCCGCGAGGTCTACGTCGACCCCTCGCTGGTGCAGTACGCGGTGCGCCTGGTGTCGGCCACGCGCGCGCCGGCCGCGGCCGGCCTGGCCGAGCTGGCGCCGCTGATCACCTACGGCGCCAGCCCGCGCGCCACCATCGGCCTGATCGAGGGCGCGCGCGCGCTGGCGCTGATGCGCGGGCGCGGCTACGCCCTGCCCGAGGACATGAGCGACCTGGCGCCCGACGTGCTGCGCCACCGCGTGGTGCTGTCGTACCAGGCCCTGTCCGACAACCTGTCGGCCGACGAGCTGGTGCACCGCGTGATGGACCACGTGCCGCCGCCGGCCAAGCCGCTGCAGCACGAGCGGCGCGTAGCCTGAAAGCCATGAGAGGCTGGCTGCGCCCCCGCCCGCCCCGGCCGCACGCCGTGCCCAACGCGCGCGCGCCGGCCGCCGGCGTGCAGCAGCCGCCCGACGCCGAGCAGCTGCTGCGCCGGCTGGAGTGGACCGTGATCAAGCGCCTGGACGGCCTGCTGCAGGGCCACCACCGCACGCTGATGCGGGGCACCGGCCTGGACCTGGCCGACCTGCGCGAATACCAGCTGCACGACGACGTGCGCCACATCGACTGGAACGTCACCGCACGGCTGGACACGCCGCACGTGCGCGTGTTCACCGAAGACCGCGAGATGAGCGCCTGGCTGCTGCTGGACCTAAGCGGCTCGGTCGACTTCGGCTCGGGCGCGCAAAGCAAGCGCCAGCTGCTGGCCGAGTTCGTGGCCGTGCTGGCGCGGCTGCTCACGCGCCACGGCAACCGCGTGGGCGCGCTGCTGTACGGCGCGGGGGTGGAGCAGGTGATTGCGGCGCGTGCCAGCCGCGCCCACGTGCTGCAGCTGCTGCACGCCGTCATGCACCGGCCCGCGCGCGCCGCCGCCCAGGCGCCGGCCAGCACGCGCCTGGCCGAGCTGCTGCAGGCAGCGGGCCACCTCATCCACCGGCGCTCCAGCGTGTTCGTGGTGTCGGACTTCATCAGCGAGCCCGGCTGGGAGCGGCCGCTGGCGCAGCTGGCCGTGCGCCACGAGGTGCTGGCCGTGCGCCTGCTCGACCCGCTGGAGCGCGCCCTGCCCGACCTGGGCCTGCTGACCCTGCTTGATGCCGAGAGCGGCGAGCAGCTGCTGGTGGACACGCACGACGCCGGCTTTCGCCGCCGCTTCGCGCAGCGCGCGGCGCAGCGCGAGCAGCAACTGCGCGCCGCGTTGACCAACGCCGGGGTGGACACGCTGGAGCTGGCCACCGACGGCGCGCTGCTGGACGCCCTGGTGCGCTTCATCGAGCTGCGCCGCCAGCGCGTGCGGGCGGCCAGCGGCGGGGGCCTGCCCGCGCACCTTCGCAACAGCGCCTGATCGGGCCACAATGGTTTCGTACCCGATGCGTCCATGAACCTCGACTGGCTCCGCTCCCTGAAATGGCCCGCGGCGATCCCGCAGCCGGGCTTTCTGTGGCCGCAGTTCCTGTGGCTGCTGCTGGCGCTGCCGCTGCTGGTGCTGCTGTACCTGTGGCTGCTGCGCCGCCGGCGCAGGGCCGCCGTGCGCTACGCCAGCCTGGCCCTGGTGCGCGAGGCCCTGGGGCGTGGCCCCGGCTGGCGCCGCCACCTGCCGCCGCTGCTGATGCTGCTGGCGCTGGCCACGCTGGTGCTGGCCAGCGCGCGGCCGGTGGCGCTGGTCACGTTGCCGTCCAACCAGCAGACCATCATCCTGGCGATGGACGTGTCGGCCAGCATGCGCGCCACCGACGTCGAGCCCAACCGCCTGATCGCCGCGCAGGAGGCGGCCAAGACCTTCCTGGCCGAGCTGCCGCGCGACATCAAGGTCGGCGTCGTCGCCTTTGCCGGCTCGGCCCAGGTGGCGCAGGGGCCCACGCTCAACCGCCAGGACCTGATCGCCGCCATCGACCGCTTTCAGCTGCAGCGCGCCACCGCCACCGGCAACGCCATCGTGATCTCGCTGGCCACGCTGTTTCCCAAGGCCGGCATCGAGCTGCAGCAGCTCAGCCCCGACCGCATGCGCGGCGACGGCCTGGGCCGCTCGCTGGACCTGTCGCCGCCCAAACAGGACGAGTTCGTGCCCGTGCCGCCCGGCTCCTACCGCTCGGCCGCCATCATCATGCTGACCGACGGCCAGCGCACCACCGGCGTCGACCCGCTGGACGCCGCCCAGATGGCCGCCGACCGCGGCGTCAAGGTCTACACCGTGGGCATCGGCACGGTGGACGGCGAGATCATCGGCTTCGAGGGCTGGTCCATGCGCGTGCGCCTGGACGAGGCCACGCTCAAGGCCATCGCGCAGAAGACCGCCGCCGACTACTTCTACGCCGGCACCGCGCACGACCTCAAGAAGGTCTACCAGAGCCTGTCCAGCCGCCTGACGCTGGAGAAGAAGGAGACCGAGGTCACCTCCCTGTTCGCCCTGGCCGGCGCGGCCCTGGTGCTGCTGGCGGGCGGGCTGTCGGTGTGGTGGTTCGGGCGGCTGTTGTAGAAATTTCAAGCCCAAACGCCCGATAGCCGGCGTCTGTCAATCCCGGAATGCTACTTTTCCGATAGCTTTCGACGCCCCTTGGGTGCTGCCGCCGGCGTGGCCCCGGCGTCGCCCACGTGCCGTGCATGGGCACTAAGCACGGCGCGCTCGGAGTGCGTCAGGTACTCGCGCATCAGTTCGGCGGCGCGCGCCATGTCGCCGGCCTCGAAGCGCTCGAGGATCGCGGCGTTCATCTCGACGTAGGGCGCGTGCAGAAACTCGGCGTCGCGCAGCATGCCGAAGGCCAGCCGCAGCTCCACCAGCAGGTGGGCGAACAGCGCGTCCAGGCGCTCGCTGTCGGCCAGGGCGACCACGCCCTGGTGAAAGCGCATGTTGGCCGAGCCCACGTCCTGCCAGCGGCCGGCCTGGGCCAGCCGGCGCTGCTCGGCCACGGCCTCGCGCATGGCACGGCGCGCCGGATGCTGCGCGATGGCCTGCGCCAGCGCCTGGCACTCGACCATGCGGCGCACGCGGTAGATGTCGATGATCGAGGCCATGCTGGGAATGGCCACGAACACGCCGCGGTTGGGCAGGTGGCGCAGCAGGCCTTCCTTGGTGAGCAGCCGGAAGACCTCGCGCAGGCTATTGCGCGAAATGCCCAGGCTGGCGCTGAGCGCCACCTCCGACAGGCGCTGGCCCGGCAGCAGCGCGCCGCTGACGAGCTGGCTGCGCAGGCGCTCGGCCGCGCGATCGATCACCATGGGCGGCAGGTCAGGCGAGGCGTTCAAGGGCGAACTCCGGTTGCAGGCTGGCGCGCGGCGCCGTGGCACGAGATGGCCCGAGTGTAGCCAGCCGGGTGCGCGCCCATGACCGTCGGATCAGGGTAATCCCTATTTTGAAATCTTCATTTTTGTTCAACAATTTATATGTTTGGTTGATCAATAGAAAGTACGGGCGCAGCACCAGCCCCTTCCCGACACACGAAAGGCACACCATGTGGCTCAAGGAAACCAATCAGGAAGAGCGCAAGACGCTCTTGGCCGCCTTCCTCGGTTATGGGGTCGATGCGTTCGACTACATGATCTACACCTTCATGATCCCCACGCTGATCGCGCTGTGGGGCATGACCAAGGCGCAGGCAGGCTACATCGCCACCGGCGCGCTGATCACCTCGGCCATCGGCGGCTGGCTGGCCGGCATCCTGGCCGACCCCGGTACGGGCGGGTGCGCATGCTGCAGGTCACGGTGCTGTGGTTCAGCGCCTTCACCTTCCTGAGCGGCTTCACGCACTCACCCGAGCAGCTGTTCGTCACGCGGGCGCTGCAGGGGCTGGGCTTTGGCGGTGAATGGTCGGTGGGCTCGGTGCTGATCGCCGAGATGATCAGCGCGCGCCACCGCGGCAAGGCCGTCGGCCTGGTGCAAAGCGCCTGGGCCATCGGCTGGGGCATCTCGGCGCTGGCCTTCTGGGCCGTGTACGCGCTGGCCGAGCCGGCCCTGGCCTGGCGCGTGCTGTTCTGGCTCGGCGTGTTGCCGGCCCTGCTGATCCTCTACATCCGGCGCAACATCAGCGACCCGCAGGTGTTCAAGGACACGCAGGCCAGGCTGGCGGCCAGCGGCCAGCGCAGCAACTTCCTGCTCATCTTCAAGCCCGGCATCCTGCGCACCACGGTGCTGGCGAGCCTGCTGGCCACCGGCATGCAGGGCGCGTACTATGCCGTCACCACCTGGCTGCCGACCTACCTGAAGATGGAGCGCAATCTGTCGGTGCTCAACACCAGCGGCTACCTGATCGTGCTGATCGCCGGCTCGTTCGCGGGCTACCTCACCAGCGCCTGGCTGAGCGACCGGCTGGGCCGCCGCAACGGCTTCATGCTGTTCGCGCTGTGCGCCGGCGTGCTGGTCATCTGCTACACCCAGCTGCCCATCACCGACGCCGCCATGATGGTGCTGGGCTTTCCGCTCGGCTTCTTCCTGTCGGGTATCTTCTCGGGCATGGGCGCCTTTCTGTCGGAGCTCTATCCCAGCGACATCCGGGGCTCGGGCCAGGGCTTTTGCTACAACTTCGGCCGCGCCGTCGGCTCCATCTTCCCGGCCGTGGTCGGCATCATGGGCAGTTCGATGTCGCTGGGCGTGGCCATCGGCTACATGGCGGCCGGCGCCTACCTGCTGGTGATCGTCGCCAGCCTGCTGCTGCCCGAAACGCGCGGCCGCGAGTTGACCGACGCCACGGTCGCCGCCTGAAGCGACGGGCCGCCCGACAAGCATTGCACAAGCGAGGTGACCCCGATGCAGATCGACCTGAACAGCGACCTCGGCGAAAGCCTGGGCGCCTGGATCATGGGCGACGATGCCGCCATGCTCGACATCGTCACCAGCGCCAATGTGGCCTGCGGCTTTCACGCGGGCGATCCGGCCGGCATCCTGGCCACGCTGCGCGCCGCGCAGGCGCGCGGCGTGGTGGTGGGCGCGCACGTGGCCTACCCCGACCTGCTCGGCTTCGGGCGGCGCAACATGGACGTGGCCAGCAGCGACCTGGTGGCCAGCGTGATCTACCAGATCGGCGCGCTGCAAGGCCTGGCCGCCGCAGCCGGCACGCAGGTGCGCTACGTCAAGCCGCACGGCGCGCTGTACAACACCATCGCGCACGACGAGCGCCAGGCGCGCGACGTGATCGCCGCCATCCGCGCCATCGACGCCGGCCTGGCGCTGGTCGCGCTGGCCGGCTCGCCCCTGGTGCGCTGGGCCGAGGACACCGGCCTGCGCGTGGTCGCCGAAGCCTTTGCCGACCGCGCCTACACGCCGCAGGGCACGCTGGTGTCGCGGCGCGAAGCCGGGGCCGTGCTGCACGACCCCGCCGTGGTAGCCGCGCGCATGCTGCGGCTGGTGCGCGAGGGCGTGGTCGAGGCCGTGGACGGCAGCCTGGCGCCGGTGCGCGCCGACTCCATCTGCGTGCACGGCGACAGCCCCGGCGCCGTGGCGATGGCCGCCCAACTGCGCCGCACGCTGCAGCAGGCCGGCGTGGCGCTCGCTCCCTTCGCCACCCGGGAGGCGGCATGAGCGCGCCGGGCCGCTCCCAAGCGCGAATCCCGCAGTGCGCAGCACGGAGGGTAGTCCAATGAACGCGGCGGTCGATGCCGCGCGCCAGGCGCGCGCCGCCTACCGCGCCGGCAAGGTCGAGCCCACGGCCGGCGTGGCGCCCGGCATGACGCAGGCCAACATGATCGCGCTGCCGCGCGACTGGGCCTGGGACTTTTTGCTGTACGCCCAGCGCAACCCCAAGCCCTGCCCGGTGCTCGACGTGATCGAGGCCGGCGCGCACCAGACGGTGCTGGCCGAAGGCGCCGATGTGCGCCGCGATATCCCGCTGTACCGCGTCTGGCGCGCCGGCCAGCTGGCCGGCGAAGTGAGCGACGCCACGCCGCTATGGCAGGAGCACCCCGACCTGGTCACCTTCCTGATCGGTTGCAGCTTCACCTTCGAGGCCCCTCTGCAAGAAGCGGGCATCGAGGTGCGCCACATCAGCCAGGGCCGCAACGTGCCCATGTACCGCACCAACCGCCCCTGCCGCCCGGCGGGGCGCCTGCACGGCGAGCTGGTGGTGTCGATGCGCCCGATCGCCGCGCAGCGCGTGGCCGACGCGGTGTCGATCTCGGGGCGCTTTCCGGCCGTGCACGGCGCGCCCGTGCACGTGGGTGACCCGGCGGCGCTGGGCATCGCCGACCTGGGCCGGCCCGACTTTGGCGATGCGGTGCGCATCGACCCCGGCGAGGTGCCGGTGTTCTGGGCCTGCGGCGTCACGCCGCAGGCCGCCGTGATGGCCTCGGGCGTGCCCTTTGCCGTCACGCACGCGCCGGGCCACATGTTCATCACCGACGTGCCCGACAGCCGCTATCACGTCTGACCGAGGAGCATCGTGCGCTTTTTGCCCGTCAACCCCCGCGCGCTGCTGGTCGAACTGGACGACCTGGAGCAGACGCTGGCCCTGCTCGCCTCGCTGCAGCGCGCACCCATCGCCGGCATCGACGAAATCGTGCCGGCCGCGCGCACGCTGCTGCTTCATCTGCAGCCCGGCGAACCGGATGTCGCCGCGCTCGCGCACGCGCTGGCGCAGCGCGACATTTCCGGCCCGGTCGAGCAGGATGGCCCGCGCATCGAAATCCCGGTGCGCTACGACGGCGAAGACCTGGCCGAAGTCGCCGCGCTGCTGGGCATCACCCCGACCGAGCTGATCGCGCGCCACACCGGGCAGGACTACACCGTGGCCTTCTGCGGCTTTGCGCCCGGCTTTGCGTACCTGAGCGGCGGCCACCCCAGCCTGAACGTGCCGCGCCGCGCCACGCCGCGCACCCGCGTGCCCGCCGGCTCGGTGGCGCTGGCCGGCACCTTTGCCGCCGTGTACCCGGATGCCACGCCCGGCGGCTGGCAGTTGCTGGGCACCACCGATTTGAAGATGTGGGACCTGGCGCGCGACCCACCCGCGCTGCTGCAGCCGGGCATGCGTGTGCACTTTGTCGATGAAACTACAAAATCAATAGCTGATGGCGCATACCCCACGAGGGCCAGCGGCCAAAAAACCTTGAAATCCACATCCGGCGCCACCCCGCCAGACGACGGGCGCCCGGCCCTCATCGTGCAAGCCAGCGGCCTGCAAACGCTGGTGCAGGACGCCGGCCGCCCCGGCTTGGCGGCGCAGGGCGTGTCGGCCGCCGGCGCGCTGGATGCGGGCGCCATGCGCCGCGCCAACCGGCTGGTGGGCAACGCATCCAACCAGCCTGTGCTCGAAGCGCTGGCCGGCGGCCTGCAACTGACGAGCCAGGGCGACACGGTGCTGGCCGTCACCGGCGCCACGGGCGCGCTCATGCTCAGCCGCGCTGACGGCCGCACCTGGCCGGTCGAGCGCAACCAGGCCCTGGCCCTGGCCGCTGGCGACACCTTGATGCTGGGCCAACCCGCCACCGGCCTGCGCAGCTACGTGGCGGTGCGCGGCGGCTTCGTCATCGCGCCCGTGCTGGGCAGCGCCAGCCGCGACACCCTGGCCAAGATCGGCCCGCCCGCGCTCACCGCCGGCCAACATCTGCCGGTGGGCGACACGCGCGCCTGCAGCGCCGTGGCCACGCCCGACCTGGCGCCGCCACCCCTGCCCAAGGCGGGCGACACCGTCACGCTGGACGTCACCCTCGGCCCGCGCACCGACTGGTTCACGCCCGAAGCCGTGACCCTGCTGGCGGCGCAGCGCTGGCAGCTCACCCAGCAGGCCGACCGCGTGGGCCTGCGCCTGCAGGGCGAGGTGCCCCTCACGCGCGCGCAGACGCAGGAGCTGCCCAGCGAAGGCACGGTGACCGGCGCCATCCAGGTGCCCGCCAACGGCCAGCCGGTGCTGTTCCTGGCCGACCATCCGCTGACCGGCGGCTACCCCGTCATCGGCTGCGTGGCGCCCTGGCACCTCGATCTGGCGGCGCAAATCCCGCCCGGCGCATGGATTCAATTCAAACCGCTGGCGCCGTTTGCCGAAATCCAAGGAACCCCAGAATGAAGAAAGTGCTGATCGCCAACCGGGGCGAAATCGCCGTGCGCATCGTCCGCGCCTGCCGCGACCACGGCCTGCGCAGCGTGGCCGTGTATGCCGACGACGACCTGGACGCCCTGCACGTGCGCATGGCCGACGAAGCCCACGCCCTGCACGGCCAGCGCCCGGCCGACACCTACCTCGACATCGGCAAGCTGATCGCCGTCGCACAAACGAGCGGCGCCGACGCCGTGCACCCCGGCTACGGCTTTCTGTCCGAAAACGCCGCCTTCGCCCAGGCCGTGATCGACGCAGGCCTGACCTGGATCGGCCCGCCGCCCGCCGCCATGGCCTTGCTGGGCGACAAGCTGAGCGCGCGCGCGCTGGCCCTGCGCGTGGGCGCGCCACTGGCCGCGGGCACCACCGAGCCGGTACGCGACGTGGCCGAGATCCACGCTTTTGCCCGCCAGCACGGCCTGCCGATGGCCATCAAGGCCGCGTATGGCGGCGGCGGGCGCGGGCTGAAGGTGGTGTGGCAGCTGGACGAGATCGACGAGCTGTTTGCCTCCGCCGTGCGCGAGGCCCAGGCCGCGTTCGGCCGCGGCGAATGCTTCGTCGAGCAGTTTCTGGACCAGCCGCGCCACATCGAGGCGCAGGTGCTGGCCGACGCCCACGGCAACGTGCGCGTGCTGGGCACGCGCGACTGCACGCTGCAGCGGCGCAACCAGAAGCTGGTGGAGGAAGCCCCCGCGCCCTTCCTCAGCGACGCGCAGCGCGCACGCATCCACCAGGCCGCCGTCGACATCTGCCGCGCCGCCGGCTACGTCAGCGCCGGCACGGTCGAGTTTCTGCTCAGCCAGAGCGGCGCGATCTCCTTCCTGGAGGTCAACACCCGCCTGCAGGTCGAGCACCCGGTGACCGAGGAAACCACCGGCTTCGACCTGGTGCGCGAGCAGTTCCGTGTGGCCGAGGGCGCGCGGCTCGATGCCGGCGACGTGCCCGCCCCGCACGGCCACGCCTTCGAGTTCCGCATCAACGCCGAGGACGTGGGCCGCGGCTTTCTGCCCGCGCCCGGGCGCATCACCCGCTTCGACACGCCCGGCGGCCCGGGCGTGCGCGTGGACAGCGGCGTGGCCGCCGGCTCTTTGGTGGCCGGCCAATTCGACTCCCTGCTGGCCAAGCTGATCGTGTGGGGCCCCACGCGCCAGGCCGCCATCGAGCGCGCGCGCCGCGCCCTGGCCGAATTCACCATCGAAGGCGTGCCCACCGTGTTGCCCTTTCACCGCGCGGTGATGCAGCACGCCGACTTCACCAGCGATGACAAACTGGCCGTGCACACCCGCTGGATCGAAACCGATCTGGCGCGCCAGTGGCAGGCCGAGCCCGCTGCCCGGCCCGAGCCGCCCGCCACCGATGGATTGATGCGCACCGCCATCGAGATCGACGGCCGGCGCGTGCTGCTGGGCCTGCCCGCGCATCTGCTGGCGGGCCTGGCGGCGGCGCAGCCGGGCGGGGCCGCGGCGCCCGCCGATGCCACACCCGCCGCCGACGAGCACGCCGTCACCGCCCCCGCCGCCGGCACCCTGCTGTCCTGGAAAGTGGCCGACGGCGCCGCCGTGCAGGCCGGCGATCTGGTGGCGGTGATGGAGGCGATGAAGATGGAAATGCAGGTGCACGCGCACCGCGCGGGCCACATCCGGCAGCACACGCCTGCGGGCGGCTTTCAGGCCGCCGGAGCCACGCTGGCGCGGATCGAATAACCACGCCCATGGACGAGCTCACCGTCCATTCAGGCCTGAGCCACGGCGAAGCGGCCACACGGCTGGCGCGCTACGGCCCCAACCAGCTCAAGTCCCGGCCCCAGGCCATGCTGGGGCAGTTGCTGGCGCGCTTTCTCAACCCGCTGGTGCTGATCCTGCTGGCGGCCAGCGCCGTCTCGGCCCTGACGGGGGACACGGCCAGCGCATCGATCATCGGCGTGATCGTCGCGCTCTCGGTGCTGCTCGACTTCGCGCAGGAATACCGCGCCGGCCAGGCTGCGCAAAAGCTGGCGCAGCAGGTCGCCCTGACGGCGCTCGTGCTGCGCGACGGCCAGCCGGTGCAAAGGCCGGCCGCCGAGCTGGTGCCCGGCGACGTGGTGCTGCTGTCGGCCGGCAGCCTGATCCCGGCCGACGCGCAGTTGCTGCAGGCGCAGGACTTCTTCGTCAACCAGGCGCTGCTGACGGGCGAGCCCTACCCCGTCGAGCGCCACGCCGCCGCGCAGCCGCTGCCCGAGCACGGCGACTGGGACGCGGACGCGGCGGGCGCCCTGTTCATGGGCAGCACGGTGGTCAGCGGGTCGGCGCGCGCCCTGATCCGGCGCACCGGCCGGCACACCGCCATCGGCCGGATCGCCGCCAGCCTGCAGCAGCCCGCGCCGCCCACCGCCTTCGAGCAGGGCACGCGCCAGTTCGGCCTGCTGATCATGCGCCTGACGCTGCTGCTGGTGCTGTTCACGCTGCTGGTCAACGCGGCGTTCCAGCGCCCGCTGCTCGAATCCTTTCTGTTTGCCGTGGCCCTGGCCGTGGGGCTGACGCCCGAGCTGCTGCCGATGGTGGTGTCCGTCACGCTGGCGCGCGGCGCGCTGCGCATGGCCCGAGCCAAGGTCATCGTCAAGCGCCTGTCGGCCATCCAGGACATGGGCGCGATGGACGTGCTGTGCACCGACAAGACCGGCACCCTGACCGAGGCGCGCATCCGGCTGGAGCGCCACGTGGACGCGCAGGGCCGCGACAGCGCGTGCGTGCTGGAGCTGGCCGGCATCAACAGCTTTTTCGAGAGCGGGCTGAAGAGCCCGATGGACGACGCCATCCTGGCGCACGAGCGGCTGGATTTGAGCGCATGGAGCAAGATCGACGAAGTGCCGTTCGACTTCGAGCGGCGCCGCGTGTCGGTGCTGGTCGAGTGCGCCGGCGAGCGCCTGCTGGTCGTCAAGGGCGCGCCGGAGGACATGCTGGACCTGTGCACGCACTATCAGGGTGATAGCGATCAAGACAGTGCGCATGCGGGCGAGAGCCCGAAATTATTCGACGAAGCGGCCCGCACGCAGGTGCACGCATTGTTCGACAGCCTGGGCCAGGACGGCTTTCGCGTGCTGGCCATCGCCAGCAAGCGCGTGCCGGCCAGCCTGACGGACGCGGTGGTGGGCGACGAATGCGGGCTGGTGTTTGCCGGGTTTGCCGCCTTCCTCGATCCGCCCAAGGCCAGCGCGCGGGCGGCGCTGCAGGCGCTGGCCGCCAGCGGGGTGGCGGTCAAGATCGTCACCGGCGACAACCCGCTGGTCACGCGCCACGTCTGCGCCGAGCTGGGCATCGCCGTCACCGGCATGCTCACCGGCGCCGAGATCGCCGCCATGAACGACGACGCGCTGCGCGCGCGGGTGGAGCAGGCCAACCTGTTTTGCCGCGTCAACCCGCAGCAGAAGAACCGCGTGCTGCTGGCGCTGAAGGCGCGCGGCCACGTGGTGGGCTACCTGGGCGACGGCATCAACGACGCGCCCTCGCTGCACACCGCCGACGTCGGCATCTCGGTGCAGGGCGCGGTGGACGTGGCCAAGCAGGCCGCCGCGCTGATCCTGCTGCAAAACGACCTGGGCGTGCTGCACACCGGCATTCGCGAGGGCCGGCGCACCTTCGGCAACGTCATGAAGTACATCATGATGGCCACCAGCTCGAACTTCGGCAACATGTTCAGCATGGCGCTGGCAACGCTGCTGCTGCCCTTTCTGCCCATGCTGCCGCTGCAGATTTTGCTCAACAACTTCCTGTACGACGTGTCGGAGCTGGCGCTGCCGCTGGACAACGTGGACGAGGCCGACCTGGCGCGCCCGCAGCGCTGGGACATGGGCTTCATCCGCGACTTCATGCTGCGCATCGGCCCCATCAGCTCGGTGTTCGACCTGCTGACCTTCTTCATCCTGCTGGGCGTGCTGCACGCCGGCGCGCCCGAGTTCCACACCGGCTGGTTCGTCGAGTCGCTGGCCACGCAGGTGCTGGTGATCTTCGTCATCCGCACGCGCGGCAACCCGCTGCGCAGCCGCCCCAACCGCTGGCTGGCGCTGACCTCGCTGGGTGTGGTGGCCGTGGCGGTGGCGCTGCCCTTCACGCCGCTGGCCCCGCTGCTGGGCTTCACGCCGCTGCCGGCCGGGTTCTTTGCGCTGCTGCTGGCGCTGGTGGCCGCCTACCTGGCCCTGGTGGAGGCGTTCAAGCGCCGGTTCTACCGCCGCTGGGCCGCGCGCGCGGCCGGGGCCGGCACCGCGTAGAGACCCACCGGGCGCTCCAGCGCAATGCGCGCGACCGGGCTGAACGTGGCCGCGTCATACACCAGCAAGGCCCCTTCATCCGCCTGCGCGATCGTCAGCGCCCAGCGCCCGTCGTGCGTGAACTGCACCGGCCCCAGCCGCGCATGGGCCGGCCCGCGCACCTGGGCCACGGCCGCCAGCGTGTGCTGATCGAACACGGCGAGCGCATCGCCGGCATCGACCCAGACGTAGGGCGAGCCCGGCTGGCTGCGCACCGCTTGGCCGGGCCCGGGCGTGGCCAGGCTGGCCAGCGGCCGCCAGGTCTTGGCGTCGATCACGCTGACCAGGCCCTGCCGGCCATTGGGCATGGCCAGCACCGGCGCGCCCTGCCGCTCGAAGACCAGGCCGCCGGCCGGGTTGGGCGCGCCAGCGATCGGCAGGCGGGCGATGGCACGCCGCACGTCCAGGTTGACCACCACCGCGCGCGCCGCGCCGTCCGCGTCATTCGCGTCGGGCGCCGTCGCGCCGACCACATAGGCGGCGTTGGGGCCGCTGGCCAGAGCGCCCAGCGGCGCGTCCAGCGGCGTGCGGCGCACGTTGTGGTAGCCCGGCCGGGCGATCGCCTCGCCCATCTGGTAGTCGTGCACCAGGCCGTCGTAGATCGGCGGCGCCTGGGGGTCGTAGCTGATCTCCCACAGCTCGGCAATGTCCTGCAGCGCGACGACGAAGCTGCGGCGCGCCGCCACGTCCAGCACGCCGGCCACGCGCGAGTCGCGCTGGCCGTCCAGCGTCTGCGCGGCCAGGGTCTTGACGGGCTGCAGCTCGGCATCCAGCAGCACCGCCGTGCGGGGCGCCGCGTTGCCCGCCAGCAGCCAGCGGCCGTCGCCGCTGAGCACGATGGCCCGCAAGTCGATACCCACGCGCGCCTGGGCCGCCACGCGCAGCGGCCACAGCCCGAGCTTGACGACCCAGCCGTCCGCCGTGGCAAAAAAGGCATGGCGGCCGTCCGGCGCAAACTGCGGCGCGCCCTGCAGCGCGTGGTCGCTGTCGATGCGCTCCGTCACCGCGCGGCGCTCGGCGTCGAACAGGCTCAGCCGGTGGCCGCCGGCCTCGACCAGGAGGAACATGTCCCGCCCGTCGACGAGCGATGCCGGCTGCGCCAGCGCGCCCAGCGGGTACAGCAGCGCCGCAAGCAGCAGCAGGAGCCAGGCGCGGATCATTTCATGCGCTCGCCGCTGGCGCTTCAGGCGCCTGCTGGCCGGGATGTGCGCCCGGCAGCGCACTTACTTTCTTTTGCGTCGCCAAAAGAAAGTAAGCAAAGGTCGGTATCGGGGTTCGCTCACTTCGCGCAGCGAAGTTACGCGAACACAAAAGGCGACCCCACTGGCCGTGTCCCTTCGCTTCGCTGCGGGCAACCTGCGATGCTCGGGCGCGGGGCGGTGCTGCGGAACTCGCTGCGCGCTGGCGCACTTCGCTCAGACAACCGCAGCAAGTCAGAGCACGAAGCATGGGCATGCTGCGCTGCCCATGCCCGCCCCACGCCCTGCGCTTCTCGGCACGGCCAGAGGGGTGGGAGAACCCCATTCGGGCCATCGCTGCGCTCGGCCTCGACAAACAGCGAAACCGGGGTCGAGCGCAGCGATGGCCCGTGTGGTTTTCAACCCCCTGTGGCTGCGCCTGCGGCGCAGCGTTTGCGGGGTGGCGCGTGCACCGCAGGATGCACGCGTTCGTGCTCTGACTCGCGGGGGTTGTCTGAGCGAAGCACCTTGGCGCGTAGCGAGTTCCACCGCGCACCCCGCAAACGCTGTGACGCAGGTTTGCCCCGGAGCGAAGCGCAGGGGTCGCAGACTTGGGGTCGCCTTTTGTGTTCGCGTAACTTCGCTGCGCGAAGTGAGCGAACCCCGATACCGACCTTTGCCTACTTTCTTTTGGCGACGCAAAAGAAAGTAGGTGCGCCGCCGGGCGCATATCCCGGCCAGCTGAAGCATCCAAAGCCAAACAACGCATCAAACAACAGCGGCACAACCAACGCCGGCCGCCTCTCACCCCAGCCGCCCCTGCGCCAGCCGCAGCGCGCGCCCGCAGCGCGCCGCCAGCTGCTCGTCGTGCGTCACCAGCACGAAGGCCGTGCCGTGCTGGGCGGCTAGTTGCAGCATCAGCGCGAACACCGCGTCGGCCGTGGCGCGGTCCAGGTTGCCGGTGGGCTCGTCGGCCAGCACGCAGGCCGGCTGCGTGACCAGGGCGCGCGCGATGGCCACGCGCTGGCGCTCGCCGCCCGACAGCTCGGACGGGCGGTGCTGGGCGCGCTCGGCCAGACCCACCTGCGCCAGGATCCGCGCGGCCTGCTGCGCGGCCTGCCGGCGATCCAGGCGGCGGATCCACAGCGGCATGGCCACGTTCTCGAGCGCTGTGAACTCGGGCAGCAGGTGGTGAAACTGGTAGACGAAGCCCAGGTGCCGGTTGCGCAGCGCGCCCTGCGCCGCAGGCGACAGGCCGGCCAGGTCCTGCCCTGCCAGCCGCACGCGCCCGCCGGTGGGCGCGTCCAGCCCGCCCAGCAGGTGCAGCAGCGTGCTCTTGCCCGAGCCCGACTGGCCGACGATGGCCAGCGTCTCGCCGGCGCGCACGCGCAAATCCACCCCCTGCAGCACGGTGACGTCCAGCGGGCCCTCGTGAAAGCGCTTGCTCAGGTTTTCGGCCTCCAGCACGGCCCCCGCGCCCTCTGGATGAGCGCCATCAGCTATTTTATTCATAGCGAAGCGCCTCAGCCGGATTGACGCGGCTGGCGCGCCAGCTCGGATAGATCGTCGCCACGAAGGACAGCAGCAGCGAGATCAGCGCGATCGGCACGATGTCGCCGGCCTGCGGATCGCTGGGCATCTTGCTGATCAGGTACACGTCCTTGGGCAGAAAGCTGGCGTGAAACAGCCGCTCCAGAAAGGGCACGATGACGTCGATGTTGAAGGCGATCAGCAGCCCCAGAGCCAGGCCGGCCAGCGTGCCGATCACACCCACCAGCGCGCCCTGCACGATAAAAATTTTCATGATGCTGGCCGGACTGGCGCCCAGCGTGCGCAGGATGGCGATGTCGGCGCGCTTGTCCTGCACCGTCATCACCAGGGTGCTGACCAGGTTGAAGGCGGCCACCGCCACGATCAGCGTGAGGATGATGAACATCATGCGTTTTTCCAGCTGCACGGCCGAGAACCAGGTGCGGTTCTGGCGCGTCCAGTCCAGGATCAGCAGGTTGCCGCTCAGGCTGGCCGCCAGCTGGTCGGCCACGGCGCGCGCCTGGTCCTTGTCGCGCAGCTTCAGGCGCACGCCGGTGGGGCCTTCCAGGCGGAAGATGCGCTCGGCGTCCTCGATGTTGAGCATGGCCAGCGCCGAGTCGTACTCGTAGTGGCCGCTGCTGAAGGTGCCCAGCACCGTCATCTGCTTCAGGCGCGGCACCACGCCCGCGGGCGTGACCTGGCCGCTGGGCGCGATCAGCGTCACCGTGTCGCCCGTCATCACGCCCAGCTTGCGCGCCAGGTCGTTGCCCAGCAGGATGCCGAAGCTGCCTGGCGTGAGCCGGGGCAGCAGCGTGTCCTTGATCTGCGCCGCCACCTCGGTCACCTGCGGCTCCAGCGCGGGGTCGATGCCGCGCACCATCACGCCCTGCATGGCCTCGCCGCGTGCCAGCAGGCCCTGCGCACCCACGTAGGGCGCGGCGCCGACCACCTGCGGGTTCTTGCGCACCTCGGCCAGGGTCAGCGCCGGCTCCAGCAGCGCGCCGCCGTCGGGGGCGAACACCTCCACGTCGGAGATGATGCTGAGCATGCGGTCGGTCACGTCCTTGCGAAAGCCGTTCATCACCGACAGCACCACGATCAGCGCCGCCACGCCCAGGGCAATGCCCAGCATCGACGCGCCCGAGATGAAGGAGATGAAGCCGTTGCGCCGCGCCGCACGCCCGGCGCGGGTGTAGCGCCAGCCCAGCAGGGTTTCAAACGACAGGCGATCGGCAAGAGACATCGGGCAAGGTGGTGAATCCGCCGCGAGCGGCGGCCCGGCATTGTGGCATCCCGGACAATCGGGGCATGCCTGCCACCGCCGAGCCGCTGCACCTGCTGATCGCCGACACCGCCCTGCCCCCAGGCGCCCCCGCCGGGTCGCTGCCCGAACTGCCCCCGCTGCCCCATCTGCAGGCCCTGCTGGCCCGCATGCGCCTGCAGGCCACGCTCGAGGTGGACGAGGACAGCCCGGCCACCCCCTTCGAGCAGGCGCTGGCGCGCGCCCACGGCCTGCCCGGCGAGCCCGGCCGCGTCGCCTGGGCGGCGTTCGACACCGGCACCGTGGGCGCGCCCTGCGCCTGGCTGCGGCCCTGCCACTGGCAGGTGGGCATGGACCAGGTCAGCCTGCTGGAGCCCGGCGAGCTGGCGCTGGGCGAGGCCGAGTCGCGCGCCCTGCTGGCCGCGCTGCAGCCGCTGCTGCAGGACGAAGGCCTCACGCTGCGCTACGTCGCGCCCGACCGCTGGCTGGCCCAGGGCGAGCTGCTGCGCGGACTGAGCACGGCGTCGATGGCGCGCGCGCTGCAGCAGCCGCTGACGCCCGAGCTGCTGACGGCCGCGCCCGACGCCGCGCAGGGCACGCGCCTGCGCCGCCTGCAGGGCGAGCTGGAGATGCTGCTGTACCAGCAGCCCGTCAACGACGCCCGCGAGGCGGCGCGGCGCTACCCGGTCAACGCCGTGTGGATCGAAGGCGCCGGCGTGCTGGACGCCCCCGTGCCACCCAGGCCCGGCGTGCGCACCGACACCCGCCTGCAGGCGCCGCCGGCCAGCACCGCCGACTACGTCCGCGCCTGGCAGGCCCTCGACGGCGAGGCGCTGGCGCCGCTGCGGGCCGCGCAGCGCGCCGGCGCAAAGGTAGCGCTGACGCTGTGCGGCGCGCGCCGCGCGCTCACGCTGGCCAGCGTGCACGGTCTGATACCGAGCTTTTTGAACAAAATGCACCCCTTGCGCGCGTCCCATCTGCGCAACCAGCTATGAAATTTGAAGTACGCGACGTTCCCCCGCGCAGCGCCTGGGCGCTGGAGCAGGCCGGCATCCACCCGCTGCTGGCGCGCCTGTACGCGGCCCGCGGCGTGCAAGCGGCCGACGAACTGGACCCGGCCCTGGCGCGCCTGCTGCCCCCCGCCGGCCTGAAGGGCACAGCCCAGGCCGCCACGCTGCTGGCCGACGCCATCGCCGCCGGCCAGCAGCTGTGCATCGTGGCCGACTACGACTGCGACGGCGCCACCGCCTGCGCCGTCGCCCTGCGCGGACTGCGCGCGCTGGGCGCCGCGCACGTGGGCTACCTGGTGCCCAACCGCGTGGTCGACGGCTACGGCCTGACGCCGCCCATCGCCGAACGCGTGGCCGCCACCGGCGCGCAGGTGCTCATCACGGTGGACAACGGCATCGCCAGCGTCGAGGGCGTGGCCCGCGCCCGCGCGCTGGGCCTGAAGGTGCTGGTGACCGACCACCACCTGCCTGGTGCCGAGCTGCCGCAGGCGGACGTCATCGTCAACCCCAACCAGCCCGGCTGCGCGTTCGAGAGCAAGGCGCTGGCCGGCGTGGGCGCCATGTTCTACGTGCTGCTCGCGCTGCGCGCCGAGCTGCGCACACGCGGGGTCTTCACGGCGGCCACACAACCCAAGCTCGATGCCCTGCTCCCCCTGGTCGCCCTGGGCACCGTGGCCGACGTGGTGCCGCTGGACGCCAACAACCGCCGCCTGGTGGCGCAGGGCCTGCAGCGCATCCGCGCCGGGCAGATGCCCGCGGGCGTGCAGGCCCTCATCGCGGCGGCCGGACGCGACGCGCGCAAGGCCAGCACCTTCGACTTCGGCTTTGCGCTGGGCCCGCGCATCAACGCCGCCGGCCGCCTGGCCGACATGACGCTGGGCATCGAGCTGCTGGCCACCGACGACGCCGCGCGCGCCGACGAACTGGCGCGCCAGCTGGACGCCATCAACCGCGAGCGCCGCGAGATCGAAGGCGGCATGCGCGAGCAGGCCATGCAGATCGCCGAAGGGCTGCTCGACCCCGAGGCCGAGCCCCCGCCAGCGCTGGCCGTGTTCGACCCCGACTTCCACGAAGGCGTGGTCGGCATCGTCGCCGCGCGCCTGAAGGACCGCTGGCACCGCCCCACCTTCGTCTTTGCCGCCAGCGGCGCGCCCGGCAAGGAGCACGAGCTGAAAGGCTCGGGCCGCTCCATCGCCGGCTTTCACCTGCGCGACGCGCTGGATTTGGTGGCCAAGCGCCACCCCGGCGTGCTGCTGCGCTTCGGCGGCCACGCCATGGCGGCGGGCTGCACCATCGAGCAGGACCAGTTCGACACCTTCGAGCAGGCCCTGCAGCAGGTAGCGGCCGAGTGGCTGGACGCCGCCACGCTGACCCAGCGCCTGCCCACCGACGGCGCGCTGCCGCGCGAGGCCCGCCGCGCCGACGTGGCGGAGGAGTTGCAGCAGGCTGTGTGGGGCCAGGGCTTTGCCGCGCCGGTGTTCAGCGAGGAATTGGTGGTGGTGAGCCAGCGCCTTGTGGCCGACAGGCACCTGGCGCTCAAGCTGCGCCACCAGGGCGAGCCGGTGGACGGTATGTGGTTCGGCCGCACCGAGCCGCTGCCGGCCCGCGCGCACCTGGCGTTTCGGCTGGAGCTGGACGAGTGGCAGGGCCAGCGGCGCGTGCGCCTGCTGATCGAGGGCGAGACTACGGCCTGAGCATCTTGCAGGTGCTCGGCATCGCCGCCTGTGCCGCACCGATCTCGCGCACCACGCGAAAGCCGTAGCCCGAGCCCTCCACGTCGAAGGGCACGCCGGGCGCGCCCTGGCGCTCCATCACGCCCACCACCAGCGGCTGCTGGAACTGGTGGTCCTCGGCGCGCATGCGGCCACGCCGCCCGGCCAGGCTGACGTCGGCGTGCTCCAGCTGGCGCGCCACGGCCAGCGCGTCGGCACTGCCGGCGCGCCCGATGGCCTGCGCCAGCGCCTCGATCATGAGCTGCATGCGCAGGTGCACGTAGTCGTCGCGCGGGTCGGGAAAGCGCTGGCGAAAGGCCTGGTAGAAGGCCGCGCTCTCGGGCGTGGGCACGTTGGGCAGCCAGTCGGCCACGGCCACCACCTTGCCCACGCCGGCTTCGCCGATGGCGGCCGGCGCGCCCAGCGCGTTGCCGTAGAAGGTGTAGAAGCGCCCGTCAAAGCCCACCTCGCGTGCGGCCTTGACCAGCAGGGTCAGGTCGTTCCCCCAGTTGCCCGTCAGCACGGCCTGCGCGCCGCTGGCCTTGATCTTGGCGGCGTAGGGCAAAAAGTCCTTCACGCGGCCCACGGGGTGCAACTCATCGCCGACGATGGCCACGTCCGGGCGCTGCTGGCCCAGCTGGCGCCGGGCCTCGCGCAGCACGGCCTGGCCGAAGCTGTAGTCCTGCCCGATCAGGTAGATGCTCTTCAAGGCCTGGTCCTCGCGGATCACGCTCATCAGCGCGGCCATGCGCATGTCGGCATGGGCGTCGAAGCGAAAGTGCCAGAAGCTGCACAGCTCGTTGGTCAGTATGGGATCGACCGCCGAGTAGTTGAGAAACACCACGCGCCGCCCGGGCTCGCGCTGGTTGTGCTTGTTGATGGCGTCGATCAGCACGGCCGCCACGGCCGACGAATTGCCCTGCAGGACGATACGGCAGCCCTTGTCGATGGCCGCGCGCAGCATGGCCAGCGACTCCTCGGTCTGGCCCTTGTTGTCAAAGCGCTCCAGCGCCAGCAGCCGCGGGCCTGCGGCGGTCTTGACGCCGCCGCGCGCGTTCACGCGCTCGATGGCCCAGGCCAGGTTGCGCGCCACGGCCTCGCCGGTGTTGGCGAAGTTGCCGCTGAGCGATTCGATCAGCGCCAGGCGGATGGGCTCGCCGGCGGCGCCGGCCTGGGCCCAGGCAGCGGGCGCCGCCAGGCCTGCAAGGGTGGCGCCCAGCAGGGTACGCCGTGAAAAGCGTTCAATCATGTCAAATCCTGGGAAAGTGAAACGTCAGCTGGGCCGCACCGCGCGCGGCGGCGCGGCCAGGCTCATGCCGCCCAGGTATTCGCCCATCAGGTTGAACAGGCGCTCGTACACCTCGGCCGTCGACACCGTCTCGCTGGCGATCTTGACCATGGAATCCATGCTGCCTTCCAGCGGCAGCGACAGCGAGCCGATGCCGCCCACGCCCAGCGAGGCCGACTCCTTGACCTTGCGCACCACGTACTGGTCCTTGAGCGCGCTGGCAAAGGCCACGCTGGCCAGCTGGCCCAGCCCCTCGGGCGCGCAGACGACGCGAAACTCCAGCTGCACATGGTGCTCGACGTCGGGTTGGAAGTATTTGCGCGCCGTCACCTCCTGGCCCGATGCGGCCGTCACCACGTAGCCCTGGCTCAGCAGCGCGCGGCGCGCGGCCTCGCAGGTGCGCTCGGCCGGAGCGGCGAAGTGGCGCGAGTGGGTGGTGGAATTAAACGCCTCGGGCTGGTAGCCGATCAGCGGCGCCGGCGGGGTGTTCAGCGTGGAGCAGGCGCCGAGCGCCAGCACCGCGCCCACGAGGGCTAGGCGACGAATGGTTTGCAACAACACCATGGCGGCAGGGCAAGAGCGAAAAAACCGCCCATCCTACTCTGTCCGGTCACCCGGTTGGGTTCAGATTGGGTTCAATTCATCCAGCGGCCAGCGCGGCCGCACGTCGAAGGCGTAGTCGCGGCTGGGCTGCGCGGCGCCGGCCTGCAGGCGCATGGCGGCGGCCAGGGCGATCATGGCGCCGTTGTCGGTGCACAGGGCCAGCTCGGGGTAATGCACGCGCACGCCCCGCCGGGCGCAGGCGCGGTTCAGGTCGGCGCGCAGCTGCTGGTTGGCGCCCACGCCGCCCGCCACCACCAGGCGATCCAGGCCGGTCGCGTCCAGCGCCTTGAGCGACTTCTTGACCAGCACCTCGACGATGGCCGCCTGCGTGCTGGCCGCCAGGTCGGCACGCGGCTGCTCGCAGGGCAGGCCCTCCAGCTTGCGCGCCTGCGTGAGCACCGCCGTCTTGAGGCCGGCAAACGAGAAATTCAGATCGCCGCTGTGCAGCAGCGGGCGTGGCAGCGCGTAGGCCGTGGCGTCGCCAAAGTCGGCCAGCCGCGCCAGCGCCGGCCCGCCCGGGTAGCCCAGGCCCAGCAGCTTGGCCGACTTGTCGAAGGCCTCGCCGGCGGCGTCGTCGATGGTTTCGCCGAGCAACCGGTAGCGCCCCACGCCATCCACGCGCATCAGCTGCGTGTGGCCGCCACTGACCAGCAGGGCGACAAAGGGAAACTCGGGCGGATCGGCGCCGAGAAAGGGCGACAGCAAATGCCCCTCCAGGTGGTGCACGCCCAGCACCGGGCGATCGAGCGCCGCCGCCAGCGCGCAGGCCACGCCCGCGCCCACCAGCAATGCGCCGGCCAGTCCCGGCCCGCGCGTGAAGGCCACCACGTCCACCTCGGCCAAACCGCGGCCCGACTGCGCCAGCACCTCGTGGGTCAGCGGCAGCACCCGGCGGATGTGGTCGCGGCTGGCCAGCTCGGGCACCACGCCGCCGTAATCGGCATGCATCGCCACCTGGGAATGCAGGGCCTGGGCCAGCAGGCGCGGCGGCGCGCCGCCCTCCCGCGTCTGCACCAGCGCCACACCCGTTTCGTCGCAGGACGACTCGAACCCCAAGACCAGCCAAGACATGCGGGCGATTATCCCCGCCTGGCGCCAAGTCTGACGCCAGGTCAGCTCATGTTGCCGGCGATGTAGCTCTCCAACTGGGCGATGTGGAAGCGCTGCTCCTCGAGCTGGGCGTTGACCAGGTCGCCGATGGACACCAGGCCGACCACGCCGCCGGCGTCGACCACGGGCAGGTGGCGCACGCGCGCCTTGGTCATGATGCCCATGCATTCCTGCACCGTCTGGCGCGGGCCGACGGTGTACAGGCGCGAGGTCATCACGTCGGCCAGCAGGGTGTCGGCCGAGGATTGGCCCTTGAGCGCGATCTTGCGCGCGTAGTCGCGCTCGGTGAAGATGCCCAGCAGGGCCTCGCCCTGCATGATCAGCACGGCGCCGATCTCGCGCTCGGCCAGCAGCTTGAGCGCGTCCAGCACCGTGGCGGTGGGTGGCAGCGAGGCCAGTGGGGCCTGCTTCTTGGACTTCAGAACGTGGACGATGGGGGTCATGGCGGTCACCTCCGGGAAAAGACGCACTTCGCTCGCCATCGTGCCAGAAGCCGCGCCGCGATGCCAGTGTCTTTGGCGGGTTCAGAAATCCATCACCAGCGACACGTAGGCACTGCGCCCCGGCTGGGTGTAGGCGTCGCGGACCGGCGAGCTGCCGGCCACGCCGTAGACGCTGGGCCACAGCCAGTACTTGCGGTCGGTCAGGTTGCGCACGCCCACGTTCAGGCGCACGTCCT
This sequence comes from Burkholderiaceae bacterium, assembly GCA_024235995.1. Taxonomy (NCBI): domain Bacteria; kingdom Pseudomonadati; phylum Pseudomonadota; class Betaproteobacteria; order Burkholderiales; family Burkholderiaceae; species Burkholderiaceae bacterium. The sequence goes on from JACKLI010000001.1 coordinate 2,838,630, forward strand.
TGCGCGGGCGCCACTGCACGCCCACGTCCAGCGTGGTGGCCGCCGGCGTGGCGAACTGGGTGCCGGCGCGCGCCGCCATGATGGCCTCGCTGTCGATGTCCCTGGCCTTCTTGGCGGCGTGGTGGCGCAGGTCGGCCGAAAAGCCCCACTGGGCGGTGTCGTACCGCAGGCCCAGCGCCAGCAGCGCCGGGGCGATCGAGTTGATGGGCTTGCCGCTGTCGCTGTTGGTGCCACGCGCCATGCCGAAGGCAAAGGTGTTGAGCAGGCGCCCGCCGGCCACCCGGCCCCAGTCGTAGCGGCCCTTGACCTCGAAGCCGTGGATGCGCGCGCGCGGGATGTTGACGGACTGGAACTGCCGCTCGTTGCCGACTTCGCGCACGAACTCGGCGTCCACGATCAGGTTGGAATAGCGGTTGGTGAAGGCCGCCACGTCCAGGCTCAGGTTCTCCATCCGGCCGCGCACGCCCACCTCGAAGCCACGGCTCTTCTCGGGCTTGAGGTTGGGGTTGGGCTGGATCACCACGCGCGTGTTGGGCGGTGCCAGGTACTCGAACTGGTCGTTGAGCTGGCCGGCCTCGGGCGGACGAAAGCCCGCGGCGTACTGGCCGTACACGCTCCAGGCCGGCGTGGCGCGGTAGAGCACCCCCAGCTTGGGCGACGCCGCCGAGCCCGACAGCGACTTGCCCGGCACCTTGGACGGCGGGAAGTAGCCCTCCTGGCTGGTCACGTCGACGGCAAAGCGGTCCAGCCGCAGCCCGGGCGTGAGCGACCAGTCGCCGACCACCGATTCGTCCTGCAGGTACAGCGCCGCCGAGGTCTCGCGCGTGTCCGGAAAGCGCTTGAACGGAAACGTCTCGGGCGGCAGCGGCGCCACGCCGTCGTACAAATTGCGGATGTTGCTGCGCACGTAGTCGGCGCCATAGGTCAGGCGGTGCGTCCAGTCGCCGTGGCGCAGCAGCTTCTCGGCCCGTGCGCCCGCCTGCCAGGCGCGCTCGCCGTAGAAGTTGTCGCGCACGCGGTGCGTGCCGCTGAACAGGTCGCTCTCGCCCACGCGGCGCGAGTCGGTGCGCTGCACGCCGACGATGGTGCGCAGCTGGTCGGCCCAGGCCGTGCCCAGCTCGTAGCGCGCGTCCCAGCTCAGGCGATCGCGCGTGCCCTGGTAGCGGCTGTCCTCGTTCAGCACGTCGCCCGGCTTGGACGGCTGCACCGCGCGGCTGGACAGCAGGTCCACCGTCGAGTTGCGCTCGGTGCGCTCGAGCGTGAGGACGTGGCGCTGCGCGCTGTTCGGCTGCACCACCAGCTTGCCCAGCACGGCGGTGTCGCCGTCGTGCTGGGGGTTGGCCGTGGTGCGGTTGGCGTTGGGCTGGTCGTTGCGGCCCATGGTCTGCAACTCGTGCGAGGTGCGCCGGTTGGCGCTCAGCAGCCACTGCACGCTGTCGCTGGCCCGGCCGGCCACGGTGCCGGCCAGCGAGTAGCCGTTGTCGTCCTCGCTCCAGCCCGTCGCGACGCGCCCGCCCACCGCCTTGGTGGGCTTGCCGCTTTCGTCCAGCAGGAAATCCAGCGGGTCGTAGGTGACGAAGTTGACCACGCCGGCCATGCCGTCGGAGCCGTACAGGGCCGAGGCCGGGCCGCGGATCACCTCGATGCGCTTGAACTGCTCCAGCGACAGGTATTCGCGATCGAAGATGGCCGAGCGCGACACGTAGCTGCGCGGCAGGCGCACGCCGTCCACCGTCATCAGCACCCGGTTGCCGCCCAGGCCGCGGATGTTGATGCCGGTGTTGCCGTCGCGCGCGAAGGACGACGAGGCCGCGCCCACCGCCAGCCGCGCCGGCGCGTCGCGCACCGAGACGTTGGGCAAATCCTGCAGCGCCTCGCCCAGGGTGCGGCCCTGCTCGCCGCCCTTGGCGTCGGTGTCGATCACGTCGTGCGACAGCGGCAGCACGTCGCGCGTGGCGTAGTCGCCCTCGTCACGCACCTGCCTGACCACCACCTCGCCCAGGCTCGGCGCGGCGGCTGGGCGGTCGGTGCCTGGCACCTGGGCCGTGGCCATGGACGCGCAGGCCAGGGCCACGCAGGCGCCCAGAACGGGACGCGCCCAGATGGACGCCGGGAAATGATGGGGAAAGCGAGGGTCGCAACGCATGGATCGAAACAGCAAAAGGATGGGAATGCCCGCCGCGCTCTGTGGCTGGCTAGCCGATTATTCAGTCGAATGCGTCGGTAAAAACCCCAATCCGATGCCGCATTGCTTTACATCAACTTTGCCCCTGCCGAGCGTCCGAATAATGTGGAAAAGCCCGTCGCAACCCATCGCCACCGCCCTCGACGGGCAACCTTCCAACAGGGTTTGGACCATGGGCGGCGGCGACATCAAGGAGTTGATTCATGAGAACCCGCAAGCTGGCGAGCCTCGTGGCCCTGGCCGTGTCTTCCCTGGCGCTCGGCGCCATGGCCCAACAAGCGGGCGAGCCCGCCAAGCCCGACAGCCCCACCACCTCGACCAAGAGCCCGCAGGCTCAGTACGAGTCCGCGCCCTACGCGGCCGGGGCGGAGCTGCACCAGACCTCCAACCCCAAGGCGCCCAAGATGACGCAGGAGGAGTTCGACCGCGCGCGCCAGATCTACTTCGAGCGCTGCGCCGGCTGCCACGGCGTGCTGCGCAAGGGTGCCACCGGCAAGCCGCTGACGCCCGACATCACGGTCGAAAAGGGCACCGAATACCTCAAGGTCTTCATCGGCTACGGCTCGCCCGCCGGCATGCCCAACTGGCTGACCTCGGGCGAGTTCGACGAGAAAACGGTCGACCTGATGGCGCGCTACGTGCAGCAAGACCCTCCCACGCCGCCCGAGTTCTCGCTGGCGGACATGGAGAAGTCGCGCAAGGAGTACATCCCGGTCGCCAAGCGCCCGACCAAGAAGATGAACAACTACAACCTCAACAACCTCTTCTCCGTCACCCTGCGTGACGCGGGCGAGGTGGCGTTGATCGACGGCGACACCAAGAAGATCATCAACATCATCAAGACCGGCTACGCGGTGCACATCTCGCGCCTGTCGGCCTCGGGGCGCTACCTGTACGTGATCGGCCGCGACGCGCGCCTGAACCTGATCGACCTGTGGATGGAAAAGCCCGACAACGTGGCCGAGATGAAGGTCGGCCTGGAGGCGCGCTCGGTCGAGACCAGCAAGTTCAAGGGCTGGGAAGACAAGATCGCCATTGCCGGCACCTACTGGCCGCCCCAGTTCGTGCTGATGGACGGCGACACGCTCAAGCCGCGCAAGATCGTGGCGACCCGCGGCATGACGGTGGACAACGAGTACCACCCCGAGCCGCGCGTGGCCGCCATCGTGGCCAGCCACCAGAAGCCCGAGTTCCTGGTCAACGCCAAGGAGACGGGCAAGATCTGGATGGTGGACTACACCGACCTGACCAACCTGAAGCTCAAGCAGCTGGACGCCGCCAAGTTCCTGCACGACGGCGGTTTCGACAGCACGCGCCGCTACTTCCTCACCGCCGCCAACTCGTCCAACAAGATCGCGGTGGTGGACACCAAGGAAGACAAGATGGCCGCGCTGATCGAAGTCGGCAAGATCCCGCACCCGGGCCGCGGCGCCAACTTCATCCATCCCAAGTTCGGTCCGGTGTGGGCCACCTCGGGCCTGGGTGACGAGAGCATCGCCGTCATCGGCACCGACCCCAAGGGCCACAAGGCCAATGCCTGGAAGGTGGTCGAGTCGCTCAAGGGCCAGGGCGGCGGTTCGCTGTTCATCAAGACGCACCCCAAGTCCAGCAACCTGTGGGTGGACACCACGCTCAACCCCGACGCCAAGATCAGCCAGAGCGTGGCCGTGTTCGACATCAAGGACCTGTCCAAGCCGCCGCAGATCGTCGACGTGGCTGCCTGCGCGGGCCTGAAGGACGACGGCGCCAAGCGCGTGGTGCAGCCCGAGTACAACCAGAAGGGCGACGAGGTCTGGTTCTCGGTGTGGAGCGCCAAGGACAAGGAGTCCGCCATCGTGGTGGTCGACGACAAGACCCGCACCTGCAAGGCGACGATCAAGGACGCGAAGCTGGTCACCCCGACCGGCAAGTTCAACGTCTACAACACCCAGCACGACGTCTATTGACGCCAGGAGGCCAGGGCTGCGCCCCCGCGCAACCCTGGGCCCTTCTCCCAACGGCCGCCGGCTCACCCCGGCGGCCGTTTTTCATTGGCCGTCCGCATGCGATCATCGGCGCATGAAATCCCCCAGCGCAACGCATGCAGCGCCCTGACGCCGTGATCATCGGCGCCGGCGCCGCCGGGCTGTTTTGCGCCGCCCGCGCCGGCCAGCGCGGCCTGCGCGTGCTGCTGATCGACCACGCCGCGCGCGTGGCCGAGAAGGTGCGCATCTCGGGCGGCGGGCGCGCCAACTTCACCAACCGCGCGCTCGACCCGGCCGCGCCGCAGCGCCACTTCATCAGCCGCAACCCGCACTTCTGCCGCTCGGCGCTGGCGCGCTTCACGCCGCAGGACTTCATGGCGCTGCTGACGCGCCACGGCATCGGCTTTCACGAAAAGCACAAGGGCCAGATGTTCTGCGACCGCTCGGCGCAGGACCTGATCGAGCTGCTGCTGGCCGAATGCGAGGCGGCGCCCGCATTCGGCGGACAGGTGGAGCGCTGGCAGCCGTGCGCCGTCGAGCGGGTCGAATTTCAAGGAAAATCGGGCTCTGGCCCGCATGAATCATGCCCAATAAGCTACGTTATTCATAGTGATCGAGGCGTCATCGAGACGCCCGCCCTGGTCGTCGCCACCGGCGGCCTGTCGGTGCCCAGGATCGGCGCCACCGACTTCGGCCTGCGACTGGCGCGGCAGTTCGGGCTGAAGTGCGTCGACACTCGCCCCGGCCTGGTCGGCCTCGCCTTCGACGGCGGCGACTGGGCGGCGTTGGCCGGCCTGGCGCTGCCGGTGGAGATCGCCACCGGCGCCGGGCGCCAGCGCATGCGCTTTCACGAGGACCTGCTGTTCACCCACCGCGGCCTGTCGGGCCCGGCGGTGCTGCAGATCTCCAGCTACTGGCAGCCGGGCACGCCCATCGAGATCGACCTGGCGCCCGGCATCGACCTGTCCGCCGAGCTGCACGCGGCCAAGGCCCGGTCGCGCCGGCTGATCGCGCGCGAGCTCGCCACTTGGCTGCCCGCGCGCCTGGCCGAAGCCTGGGTGCTGCGCGACGCCGCCTGGCAGCGTCCCGTCAACGAAGCCTCGGACAAGGCGCTGGCGCAACTGGCCCAGTCGCTGCAGCACTGGTCCATCACGCCCAGCGGCACCGAGGGCTACCGCAAGGCCGAGGTCACCGTGGGCGGGGTGGACACGCGCGAGCTGTCCTCGCAGACCCTGGAGGCGCTGCGCCAGCCGGGCCTGTACTTCATCGGCGAGGTGGTGGACGTGACCGGCTGGCTGGGCGGCTACAACTTCCAGTGGGCCTGGGCCAGCGCGGCGGCCTGCGCCGACGCGCTGGCCGCCCGCCAACACCGGCCGGCAGAACCCCTGGCATCGCCTGAAAAAATCGAATAAAATGCTTGGCTTTGCTGGCAATGCCCTGCCGGCCAATACTAGTTACAGGCGGGGCGCATCGCGGCGCATGGCGCCAGGGCCCGATCTTCCCTGGAACCCTCTGGCCGCACATCGGAAAACACTGTCTTCGAATGACCACCATCCGCGTAAAAGAAAACGAGCCGTTTGACGTCGCCCTGCGCCGCTTCAAGCGCACCATCGAGAAGCTGGGCCTGCTGACCGACCTGCGCGCCCGCGAGTTCTACGAAAAGCCCACCGCCGAGCGCAAGCGCAAGAAGGCCGCCGCCGTCAAGCGCCACCACAAGCGCGTGCGCAGCATGCAGCTACCCAAGAAGCTGTACTGATTCGCCGGCGCTTTTGGCGCCATGCAAGGGCTCGCCGGGGACGCTTGGCGAGCCTTTGTCGTTTCTGCAAGGAGTTTTCACCATGAGCCTGAAAGACCAGATCACCGAAGACATGAAAACCGCCATGCGCGCCCGCGACAGCGAGCGCCTGGGCACCATCCGCCTGCTGCAGGCCGCGCTCAAGCAAAAAGAAGTGGACGAGCGCGTGGTGCTGGATGACACGGCCGTCATCGCCATCGTCGACAAGCTGATCAAGCAACGCAAGGACAGCGTGGCCGCCTTCACCCAGGCCGGCCGCCAGGACCTGGCCGACAAGGAAAGCGCCGAGATCACCGTGCTGCAGGCCTACCTGCCGGCGCGTCTGTCGGCGGACGAGATCACCCGCGAGGTCGCGGCCATCGTGGCCGAGCTGGGCGCCAGCGGCCCGGGCGACATGGGCAAGGTGATGGCCGCCGTCAAGGCCCGCCTGGCCGGCAAGGCCGACATGGGCGCGGTCAGCGGCGCGGTCAAGGCGGCCCTGGCCAGGTAAGCGCGCCCGCTTGCCCCTGCTTGCATCTGGTAGCAGCTCGGCCCGTATCTTTGCCGTGCCGGGCAAACCAAGAGCGCAGCTGGCACGTTAAGACAACACCAGCAAAGCCCGTGCTTTGCGTTGCCGACGTGCCACCATGATCCTGCATCGCTTCGCTTTCGGCCCGTGCTGGGGCCGCGCACTCACCGCCACGCTGCTGCTGGCCGCCAGCGCCCTGGCCTGGGCTCAGGCCGATCCCCCCCTCGCGCGTGGCCTACGTCAGCGCGCTGGAGGGCGCGGTGCGCATCGGCACCGACGCGCCCACCGACTGGGCCCCGGCCAGCCTCAACTGGCCCGTCACCACCGGCACGCAGCTGCAGCTCGACCCCGGTGCCCGCGCCGAGCTGGACGGCGGCTGGCTGGCATTGCGCCTGCAGGGCCCGGGTGCCCTGGGCACCAGCGCCCTCGACGACGCCCGCACCCAGTGGGCGCTGACGGCCGGCTCGGCTTCGCTGCGCGTACGCCAGCCGCCCGCCGGCGAACGGGTGGAGCTGGACACGCCGCAACTGGCCCTGGTCACCACCCAGGCCGGCGAGTACCGGCTGGACGTCGACGCCGCCACCGACATCACCCGCGTCACCGTGCGCAGCGGCGGCGCCACGCTGTACGGCCAGGCCGGCCAGTCCATGCCCGTGGCCGCAGGCCAGCAGATCGTGCTGGCCGGGCGCGACCTGACGGTGCTGAGCAGCGCCAGCGCGCCGCCGCGCGACGCCTTCGGCCAGTGGGTGGCCGCGCGCGAGCGGCAGCGTGCCCAGTCACCGGCCATGGCCTACGTGTCGCCCGACCTGCCGGGCTACGCCCAGCTCGACGCCTACGGGCAGTGGAGCGACGACGCCACCTACGGCCCGGTCTGGTACCCCGCCGTCACGGCGGCCGACTGGGCGCCCTACCGCGACGGACGCTGGGTCTGGGTCAACCCCTGGGGCTGGACCTGGGTGGACGACGCGCCCTGGGGCTTCGCGCCCTTCCACTACGGCCGCTGGACGCAGATCGGCCCGCGCTGGGCCTGGGTGCCCGGGCCGGTGGTGCGCCGTCCGGTGTACGCGCCGGCGCTGGTACAGTTCGTCGGCGCCGGCAGCGGCTGGAGCCTGAGTGCCGGCGGGCCGGGCATGGCCTGGTTTCCGCTGGCGCCGGGCGAGCGCTGGCACCCGCCCTACCACGCCAGCGAGCGCTACCGCGATCGCCTCAACGACTGGGGGCACGGGCGCGGGCCCGATCCGGCGCCAGGCGGCGGCTTCTTCTTTCAGCACCGCCCCGGCGCCATCAGCGTGGCGCCCCAGGGCGGCTTCGACCGCGACGACTGGCGCGGCGGCCGCCACCCACGCTACGGCGACGGCAGCCACCTGCCGCCGGGCTGGATGCAGGGCAGCCGCCCCGCGGCGCCGCCGGAGCGCCCGCCGCGCGTACCGGCCCACGCCGAGCGGCCGGCTCCATCACAGCCGCCGGTGCCTCAGGCAGGCTTCACGGCGCCTCGCCCGCCGGTGCACAACAACCTGGGCTCCTACGAGCCGTCGCCGGCTCAGGGCCCGCGCCCCGGGCACCGTCCCCCGGCCGCTGCCGATCGCCTGATCAACACCCCGTCGATCGACCAGCGGCGCCCGCCGCCACGCCAGCCCGAGTGGACGCCACCAGCCCCACAGGCACGGCCCGCGCCGCCCGCATGGCAACCGCCACGGCCGGCCCCGGTCGAGCGTCCGGTAGAGCATCATCGTCCCCCCGAATGGACCCCACCGCCGCGCCCTGCGCGTGAAGTCACCCGGCCCGAGCGCCCCACGCCCCCGGTCGAGCGTGGCCGCGAGCACGAGCGCCACCCCGCGCCGCCGCAGGACCCACGCTCCAGACTCAGCAACAGCGATCGCTGACGGCCCCTCGGGTGGGCGTCAGCTGCCGGCCAGCTTCATGCGTCCGATCAGCACCGAGCCCACGGTCTTGGCGCCCAAGGTGTAGGCGTCGGCGCCCACGGCCTGGATGTCCTGGAACATGTCGCGCAGGTTGCCGGCGATGGTGATCTCGTGCACCGGATAGGCGATTCGCCCGCGCTCCACCCAGAAGCCGCTGGCCCCGCGCGAATAGTCGCCGGTGACGTAGTTCACGCCCTGCCCCATCAGCTCGGTGACGAACAGGCCCGTGCCCAGCTGGCGCAGCATGGCGTCCAGGTCGTCGCCCGCGCGCGTGCGGCGCGAGCGCAGCGTCAGGTTGTGCGAGCCGCCGGCGTTGCCTGTGGTCTTCATGCCCAGCTTGCGCGCCGAGTAGGTGCCCAGAAAATAGCCCTGCACGCGTCCGCCGTCGACCACCTGGCGCGCCTGCACGCGCACGCCCTCGTCGTCGAACGGCGACGAGCCCTTGCCGCTGCGCACGAAAGGGTCCTCGACGACGTCGATGTGCTCGGGAAACACCGGCTGGCCCAGCGAATCGAGCAGGAAACTGGTGCGCCGGTACAGGGCGCCGCCGCTGATGGCCTGCACGAAATGGCCCAGCAGGCCGGCGGCCAGCGGCGACTCGAACAGCACCGGGCATTCGCGCGTGGACAGGCGCCGGCTCTTGAGCCGGCTGAGCGCGCGCTCGGCGGCGTAGCGGCCCACGGCCTCGGGGGCGGCCAACGCGCGCGCGTCGCGCATCGAGCTGTACCAGTAGTCGCGCTGCATGTCACCGCCCTTGCCGGCGATGGGCGCCACCGACAGGCTGTGGCGCGAGCTGGCGTAGCCGCCGCGAAAGCCGTGCGTGTGCGCGGCGAAGAAGTGGCTTTGCGCGGCGGACACGCCCGCGCCTTCGCTGTTGGTGATACGGCGGTCCACCGCAAAGGCCGCGCGCTCGCAGGCCAGGGCCATGGCGGCCGCCTGCTCGCTGCCGACGGCCCAGGGATGGAACAGGTCGAGCTCGCGCTGCTCGGTGGCGATGTCGCCCGCGTCGGGCAGGCCGGCGGCCGGGTCCTCGGCGGTGAAGCGGGCGATGTCGTAGGCCGCCTGCACCGTGCTTTCCAGCGCGGCACGCGAAAAGTCGGAGGTGCTGGCGTTGCCGCGGCGCTGGCCCAGGTAGACCGTCACGCCCAGCGACTTGTCGCGGCTTTGCTCCACCGTCTCCAGCTCGCCGCGCCGCACGCTCACCGACAGGCCCAGCCCCTCGGAGGCTTCTGCGCCGGCATCGGTGGCGCCCAGCTTCTTGGCATGGGCGATGGCGGCGTCCACCAGCGCTTCGAAATGGGCCCGCGAATAAGAAAAGCCCGCCAGGGGCTTGGAAGATTCGTCCATAGTGCTGGCTATCATACTGGGCTGTTTTTGATTCACTCACGCATGTCCCGCAAACCCCAAAAAGGCTACTTCGTGCGCGGCCAGTTCGTCGCCGAAGGCAGCGAACTCGACGAGCAACTGCAGCGCGAACAGCGCGGCGATACGCCCAGCAAGACCGAGCTGAAGGCGCAAAGCGCCGAGCTACAGGCGCTGGGCGAGCAACTGCTGGAGCTGCGCGCCGACCTGCGCGATCCGCTGGATTTGCCCGCGCGCCTGATCGAGGGCCTGGGCGAGCTGGCGCGCATCAAGGACTTCGAAGGCCGGCGCCGCCAGGCCCAGTTCGTCGGCAAGCTGATGCGCCAACTGGACGAGGCGCAGGTGGCGGCCATTCGCCAGGCGCTGGACACCCAGCGCCGCGGCTCGGCCGCCGACACGCTGCGCCTGCACACTGCCGAGCGCTGGCGCGATCGCCTGCTGGAGGGCGACACGGCGCTGACCGACTGGGCCCAGCAGTTTGCCGCTACCGACCTGCAGCAACTGCGCACCCTGGTGCGCCAGGCGCGCAAGGACGCTGCCACCCCCGCACCCGCCGGCCAGGCCCCAAGGCAAGGCCGCGCCTACCGCGAGCTTTTTCAATGGATTCGCGCCACGCTCGAGCAGGCGGACGACGAACAGACGCCCACGGCAAACGAATGACCGCCCTCGCCCCCATCACCATCGGCATCGTCTCCATCAGCGACCGCGCCTCCAGCGGCGTGTACGAGGACAAGGGCCTGCCCGCGCTGCAGGACTGGCTGACCCGCGCGCTGCAAAACCCGACCCGCTTCGAGCCGCGCCTGATCCCCGACGAGCAGGCGACCATCAGCCGCACCCTGATCGAGCTGGTGGACGCCGGCTGCGCGCTGGTGCTGACCACCGGCGGCACCGGCCCCGCGCCGCGCGACGTGACGCCCGAGGCCACGCTGGCCGTTGCGGATAAAGAAATGCCCGGCTTTGGCGAGCAGATGCGCCAGATCAGCCTGGCCTTCGTACCCACGGCCATCCTGAGCCGCCAGGTGGCGGTGATCCGCAAGCAAAGCCTGATCATCAACCTGCCCGGCCAGCCCAAGGCCATTGCCGAGACGCTGGAGGGCCTGAAGGACGCCAGCGGCCAGCCCAAGGTGCACGGCATCTTCGCCGCCGTGCCCTACTGCATCGACCTGATTGGCGGGCCGTATCTGCAAACGCACGAGACCGTGTGCAAGGCGTTCCGGCCCAAGAGCGCTCAGCGGCCTCAGTCCTGACGTTCAAACCACCCGGCAGGCCTCGTCGAACGCCAGCCGAGGCAGGCGCTTTTGCGTGGCCGAGGGGTCGGCATGGCCCAGGTTGCAGACGAAGTTGGTCGTGACCTGGGTGCCGGCCCAGAATTCCGCGTCCAGCCGGGTGCGGTCGAAGCCGCTCATCGGGCCGCAGTCCAGGCCCAGCGCGCGGGCGGCCAATATCAGGTACGCCCCCTGCAAGGACGAATTGCGCAGCGCGGTCTCGCGGATCAGCGCGTCGTTGCCCGTGAACCAGGCGCGGGCATCGGCGTGGGGAAACAGCTCGGGCAGCCGCTCGTGAAAAGCCAGGTCCATGCCCACCAGCACCGTTACCGGGGCTTGCCGGGTTTTTTCCTGGTTGCCCTTGGACATGCAGGGCAGCAGCCGCGCCTTGGCCTCGGGGCTTTGCACGAACAGCAGGCGCGCCGGGCAGCAGTTGCCCGACGTGGGCCCCCATTTCATCAGCTCGTAAAGCCGCTGCACCAGGTCCGGCGGCAGCGGCCGGTCGACAAAGGCATTGGCCGTTCGGGCCTCGGTGAACAATTGCTCGGTCATGGACGGCATGGTGTTGGGTCAAGTTGCCGTGGCCTGCCCGTCATCCAGGTGCCAGCCCCGATAGGCGCCGTCCCAGTACAGCAGCGGCGCGCGGCCCGGATGAAGATGCGCCATCGAGCGCACGGCGGCCAGCACCAGCAGGTGCCCGTGGCGCGCCGTGATTTCCTCGACCGCGCAGCCGAAGCCGGCCACGGCGCCGGCCAGCACCTGGGCGCCCGGCGCCATCCATTCCCACGGCGCCCCCTCGTAGCGCGCCGCGCCGCGAATGCCGGAAAAACCGGCAAAGCGCCGCGCCACGGCCTCCTGCCCGGGCGCCAGCAGGCTGATGCCCAAAGAGCCGCCCACGCGCAGGGCCCGCGCCGTGGAGCTGCTTTCGGCCAGGCTCAGCATCAGCACCGGCGGCGCCACGCTGAAGGAGCTGACCGAGCTGGCCACGCAGCCAGTCGGACCATCGGGGCCTTCGGCCGTCAGCACGCAGACCGAACCGGCAAACGCGCGCATGGCGGTGCGAAAGCTTTCGGCGCTGGCCATGGGCGGGCTGTTGTCCACAAGGTGAATGGCGCGTTGCAGCATGGCGAACGCTCTCAGCGGATGCCGCGGGCCGACAAGATCGGCAGCACGGTGTCGCGGAAGTACGGAAACTCCTTGACGTAGTCGAGGAACGACAGCGTGGTGCCGCGAAAGCCCGCCTCGTGCAGCTGCGTGATGCCGTCGGCCACCTGCTCGGGCGTGCCCACCAGCGGAAAGCCGCCGTGGCCCGTGGCCATGCGCTCGCGGATGAGCGCCAGCAAGTCGTGCGGAAAACTCTGCGCGTGGGCAAACTGCAGCCGCACCAGGTTGTCCACCGCGCCCCAGTCGGCGTTGTCGAGCTGGCGCTTGAGTTCGGCCTTGGCCTCGGCCTCGGTCGGGCGGCACACCACGTGCGAGAAGGTCAGCACGCCGACCTTGCGGCCCTTGCTGCTGGCCTGCTCCTTGAGCTGGACGATTTCGTCCTTGGAGCGTGCCAGGTCGATGGCGGGCGTGAACAGGAAGTTGACGTTGCTGGTGGCGAAGTCCCGCCCCTGGCCCGAGCCGGCGGCGTTGACGATGGGCGGCGCCACCACCGGGTGCGGCCAGCCGTAGCTGCCCTTGGTCTGCCAGTACTTGCCGCTCCAGTCGAAGGGCTTCTCGGCGCTCCAGAGCTTGCGCACGAAGTCGAACCACTCCTGCGCGTAGCCGTAGCGGGTCTCGTGGTCGTCGGGCAGGGTCAGGCCCAGCGCCTCGTACTCGGGCTTGTTCCAGCCGGCAACGATGTTCAGGCCGATGCGCCCGCCGCTGGCCTGCGACAGCGTGGCAATCTGCTTGGCCAGCACCAGCGGGTGGTTGGCCACGGTGTGCATGGTGGCGAAGGCCGTGATGCGCTTGGTGTGCGCCAGGATGGTGGCGGCCCAGGTCATGGTCTCCAGCACCGTGCCGTGAAAGTCGGTCTCGCCGCCGTAGCCGATCCAGCGGGCGATCGGCAGCATGAAGTCGATGCCGGCGTCGTCCAGCAGCTTGGCCAGCTTGATGTTGTTTTCCATCGTGGCCTGCCAGCGGTCCGGCAGCTTGGACACCGTCATCCCGCCCGAGCAGTTGGACGAGAACGTGGCCAGCAGGAACTTGTCATGAGTCAAGAACGGATGCTGCGATGCGGGTTGTGACATGGGATGGTCTCCTGATTGAAAAGCGGCGCTCTGTCCGCGGGGGGTGAATGAAATGACGGCTTGTTATGCTCGGTGCCACGCGCGTGGCTTGATTTGCGGCGCGCACTTGCCATGACCACGCCGACCACCGAACCCGAGCAGCCCACCCGCACCGACGAAGACCATTTCTGGCATCTGGCGCGCAGCCGCACCGGCGTGGCAATGACGGACTTCGAGTTCGCGCTGATGCGCACGGCCGAATCGTTTGCCCGCTGGCAAAGCGAGTGCCTGGCCGCGGTGACGGGCGCGCAGCTGTCGGGCGCCGAAAACGCCATGCTGCACGTGATCTGCATGCACGCCCAGCCCAAGACGGTGCGCGAGTTGATGCACATGATCAACCGCAGCGACCTGCCCAACGTGCAGTACGGGCTGCGCAAGCTGATGCAGCTCGGGTTCGTGACCAAGAGCGGCAGCGCGCGCAAAGGGGTTTTCTATGCCGGCACGCCCCAGGGCATCGAAGTGTGCGAGGCCTATGCGCGCCTGCGGGAAAAAGTGCTGCTGCGCGGCGCCGAGGCGATGCCGCAATTCCTCGCCCAAACCCGGCAGATGCACGGCCAGCTCGAGGAACTGGAGCGCCTGTACGAGTCGGTCAGCCGCGAGGTGGCGACCTACCACCGCAGAAGCTTGACCGCGACACCCAAAAAAGAGGCTCAGAGGCATGGGCAAGGAAAGATTTCAAATAAAAAATCAATTTGAAATTCGATTATTGCCTTGGCGAAATTGACCGCCATCAGGTCAAACCCCTATAGGTTTGAATTTTTTACATCTAAATAACTTTGGCCATCGATCGCCGGCCTGCCGCCAGCGGCCATGCCTCGGCCCGCGTGCATGAAAACCCGGGCGGCACATTGATTTCGATGGGGGCGCGGCGCTTCGACCGCATTCCTGTGCAGGCCGCTCGGACATGGTCCCACCGTGGCCCCCTAAGGCGTATGGTGGAGCTTTGCCGTGAAAGGAAAGCTCCCCCATGACCGCCATGATGAAAGCCGCCGTTTTCGTCGACAAGGGCCGCATCGAGCTGGCCGACAAGCCGATTCCCGACGTGGGCCCCAACGATGCGCTGGTGCGCATCACCACCACCACCATCTGCGGCACGGACGTGCACATCCTCAAGGGCGAGTACCCCGTGGCCAAGGGCCTGACGGTGGGCCACGAGCCCGTGGGCGTGATCGAGAAGCTGGGTAGCGCCGTGCAGGGCTACCAGGAAGGCCAGCGCGTCATCGCCGGCGCCATCTGCCCCAACTTCAACAGCTATGCCGCGCAGGACGGCGCGCCCTCGCAGGACGGCAGCTACCTGGTGCCGCGCGGCCTGTGCGGCTGCCACGGCTACAAGGCCACGGCGGGCTGGCGCTTCGGCAACCTGATCGACGGCACGCAGGCCGAATACGTGCTGGTGCCGGACGCGCAGGCCAACCTGGCGCCGGTTCCCGACGGATTGAGCGACGAGCAGGTGCTGATGTGCCCGGACATCATGTCCACCGGCTTCAAGGGCGCGGAGAACGCCAACATCAAGATTGGCGACACCGTGGTGGTGTTCGCGCAGGGGCCCATCGGCCTGTGCGCCACGGCCGGCGCGCGCCTGCTGGGGGCCACCACCATCATCGCCGTGGACGGCAACGATCACCGCCTGGGCATTGCCAGGAAGCTGGGCGCCGACGTGACGCTGAACTTCCGCAACGTGGACGTGGTGCAGGAGGTGATGAAGCTCACCGGCGGCAAGGGCGCGGACAGCTCCATCGAGGCGCTGGGCACCCAGGCCACGTTCGCGCAGGCCATGAAGGTGCTGCGGCCCGGCGGCACGCTGTCCAGCCTGGGGGTGTATTCGGAGGACCTGTCCATCCCCATCGCGCAGTTCGCCGCCGGCCTGGGCGACCACACCATCCGCACCGCGCTGTGCCCCGGCGGCAAGGAGCGCATGCGCCGCCTGATGAACGTCATCGCCTCGAACCGTCTGGACTTGGGCGCGCTGGTCACGCACCAGCGCCGGCTGGACGACATCGTGCAGGCCTACGACCTGTTCTCGCACCAGCGCGACGGGGTGCTGAAAATCGCCATCAAGCCGTGAGGCGCCCTACTTGCCCACCCGTTGATTGAGCTTGTCGGCCGCGAAGTGCCCGGCCTTGGCCGCGTTCTCGGGCACGCAATCAGATCGGCATCCAGCCCGCGCCGATCAAGCCCAATCAGCTATTGAATCGATAGTTTCAGCCGGCAAAACCGTGGCTCGCCACTGTGCTCGAATGCGGCAGCATCTCGACCCAGCGGCGCACGCGCTCGGCGTCGGCGAAGCGGGTGTACTTGCCGGCCGAGTCCAGGAACACCATGATCAGCTTGCGCCCCGCGATGCGCGTCTGCATGACCAGGCAGCGGCCCGCCTCGTTGATGAAGCCGGTCTTCTGCAGGCCGATGTCCCACTCGGGGCTCTTGACCAGGCCGTTGGTGTTGTTGAACTGCAGCAGGCGGTGGCCGACCGCCACCTCGTGGCTGGGCGAAGTGGTCAGCTCGCGCAGCTGCGGGTTCTGGTAGGCCGCGTTCACCAGCACCGCCAAGTCCCGCGCGCTGGACTGGTTGGCACTGGACAGGCCCGTCGGCTCGACGTAGCGCGTGTCCGTCATGCCCAACTGCTGGGCGCGCGCGTTCATCAGCGACACGAAGTGGTTCAGCCCGCCCGGAAAGGTGCGCCCCAGCGCGTGGGCGGCGCGGTTCTCGCTGGACATCAGCGCCAGGTGCAGCAGCTCGCCGCGCGACAGCTCGGTGCCTACGGTCAGGCGCGAGCGGCTGTTCTTCTCGGTGTCGACGTCCTCGTCCGTGATGGTGATGACCTGGTCCATCGGCAGGCGGGCCTCCGAAACGACCATGCCGGTCATCAGCTTGGTCAGCGAGGCGATGGGCAGCACCGCGTGCTCGTTCTTGCCCAGCAGCACCTGGTGCGTGTCCTGGTCCACCACCAGGGCCACGCTGGACTTCAGGCCCAGCGGGCCGGTGACCTCGTGCAGGCCCGCCATCTGGCCGAAGGACAGGCGCGCCGGCGGCTCCTCGCGCACGACCGCGGGGCGCAGCGACAGGCGATGGGTCTTGGAGGCCACGCGGGCCTTGCCATGGCGCCGCCCGTCCAGCTTGGCCGAGACACGCGGGCTGCGGCTGCTGCTGGCCTTGGATTCGCTCTTGCGTGGGGCGGTCGCCTTGGCCGAATGGGCCTTGGCCGCGGTGCGATGGCTGGTGGCGGTGGAGGTGTGCTTCTTGCCGGCCGCCTGGGCGGGCGAAAACGGCAGCAGCGCCAGCAAGGCCAGCATCACCGCACCGGTCCATCCGCGCAGGCCTGCCGCCCACCTGCCTGTTGCCACCCATTCACGCATCATAGAACCCCGAGCCAGAACAAAAGCCGGGCGCCAGTGTACAAAAACAAAAAAAGATGCGCAACAACAATCAGTTGCGCATCTTTATTGAAGCAGCCATTGAAGGATCGGGACTACCCTAGCCTTGCGCCGCAATCCGATCCGATTTGCTATGTAACTTGTTGAGTGCACTCAGATATGCCTTCGCCGACGCGACGATGATGTCGGGGTCGGCCCCCACGCCGTTGACCACGCGTCCGGCGTTCTGCAGCCGCACGGTGACCTCGCCCTGTGCGTCGGTCGAGCCGCTGATGGCGTTGACCGAATACAGCACCATCTCGGCGCCGCTCTTGACATGCGCCTCGATCGCTTTCAGCGACGCGTCCACCGGGCCGTTGCCGTCGGCGTGGCTGCGCACCTCCTTGCCGGCGGCGGTGAAGACGATCTCGGCATGCGGCTGCTCGCCGGTTTCGCTGCGCTGCGCCAGCGAGATGAAGCCGTAGTGCTCCTTCTCGGCCGTCACGCTCTCGTCGCTCACCAGCGCCAGGATGTCCTCGTCGAAGATCTCGCTCTTGCGGTCGGCCAGCTCCTTGAACTTGGCAAACGCGGCCATCACCTCGCCCTCGGACTCCAGCTCCACGCCCAGCTCCTGCAGGCGCTGCTTGAAGGCGTTGCGGCCGCTGAGCTTGCCCAGCACGATCTTGTTGGTGCTCCAGCCCACGTCCTCCGCGCGCATGATCTCGTAGGTGTCGCGCGCCTTGAGCACGCCGTCCTGGTGGATGCCGCTGGCATGCGCGAAGGCGTTGGCGCCGACGACGGCCTTGTTGGGCTGCACCACGAAGCCCGTGGTGGAGCTCACCATTTTGCTGGCGGCCAGGATCTGCGTGGTGTCGATGCCGACCTGCAGGTCGAAGTAGTCTTTGCGGGTCTTGACGGCCATCACCACCTCCTCGAGCGAGCAGTTACCCGCGCGCTCGCCCAGGCCGTTGATGGTGCATTCAATCTGGCGCGCGCCGCCGATCTTGACACCCGCCAGGCTGTTGGCCACCGCCATGCCCAGGTCGTTGTGGCAGTGCACGGACCAGATGGCCTGGTCGCTGTTGGGCACCTTCTCGCGCAGCGTCTTGAGGAAGTTGCCGTACAGCTCGGGAATGGCGTAGCCCACGGTGTCGGGAATGTTGATGGTGGTGGCGCCCTCGCGGATCGCCGCCTCGCACACGCGGGCCAGAAAGTCCATGTCGCTGCGGTAGCCGTCCTCGGCGCTGAACTCGATGTTGTCGCGCTGGTTGCGCGCAAAGCGCACCGCCAGCCTGGCCTGCTCGAACACCTCCTCGGGCGTCATGCGCAGCTTCTTCTCCATGTGCAGCGGGCTGGTGGCGATGAAGAGATGGATGCGCGCGTTGTCGCTGCCCTTCAGCGCCTCGGCGGCGCGCGCGATGTCGCGGTCGTTGGCGCGCGCCAGCGAGCACACGGTGGAGTCCTTGACGACACGCGCGATCGCCTGCACGCATTCGAAATCGCCGTTGCTGCTGGCGGCGAAGCCGGCCTCGATCACGTCCACCTTCAGGCGCTCGAGCTGGCGCGCGATGCGCAGCTTCTCGTCCTTGGTCATGGACGCGCCGGGCGACTGCTCGCCGTCGCGCAAGGTGGTGTCGAAGATGATGAGTTGGTCGGTCATGAAGCGGTCTCCGGGTCAGGGGTCAGGGTGAGGGCACCCGCGAGCAAAATGTCTGCGCCAAACAAAAAGGCCCGCTGCGGGTGCAAACGGGCCTTTGCTGGAAAAATCGCGCGCGCTATCGCACCTGCCCGTTTGGCACGGCCAGTAGTCGTAGGGCGAGCGAATGGTTCATGGGCACAAAATATAGCACAGCCGGCGCCATGCCTGCATCGAGCGCGCGTCAGTCGCCGTGCAGGCCGCGCTCGTCGGGTTCGTCGGTCGAGGTGCTGACGATGCTGACCGGCTCGCCCTTGGCCTTGCGCCAGGCGTAGATGACGTAGCCCGACAGCGCGTAGCCCACGAACAACAGAAACAGGATGGTGGCCGGCTCGATGCTGATGACCGCGATCAGCAGCGCCGCCAGCACCAGCACCACGAAGGGCACGCTGCGCGGGCTGCGCATGTCCTTGAAGCTGTAGTACGGCGTGTTGGTGACCATGGTCAGGCCGGCGAACAGCGTGATGGCGAACATCAGCCAGGCGAAGTCGCCGCGCGCCACGCGCCGCCCGCCCAGCATCGAGAGCAACTCGCGGAACAGCGGCACGTCGCGCTGCGCCTCCAGCATGGCGCTGGTCAGCCAGATGAAGCCCGCCACCAGCGCCGCCGCCGCCGGCGAGGGCAGCCCCTGGAAGTAGCGCTTGTCCACCACCGCCGTGTTGACGTTGAAGCGCGCCAGGCGCAGCGCCGCGCAGGCGCAGTAGACGAAGGCGGCGAACCAGCCGGCCTTGCCCAGCGGCTGCAGCGCCCACACGTAGGCCACCAGCGCCGGCGCGGCGCCGAAGCTGACCATATCCGACAGCGAGTCCATCTGCTCGCCGAACGCGCTTTGCGTGCGCGTCATGCGCGCCACGCGCCCATCCAGGCTGTCGAGCACCATGGCCGCGAAAATGCCCGCGGTGGCCAGGCCGAAGTGGCCGTTCATGGCCATCACGATGGCGTAGAAGCCGCCGAACAGCGCCGCCAGCGTGATCATGTTGGGCAGCACGTAGATGCCCTTGCGGCGCGGGCGCGGCGGCGCCGCGTCCGGCAGCGTCGGTGGGGGCGAAAAATCGGGGTCGGGCATCGGTTGGGGCTCCGGCGGCTCGCCTGCGCGGGCCGCGACTGGCGGCAGTGTAGCGGGTGGCTTCAATCGGCGGCCTGACGAAGCGTCTGCACCACCGGGCGGCGCAGCACCTCGCGCAGGCTCCACCAGCCCGCCACCAGCGCCAGCAGCGCGCCGGCCAGCGCGCTGACCAGGGCCACCCAGGGCGGCGGCGCCCAGCTGAAGTCGAACACCTGCCGCGCCAGCGCCCAGCCCATGCCCATCGCGGCCACGCTGGCCAGCAGGCCGGCCAGCAGGCCCACGCCCGCCAGCTCGGCGCGCTGCAACTGGCGCAGCAACTGGCCGCTGGCGCCGACGGCGCGCATGATGGCGAACTCGCGCGCGCGCTCCTCGCGCGTGGCGCCCACCGCCGCCAGCAGCACCAGCAGGCCGGCCGCCAGCGTGAAGCCGAACAGGAACTGCACCGCGCCGATCACCTGGTCCAGCACGCGCTGCACCTGGGCGATGGACTGCGCCGTGTCGACGTTGGTGATGTTGGGAAACTGCCGCACCAGCGCGTTGTCGAAGCCGGCCCGCGCGGGCGCGCGGTAGGCCGCGATGTAGGTGACGGGCAGCTCGGGCATGTCGGCGCGCGGGAACATGACGAAGAAGTTGACCCGCATCGACGCCCAGTCCACCTTGCGCAGCGAGGTGATGCGCGCCTCGACGGGCATGCCGCCGACGTCGAAGCGCAGCGTGTCGCCCAGCTTCAGGCCCAGCGTCTGCGCCAGGCCCTCCTCGACGCTGATGGCATCCGCCTCGTCCGGCTGCCAGCGGCCGGCGACGATCGCGTTGTACGGCGGCCGGTCGGCGGCGTTCGACAGGTTGAACTCGCGCTCGACCAGGCGCTGCGCGCGCTCGTCGGCGTAGCGCCCGGGGTCGACGGCCTGGCCGTTGACGGCCACCAGCCGGCCGCGGAACATGGGGTACCAGTCCATCCTGCCCGCGCCCGCCTGCTGCACGGTGTGACGGAAGGCCTCGGCCTGGTCCGGTATGATGTTGATGACGAAGCGGTTGGGCGCGTCGGGCGGCGTGGCCTGGCGCCAGCTGTCGATCAGGTCGGTGCGCAGCAGCACCAGCAGCACCAGGGCCAGCAGGCCCACCGCCAGGCTGCTGACCTGCACCACGGCGTAGACCGGGCGCGCGGCCAGCTGGCGCGTGGCCAGTACCAGCCAGCGCGGCGCCGTCTGCTCGTGCACCAGGCGCCGCAGCAGCGCCACCGCGCCCCAGGCCAGCGCGGCGAACAGCGCGGCCGCGCCGGCAAAGCCGCCGACCGCGATCAGGCCCAGCGCGCGGTCCCGGCTCAGCGCCAGCAGCAGCGCGGCAAAGCCCAGCGCGCCCAGGGCCAGCACCGCCAGCGACGCCGCCTTGAGCGCCCCCACGTCGCGCCGCAGCACGCGCAGCGGCGGCACCTGCGCCAGCTGCAGCACGGGCGGCAGGCCGAAGGCCACCAGCAGCGTCAGGCCCAGGCCCAGGCCGGCCAGGGCGGGCCAGGCGCTGGGCGCGGGCAGGCTGGCATCCAGCAGCCCCGCCATCAGGCCGACGAACACGTGGTGCAGCCCCCAGCCCAGGCCGATGCCGACCCCGCTGGCCGCCAGCCCCGCCAGCAGAAACTCGAGCGCATACGCACCCGCCATGGTGCGCTGCGGCAGGCCCAGCACGCGCAGCATGGCGGCGGCGTCGAGCTGGCGGGCGGCAAACGCGCGCGCCGCCAGCGCCACGGCCACGGCCGACAACAGCGCCGCCAGCAGCACCACCAGGTTGAGGAATTTCTCGGCCCGCCCCAGGGTCTGCTGCATCTCGGGGCGGCCATTGGCCAGCGACTCCAGGCGCACGCCACGCACGCCGGGCTGCTTCAGTTCGGCCTCGGCCCAGGCGGTGAAGCGCCGCACCGCCGGCTCGGGCCCGGCCAGCGCCAGCCGATACGTCACGCGGCTGGCCGGCTGCACCAGCGCGGTGGCCGGCAGGTCGGCCGCGTTGATCATCACGCGCGGGGCAAAGCTCATGAAGCCGGCGCCGCGGTCGGGCTCCTGCGCGATCAGCGCGGCGATGCGCAGCGCGCTGTCGCCCAGCAGCACGCTGTCGCCCACGTGCAGGCCCAGGGCCTCCAGCAACGCCGGGTCCACCCAGGCCTGGCCGCGCGCCGGGATGGCGCGCGTGGGCGTGCCGGTGACGTCGCCCGGCTGCTGCGTCAGGCGCATCTGGCCGCGCAGCGGATAGCCATCGGCCACCGCCTTCAGCGCCACCAGGCGCGTGGCGCCGCCCTGCGCGTCGCTGGCGCGCCCCATGGTCGGAAAGCTCAGCGTCAGCACGCCCTGCAGGCCGTCGGCGCGCGCATGCTCCAGCCAGGCCGCGGCCGGCGGCTGGTCGCTGACCAGCACCACGTCGCCGCCCAGCAGCTGGCGCGCGTCGCGCTGCAGCCCGCCCTGCAGGCGGTCGGAGAAAAAGCCCACGCTGGTCAGCGCCGCCACCGCCAGCACCGCCGCCAGCGCCAGCAGGCGCAACTCGCCCGCCCGCACGTCGCGCCACAGGTTGCGCCAGCCAAGGGAAAACCACGCGTTCCGCATCCTTCGGACGATAGCCGATATGGGCAACGCACGCGGCTACGATGACCGATTCACCTGGAGACCCCCATGCCCGCCTTCAACACCCTGCGCATCGACAAGGACCCCCGCCAGCCGCGCATCGCGCGCCTGCTGCTCAACCGCCCCGAGCGGCTGAACGCCATCAGCGACGACATGCCGGCCGAGATCCGCGCCGCCGTGGAGTGGGCCAGCAACGACGACGAGGTGCACGTCATCATCGTCGAGGGCGCGGGCAAGGGCTTTTGCGGCGGCTACGACCTGGCGGCCACCGCCGAGCAGCACATCGAGCACCCCTGCCAGCAGGAGACCATGCCCTGGGACCCGATGCGCGACTACCGCGCCATGAAGCGCTACACCGAGGACTTCATGAGCCTGTGGCGCTGCCCCAAGCCCACCATCGCCAAGGTGCACGGCGCGGCCGTGGCCGGCGGCAGCGACATCGCCCTCAGCTGCGACCTGCTGGTGATGGCCGAGGACGCGCGCATCGGCTACATGCCCACCCGCGTGTGGGGCTGCCCCACCACGGCGATGTGGACCTACCGCCTCGGGCCCACGCGCGCCAAGCAGCTCATGTTCACCGGCGACGTGATCGACGGCCGCACGGCCGCCGACTGGGGCCTGGCCAACCAGGCCGTGCCCGCCGCCGAGCTGGAGGCCGCCACCCTGCGCCTGGCCGAGCGCATCGCCGGCGTGCCCATCGGCCAGCTGCAGATGCACAAGCTGATCGCCAACCAGGTCATGCTGGCCATGGGCCTGGAGCAGTCGCAGACCATGGCCACGGTGTTCGACGGCATCACGCGCCACAGCCCCGAGGGCCTGTGGTTTCGCCGCCATGCGCAGGAAAACGGCTTCAAGGCCGCGGTGCAGTGGCGCGACAGCGGCAGGCCGATTCCGGAGGGGGCCGAAGCGCAGGCGCTGATCCGGGAGATGGAGCGCCGGACTTGAACGCCGGCTCGGCTGACGATCGAAGCGCCAGCGTCCCCGGCGCGCGCTGCGAAAAGGCGATCGACCTATGATGACCGGTTCGAAATCACCGCGCAGGAGAACCCCATGAAAGGCGACGCCACCGTCATCAAGCATCTGCAGGCCCAGCTCAAGAACGAGCTGACGGCCATCAACCAGTACTTCCTGCACGCACGCATCCAGCGGCACTGGGGCCTGGACCGGCTGGCCAAGAAGGAGCACGAGGAATCGATCGGCGAGATGAAGCACGCCGACCGCCTGATGGAGCGTATCCTGATGCTCGACGGCCTGCCCAACCTGCAGGACCTGGGCAAGCTGATGGTGGGCGAGGACGTGCCCGAGATGCTGGCCTGCGACCTGAAGCTGGAGCAGGCCGCGCAGGCCACCATCAAGGACGGCATCGCGCACTGCGAGACGGCGCGCGACTACGTCTCGCGCGACCTGCTGCAGGACATCCTGGACGACACCGAGGAACACATCGACTGGCTGGAGACGCAGATCGAGCTGCTGGCCAAGGTGGGGCTGCAGAACTACCTGCAAAGCCAGATGGGCGAGGCCAGCTGATCCACCGTTCGCACCGCACCGACGCCCTGGGGACCTCGCGGTCCCTTTTTCATGTCCGTCTGTCTTGCTGGCGCATCGGATCAAACAAGAATGATTCTCATTTATGTAGAATCACGCCTTCCATCCCAGCCAGCCAGCGGCGGCGGGCGTGCCATCGGCACCCGCATGCATTCCGTCAGCCAGCGTCTTTCTCCACCCGCTTGCCGACGCGACCATGCCAATTGCCCAAAAATCCAGACCCAATCGACCTCCAGCCCCTGTCCATCAAGCGCAGACAGCTACTGAAACAGGAGCAAACAACACCCCGCTGCTGCCCCTGGGCGCGCTGCTGCTCGCCGGCACGCTGGGCACGGCCGCCGTGGCCCAGACGCCGCCGGCCGCCGCGCCGGCCACGGCCGGCACCCTGGACGCCGTCACCGTGCGCGACACGGCCATCGACGACGGCGCCACCACCAGCAAAACCCTCTTGCGCGCCAGCCGCACCGAAATCGGCAAGGGCGAGCAGAAGCTGCTGGACATCCCGCAAAGCGTGACGGTGATGACCGAGAAGCTGATGCAGGACCGCAAGCTGGACGACCTGCGCGAGGTGCTGCGCGCCACCGCCGGCGTGAGCTTCCAGGCCGGCGAGACCGGCGAGGAGGACGTGCGCCTGCGCGGCTTCTCGCTCGGCCAGGCGGGCGACATCTACCGCGACGGCATGCGCGACGCGCCGCTGTACGAGCGCGACACCTTCGACGACGACCGCGTCGAGGTCATCAAGGGCTCGGCCTCGATGCTGTTCGGCAAGGGCTCCACCGGCGGCGTGGTCAACCAGGTCAGCAAGCAGCCCTTCCTGATGACGCAGCACGAGGCCAGCGCCACGCTCGGCTCCGGCAACGAAAAGCGCGTGACGGGCGACTTCAACTGGCAGACCGGCCCCGACGCGGCGGTGCGCCTGAACGTGCTGGGGCACGACGCGGACAACTGGGGCGCGCTGCAGAAGAAGTGGGGCATCGCGCCCACCGTCCGCTGGGGCATCGGCACGCGCGACGAGTTCTCGGCGGGGCTGTACGCGCTGGACGTGCGCGGGCGCCCCAACTACGCGCACCCATGGGTCATCGACGCGGACGGCAGCATCCGCCCCACCCTGCCGGCCCGTAACTTCTACGGCCTGGCAAGCGACCACCTGGACACCTCGGCCACCTACGCCACGCTGGGCCACGTGCACCGCTTCGACGGCGGCGGCGAGCTCAAGACCCGCCTGCGCGCCGGCCGCTACACGCGCGACCTGCTGGGCAGCCCGATCCGGTTCGCCGACCCCAGGCCGGGCGCGCTCGCCGACATCACCGACGCCACCCAGCTCACGCGCAGCTCCAAGGGCCGCGTCGGCCGCAGCGACATCGTGATGCTGCAAAGCGACTACAGCGGCCGCTACCAATGGGGCGGCCGCAAGCACGAGCTGCTGGCCGGCGCCGACGTGTTCGACGAGCGCGCCCGGCGCAACAACGCGTACGCCAACCCGGCGCCGTCGCCGGGCACCCTTGTCGGCACGCCCGACGACGGTGCCTGGGTGCCCGACGCGCGTGCCCATCCGACACCGCTCAACCGCTTCGGCTCGCGCAGCATCGGCGTGTACGCGCAGGACACGGTCTCGCTCGCCGACACCCTCAAGCTGGTGGGCGGCCTGCGCTTCGACCACTTCACGGGCAGCTACCGCAACGCCGACGGGTCCTTGAGCCACACGCGCAGCGACAACCTGTGGAGCCCGCGCCTGGGCCTGATCTGGCAGCCCGACCCGCTGAGCTCCTACTACATCTCGTACGGCACCTCGTTCAACACCTCGGGCGACGCCTACCAGTACGGCGTGCAGGTCAACGCCGGCACCGGCCGCTCGGCCAACACACCGCCCGAGAAAAGCCGCAACCTCGAGATCGGCGGCAAGTGGGAGCTGCTCGAGCGCCGCGTGCTGGCCGGCGCGGCCCTGTTCTACAGCCAGAAATTCAACGAGCGCAACACCGACCCCGACACCGCCGCCCAGCAGGAGCTGCTGTCGGGCCGCCGCCACGCCGCGGGCATGGAGTTCAACCTGGCCGGGCGCATCACGCCCGCGTGGGAGCTGTTCTGGAACCACACCTGGATTCCCAGCGCCCGCATCGACCGCAGCAACGTCAGCCTGAACGCCGCCGGCACCGGCGCGCAGGCCGAAGGCGACCGCCCGGGCCTGACACCGCGCCACAGCGGCAGCGTGTGGACGACCTACCGCATCGCCCCGCCATGGCGCCTGGGCGTGGGCGCCAACTACCGCGGCCGCCAAAACCCCGAGGGCCAGCGCAGCTACACGGCTCGCGGCTTCGTCAGCTTCGACGCCATGGCCGAATACAGCCTGAGCGAAACCGTCACGCTCAAGCTGAACGTCACCAACCTCGGCAACACGCGGTATGCCGACACGCTGTACCGGGGCTTCTACCAGCCCGGCGCGCCGCGCCGCGTGGACCTGACGCTGAAGGTCCTGTTCTGATGCCGATCCACCTGAAGAACCTGCTGACGCCCGAGGAGCTGGCGCAAGCGCGCGCCCTGCTCACGGCCGAAGGCGCCCCCTGGATCGACGGCCGCCGCAGCGCCGGCGCGCAGGCGGCGCAGGTCAAGAACAACCGGCAGCTGGCGCAGGACTGGCCCGGCGCCGGCACGCTGCGCGCCCTCGTGCGGGCGGCGCTGCAGCGCGACGCGCTGTTTCTCTCGGCCGCGCTGCCGCGCAGGATCTTCAACCCGCTGTTCAACCGCTACGAGGGCGCCGCCAACCACTACGGCGCACACGTGGACAACGCCGTGCTGCACGCGCGCGAGCCCGAGCAGCAGGTGCGCGCCGACCTCTCGTGCACGCTGTTCCTGGCCGCGCCCGAGGACTACGAGGGCGGCGAGCTGGTGGTGCACGGCACCTGGGGCCCGCAGGCCGTCAAGCTGCCCGCGGGCGACGCCGTGCTCTACCCCTCCACCGCCGTCCACGAGGTGCGCCCCGTCACGCGCGGCACCCGCCTGGCCAGCTTCTTCTGGGTCGAGAGCATGGTGCGCTCCAGCGAGCAGCGCCGCCTGCTGTTCGAGCTGGACATGGCCCTGCTCCAGCTGCGCCAGCGCCACGGCGAAAGCCCGGAAACCACCCGGCTGACCGGCACCTACCACAACCTGCTGCGCATGTGGGCCAGCACGTGAAACGAAGACGACGGGAAGAAATCAAGCCCAATCAGGCTCCAGCCCCTATCCGCCAAGCGCAAGCAGCTATCGAACATGAAGCAAACACCGCTTCCACCCGTCACCCTCGCCGACCAGGCCGCCGCGGCCCGGCAGCGGCTGGACGCCGCCACCTGGGCCTGGCTGCAGGGTGGCGCGGGCGACGAGCTGACGCTGCGGGCCAACCAGGCCGCCTGGCAGCAGATCGGGCTGTGGCCGCGCGTGCTGCGCCCGCTGGCTGGCGGCCACACCCGCATCCGCCTGGCGGGGCGCGAATGGCCCCACCCCATCGGGCTGGCGCCGGTGGCGCTGCAGCGCCTGGCGCACCCAGACGGCGAGTGGGCCAGCGCCCTGGCGGCGGCGGCGCAGGGCGCGGGTTTCATCCTCGGCACGCAGTCCAGCGTGCCGCTGGAGCGTGTGGCGCAAGCCGTGCTGGGCGACGCCGGGCGCGGGCCGCTGTGGTTTCAGCTCTACTGGCAGGCCGATCGCGGCTTCAACCGCGCGCTGGCGCAGCGCGCCGAGGCGGCCGGCTTCGAGGCCATCGTGCTCACGGTCGACGCGCCGGTGCAGGGCGTGCGCGACGGCGAGCGCCGCGCCGGCTTCGCGCCCCCGCCCGGCGTGCGCGCCGTGCACCTGCAGGACGCGCCGGTAGCGCCCGCGGTGGCCAGCACCTACTGCGCCGGCCTGCCCGCGCACGCGCCCACCTGGGACGACGTGGCCTGGCTGCGGCAGCAGACCCGCCTGCCGGTGTGGCTCAAGGGCGTGCTGCACCCGCAGGACGCGCGCCAGGCGCTGGGCCTGGGCGTGGCCGGCCTGATCGTCAGCAACCACGGCGGGCGCACGCTCGACACCCTGCCGCCCACCGCCCAGGCGCTGCCCCTGGTGCGCGACGCGGTGGACGATGCGCTGCCACTGATCGTCGACGGCGGCATCCGCCGTGGCACCGACGTGCTCAAGGCCATCGCCCTGGGCGCCCGCGCCGTGCTGGTGGGCCGCCCCATGCTGCACGCGCTGGCCGCCGACGGCGCGCCCGGCGTGGCCCGGATGCTGCGCCTGCTGCGCGACGAGCTGGAGGCCGCGATGGCCCTGACCGGCTGCCGCACGCTGGCCGACGCCACCCCCGCGCTGCTGGCCCCTGGCTAGCGGGAACACACAAAAAAGCCACCCCGCAGGGTGGCTTGGCACGAGGGCGATGCGCCGATCAGTCCAGCGGGGTCTTCTTGCCGCCGGGGTAGGTCGAGATCGTGATGGACGCGTTCTTGACTTCGTGGTTGGGCTCGAACGCGATGGTGGAGGTGATGCCCTTGTAGTTGGCCTGCTCCAGCTTGGCGTTGTAGACCTTGGGGTCGACCGAGTCGGCGCGCTTCATGGCGTCGGCCAGCAGCATGGTGGCGTCGTAGGTGTAGGGGCTGTAGACCTGGTACTGGTTGGGGTAGGCCGCGTCGTAGCGCTTCTTCCATTCCACGCCGCCAGGCATCTTTTGCAGCGAGGTGCCGCCTTCGGCGCAGGCCGCGTTGGCCAGCGACTTGGCGCCGCCCGACAGCTCGGCCAGCTTGACGGTGCACACGCCGTCGCCACCCATGAACTTCACGTTGCTCATGCCCAGCTGGTCCATCTGGCGCAGCATGGGGCCGGCCTGCGGGTCCATGCCGCCGTAGAAGATGCCGTCCGGCTTCTTGCCCTTGATGGCGGTCAAGATGGCCATGAAGTCGGTGGCCTTGTCGGTGGTGAACTGGCGGTCGACCACGTTCAAGCCGAGCTTCTTGGCGGTGTTGGCGAAGATGTCGGCCAGGCCCTGGCCATAGGCGGTGCGGTCGTCGATGACGGCCACCGTCTTGAGCTTGAGCACGTCCTTGGCGTAGTGGGCCATGCCGGCGCCCAGCGCGCTGTCGTTGGCGATGATGCGGTAGATTTCCTTGTAGCCCGGCTTCATCAGGTCGGGGTTGGTGGCCGCGCCGGTCACCATGGGCAGGCCGCAGTCGTGGTAGATCTTGGAGGCCGGAATGGTGGTGCCCGAGTTCAGGTGGCCGACCACGCCGTTGACCTTCATGTCGCACAGCTTCTGCGCCACCGCCGTGCCCTGCTTGGGATCGGCCGCGTCATCCTCGATGTCGGCTTCCCACTTGATCTTCTTGCCGCCGATGGTGATGCCCTGCTTGTTCAGGTCATCGATCGCCATGAGCACGCCGTTGGCGTTGTCCTTGCCGTAATGCGCCTGGCCGCCGGACATGGGCGCCACGCTGGCGATCTTGACGACCTGCTCCTGCGCGCTGGCCATGCCGAAGGCGGCCATCAGGGCCGCGGCCATGGTCAGTTTCAGTTGAAGCTGCATACAAAGTCTCCTGAAGTTGGGTGACGCAACAGCGCGTCAACGGGCGCGAACGATAGCGCACTTCAAGGCCGAAACATATAGGGAACACGCTAATCCGAAACGGCCCCGAGGCAGGGGTTTATCCCGACATCGGGCCGCGCACCTGCTCGCGCAGCGCGCCCGCCACCGCGTCCTGCACCACGTCGGCCACGGCGCGGCGCACCCGGGCGTGCAGGCCCAGCATCTGCTCGTGCAGGGCCTGGGCGATGGCCTCGCTGATGCGCCGGTCCAGCTCGGGGCCCAGCAGCGCCAGCACCTGCTCGGCCGTGACGCCGGCCGACACCGCCTGCGCGGCGGGTGCGCCGCCGGCGGCGGCCGGCTGCCCGGTGTCGACCACCACCTCGGTCAGGGTGGGCACGTAGCGCGCGGGCGCCGGCTGGGGCGTGAACTCATCGTGGGTCATGGGGGGCCGCGTCGTGGGTCTGGATGGGGTAGCCGCGCGCCTGGTAGTGGCGCCAGCGCAGGCGCGCCTGGGCGCGGTCGGCGGGGTCGGCGCCGACCAGCTCGATCAGCCGCTCGGCGCGCTCGAAGCCGCTGGGCAAGGCCTGGCCCAGGTGCACCAGCACGGGCCGCTCGTCGTCCAGCGCCTGGCCGTCCGGCGCCAGCACGATGGGCGAGGCCGCGCGCATGGCCGCCGGCGCGTCGGCGCCGCAGTGGGCGACGAAGTCGGGCGCCGAGAAGGTCCACAGCGCCACGTCCAGCGCGCGCAGCGTGTCGGCGTCGGCCCGCACCGCGACGCGCGCGCCGCCCGCCTGGGCCTTGCGCAGCAGCCGGCAGGCGTAGTGCACCTTGTCGGGCACGTTGAAGTGAAACGTGACCTCGGTCATGCCCGCCGCCCAATGCGAAGCCAGCTTCCGCCCATGGTGCTCAGGCCTTGGCGCCGGCCTTGCCCCGGGGCCTGGCCGATTTCCGCGGCGCGCGGGCCGCGGCCGGCGCGGGCGCCTCGGCCAGCGCCAGCAGGTATTCCACCAGCAGGCCCACCGGCCGGCCGGTGGCGCCCTTGCTGGTGCCGCCCTTCCAGGCCGTGCCCGCGATGTCCAGGTGCGCCCAGTCGAAGGCGCCGGCAAAGCGCTGCAGGAACTTGGCCGCCGTCACGGCGCCGGCCGGGCGGCCGCCCACGTTGGCCACGTCGGCGAAGTGGGTCTTCAGGCCCTCGGCGTACTCGTCGTCCAGCGGCAGGCGCCAGCACGGGTCGAGCGCGCGCTCGCCCGCCGCCTGCAGCGCGTCGGCCAGCGCGTCGCTGCTGGCGAACAGGCCGCTGCGCACCCCGCCCAGCGCGATCATGCAGGCGCCGGTGAGCGTGGCGATGTCGATCACGGCGCGCGGCTTGAAGCGCTCGGCGTAGGTCAGCGCGTCGCACAGCACCAGGCGGCCCTCGGCGTCGGTGTTGAGGATCTCGATGGTCTGCCCGCTCAGGCTGGTGACCACGTCGCCCGGCTTGATGGCGCGCCCGTCGGGCATGTTCTCGCAGGCGGGCACCAGGCCCACCACGTTGATCGCCGGCCTCAGCTCGGCCAGCGCGCGGAACACGCCCAGCACGCTGGCGGCGCCGCTCATGTCGAACTTCATCTCGTCCATGGCGGCGGCGGGCTTGATGGAGATGCCCCCGGTGTCGAAGGTGATGCCCTTGCCCACCAGCACCACCGGCGCCGCGCCCTTGGCGCCGCCGCCGTAGCGCAGCACGATGAAGCGCAGCTCCTCGCCCGAGCCCTGCGCCACCGCCTGGAACGCGCCCATGCCCAGCTTGGCAACCTCCTTGGGCCCCAGCACCTGGCAGTCGATGCCCTTGTGCTTGGCCAGCGCGCGCGCCGCGCCGGCCAGCAGCCGGGGCGTGGCGTGGTTGGCCGGGCGGTTGGCCCATTCGCGCGCCAGCGTCACGCCCTGCGCGGTGCCACGGGCACGCTCGAACTCGGCGCGCGCCGCCGCCACGTCGGGCACGCCCACCGTGGCGCGCCGCAGTTTGGCCGGCGGCTCGGCCTTGCCCCGGGTGGCCTGGTAGCGGTAGCTGGCGTCCTGCAGCGCCTGGGTGGCGGCCTGCACGGCGCGCGGGCCGGGCGCCTGGGCAAAGCACAGGGTCAGCGCCGAGGCGCCGCCGCCGCGCAGCGCGGCCACGGCAGCGGCCACCGCCTTGCGCACGGCCGCCGCGCCGCCATCGCCCACGCCCGCCAGCAGCAGGCGCTCGGCGGCCAGGCCGGCGGCGCCGTAGGAGTGGAGCAGCTGGCCCGCTCCGGTCTTGAAGTCGCCGCTGGCGCGCGCCTTGGCGATCCAGGCCGACAGCGCGTCGTCGGCCGCGGCAAAGCCGTCGGCCACCAGCACCAGCAGCGCGGGGGTGCGGCGCGTGGCCGCGGCGGGCAGGTCCAGGCGGGCGAGTTCAACGTCGATAATCACAGGCAACTCCTTTCAAACAATGTTATTCGATTCCTCCTTCCGCAAGGAGCTGGGCCGCAGCTTCGGCGCCACCCTGGTGGTGCTGGTCACCGTGGTGATGACGGTGATGCTGATCCGCACCCTGGGCCAGGCCTCGGTGGGCCGGGTCAACCCGTCCGAGGTGCTGCTCATCATGGGCCTGACGGTGCTGGGCCACCTGCCCACCATCCTCACGCTGAGCCTGTTCGTCACCATCACCCTGGTGCTCACCCGCATGTACGCCAGCAGCGAGATGGTGATCTGGTTCGCCTGCGGCCAGGGGCTGAACGCCTTTGTGCGCCCGCTGCTGCGCTTTGCCTGGCCGGTGCTGCTGGCGGTGGCGGCGCTGGCGCTGCTGGCGTGGCCCTGGTCCAACCAGCAGATCCAGGACTTGCGCGAGCGCTACCAGGGGCGCGGCGACATCGAACGCGTGGCGCCGGGGCGCTTCATCGAGTCGGCGGGCGGCCAGCGCGTGTTCTTCATCGACAAGGACACGGCCGAGGCCGATTCGGGCACCAACATCTTCATCGCCGCCAGCGAGCGCGGCAGCGAGGCCGTGATCTCGGCCGAGCGCGGGCGCCTGGTCGCGCAGGGCGAGGGGCGCGCGCTGCAGCTGGACCAGGGCTTTCGCCTGCAGACCAACGAGCAGACCGGCGCCATGCGCGTGAGCGAGTTCGCCGAATACAGCAACCGCATCAGCGCGCAGATCATCCCGGCCATGCGCGACGACGCGCCGCGCCTGCAGTCCAGCCTGGCCCTGCTGCGCACCGCCTCGCCGCCCTCCCTGGCCGAGCTGTCGTGGCGCCTGGGGCTGCTGCTGGCGGCCGTCAACTGCGTGCTGATCGCGCTGGCCGTCACGCGCGTCAACCCGCGCGTGGGGCGCAGCGCCGGCCTGGTGTTCTCGTTGTTCGCGTTCGCCACCTACTACAACCTGATCGGACTGGGCCAGAGCTGGATCGAGCAGGGCCGCGTGGGCGCGGCCGCCTTCATGCTGGGCCTGCACGGCGGCATCGCCCTGGCGGCCCTGGCCTGGATGGCCTGGCGCCAGCGCAACTGGCGCGTGGGCGCGGCCGGCGATGGGGTACGGGCATGAGGACCATCCGCCGCCTGATCTACAACGACGTGCTGCTGTCGGTGGGCTTCATCGCGCTGGCCTTCCTGCTGCTGTTCTCGTTCTTCGACCTGGTCGACCAGCTGGGCGACCTGCGCGATCTGGCCACGCGCGGCTATTCGCTGGCCTACGCGCTGCTGTACGTGGCGCTGCAGATGCCGGGCCACCTGTACGACCTGCTGCCCATCGCGGTGCTGATCGGCACCATCTTCGTCATGGCGCGGCTGGCCGAGAGCTCGCAGTACACCATCCTGCGCACCAGCGGGCTGGGCCCGCTGCGGGCCCTGGGCACGCTGCTGCTGCTGGGCCTGGGCTTCGTGGTGCTCACCTTCGCCATCGGCGACTACGTGACGCCCGCGGCCAACCGCGCGGCCACCGCCATGCAGGCGCGCTTCATGGGCGACATCACCGTGGGCCGCACCGGCGCCTGGATGAAGGACCGCCAGGGCGAGCGCAGCTACTCGGTCAACGTGGGCGCCGTCAGCCCGGACGGCACCCTGAACCAGGTGCGCATCTTCGAGTTCGACAGCCGCACGGCGCGCCTGCTGGCCACCGTCAAGGCCGCGCGCGGCGCGTTTGCCGAGCACGGCTGGACGCTGCACGACGTGCAGCGGCGCAGCTTCGAGAACGTGGACGCGGCCGAGCCCAGCGTGACGGTGCGGCAGCTGGGCACCTGGTTCTGGCCCACCGCCATCTCGATCGACATGGTGGGCGCCGCCCTGCTCAGCCCCGACCGCATGCAGACGGTGGACCTGTACCGCTACATCCAGCACCTGCAGGACAACGGCCAGAGCGCCCAGCGCTACGAGATCGAGTTCTGGCGCAAGGTGTTCTACCCCCTCAGCTGCCTGGTGATGATGGTGCTGGCCCTGCCCTTTGCCTACCTGCACTTCCGCTCGGGCAACATCGCCGGCTTCGTGTTCCTGGGTGTGCTGGTGGGCATCAGCTTCTTCCTGCTGAACAACGTGTTCGGCTTCATCGGCAACCTGCGCAACTGGGTGCCCTGGGTGGCGGCGGCCGTGCCGGGCATCCTGTACTCCATCCTGGCGCTGGCCACCTTCGGCTGGCTGGTGTTGCGGCAATAGCCAGCGTCGAGCGCCCGGACGCTTCGGGGTTTTTCAACGCAATCGCCCGAAACCGGCACGCTTTCATATGTCCATCGCAGGCCGATGTCCCTGGGAGGGGACGAATTTCCAGCGCCCGATCCACAGGCAGAAGATGAAAGCGGCGACGGCGAACATGGCCAACATGCCCAGTGCGGCCACCCAGTCGCCTCCCAGCGCGCCAAACGCACTGGCGCGCACAGCCTTGATGGACCAGGTGAATGGCAGCCACGGACTGATCGCCCGGTAGAACCCGTTCGTCAACTCCACGGGTATCACGCCACCGGCGGCCGAGAGCTGCAGCACCAGCAGGATCAGCGCGATCGCTTTCCCGGCATCCCCAAACGCGCGGACCAGCGCCAGGATCACGAGCATGAACGTGAGCGCGCTCAGTCCCATCGTTAGCGCGAGCCCGAGCGAATTGACGGGCTCGAGGCCCAGCATGAGCCACGCCATCAGCAGCACGCACGCGGCCTGAGCGAGGTTGATGCTCCAGAGCACGCCGAGTTTTCCGAGCAGGAGTGCCGAACGGCTGTTGCCGGCGGCTTCTTCGGGCAGCTGGCGCAAGTGGAAAATGAACGCGGTCATCACCGCGCCGAGCCAGAGCGCCACGGGGATGAAGTTGGGCGCCAGCCCCATGCCATTGTTCTTCACGGGCGCGTCGATGTCGAGCTGGAGCCTGACCGAGTGGGCAAGGCCGCCCGGCGTGCCCGGCAGGCGCGGGGGTTCGGCCGGCAGGGCGCTGTCCAGGGCCTGCAAGCCGGCGACGAGCTGGCTCGATCCGGTCTTGATCTGCGCCATGGCATGGCGCAACTCTCCCGTGGCCCCGGCCAGTGCATTGGCGCCGGTGGCGAGTTGGTCGAGCTGGTCGTCTGCCGGGAAATTCGCGGCGAGCGTGGAGACGCCACCGGCGTAGGCCGCGAAGCCATCCGCCGTCCGCGCAACCGCTTCGGACAAGTCACGCGAGCCCGCCGAGAGCTTTGCCTGCGCCTCGCCGGCCTGCGCGATGCCCGCGCGCAGATGTCCCGCGCCGTCCGCCAACTGGCCCGCCGCCGCCGACAGCTTGCCACCCATCAGCGGCAGCTTGCTGGACTCCTGCTGCAACTGTCCGGCGCCTTCCGCCAGCTTGCGCGCACCGTCCTCCAGCGATGGAAGGCCCTGTTTCAGTTGCGCGTTGCCGTTGGCGAGCTGCGCCGCGCCTGCTTTCAACTGGCCCAGATCCCCGGTGGCCGGCTTCTTCGCATCGAGTGTGCGAGCCCCCGCGCCCAGCTTCTTGATGCCGTCTGTCAGTTGCGCGACGCCGCCGGAGAGTTCACCCGAACCGCCGGCGAGCCGGGCCGAGCCGGCTTGCGCCTTGCCCAGCCCGGCGTCAAGCGCCGCTGCGCCTTCGCGCAGTTGCGCCACGCCGCCCCGCAGGCGCTCAAGGCTGTCCGCCGACGACGACGTGGCGCCGAGCACCATGGCCCAGCGCTTTTCGTTGAGGGTCTCGTTCAACTGATGTCCGAGCTGGTCGGCGAATCGCTGGGCAAAGCCCGCGCCGGCATAGTTGTTCCCCTCGGATGCGTAAACGGTGATCTTGCCCGCGCCGGCGGATGCGGCCCCCAGCGCAGCGGCGCTGAAATCGGGCGGGATGATCAGGGTGAACAGGCTCTTGCCCTCGCGTACGTCGCGCCGCGCTGCCTCCGCGTCGCTGGTTTCGTAGAACGCGAATGGCCGCTTTTCCCCGAGCGATCTGGCGAGCTCGGCGCCGAGGTTCGTCGGCGTTCCGCCCGCCTGCGTACCTTGGTCGAGATTGACGATGGCCGCCGGCAGGTTGGCCGTGTGCGTCGCCGGGTCCCAGACCGACTCGAGGTAAATGAACGCATACAGCGCCGGGATCAGCACGATGCCGAGGACCGAGAGGCGCAGCTTCGGATAGTTTCGAAAGAGGCGCGCCTCCAGCATCGAGACGGCAAGGGCGGAACGCAGCCATTTCATGATCGTTATCTCCTGGGGCCTGGCGCCGTCTGGCCCGGGCTCTCGGCGCGCCGGGTGAGCGAAAGCAAGCCACGGCCGAACTGCCGGGCTTTCAGGCCCAGAGTCAGGTTTTCCGGGAAGTGGCCCCACAGGCTGATGCCCCGGTAGGCGCCAGGCTGCCAGGTTTTTTCGTCTTCCGCGCTCAGGGTGAGCGGGTTCCAGCCCAGCTCCATCTCGAAATCCGATGGCGACTGCACGTAAAAGGACAGTTCCTTGTCGTTGGGATGCTGGCCGATGGCGCTGGCGATCGGGTAGCCCAGCGCCCGGCACTGGCGGTATCCCTGCACCACGTCGTCGAACGAGGCAGCCTGCAGGTTGAGATGGTGGATGCTGGTGCGCATCGGATCGAAGCGCAGGCCGCGCGTCGAGGCGATCGCGATCGAATGGTGGCGTTCGTTCAGCCGCAGGAAAGCGAAATCCATGGTTACGCCGCTCAGCCGGTCTTCGATGCGGTCGGACAGGCGCGCATCGAAGGCTTCGACCCAGAAGCGCTCCATGGCCTCGGGCTCGCGGCTGGTGATGGCCATGTGGCCGAGCCCGGACGCGCCGGTGACGAAGCCACTGGCGCGCATGCGCAGCGGCGCATCGGTTCGCTGCGCGCTCGCATCGGTGAACAGTTCGATGAACGTGCCCTTGGGTCCCCGGCAGCGCCAGCCTTCGTCGATGCCCCGCAGCGCGGCCTCGGGGCCGGGCAGCCGCTCCGGGCCTAGGCCCAGGGCGCGCAGGC
This sequence comes from Burkholderiaceae bacterium, assembly GCA_024235995.1. Classification (NCBI taxonomy): domain Bacteria; kingdom Pseudomonadati; phylum Pseudomonadota; class Betaproteobacteria; order Burkholderiales; family Burkholderiaceae; species Burkholderiaceae bacterium. Next base: position 2,875,084 of record JACKLI010000001.1, read on the forward strand.
GGGCGAGCGCCAGACCGAGCGCATCACCATCGTCCACCTGCCAGCCCGTCGCCACCACATCCTCGGCCGGGCCGGGGCGCACGACGATGCGGCGCTGGCGGTCATCGACGCGCACAGCCAAGACGCCATCGCGCGCGGCTTCCACGTGAAGCCCCAGGCCTTCCTTGGCGAAGCGCTGCCAGGCGTCTTGCCGGCATGACTCGATGAGCACGTAGCCGAGCCGCATGCGGCCGAAAAGACTGTCGGTCATGCCGCGCCCTTCTCACGCCCGCAGAGCTTGGCAACCAGGTCCGAGGGACGGGCCGGGACGGTGTTGCCGCGCCAGGCGACGTGCTGGTCGCGTCGGACGATGAGCAGAGCATGCCGGAAAGCCGGGTCGTCACGGCGCGCCGGCGCGTCCAGCAGCGCCATCGGCATGCGTGCGCGACGCGCCGCCGCCAGCAAGGGTTCGACCGGCACGGCCGGATCGAAGCGCAGCAGCGTGTAGGCCGGCCCCAGGTGGTCGTACACCGAGTCGTTCGGCGCCAGCCAGAAATGCGGCATCCGGCAGCCCGGAACGGTCGATGGCGTCACGCTGCCCATGGTGTACGGCGGCGCCTTCTCGCCGTCGTCGGCGATGATGGGCGAGCCTTCGTAGTAGTAGCCGAAGTTCAGCCCTTCGGGCGCGAACTGGGGTACGTTGAGCTTGTGCAGCTTGGCGCCGAGCACCTTGCGCATCGCAATGGCTGCCGGGTTGAAGCGCGACGCCAGGCTCGGCGGCACGGTGTTCTCTCCCATCGCGTCGATCGTGTCCAGCATGCTCTGCATGGCCAGCCGCGAGACCTGCTCGGTGATGGGATGCCGTTCGGTCTCGTAGGCATCGAGCATGGCCGGATCGGCCCAGCCTTCGAGCACGTTCGCCACCAGCCAGGCGATGTTCATGCCGTCCGCGATGCCGGCGTTCATGCCGTAGCCTGCAAAGGGCACCCACAGGTGCGCTGCATCGCCGGCCAGGAAGACGCGGCCGTCCCGCAGGCGTGAGGCCACCATCCGGCGGCCGATCCAGTCCTCGTGGCTCAGGACTTCGTAGCGGAAATCCTCCGGCACGCCCAGCAGGTCGCGGATCGAGCCGTGCAGGTCGAGCGCGTCGAAGTCGCTTGTGTCCGAGGGCACCTGGCGGTGCAGCAGCCAGGTGTCGGCACCGTCGATGGCGACGGCGACGCCGCGCACCTTGTGGTTGGCGATCCAGGTCATCCAGGCCGGCCTGCGGCCATCGAACAAGGCCTTGAGGCCTGGGGCACGCACGAGGGTCGAGCGCATGCGGGCCAGTTCCGCATCGCCCTGAAGCCGCACGCCCATTGCGTGCCGGATCGCGCTGCGTCCGCCATCGGCACCGATCAGATACCGGGCGGTCAGCGACCGGGTCGCGCCCGTGCCGTCCTTCACCTGCACGCGGACCTGTTCGGCGTCCTGCTCGTAGCCCAGCACCTGCGTGTCATGCAGGACGGTAATGCCCGGCGTGGCATGCATGCGGCGGGCAAGGATCGGGTTGAGGTAGAGCTGGCTTACGCGCACGAACGGCTCGGGGGTTCTCCAGCCCGTGTCCGGAAAGCCCTTCGGGAAGGGATCGGGCCTGCGCTCGGCGCGCGACGGCAGGCCGATGCGCGTGAACTCCGGGCCGGCCACGCTGGAGGCGTAGACCACGTCGGTCGGAAAATCGTCGGGCAGCCCGGCATTCCGCACCTGCTCCGCGATGCCGAAGCCGCGCAGCGTTTCCATCGTGCGCGAGGCCACCGTGTTGCACTTGGCGTCGGCCGACCGGCCGGCGGAGTTCGCCTCCACGACTACGACGTCGATACCGCGGCTCGCCGCCGCGATGGCGGCGCACATGCCGACCGGGCCCGCTCCGGCCACCAGCAGCGATGCATTCATGCTTGCTCTCCCACATCGAGGTGTTTGCGGGCGAAGGCGATGACGGCCGCGTTGAATTCAGCCGCCCGCTCCCATTGCACCCAATGGCCGGTGCGGCTGAAGAGATAGACGTCGCAATTCGGCATGCGGCGCTGCAGCGACCGCGCGCCGCTGGGCCGGTTGACCAGATCCTCGGTGCCCCACAGCACCAGGGTGGGCGTCTGCAGCGAAGAAAGCCGGGGATCGCGCGTGAAATCGATCAGCCTGAATTTGGGCAGGCCCTTGGGTCGCACCAGCGGCGGTTGGGCCACGACGGCCGGATCGATGCTGGCCTGGAAGCGCGCTTCGATGAGGCTGTCCGGAATCTGGCTGCCATCATGGGTCAGGTAGTTGCGGATGAAGACGCGCAGCTTCTCCTGGGTGGGGCCTTCGCCCGCGTAGTAATCGAGCAGGTGCCTGAGGCCCTGGGTCGGCAGGCTGCGCGTGGTGTCCACGCCGCCGGGGCCCATCAACACCAGACCGGCGATGCGCTCGGGGCGATCCAGCGCCATGCGCAGCGCGCACGCGCCGCCCAGGGAATTGCCCACCACGCAGACACGCCCGATCTCCAGGTGGTCCAGCAAGGCCAGCATCGCCGTGGCGCAGTCGCCGAAAGGATCGGCCCGGTCCAGCCCTTTCGTCGAGCCGCCGTAGCCCGGCATGTCCGGCACGATGACGCGGAAGTGGCGCGCCAGCTCGGCGATGTTGCGCTCGTAATTGGGTGCACCCGAGGCGCCCGGGCCGCCGCCGTGCAGCAGCACCAAGGGCTTGCCCGCGCCGGCTTCGGCGAAGTGGATGTCCTTGCCCGCGACGCGAACGGTCTGGGTCTTGAGGTCGGTTGAGGGAGGGCTGGCGTTCATGGGAGGTTGGTGATGTCTGAATATCGTCATAATGAGATAAATCTCATTATGACGATATTCTCGTTTTCACCTAGACTCCTGCTTTTCTTTCTCTTGAGCCTTTCATCCCTGCGTATGTCCAAGATGCCGAACGCCGACCATCGAACCCGGGTTGCCGCAGAGCGGCGGGAACGGATGCGGGCGCGGCTCGTCGAATGCGCCCTGGCCGTGTTTGCCGAAAAAGGCGTTGGCGCAAGCGTCATCCAAGACGTCATCGCCACCGCGGAAGTTTCACAAGGAACCTTCTACAACTACTTCAGGACCAATGAGGAACTGCTGGCCGCCGTCGCACAGGAATTGAGCAACGAACTGCTGGAAGGCATCGAGGGCGCGGTGAGCCGCTACGAGGACCCCGCCGCCCGCATCGCCCATGGCGTGCGGCTCTACCTCTACCGCGCAAGGGAATTTCCCTTGTTCGCGCGTTTCGTCATGAGCGCCGCTTTCCACTTGGCGAGCCCGAACAGTCTCATCTACGAGTACCTGCCTCCGCACCTTGAAGCTGGCTTCGCCTCCGGCCGTTTCGCGAGGATTCCGGTCGAGGTGGCCCTCGATCTGGTCAGCGGCTTCGCGTTGGCAGCCATCGTCCGCTTGACGAGCGGCGATGCCAGCGACGACTATCCAGAACAGGTGGTATCGACACTGCTGCGCGCACTCGGATACGACGAGCAGGAAGCCCGCAACGTTGCGTTCGCGCCATTGCTGCCTTTGGCCGTACCAGAGCTTTCGCTGATCTCCCGCGCCACGGCGCGACTTGAGGCCTGAGCCTGCGCGACAGCAGAAGCGCTGGCTGCGTCCAGGGGGAGGACGCAGGCAGCGCGTTCCTGATCATCGGCGCACCGATGGTGATCGGGAGATCGTGAACCCGTTTTTAGACCAAAACCACGATAATGACGGGCTTCAATATACCCAAACCATGAATCTCCATCAATTCCGCTTCGTGCAGGAGGCCGTGCGCCGCAACCTGAACCTGACCGAGGCGGCCAAGGCGCTGCACACCTCGCAGCCGGGGGTGTCCAAGGCCATCATCGAGCTGGAGGAAGAGCTGGGCGTGGAGATCTTCGCGCGCCACGGCAAGCGCCTCAAGCGCGTCACCGAGCCCGGCCAGCACGTGCTGCAGGCCATCGCCATCATCCTGCGCGAGGTCGGCAACTTGAAGCGCATCGGCGAGCAGTACAGCGCGCAGGACAGCGGCACGCTGTCGATCGCCACCACCCACTCGCAGGCACGCTACGTGCTGCCCGCGCCCGTCACCAAGCTGCGCGAGCGCTACCCCAAGGTCAACATCAGCCTGCACCAGGGCGCGCCCGACCAGGTGGCGCGCATGGTGCTGGACGAGGTGGCCGACATCGGCATCGCCACCGAGTCGCTGACCGACTACCCCGAGCTGGTCACCCTGCCCTGCTACGAATGGCAGCACGTGCTGGTGCTGCCCGCGCAGCACCCGCTGGCCCGGCGCGAGCGCGTGACGCTGGAGGACATCGCCGCCGAGCCGCTGGTGACCTACCACCCCTCCTTCACCGGCCGCGCGCGCATCGACCACGCCTTCGCCCAGCGGCACCTCGCGCCGCGCATCGTGCTGGAGGCCATCGACTCCGACGTCATCAAGACCTACGTGCGCCTGGGCCTGGGCCTGGGCATCGTCGCCGAGATGGCCGTGCAGGGCGAGGCCGACACCGACCTCGCCCTGCGCCCGCTGGGCCAGCTGCTGGGCCACAACGTGGCGCGCGTGGCCCTCAAGCGCGGCGCCTACCTGCGCGACTTCGTCTACCACTTCGCCAGCCTGCTGTCCGACCGCCTGGACAAGGCGCTGATCCTCAAGGCCATGAGCGGCGAGGCATCCACCTATGAGCTCTGAACGCACGCCCGCCTTTCCCTCCCGCCTGCCCGCCGTGGGCACCACCATCTTCACCGTCATGTCGGCGCTGGCCGCGCAGCACCAGGCGGTCAACCTGGGCCAGGGCTTTCCCGACTTCGGCTGCGACCCCAAGCTGATCGACGCCGTCGATGCCGCCATGCGCGCCGGCCACAACCAGTACCCGCCCATGCCCGGCGCGGCGCCGCTGCGCGAGGCCATTGCTGCAAAAATCGAAGCGCTGTACGGGCGCCATTACGACCCCAACAGCGAAATCACCGTCACCGCCGGCGCCACCCAGGCCATCCTGACGGCCATCCTGTGCTGCGCCGGCCCGGGCGACGAGGTGATCGTGCTGGAGCCCAGCTACGACAGCTACGTGCCCAACATCGAGCTGGCCGGTGCCACCGCGGTGCGCGTGCCGCTCACCCCCGGCACGTTTCGCCCCGACTTCGACAAGATCGCCGCCGCCCTCACGCCGCGCACGCGCGCCATCGTCGTCAACAGCCCGCACAACCCCAGCGGCACCGTGTGGTCGGCCGCCGACATGCACAAGCTGGACGAGCTGCTGGCGCCCACCGACGTGCTGCTCATCAGCGACGAGGTGTACGAGCACATGGTCTACGCCCCGCTGCGCCACGAGAGCGTGGCGCGTTACCCGGGTCTGGCCGCGCGCGCCTTCATCGTCAGCAGCTTCGGCAAGACCTACCACGTCACCGGCTGGAAGGTGGGCTACGTGGCCGCGCCGGCGCCGCTCACGGCCGAGTTCCGCAAGGTGCACCAGTTCAACGTGTTCACCGTCAACACCCCCATGCAGCACGGCCTGGCCGCCTACATGCAGGACCCGGCGCCCTACCTGCAGCTGCCCGCCTTCTACGCCGCCAAGCGCGACCTGTTTCGCGCCGGCCTGGCGCAAACGCGCTTTCGCCTGCTGCCCTGCGAAGGCACCTACTTCCAGACCGCCAGCTACGCCGAGCTGCCCGGCCCCGAGCGCGACTTGGGCGAAGCCGACTTCTGCCAGTGGCTCACGCGCGAGCACGGCGTGGCCGCCATTCCGCTGGCGGCCTTCTACGGCGACGGCTTCGAGCAACGGACCATCCGCTTTTGCTTCGCCAAGCAGGACGACACCCTGCGCGCCGCGCTGGCGCGGCTGGCACGGCTGTAGGGCGCGCCACGCCACGCGCTGGCCATAACTCCCGATTCGATAGCTGCTCGCGCTTGATCGGCGCGGGCCAGAGCTCGATTTGACTTGAAAATCGGCGCGCGGCCAGGCCGCAGCCCGCTCACACGTCGATGGCCGCCGCCGACCCGGCCTGCTTGCGCAGCTCGAACTTCTGGATCTTGCCGGTGCTGGTCTTGGGCAGCTCGCCGAACACCACGGCGCGCGGCACCTTGAAGCCGGCCAGATGCTGCTTGCAGTGGGCCACGATGTCGGCCTCGCTGACCTGCGCGCCGGCCTTCAGCTCGACGAAGGCGCAGGGCGTCTCGCCCCACCTGGGGTCGGGCTTGGCGACCACGGCCGCGGCCAGCACGGCGGGGTGGCGGTACAGCGCGTCCTCGACCTCGATGGAGGAGATGTTCTCGCCGCCCGAGATGATGATGTCCTTGCTGCGGTCCTTGATCTTGATGTAGCCGTCGGGGTACTGCACCGCCAGGTCGCCCGAGTGGAACCAGCCGCCGGCAAAGGCCTCGGCCGTGGCCTGCGGGTTCTTCAGGTAGCCCTTCATGGCGATGTTGCCGCGGAACATGATCTCGCCCATGGTCTCGCCGTCCATCGGCACCGGCTGCATGGTCTCGGGGTCGAGCACGCGCGCGTCGCGCTGCAGGTGGTAGCGCACGCCCTGGCGGGCGTTCAGGGCGGCGCGCTCGCCGATCGGCAGCCCGGCCCAGCCAACCTGCTTGGCGCACACCGTGGCCGGGCCGTAGACCTCGGTCAGGCCGTAGACGTGGGTCAGGTCGAACCCCATCTTCTCCATGCCCTCGATCATTGCCGCCGGCGGCGCCGCGCCGGCCACCATGCACTTCACGCCGGCGGGCACGCCCGTCTTCAGCTCGTCGGGCGCGTTGACCAGCAGGCCGTGCACGATGGGCGCGCCGCAGTAGTGCGTCACGCCGTGCTCGCGGATGGCGTCGAAGATGGCCTTGGCCTCCACGCGGCGCAGGCACACGTTGACGCCGGCGCGCGCCGCCACCGTCCACGGAAAGCACCAGCCGTTGCAGTGGAACATGGGCAGCGTCCACAGGTAGACCGCGTGCTTGGGCAGGTCCCATTCCAGGATGTTGCTGATGGCGTTGGTGGCCGCGCCGCGGTGGTGGTAGACCACGCCCTTGGGGTTGCCGGTGGTGCCGCTGGTGTAGTTCAGCGCGATGGCGTCCCATTCGTCCGCCGGGTAGCGCCACTCGAAATCGGCGTCGCCCTGGGCCAGGAAGGCCTCATAGGTGGTGCTGCCGATGGGCTGGCCAGCGCCGTACAGCGCGTCCTCGACGTCGATCACCCGCAGCGGCGCCTTCGACTGCCGCAGGGCCAGCGCCTTCTTCATCACCGGGGCGAACTCCGGATCGACGATGAGCACCTTGGCCTCGCCGTGGTCGAGCATGAAGGCCACGGCCTCCGGGTCCAGCCGGGTGTTCAGCGCGTTCAGCACGGCGCCGGCCATGGGCACGCCGAAATGCGCCTCCACCATCGGCGGGGTGTTGGGCAGCATCACGGCGACGGTGTCGTTTTTGCCCACGCCGGCCTGCTGCAGCGCGCTGGCCAGCTGGCGGCAGCGCCGGTAGGTTTGCTGCCAGGTCTGGCGCAGCGCACCGTGCACCACCGCCAGGCGCTCGGGGTAGACCTCAGCCGCGCGCTGGATGAAGGCCAGCGGCGTCAGGGGCGCGAAGTTGGCTTCGGTGCGGGGCAGGTCGGTATCGAAGATCGAGGGCATCGCGGGCTCCGGCAGGACGATCCGCCCATGATAGACAAGTGGCCCGGCGCGGCCCTTGCGCGACAATCGCCCGGTGGCCATTCCCCAGCATTTCATCCAGGAGCTTCTGGCGCGCGCCGACGTGGTCGAGATCGTCGGCCGCTACGTGCAGCTGAAGAAAACCGGGGCCAACTTCTCGGGCCTGTGCCCGTTCCATGGCGAGAAGACGCCCTCCTTCACCGTCAGCCCATCCAAGCAGTTCTTCCACTGCTTCGGCTGCGGCAAGAACGGCAACGCGATCGGCTTTCTGATGGAGTTCACCGGCGCCGGCTTCGTCGAGGTGGTGCACGACCTGGCGCAGCAATACGGCCTGCAGGTGCCCGAGGACGAGCGCAGCCCCGCCGAGCGCGCGCGCGCCGCGCAGGAGAGCGAGCAGCGCGCCAGCCTGACCGACGTGCTGGCGCGCGCGGCCGACGCCTACCGCCAGCACCTGAAAACCTCGCCACGCGCCATCGACTACCTCAAGCGCCGCGGCGTCTCGGGCGCGGTGGCGCGCGACTTCGGCCTCGGCTACGCGCCCGAGGGCTGGCGCACGCTCGCCGGCGTGTTCCCGGACTACGCCGACGCGCAGCTGCACGACAGCGGCCTGGTCATCGTCGGCGAGGACGACGAAGGCAAGCGCTACGACCGCTTTCGCGACCGCATCATGTTCCCCATCCGCGACGTCAAGGGCCTGGTCATCGGGTTTGGCGGGCGCGTGCTGGGCGATGAAAAGCCCAAATACCTCAACTCGCCCGAAACCCCGGTGTTCCACAAGGGGCGCGAGCTGTACGGCCTGTTCGAGGCCCGCGGCGCCTTGCGCGAGCACGGCTACGCCCTGGTCACCGAAGGCTACATGGACGTGGTGGCCCTGGCCCAGCTGGGCTTTGCCAACGCCGTGGCCACCCTGGGCACGGCCTGCACGCCCGAGCACGTGCACAAGCTGTTTCGCTTCACCGACAGCGTGGTGTTCAGCTTCGACGGCGACAGCGCCGGCCGGCGCGCCGCGCACAAGGCGCTGCAGGCCGCCCTGCCCCTGGCCAGCGACGTGCGCAGCATCAAATTTTTGTTTTTGCCGCCCGAGCACGACCCCGACAGCTTCATCCGCGCCGAGGGCGCCGAGGCCTTCCAGCAGGCGGTGCAGGCCGCCGTGCCGCTGTCGCGCTTCGTGCTCGACGCCGCCGCCGAGGACTGCGACATGGACACGGCCGAGGGACGCTCGCACTTTGCCGCCAACGCCCGGCCCCTGTGGCAGCTGCTGCCCGCCGGCGCCCTGGCCGCCCAGCTGCTGGGCGACATCGCGGCGCAGGTGCGCATCGGCGTGCACGAGCTGCAGCAGCTGTGGGGCCTGCGCGGCGCGGCGCAGCCAGCACGGGCCCGGGGCCATGGCGCGCCCGCCGCCGATCGCGGCGCCGCCCGCGGCCCTGCGGTGTCCCACCGCCCGTCGCCGCGTGCCGTCGCGCCGCGCGCCGCCCCCAGCAGCCGCGCGCACCGGGCGCTGCAGATCGTGCTGACGGCGCCCGGCAGCTGGCAGGCCCTGAGCGGCAGCGACCACCAGCTGCTGTGCGAGCAGGCGGCGCCCTACGGCCCGCTGTTTGCCTGGCTGGACGGCCAGGTGCTGGAGCACGGCCCCCAGCCCTGGAGCGCGCTGCGCGAGGCGCTCCGAGGCCACCCGCTGGAGGACGCCGCCGTGCGGGCCATCGAGGGACTGCACGACGAGATCGACTCCGACCCCGGGGAGCTGCAGGACATCCTGCGCCAGGAGCGCCCCGTGCACCTGAAGCAGCGCATGGACGCGGCGCTGGCCGCCGGCGACGTGGCGCTGTACCAGAGCCTGCTGCCCGAGCTGGCCAGGGCCAAGACCGGCGAGCGCGAAGCAGGCGGGTATTGAGGGCCCGGCCGGCTCATGGACGCCTGCTGGCGCCTCTTGAAATCCGGCGAATTGTTATAATGTAGAGCTTGTCACCGGCAAGAGCGACAGCAGCACCTCCGGATCGGCCCTCGCGTCGTCATCGCACGCGCCCCATGCATGGGGTGGCCACATCACCGCAAGGACTGCATCCCAAATGTTCGCCCGACCATCTTGCCCATGACGGTGGAATGCCCGCATTGGCCGCCTGTCGGCCGAAGGGAAGCCGCCGCGATGCCATTCTTTTTGAATTGAGTCCGATGGGAGCCTGCCCGGCCGGCCACGCAGCCACTGGGCGACTCCGATCCGTACCGAGGTCGAACCATGCCCACCAGCGCCAAAACCGCCAAGCCCACCCCCAAGGCCAAGGCCGCTTCCAAGGCCAAGCCCGCAGCGGCCGACGAGCTCGAGCCCAAGGCCGCGCCGGCCAAGAAGGCCGCCCGCAAGTCCACCGGCCCCGCCAAGGCCGCCGCCGAAAAGTCCGCCCCGCCCAAGCGCGGCAAGGCTGGCAAGGCCGCTGCCCGCGAGGGGGACGACACCGACCTGTCCGACATCGAGGCCGAGCTGGAGGGTGAGCCCGAGGCGGCCACGCCCGAGGTGGTCGAGAAGGTCAAGCCGCTGCGCATGAAGATCAGCAAGGCCAAGGAACGTGCCTTGATGAAGGAGTTCGGCCTGGACGAGAGCGTGCTCTCCGAAGAGGAGATGAACACCCGCCGCGCCAACCTGAAGACCCTGCTCAAGCTGGGCAAGACGCGCGGCTACCTGACGCACGGCGAGATCAACGACCACCTGCCCGACAAGCTGGTGGACGCCGAGACGCTGGAGGCCGTGGTCTCCATGCTCAACGACCTGGGCGTGGCCGTGTACGAGCAGACGCCCGACGCCGAGACCCTGCTGCTGACCAACACCGGCACCAGCACCGCCACCGAGGAAGAGGCCGAGGAAGAAGCCGAGGCCGCCCTGTCCACCGTGGACAGCGAGTTCGGCCGCACCACCGACCCGGTGCGCATGTACATGCGCGAGATGGGCACGGTGGAGCTGCTGACGCGCGAGGGCGAGATCGAGATCGCCAAGCGCATCGAGGGCGGCCTGATGGAGATGATGGACGCCATCAGCGCCAGCCCCACCACGATCGCCGAAATCCTGAGGATGGCCGGCGAGATCCGCGAGGGCAAGGTGGTCATCAACACCATCGTCGACGGCTTTGCCGACGCCGACGAGAACGACGACTACGTGGCCGAGGAAGACTTCGACGAGTACGACGAAGAGGACGACGACGACGGCAAGGGCGGCTCCAAGTCCATGACCCGCCTGCTGGAAAAGCTCAAGGCCGAGGCGCTGGAGCGCTTCGACGACGTGGCCGCGCTGTTCGACAAGGTGCGCCGCGCCTACGACAAGGAAGGCTGGGGCTCGCCCACCTACGTGAAGGCGCAGCACGCGCTGTCGCAGCGGCTGATGTCGATCCGCTTCACCGCCAAGACGATCGAAAAGCTGTGCGACCTGCTGCGCGGCCAGGTGGACGACGTGCGCAAGTACGAGCGCGAGCTGCGCCGCATCATCGTCGACCGCTGCGGCTACCCGCAGGACCATTTCATCGCCGACTTCTCGGGCCGCGACAAGAGCGGCAATCGGGTGCGCTCGCACCTGCTGGACCTCAAGTGGGTCGAGCGGCAGGCCCATGCGGACAAGCCCTGGAGCGCGATCATGGGGCGCAACATTCCGCCCATCCAGGACCTGCAGCAAAAGCTGACCGACCTGCAGGCGCAGGTGGTGGTGCCGCTCGACGAGCTGAAAGCCATCAACAAGCGCATGAACGAGGGCGAGGCCGCCAGCCGCGACGCCAAGAAGGAGATGATCGAGGCCAACCTGCGCCTGGTCATCAGCATCGCCAAGAAGTACACCAACCGCGGCCTGCAGTTCCTGGACCTCATTCAAGAGGGCAACATCGGCCTGATGAAGGCGGTGGACAAGTTCGAATACCGCCGCGGCTACAAGTTCTCGACCTACGCCACCTGGTGGATCCGCCAGGCCATCACGCGCTCCATCGCCGATCAGGCGCGCACCATCCGCATTCCGGTGCACATGATCGAGACCATCAACAAGATGAACCGCATCTCGCGCCAGCACCTGCAGGAGTTCGGCTTCGAGCCCGACGCCGCCCTGCTGGCCGAGAAGATGGAGATCCCGGAGGACAAGATCCGCAAGATCATGAAGATCGCCAAGGAGCCGATCTCGATGGAAACGCCCATCGGCGACGACGACGACAGCCACCTGGGCGACTTCATCGAGGACAGCAACAACACCGCCCCGGTGGAGGCCGCCATGCAGGCCGGCCTGCGCGACGTGGTCAAGGACATCCTCGACAGCCTGACCCCGCGCGAGGCCAAGGTGCTGCGCATGCGCTTCGGCATCGAGATGGACAACGACCACACGCTGGAGGAAGTGGGCAAGCAGTTCGACGTCACGCGCGAGCGCATCCGCCAGATCGAGGCCAAGGCGCTGCGCAAGCTCAAGCACCCCTCGCGCTCGGACAAGCTGCGCAGCTTCACCGACAACACCTGATCGTTTTCAATTCAAATTGGCGTCTGGCGCGCATCCAATGTGCGCCAGACGCTATTTTGTTTATAGCATTCCCAATTCTTCATGAATCCCGACGCCGCCAAAATCTGGCAGGCCCCGCGCTGGGCCCTGGCCATCCTGCTGGCCATGCTCGGCATGCTGGGGCCGTTCTCCATCGACACCTACCTGCCGGCGTTCGCGGCCATTGCCGGCTCGCTGCAGGCCACCCCGGTCGAGATGCAGCAGACGCTGTCGGCCTATCTGTTCGGCTTTGCCTTCATGAACCTGTTTCACGGCGCGCTGTCCGACAGCTTCGGGCGCCGGCCGGTCATCCTGGGCGGGCTGGTGGTGTTCACGCTGGCGTCCCTCGGCTGCGCGCTGTCGCAGACCGTGGGGCACCTGATCTTCTTTCGCGCCCTGCAAGGCCTGTCCACCGGTGCCGGCGTGGTGGTCTCGCGCGCGGTCATCCGCGACATGTTTCCACCGTCCGAGGCCCAGCGCGTGATGAGCCAGGTCACCATCTTCTTCGGCGTGGCCCCGGCCATCGCGCCGATGATGGGCGGCGTGCTGTCCGAATACCTGGGCTGGCACGCGATCTTCTGGTTTCTGGTGGCAGTCGGCGTGGTGCTGATCGTCGCCAACCTGCGCCTGCTGCCCGAGAGCCTGCACGTCAAGGACCGCCAGCCCTTCCAGTTCGGCCACCTGCTCAAGGGCTATGCGGTGCTGCTGTCGGACCCGCGCTTTTTCCTGCTGGCGCTGGCCTCGGGCGTGCCCTTCAACGGTCTGTTCCTGTACATCCTGGGCGCGCCCGCCTACCTGGGCGAGGTGCTGCACCTCAAGCCCACGCAGTTCTTCTGGTTCTTCGCCCTCAACATCGGCGGCATCATGATCGGCTCGTGGCTGTCCGGGCGCATGGCGGGCCGGGTGGCGCCCAAGAATCAGATCATGCAGGGCTTTCGCATCATGGTGGCGGTCTCGATCGTCAACATCATCGCCAACGCACTGTTCGAGGCCGAGGTCTGGTGGTCGCTGTGGCCGATCGCGCTGTTCGCCTTCGGCTGGGCGCTGATGGTGCCGGTGGTCACGCTGCTGGTGCTGGACCTGCACCCCGACCGGCGCGGCATGGCCTCGTCGCTGCAGTCGGTGGTCGGCTCGGTGGCCAACGGCATCGTGGCCGGCGCGGTGGCGCCCCTGGTCATGCACTCGGCCCTCGGCATGGCCATCATGTCGGCCGCGTTCCTGTTCGTGGGCCTGTTATCGTGGCTGTGGCTGCACCAGCGCTGGCCCGAGATCGGCAACCCGCGCCACCCGCAGGCCGCCCCCGGTCAGCGGCCCGGGTAATTGGCCAGCCGCGCGACGTCCGGGATGTGGATCTCGCGCTTGTCCACCTCGATCAGGCCCTGCGAGGCCAGCTCGCTGAGCACGCGCGAAAAATACTCGGGCGTGATCGACAGGCGCGAGGCGATCGCCGCCTTGCTGACCGGCAGCGTCACCGTCATCGACGCGCTGCCCGGCTCCGGGATGGAGCGCCCGCCCAGCAGGTAGCCGATCACGCGCTGCGTGCCGCTGTGCAGCGACACCGCCTCCACGTCCTGCACCAGGCCCTGCAGGCGCCGCGACAGGCCGGCCAGCATGCGCAGCGAAAAGGCCGGGCTGCGCTCGATCTCGCGCAGCACCGTGGCGCGCTCGATCGTCAGCAGCAGGGTGTCGGTCAGCGTCTGCGCGGTGACCAGGTAGGGCGACTCCATGAACATCACCGCCTCGCCGAAGCTGCGCCCCGGCCCGCACAGGTGAATCACCTTCTCCACCCCCGTGGGCGACATGGCGAACAGCTTGACCTGGCCCATCACCACCACGTGGAACTCGCGGCAGGCATCGCCCACGCGAAAGATGGTGCGCCCGCGCTCCAGGCGGCGCAGGTGGCAGTCCTGCGCCAGCCGCTCGCGCTCGGGCCCGGTGATGCTGGAAAACAGCGGCAGCGTGCCCAGGTAGCGCGCAACGTCGAACTTGTCGTGACTCACGAGGTTGGCGGCGAGCGGTCTTCGGATCGCCCACCGGATGGTGGTTGAACTGCCGCCGAGTGTACGGACGATCGGGCGCGGCGCCCTGCCCTCATTCGGCCTTCTTGCCACCCACCCCCAGATAGGTCTCGATCACGCGCCGGTCGGTCAGCAGCGCACTGGCCTCGCCGCTGAGGGCCACGGCGCCCATCTCCAGCACGTAGCCGCGGTCGGCCACCTGCAGCGCGGCGCGCGCGTTCTGCTCGATCAGCAGCACCGACACGCCCAGATCGCGCAGCGAGGCCACGATGTGCAGCACCTCGCGCACGATCAGCGGCGCCAGGCCCAGCGAGGGCTCGTCCAGCATCAGCAGCTTGGGGCGCGCCATCAGCGCGCGGCCGATGGCCAGCATCTGCCGCTCGCCGCCCGACAGCGTGGCCGCCAGCTGCGCGCGGCGCTCCTGCAGACGCGGAAACAACGCGAACACCTCGCCCATGCGCTCGGCCTGGTCGCGCTGGCCGCGCCGCCAGCGGGCAAAGCCGCCCAGCAGCAGGTTGTCCTCGACCGACATCTCGCCGAACAGCTCGCGCTTTTCGGGCACCAGACCCACGCCGCGCGCCACCATGGCCTCCACCGTGGGGCGGGCGATCTTGTCGCCGGCCAGTTGCACGCCGCCGGTCGACGGCAGCAGCCCCATCACCGCGTTCAGCAGCGTGCTCTTGCCAGCGCCGTTGGGGCCGATGACGGTGACGATCTCGCCCTCGCCCACCGTCAGCGCCACCTGATGCAGCGCCTCCACCGGGCCGTAGCAGACGCTGAAGTCCTGGATGTTGAGCAGCGGGGCGTTCATGAAGTGGCTCCGGCAAAGTCGCTGCCCAGGTAGGCTTCCATGACGCGGGGATTGGCCTGCACCTGGGCCGGCGTGCCCAGGGCGATGACGGTGCCGAACTCGAGCACCGTGATGCGATCGGCCAGGTTCATGACGAATTCCATGTCGTGTTCCACCACCAGCACGGCCAGGCCTTCGGCCCGCAGCTGGGTCAGCAATTGGGCCAGGGCCTGCTTCTCGAGGTGGCGCAGGCCGGCGGCCGGCTCGTCCAGCAGCAGGATGGAGGGCTGGCCCGCCAGCGCCCGCGCGATCTCGACGATGCGCTGCTGGCCCAGGGGCAGCGAGGCCGCGGGGGTGTCGATGTACTGGGCCAGGCCGCAGCGCTCGATCTGGCGGCGGGCCTCGGCCAGCAGGGCTGCCTCCTCGCCGCGATCGGCGCGCAGCATGGCCGCCAGCCAGCCACGCCGCGCCCGCAGGTGCGCGCCCACGGCCACGTTCTCGAGCACGCTGCGCTGGCCCAGCAACCGCACGTGCTGGAAGGTGCGTCCCAGCCCCAGCGCGGCAAAGGCGCGCGAGGGCTTGCCGGCCATGGCCTGGCCCAGCAGGGTGACGGTGCCCGAGGTCGGGTCGTCCACGCCCGAGATCATGTTGAAGAAGGTGCTCTTGCCGGCGCCGTTGGGGCCGATCAGGGCATGCACTTCGCCAGACCTGACGTCCAGGTTGACGGCGTTGTTGGCCACCAGGCCGCTGAAACGCTTGGTGACGTCCTTGGCCTGCAGCACCACCTGACCAGCCGGCGGCAGGGTGTGGCGCGCCAGCGGGACCGCGGCCACGGCCTGCGCGCGCGGCTTGGCCGGCTTCAGAAACCTGTTCACCCAGGCCGCGATTAGCGGCCACAGGCCGTCGGCGGCGCGCTGCAGCACCAGCAGCATCAGCAGGCCGAACACGATGACCTCGAAGTTGCCGCTGGCGCCCAGCAGGCGCGGCAGCCAGTCCTGCAACTGCTCCTTGAGCAGGGTGATCAGGGTGGCGCCCAGCACCGCGCCCCACAGGTAGCCCGAGCCCCCCACCACGGCCATGAACAGGTATTCGATGCCGATGTTCAGGTCGAACGGCGTGGGGTTGACGAAGCGCTGCAGGTGCGCGTACAGCCAGCCCGAGACGGCCGACAGCAGCGCCGCCAGCACGAACAGCTTCATGCGCTGGCGGGCGGTGTCCACGCCCATCGACTCGGCCATCACCCGCCCGCTCTTGAGCGCCCGGATGGCGCGGCCCTCGCGTGAGTCCAGCAGGTTGTGCAGGCCCCAGATGGCCAGCAGCAGCACCGCCCAGATCAGCACGCCCAGCACGCGCGGCGAGCTCAGCTCGTAGCCGGCGATGGACAGCGGCGGCACGCCGGTGATGCCGGTGAAGCCGCCCAGGCCCTCGAGGTTGCCGAAGATGTAATACAGGCTCAGGCCCCAGGCCAGCGTGCCCAGCGGCAGGAAGTGCCCCGCCAGTGGCAGCGTGACGGCGCCCAGGAACCAGGCGATCAGCGCCGTGACCGCCAGGCCCAGCAGCAGGCCCAGCCAGGGCAAGGCGCCGGCTGGCAGCGCCGACAGCGCGTGCGTGGCGGTGGGCGAAGTGCAGATCCAGGCCGTGGCGTAGGCGCCCAGGCCGACGAAGGCCGCCTGCCCGAACGAGGTGATGCCGCCCACGCCGGTGAGCATGACCAGCCCCACGGCCACCAGCGAATACAGGCCGATGTAGTTCACCAGCGTGATGGTGAAGGCCCCGAACAGCGGCCAGGACAGCGCCAACAGGGCAATGGCCAGCCAGGTGAGATGGCGGCGGGTCATTCCTCGTCCTCCACGTGGCGGGTGTTGAGGGAGCGCCACCAGAGCACCGGGATGATGAGGGTGAACACAATGACTTCCTTGAAGGCGCTGGCCCAGAACGAGGAAAAGGATTCAAGCTGGCCCACCAGCAACGCGCCCACCACCGACATTGGATAGCTGAGCAGCCCGCCGACGATGGCGGCGACGAAGCCCTTCAGGCCGATCAGGAACCCGGTGTCGTAATAGATGGTCGTGATCGGCGCGATCAGCAGCCCGCAGACGGCGCCGATGAGGGCGGCCAGCGCAAAGCAGATGTCGCCCGAGAGGTCGGTCGGGATGCCCATCAGGCGCGCGCCCACCCGGTTGATGGCGGTGGCGCGCAGGGCCTTGCCGATGATGGAGCGTTCGAAGAACACGTACATGGCCGCCAGCAGCACCACCGCCGCGCCGATCACCACCAACGACTGGCCGCTGACCGGCAGGCCGCCCACGTCCCAGCGCGCGTCCCACATCGAGCTTGTGCGCGCGCCCTCGGCGCCGAAGAAGTACAGCCCCAGGCCCACCATGACCCAGTGCAGCGCCACCGACACGATCAGCAGCATCAGCACGCTGGCGTGCGCCAGCGGGCGGAACACCAGCCGATACAGCAAGGGCCCCATGGGCACGATCAGCAGCAGCGCCAGCACGGTCTGCGCCCAGACCGCGGCCGGCTTGACCGCCAGCGCCAGCACCGCGGCCACGGCCGGCAGCACAATGGCCCACACCGCCGTGGAGCGCCAGTCCACATGCATGCCGCGCCAGTGGCGCCAGCCCTCGACCAGCAGCGTGATCACGGCCAGGCCCAGCAGCAACCAGATGGCCGAAGGCACGCCGCCGGCCTGGATGGCCGCCATCGACAGCGCCGCATAGGTGACGAACTCGCCCTGCGGAATGAAGATGACGCGCGTGACGGAAAACACCAGCACCAGCGCCAGCGCCATCAGCGCGTAGATGGCGCCGGTGACGAAGCCGTCTTGCGCGAGCATCAGGGCGATTTGTGCGTCCATAGATCAAAAAACCTGTTCATGGCAGAGCTTGACAGAGAACCCCCCCGGACTCTTCGGCCCTGCTTGGGTCGCCGAACGGATGCGGACCGGGGATGGCGCAACGGTGCCGCAACATGCCAGCGCCGGATTTTCCCCCCGAGGTCTTGCACGGCCGGCATGAAATTTAAACGGCAATCATTTAAGCGTCAACAAAATTCATGATTAATCATGGAAAACCATGAGTGCCAGCCCGTGTCACCACCACGCACCGGGCCCATTTGCGCGAACAGGGCGACCGCCGCCGGCACGTCGCCCTGTTCCTGAATCCGCCGGCAAGCCCTTACGGTCGCCGGCGGCCGATCACTTGCTCGGCTGATAGACCCACTTGCCGTTCTCGATCTTGACCATCACCACGCCGCGCTGGTCCAGCCCCAGGTGGTCTTGCGCCGACATGTTGAAGATGCCGTGCGCGCCAGCCACGTCCTTGACCTGCTCCAGGGCGTCGCGCAGGGCCGAGCGGAAGGCCTCGGTGCCCGGCTGCGCGCCGCCCTTGAGCGCCGCCGGCACGGCCGCGGCCAGCACCTTGCCAGCGTCCCACACGTGGCCGCCGAAGGTGGACACGCTGCCCTTGCCGTAGGCGCCCTCGTAGGTGTGGATGTATTCGAGCGACGACTTGCGCACGGGGTTGCTGGCCGGCAGCTGCTCGGCCACCAGCACCGGGCCGGCGGGCAGCAGCGTGCCGTCCACGTCCTTGCCACCGACGCGCAGGAAGTCGTTGTTGGCCACGCCGTGGGTCTGGTAGATCTTGCCGGTGTAGCCACGCTCCTTGAGCGTCTTCTCGGGCAGCGCCGCCGGCGTGCCCGAGCCGGCGATGAGGATCGCGTCCGGCTTGGCGGCCATCAGCTTGAGCACCTGGCCGGTCACCGCGGTGTCGGTGCGGCCGTAGCGCTCGTTGGCCACCAGCTTGATCTTCTTGAGGTCCAGCGCCTTGACGGTCTCCTTGTACCAGCCCTCGCCGTAGGCGTCGGAAAAGCCGATGAAGCCCACCGTCTTGATGCCGTGGTCGGCCATGTGGCCGGCGATGGCCAGCGCCATCATGATGTCGTTTTGCGGCGTCTTGAACACCCAGCGCTTCTTGGCGTCCTGCGGCTCGATGATGGCCGCCGAGGCGCCCAGCGAGATCATCGGCGTCTTGCCCTCGGCCACGGCGTCGATCATGGCCAGCGAGGCCGGCGTGGTGGACGAGCCGAAGATGATGTCCACCTTCTCGGACATCAGCTTGCGCGCGTTGGTGACGGCGCCGGTCGTGTCGGACGCGTCGTCCAGCACGATGTAGTTGACCTTTTGCCCGCCCATGGTCTTGGGCAGCAGGGCCACGGTGTTTTTCTCGGGAATGCCCAGCGACGCCGCCGGCCCGGTGGCCGAGAGCGTGACGCCCACGTTGATGTCGGCCCAGGCGGACAGGGAAAAGCCGGTTGCCGCAAGGCACGCCAGGGCGATGTGTTTGATCTTCATGGGTTTGGCTCCATCGGAATAAGAAAAAGCCGCGCGGCGCCGGTCGGAAAGCCGACCCACACCATAAGGTGACCGCGCGGTCGGTTAATGATTGTATCGGCCCACCCCGCGCCAAGCCTTGCCGCGAGGCTGGGAATTTCCCTAAGTCAATTTAGCCAGGTCAGCCCAGCACGTGGGCCACCGTCAGCAAGGCCAGCAGCAGCAGCCACAGCGCCACCATGCGCCAGACCAGGCCCACCACGCGGGCAAAGTGCGTCACGCTGGGCGCCTCGCCGGGCAACTCGCCGTTCGGACCACCGCCCAGCGCGACGTCGCCCGGCGGCTGCCCCGGCGCCGCGCGGACCGGCATGTTGCCCAGGCGCACGCCCACGGCGCCGGCGGCCGCCGCCAGGATCACGCCGTCGTTGGCGTTGCCAAAGCGGTCGGCATGGCGCCGCCAGGCGTCGATGGCGTCCTCGAAACTGCCGACGATGGCCAGCGCCAGCGCCGTGCAGCGGGCCGGCAGCCAGTCGATCCAGGCCCAGGCTGCCTGGGTGGCGCCGGCCAGCGCGGTGCTGACCGATGCGTCGGGCGTCGGCCCGGCGGCGCGCCAGTCATGCGCCAGGGCGCCCGCCTGGCGGTACAGCACCGCCCCCGCCGGACCCAGGCCCACCACCTCCAGCAGGCAGAACCACAGCATGACGCCGAACACGTGGCGATGCGCGGCCAGCACCGAGTGCTCCAGCACCAGGCGCACCAGCTCGCTGCGCGGGATGGCGGACTCGTCCACCTGCTGCCAGCGTGCCAGCAGCTGCCGCGCGCGCTCCTCGTCGCCCAGCTCCAGGGCGTCGCGAATGGCGACGAAATGATGGCTGAACTGGCGAAACCCCAGGCAGCCGTACAGCACCGCGATGGTCCACAGCAGCGCCAGCGGCCAGCCGCCCAGCCACAGCAGGGCGGCGTGCACCAGCGCCACGCCCAGGGTCGGCCCGAGCGCGGCCAGCGTCCAGGCCAGCCAGGCATGCTGGGGGGCGCCGGCATCCACGTTGCGCGCCACGCCCCGCGCCCAGCGCCGCAGGGCCTCCAGCACCGGGTTGCGCGGCGCCAGCGGCCACACCTGCTCCAGCAGCAGGGTGGTCACGATGGCCAGCAGGATCATGCCGTGATGATAGTGAGGCGCCGCCCCGCTGCACCGCGCCGGGCCCGCCCGGGCGGTTCAGGCCAGCAGGAATCTGTAGAAATTTCGCAACATGCCCGCCGTGGCGCCCCAGATGTAGTGCTCGACGGGCGCTGCCGATGCATCGCTGCGCGCGGCCGCCTGCGCCGGCTCGCGATAGGGCATGGAAAACCACTCGCGCACCCCGCCCGCCCACTCGAAGCGGTGGCGCCGGTGGTGCGCGGGGTTCATCAGGAAGGCCAGCGGCACCTCGAAGGCATGCGCCACCTCGTCCGCGTTGGGCTGCAGCACGAAGCCCTCGCGCACCAGCGCCACCACCGGCGTCACCAGAAACTGCGAGCCGGTCGCATACACCGGCAACTGGCCCAGCACGTCGATGAAGCCGGGCGCCAGGCCCACTTCCTCGCGCGTCTCGCGCAGGGCCGCGTGCACCACGTCGCCGTCGCCCGCCTCGACCTTGCCGCCCGGAAACGCCACCTGCCCCGCGTGCGAGGGCAGGCCCATGGCCCGCTCGGTCAGCAGCACCGACAGGCCCGCCGCGCGCGCCACCAGCGGCACCAGCACGGCGGCCTCCACCGGCGCGCGGTCGACGAAGCGCGGCTCCTGGCGCACCTCGGGCTGCCAGCGCGGCGGCGCCCGAAAGCGCTGGCGCAGGGCCTGGGGGGTGAGGCGCTCGGGCGGCACCGCGGGCAGATCGGCGTCCACGCCGGTGACGGGCACCTGGCGCGGATCGAACGCGGGCAGCAGCGAAGGGATGGCGGTCATGGTCGAGCGGCGGCGCCCATGCAAAAACCGCCTGCACGCACAAGGCGGCAGGCGGCTCGCGGCGGATGGAGACGACGCCCGCGAGGGCGGCGCCCGGTCATCACGCGTTGTCGGCCTGGGCCGTGGCGCGGCCGGGCAGCTTTTCCTTGATGCGCGCCTTCTTGCCGCTCAGGCCGCGCAGGTAGTACAGCTTGGCGCGGCGCACGTCGCCGCGGCGCTTGACCTCGATCTTGGCGATCAGGGGCGAGTAGGTCTGGAAGGTGCGCTCCACGCCTTCGCCGCTGGAGATCTTGCGCACGGTGAAGCCGCTGTTCAGGCCGCGGTTGCGCTTGGCGATCACCACGCCCTCGTAGGCCTGCACGCGCTTGCGGCTGCCTTCGACGACGTTGACGCTGACGATCACCGTGTCGCCGGGGGCGAAGTCGGGGATGTTCTTGCCCAGGCGGGCGATTTCCTCTTGCTCGAGGGTTTGGATCAGGTTCATCACGTTTCCCGTCTCGATCGTGCTCACGCTACGCTGGGGGCGGCTTGGCGGGTTGGCCGTGGCCGCGGCGGGCAGAGGATCGAAAAGCTTTTGATTATAGCTCGGGCGCGGCGTCTTTCAGAACCTGCTCGTCCTGGCGGCTCAGCTGCCCGGCGGCGCGCGCGGCGGCGATCAGCGCCGGGCGCTCGCGCGCGGTCAGCACCAGGCGCTGCGCGCGCCGCCAGCGCTCGATCTGCGCGTGGTGGCCGCTCAGCAGCTCGGCCGGCACGTCCTGGCCGCGCCATCGCTCGGGCCGGGTGTAGTGCGGGCAGTCCAGCAGGCCGTCGATGGCCGGGTTGAAGCTGTCCTGCTGGTGGCTGCCCTCGTCGCCCAGCACGCCCGGCTGCAGGCGCGCCACGGCGTCCAGCAGCGCCAGCGCCGCGATCTCGCCGCCCGACAGCACGAAGTCGCCCAGGCTGATCTGCGCGTCCACGCAGCTGTCGATGAAGCGCTGGTCGATGCCTTCGTAGCGCCCGCAGATCAGGACGGCGCCCCGGCTTTGCGCCCAGGCCTGCACGCCCGCGTGCCGCAGCGGCTCGCCCACCGGCGAGAACAGCACGGCCGGCGCCTGCAGCTCGGGCGCCTCGGCGCGGTCGGCGCGCACGGCCTGCAGGCAGCGCGCCAGCGGCTCAGCCAGCATCACCATGCCGGGGCCACCGCCGAAGGGCCGGTCGTCCACGCGGCGGTAGTTGCCCTCGGCCCAGTCGCGCGGGTTCCACAGCTTCAGCTCGATCTGGCCGCTGGCGTAGGCGCGGCGCGTGATGCCCGCTTCGACAAACGGAGCAAACAGCTCCGGAAACAGGGTGATGACGTCGAAGCGCATGCGCAAGCTGCCTGGCGCTACTGCACCGAGCCGGGCTGGGGCGGCTGCTGCGCGGCGGGGGTGAACAGGCGGCCCACGTCGACGGCGTCGAAGCGCTCCTGCTGGCCGCAGAAATCGCAGCTCACCTCCACCTGGCCCTGCTCGCGCAGGATGGACTCGGCCTCATCGCGGCCCAAGCCCTTGAGCATGGCGCCCACGCGCTCACGGCTGCACGAGCAGGCAAAGCGCGGGCCACTGGCGCCCTGGCGGGGCTCGAAGCGCTGCAGGGGCTCCTGCCAGAACAGGCGGCGCAGCACGGTGTCGGCGTCCAGCTCCAGCAGCTCCTCGCGCTTGAGGCTGCGCGCCAGCAGGCTCAGGCGCCCAAAGGCATCGTCGTCATCCGCGCCCTCGCCCTCCTCGCGCGCCACGTGGCTTTGCGCCAGGTTGTGCTGGCCCTGCACCGGCAGGCGCTGCAGCAGCAGGCCGGCGGCGCGCATGCCATCGGCGGCCAGCACCAGGGTGGTGTCCAGTTGCTCCGACTGGCGCATGTACTGCTCGATCACCTCGGCCACGCCCCGCAGCGCCACGCCGCCCGGGCCCGCCAGCGGCACCACGCCCTGATAGGGCTGCTGGCCGGGCAGGCGCAGCCGCGGGTCGAGCGTGATGGCGCAGCGGCCCTGGCCATGGGCATTGACCAGCTCGGCCAGCATGGCGCCAGGCGGCACGGCGCCGGTCACCGAGGCGGTGGCGCGCAGGCGCAGGTCGGACTGCACCTCGGCCACGGCCAGCTTCACCGGGCCGTCGCCAAAGACCTGCATCACCAGCGCGCCGTCGAACTTGATGCCGGACTGCATCAGCACCGCGGCGGCGGCCATTTCGCCCAGCAGCTCGGCCACCGGCGGCGGGTAGGCGCCGGTCTGGCTGTTGGCCGCGCGCCGGCGCAGCACCTCCTGCCAGGCGTCGGTCAGCACCACCAGCGCGCCACGCACCGGCAGGCCTTCGAAGATGAATTTGTGCAGCTCGGACATCCGGCACAGATGCGGCTCAGCCGAGTTTCTTCAAGCCGGACTTGAAGCGCCGCGCATTGTCGATGTAGTGCTGTGCGCTGCGGCGCAGGCCCTCGATCTGCTCGGGCGTGAGCTGGCGCACCACGCGCGCGGGAGCGCCCACGATCATGCTGCCGTCGGCAAACGCCTTGCCCTCGGTCACCAGCGCGCCAGCGCCCACCAGGCAGTTCTTGCCGATGCGCGCGCCGTTGAGCACCACGGCGCCGATGCCGATCAGCGACTCGTCGCCGATGGTGCAGCCGTGCAGCATGACCTTGTGGCCCACGGTCACGTGCCGGCCGATGGTCAGCGGCTGGCCCACGTCGGCGTGCAGCACGCTCAGGTCCTGGATGTTGCTGCCCTCGCCCACCGTCATGTGCTCGGTGTCGCCACGCAGCACGCAGCCGAACCACACGCTGGCGTCGGCGGCCAGCGTCACGTTGCCGATCACCTCGGCCGAGTCGGCGACCCAGGCGCTGGGGTGCACGCGCGGCGCCGTGCCATCGAGTTCATACACGGCCATCGCAGAGCTCCTTCAGGCTGAAAAACGATAATTGTAGGGATGGAGTTGCGCGCCCTCGCCCTGCAGGCCCTCGCGGCCGACGATCTTGAGAAAAAACTGGCCCTGGTCGGCGCCCTGTCTGCGCAAGAAGCTACCATAAAGATAGTAATCGATGGCACGCTCGCCGCCCCCACCCACTTGCCCGGCAGGCCCGCCAGGCCGGTGCTGATCGCCCACACGCAAGTGCCCCGGCGCTCGGTGCACACCCTCGAAGGCCGCGCGGCGCTGGTGCACGCCATCTGCCACATCGAGTTCAACGCCATCAACCTGGCGCTGGATGCCATCTGGCGTTTTGCCGGCCTGCCCGAGGCCTACTACCGCGACTGGCTGCGCGTGGCCGTCGAGGAAGCCCGGCACTTCGGCCTGCTGCACGCGCACCTGCAAACGCTGGGCCACCGCTACGGCGACTTTGCCGCGCACGACGGCCTGTGGAGCATGTGCGAGCGCACCCAGGGCGACGTCACCGCCCGCATGGCCCTGGTGCCGCGCACGCTGGAGGCGCGCGGGCTGGACGCCACGCCGCCGATCCAGCAAAAGCTGCGCGCCGTGGGCACGCCCGATGCGCTGGCGGCCTGTGCCATCCTGGACATCATCCTGCGCGACGAGATCGGCCACGTGGCCATCGGCAACCACTGGTACCGCTGGCTGTGCGAGCAGCAGGACCTGGAGCCGCTGGCGCACTACGCGCAACTGACGGCGACCCACCAGGCGCCGCGGCTGAAAGGCCCGTTCAACCCATCGGCACGCCGGCAGGCCGGCTTCACGGCCGAGGAAATGGCGGCCTGGGACGACCCAGCCGACACACAGGACGGGTGAAGGCCCCGGTCCAGGCGCCTTCAGGCCTCGCAGCCCTGCGTGCGAAACCACGCGATGGTGTCGGCCAGGCCGTCCTGCAGGCTGACCGTGGGCTGCCAGCCGAGCGACTGCCGCGCCCGCGTGATGTCGGGCTGGCGGCAGCGCGGGTCGTCCTCGCGTCCCGGCACGTCCCGCACGCCGGCCGAACTGCCCGTCAGCCGCAGCACCTCGCGCGCCAACTCGGCCATGCTCACCTCGTGCGGGTTGCCCAGGTTGATGGGCCCCAGATCCTGGCCGTGCTCCATCAGGGCCAGCAGGCCGCGCACGGTGTCGCTGACGTGGCAGAACGAGCGCGTCTGCGCGCCGCCACCATGCAGGGGCAGCGGCTCGCCGCGCAGCGCATGGGCGATGAAGCTGCTGACCACCCGGCCATCGCTGGGCCGCAGGCGCGGGCCGTAGGTGTTGAACAGGCGCGCCACGCGCACAGCCGTGCCGTGCTGCCGGGCGTGGGCCACCATCAGCGCCTCGGCGCAGCGCTTGCCCTCGTCGTAGCAGCTGCGCGGCCCGATGGGGTTGACGTGGCCCCAATAGCCCTCGGGCTGCGGGTGCACCTGCGGGTCGCCATAGACCTCGCTGGTCGAGGCGAGCAGCACGCGCGCACCGTGCGCCTGGGCAAAGTCCAGGGCGTTGAGCGTGCCCACCACGTTGGCGCGGAGGGTCTGTACCGGCATGCGCTGGTAGTCGGGCGGGCTGGCCGGGCTGGCCAGCTGGTACACGCGCCGGGCCGCCGGCAGCGCCTGCCAGAGCTGGGCGTCGGCCACGTCGCCGCGCACCAGGGCAAAGCGCGGGTGCGCGCGCAGATGCGCCAGGTTGTCCAGCCGGCCGGTGGACAGATCGTCCAGGCACAGCACCGCTTCGCCGCGCGCCAGCAGCGCCTCGCACAGGTGGCTGCCCACGAAGCCGGCGCCGCCGGCAACCACGGTGCGTGTCATGGGGTCACCTCCGTGCTTCGCACTGCGGTGCGAGCCCCCGCGCTGCCGCAGGCTGCGCTTCGCTTGCCGGGAGCGGCCGGGCGGGAGCTCATGGTTGAGGGGCCGGCGCGCCGGGCTGGCCAAACGCCCAGCGCACGCGCAGCAGGGCCCAGAGCTCCTCGGGCGAAAGGTCCCGCCCCACGTGCTGCAAGGTGTCGTCATGCAGGCCGCCGGCGGGCACCGGCAGGCCCGCCTGGCGATAGCTGAACGCCCAGTTGGACTCGTAGCGCACCGTGGGCTGCCCGGTCCAGGCGACCTTCAGGCGGTGGTGCTGCATCAGCCAGCACATGACCCGGTCGCAGATGGGCGCGATGGAACGGGGAATCTGGCACCACGCGCCCCACAGAAAGCCGGCCGAGCGGGCCAGGCTGATGCAGCTGGTGTCGACGAAGGTGCCGCCCACCGGCTCGCCCGCGGCCGCCAGGCGCAGGTATTCGTGCCCGGGCACGAACAGGGTGCGCGAGGCAAACACGGCATCCAGCGGCGTGCCCGCGGCACGCGCGCGCTCGTACAGCTGCACCAGCGAGGCCGCGTGCGCGGGCTCCAGGTAGTTGTCGGCGTCGAGAAAGCACACCACGTCCATGCCGTCGGCCAGCGCGCACTGCGCGCCGATGCCGCGCGGCGTGCAGCCGAAGTTGGCGTGCGCGTTGGGCAGCACGACGTGGCGCACGTCGGGCCAGTCGGCCAGCACCTCGGGCTGGGGAAAACCATCGGCCACCAGGTAGTGCACGGTATCCGGGTGGGTCTGGGTACGCACGCTTTGCAGGCACCGCCGCAGTACCGCCGCAGCCTCCTTGTAATACGGCGTCACAACGGCAACACGAAGTGAACTGGGCATCGGCGGATTATCGGGGCCTCACCCCCGCGGATGATGCTGCGCGTGCAAATCCTTCAGCCGCTGGCGCGCGATGTGGGTGTAGATGGTGGTGGTGGAGATGTCGGCATGCCCCAGCAGCATCTGCACCGCGCGCAAATCGGCGCCGTGGTTGAGCAGGTGGGTGGCGAAGGCGTGGCGCAGCGTGTGCGGCGACAGCGGCGTGCCGATGCCGGCCTGGCGCGATAGCGCTTGACCAGGTTCCAGAACATCACGCGCGACATGGCCGTGCCCGGCGTGCGCCCGGCGCTGGTGACGAACAGCGCCTCGGTCTGGCGCGCGCCCAGCGACTCGATGAAGGCGCTGGGTCGATGACATGGACAGGAAAGCCTTGCTCTGTCATCGATTTTGACGACAGACAAGGGGCATGCCGCGGGGCACGATGGATGGGTTTTCCACCCACTCAAGGAGCCCTTCGATGAACATCGCATCGCCCACCCGATTTGCTGCCTTGGCCTTGGCCGGGTTTGCGCTCAGCGCCCAAGCACAAAAACCTTCCGCCGATCTGGACATCCCCACGCTGAGCGCCAGCCAAGCCGCACGTGCGCTGTGCGCCGGGCGTTTGAGCAGCGAGCAGTTGGTCAGTGCCTACATCGCGCAGGCCAAGGCCAAGCCAGATCTCAACGCCTTCATCACGCTCGACGAGACTGGCGCGCTGGCCGCTGCCCGCGCCGCCGATGCCGCCCGAGCCAAGCGCCCTGCTGGCACCGCCTGCAAGCCGCTGGACGGCCTGCCCATCGCGATCAAGGACAACATCCAGGTGCGTGGCCTGCCTGCCACCGCAGGCACGCCGGCGCTGAAAAATTTCGTGCCCGCTACCGATGCGCCGGTGGTCGCCAGGCTGCGGGCCGCTGGCGCCATTGTGCTGGGTAAAACCAATATGCACGAACTGGCCTTCGGCGTTACCGGCTACAACCCGGCCTTCCATTCAGGTGCCAACATTGGCGTGCGCAATGCCTACGATCAGCACCGTATCGCAGGCGGCTCGTCCTCGGGCAACGGCGCGGCCCTGGGCGCGCGCATGGTGGCCGCCGCGCTGGGCACCGACACGGGCGGCTCGGTGCGCATCCCCTGCGCCTTCAATGGTTGCACCGCGCTGCGCCCTTCCGTAGGACGCTATCCGCAGCAAGGCATCGCGCCGATCTCGCACACCCGCGACACCGCCGGCCCCATGGCGCTGTCGGTGGCCGACCTGGTGCTGCTCGACCGCGCCATCACCGGCGGCGGCGCCGTCAAACCGGTCCCACTCAAGCGCGTGCGACTGGGCATGGCCGCACCCTTTTTCGCCCATCAGGATGCCGACACCCGCGCAGCCACCGACGCCGCGCTGGCCAGGCTGCGCGCCGCCGGCGTGACGCTGGTCGACGTTCAGATGCCCAGGCTCATGGAACTCAATGGCGCCGTGGGTTTTCCGGTCGCACTCTACGAAGCCCACGACGACATGGCGGCCTACCTGGCGAAATACCACACCGGCATCGACCTGCAACAACTGGCTGCGGGCATCGCCAGCCCCGATGTGAAAGCCACGTTCGACGGCCTGGTGCTGCCGCGCAAACTGCCAGCAGCCCAAGGGGTCGTCGATGCAAGACCCGCCTATGAGCACGCCATGCGCGTGGCGCGCCCGGCGCTGCAAAAACTGTACCGGGACACGTTCAAGAAATACCGGATCGATGCGCTGGTGTTCCCAACCGTGCCGCAAGTGGCCCTGCTGGCCACGCCCGAGGCCAGCAGCGTCCAGAACTTTGGCGCGCTGATCCAGAACACCGATCCGGGCAGCAACGCCGGCATTCCGGGCCTGCAACTGCCTTCGGGCCTGGGGCGTGACAGCGGCCTGCCCATCGGGCTGGAACTGGATGGCCCCGCTGGCAGCGACCGCCATCTGCTGGCGCTGGGCTTGGCCATCGAGCCGGTGTTGGGACGACTGCCTGCGGCCAAGTAAACACCTCGCCTTGTCAGTGCGGCTCCATCGGCAAGGCTTGCGCGAGCGCGGAGCGGCGCTCGATGCCGAGCTTGTCGAAAATGCGCCGCAGATAGGTGCGCACCGTGGGCACGCTCACCCTCATGCGGCGAGCAATGCCCTTGTCGGTCAGGCCTTCGCGCACGGCGCGCGCCACCTGCTGCTCGCGCGCGCTGAGGCTGGTCCATGACGAAGCCGGCATGGCGCGCCGCTGCGCCCGCTGCATGGCACCCACAAAAGCCGGCTCGATCAGGTTCAGCATCAGTGTTTCGCGCTGCCCAAAATCGCCCCGCGCCCGACAGCGCCAGATGCGCAAATCGCCCAGCGCGTGGTCATCGTCGAAACTGTGCAGATTCAAACCCCAGTACAAGCCGTCGCGCGCCAGAAAATCGTTGAAAAAAGGCGTGCGCACCAAGGCGCGCTGGGACATCACCTCGCTCACGCGGGTGGCGCGGCGGCGCGACTGCAAGACAAAGGTGATCGGATCGTGGTGTTGGTGCCACTGGTCATAGGTGTCCAGGTTGGCTGGCTCCATATTGATCGCCACCCGCGAGCCAAAGCAGCCTCGCTCGGCATTCCACACGAAGGAGGCGAACTGGTCGGCTCGCAGCAGACTCAGCAAGGAATGCCCCAAGCGCTCGCGGATTTCACGCTCGCCACAGTCATCACGCGCCAGCAAGCCCAGCACGCCGCGCAGCGCCTGCTGATCCGATCCGCTCAGGTACATGCTTATCTCCGTTCCTTGGCGAGCTGAGCCCATGCCCAACCCATGTGTGCGGGGCAAAAATTAGCCAAAATCGAAGGTCATACCAAGCGTAAATACCCGCGGCCGCATGTCACCCCCTTGGATGGTGCTGCGCGTGCAAATCCTTCAGCCGCTGGCGTGCGATGTGGGTGTAGATGGTGGTGGTGGAGATGTCGGCGTGGCCCAGCAGCATCTGCACCGCGCGCAAATCGGCGCCGTGGTTGAGCAGGTGCGTGGCGAAGGCGTGGCGCAGCGTGTGCGGCGACAGCGGCGTGGTGATGCCGGCCTGGCGCGCGTAGCGCTTGACCAGGTTCCAGAACATCACGCGCGACATGGCGGTGCCCGGCGTGCGCCCGGCGCTGGTGACGAACAGCGCCTCGGTCTGGCGCGCGCCCAGCAGCTCGGGGCGGCCCTGGCGCAGCCAGCGCTCCAGCCAGTCGCGCGCCAGCTCGCCGAAGGGCACCAGGCGCTCCTTGCTGCCCTTGCCCAGCACGCGCAGCACGCCTTCGTTCAGGCCCACGTGGATGACCTTGAGGCCGACCAGCTCGCTCACGCGCAGGCCGCTGGCGTACATCAGCTCCAGCATGGTGCGGTCGCGCAGGCCCAGGGCGGTGTCGGTGTCGGGCGCGGCCAGCAGGGCCTCGACCTGCGCCTCGCTCAGGGTCTTGGGCATGCGCGGGGGCTGCTTGGCGGGCCGCAGCTTGAGCGTGGGGTCGGCGCTGACCCCATGCTCGCGCAAGGCCCAGCGAAAGTAGCGCTTGAACACCGTCAGCCGCCGGTTGGCCGAGGTGGCGCGGGTGTCGGCGCGGGCGGCGAAGTAGGCCAGCAGGTGCTGCTCCTGCGACTGCGGCAGCGCCAGGCCGTGCGTGCCGCGCAGCCAGCGGTCGTACAGCGCCAGGTCGCGCCGGTAGGCCGCCAGGGTGTTGGCCGACAGGCCGTCTTCCAGCCACAGCGCATCGGTGAAGCGGTCGATGCTCGGGTCGCTCTCGGTCATGCGCGCATTGTCGGCCAGCCCCGGCCTTCGTCTATCCTCGCGCGATGCGTGACGCCCAGCTGCTGCTGCCCGACTTCTCCCTGATCCTGGTCGGCTACCTGCTGTGCCGCTTCACGGCGCTGGACCGGCCGGTGTGGCAGGCGGTGGAGCGGCTGGTGTACTTCTTCCTGTTTCCGGTGTTCCTGCTGCAGTCCATCGTGCGCACGCCGCTGGACCTGCACGCCGCCTCCACGCTGATCGGCGCCGGCCTGGCGCTGATGGCCTGCGGCATCGCGCTGGCCTGGTCCCTGCCCTGGCTGCCGGGGCTGCGGCGCGTGATCGACGTGCGCGACCACGCTGCCAGCGCGCAGATCGCGTTTCGCTTCAACTCCTTCATCGGCCTGGCCATGGCCGAGCGCGTGCTGGGCCCGCAGGGCCAGCAGCTGGTGGCGGTGCTGGTGGGCGTGAGCGTGCCGCTGGCCAACGTGGCGGCGGTGTGGCCGATGGCGCGCCACGGCGGGCGCTCGTTCGCGGCCGAACTGGTGCGCAACCCGCTCATCATCGCCACCGCCGCCGGCCTGGCGGCCAACCTGGCCGGGCTGGCGCCGCCCGGCTGGCTGCAGACCACGCTGGCGCGCATCGGCGGCTCGTCGATCGCGCTGGGCCTGCTGACGGCCGGCGCCGGCATGCAGCTGGCCAGCCTGGCGCGCGGCAAGGCGCTGGGCGCCGGGGTGCTGGCCATCCGCCACGCGCTGCAGCCGCTGGCGGCCTGGGTGCTGGCGCGCGCCTTCGGGCTGGGCGCGGCCGAGACCACGGCCCTGCTGATCTTCTCGGCCCTGCCCACCTCGTCGAGCTGCTACGTGCTGGCCGCGCGCATGGGCTACAACGGCGCCTTCGTGGCGGGGCTGGTCACACTGTCGACGGTGCTGGGCCTGGCCAGCCTGGGCGGCGCGCTTCAGCTGGCCGGCGCGCGCTGAAGCGCGCTTGACAGGACGCGGTAAACGCTATAAAAACAGCAGCATGTTGCGCAATCCGGACGCCGGCAACAGCCTCAAAACGCTTGCAACCCGCGGGCTCTCACCGCTGCAGGGCCCAGCGCACGTGCTCGCGCACCATGGCGCTGGGGTGCCCGGCGCGCGCCTGCAGGGCCGCGCGCAGGGCGCCCACCCGCGGGTCGTCCGCGGGCAGCGCGGCGATGGCATTGCCCATGGCGGTGGCCACGTTGCGCAGCCAGCGCTCGTGGCCGATGCGGCGGATCGGCCCGCCCTCGGTGCGACGCAGGAACTCCTCCTCGGTCCAGGCCAGCAGCTCGATGAGCGCCGCGCTGCGCAGGCCGTCGCGGGCGTCGAAGTCGGGCAGCTCGCTGCGCTGGGCGTACTTGTTCCAGGGGCACACGGTCTGGCAGTCGTCGCATCCGTACACATGGTTGCCCATCAGCGGGCGCAGGGCCTCGTCGATGGCGCCGTCGTGCTCGATCGTCAGGTACGAGATGCAGCGGCGCGCGTCCACCCGGCCCGGCGCCACGATGGCGCCGGTGGGGCAGGCGTCGATGCAGGCGGTGCAGCTGCCGCAGTGCGGCTCCACCGCCGGCGTGGGCGGCAGGGCCAGGTCGACGAACAGCTCGCCCAGAAAGAACATCGAGCCCGCCTCGCGCGTCAGCACCAGGGTGTGCTTGCCGCGCCAGCCCAGGCCGCTGCGCGCGGCCAGCTCGCCCTCCAGCACCGGGGCCGAGTCGCTGAACACGCGGTGGCCGAAGGGGCCGAGCTGCGCGGCAATGCGATCCTGCAGCTTCTGCAGCCGCGCGCGCACCACCTTGTGGTAGTCCCGCCCCCGGGCGTAGAGCGAGACCACGCCCTCGGCGGGCCGCGCCAGGCGCTCGCGCTCGCGCTGCGGCCAGTCGGGCGCCTCGCTTCGTGGCAAATAATTCATGCGCGCCGTGATCACGCTCACGGTGCCCGGCACCAGTTCGGCCGGCCGCGCCCGCTTGAGGCCATGCGCGGCCATGTAATCCATGCTGCCGTGGAACCCGGCGGCCAGCCATTGCATCAGACCGGCTTCGGCGCTGGCCAGGTCCACGCCCGCCACGCCCACGTGCGCAAAACCCAGCTCGCGCGCCCACTGGCGGATGCTGGCCAGCAAGGCCTCGGAATCGATTCGAACCCCATGTCCCATCACGCTCCGATTGTAGAAAGCCCACCCACCCTCGCGCTGACCTGGCACACCGAGGACGACACCGCCGCCTTCGCTGCCCGCCTGGCCGCGCGGCCGCTGCTGCGCAACGCCTTCATCGCCCTGCACGGCGAGCTGGGCGCGGGCAAGACCAGCTTCGTGCGCCACCTGCTGCGCGCGCTGGGCGTGACGGGGCCCATCAAGAGCCCCACCTACGCCGTGGTCGAGCCGCACCAGGCGCCGGACGGCCTGGCCATCTCGCACTTCGACTTCTACCGCTTTGCCGACCCGCGCGAGTGGGAAGACGCCGGCCTGCGCGACCTGTTTGCCGCGCCCGGCCTGAAGCTGGCCGAATGGCCCGAGCACGCCGCCCCGCTGCTGCCCACGGCCGACCTGACGCTGCGGCTGGACGTGGACGCCGACGAGCGCCGCCGCGTGCACCTGGTCGCCGGCACGCGCGTTGGAGAGCAACTGCTGCAGGAATTGCGTGCATGACCTCACCGCTGCCTCCCGCTCCCTCGTCGCCCGAACGCCGCCGCCTGCTCAAGACCGGCTCGCTGGTGCTGCTGATCGGCGCCCACCAAATTGCCCACGGCGCCGGCATCGTGGCCGTGCGCATCTGGCCGGCCGAGGACTATTCGCGCGTCACCATCGAGTCCGACCGCCCGCTGCAGACCACGCACACCCTGGTGGTGTCGCCGCCGCGCCTGGCGGTCGACATCGAGGGCCTGCAGCTGGACGCCACGCTGCGCGAGCTGGTGGCCAAGGTGCGCGCCGACGACCCCAACATCGCCGGCATCCGCGTCGGCCAGTTCACGCCCAGCGTGGTGCGCCTGGTGATCGACCTCAAGCACGACATCCGGCCCGAGGTCTTCACGCTGGCGCCGGTGGCCGCCTACCGCAACCGCCTGGTGTTCGACCTGTACCCCGCCAACCCACCCGACCCGCTGGAGCAACTGATTGCCCAGCGCCTGAGCGGCCCCACGCCCGCCGCACCCGGCCCGGGCAGCGCCGCCCCGGCGGCCGAGCCCGCGCCCGACACCCTGGGCGAGCTGATCGCGCGCCAGATCGAACGCGCCAACCAGGCCGTGCGCACCGGCCCGCGCGCGCCCGAGCGCGCCACCGCGCGCGGCCCCGAGCCGCCGGCCGAGCGCCTGATCATCGTCGCCATCGACCCCGGCCACGGCGGCGAGGACCCCGGCGCCACCGGCCCCAATGGCACGCACGAGAAGGACGTGGTGCTGCAGATCGCGCTCAGGCTGCGCGAGCGCATCAACCGCGCCAGCGTGGGCGGCAACCCCATGCGCGCCTACCTCACGCGCGACGCCGACTTCTTCGTGCCGCTGGCCACCCGCGTGAGCAAGGCGCGGCGCGTGCGCGCCGACCTGTTCGTCAGCATCCACGCCGACGCCTTCATGCGCCCCGACGCCAACGGCGCCAGCGTGTTCGCGCTGTCCGAGCGCGGCGCCTCCAGCACCGCCGCGCGCTGGCTGGCCAACAAGGAGAACGAGGCCGACCGCATCGGCGGCGTCAACGTGGACGACAAGGACTGGCACGTGCAGCGCACGCTGCTGGACATGAGCACCACCGTGCAGATCCGCGACAGCCTGAAGCTGGCCGACGCCGTGCTGCGCCGCATCGGCACCGTCGGGCGCCTGCACAAGGATAGCGTGGAGCGCGCCAACTTCGCCGTGCTGCGCAACCCCGACGTGCCCAGCGTGCTGGTCGAGACCGCCTTCATCAGCAACCCCGACGAGGAGCGCCGCCTGCGCAGCCCCGCCTACCAGGACCAGCTGGCCGACGCGCTGGCCAGCGGCATCCAGAAATACTTTGCCGCCAACCCGCCGCTGGCGCGCAACCGGGCGGTGTAGCGCGGGGTGTAGGCTAGGGGTTGCGTGCCGCCAGCGCGCCATCCATTCGACAGGAGTTCGTCATGGCCCAACCCCACCTGGCCCCCGGCCAAATCGGCAGCGTGTCGCCCCTGGGCAGCAGGCTGGCCCAGACCCCGTCCTACGCCCTGCTGAAGGCGCCGCAGCTCGAAGTCATCCGCGTGGTGCTGCCGGCGGGCAGGACCATGCCCGGCCACCAGGTCGCCGGCGAAATCACCGTGCAATGCCTGGAAGGCGTGATCGACTTCGAGATCGCGGGCCAAAGCCAGCGCATGCGCCAGGGCGACTTCCTGCACCTGGC
This sequence comes from Burkholderiaceae bacterium, assembly GCA_024235995.1. Taxonomy (NCBI): domain Bacteria; kingdom Pseudomonadati; phylum Pseudomonadota; class Betaproteobacteria; order Burkholderiales; family Burkholderiaceae; species Burkholderiaceae bacterium. The sequence goes on from JACKLI010000001.1 coordinate 2,909,951, forward strand.
CGGCGGCGTGGCGCACCAGCTGACCGGGGTGGAGGACGCCTCGGCGCTGGTGACGATCTGCCTGGCTTGAGCGTCACCCGATTCACACCGCGGCGTGGCCCGCCCGCCCGGCCTTCCAGGCGCCAAACAGGGCGATCAGCCCCGGCACCAGAATCAGCGCCCAGATGATCTTGCTGAGGTTGGCCTGCACCCAGGGCAGGTTGCCGAACAGGTAGCCCGCCGTCACCAGCCCCAGCACCCAGATGGCCCCGCCCGCCACGTTGAACAGCGTGAAGCGCGCGCGGCCCATGGCCGCCACGCCCGCCACGAAGGGCACGAAGGTGCGGATGAAGGGCATGAAGCGCGCCAGGATCACCGTGATGCCGCCGTAGCGCTCGTAGAACGCGTGCGCCTTGTCGAACGCCCGGCGGTTGAACCAGCGCGAGTCCTCCCACTGAAACACCTTGGGCCCCAGGCGCCGCCCGATGCTGTAATTGCACTGATCGCCCAGGATGGCCGCCGCCAGCAGCACCGCGCAGGCCAGCGGCCCGCTCATCAGGCCCGCGCCGGCCAGCGCGCCGGCCACGAACAGCAGCGAGTCGCCCGGCAGGAAGGGCATCACCACCACGCCCGTCTCGACGAACACGATGAGAAACAGCAGCGCGTAGACCCACGCGCCATAGTGCGCCACGAAGGCGCCGAGGTAGCGATCGACGTGCAGGATGAAGTCGACCAGGTGCATGACGTATTCCATGGGGCGTCATTATCGATGCCGGTCATCAGGCGCCCCTATCCCGTCGTACAGCATCAGCACTATACTGAACACTATTTGTCAACAATCTTCACATCAACGTACTGTGTCCAAAGTCATCGCATCGGACCAAGCCATCTTTGCGCGCTGGGAGAACGCGATCGAGTTGCGGCTGTTCGCCGACTCAGCGGGCCCCACGCTGTCGGTTCCCGAGCAGGTGGCGGCCAAAGTGGGCAACCGCATCGTGGCTGGAACGCTGGCGCCGGGTTCGCGCATCGGTGAGCAAGAGTTGGCCGATGAATTTAAACTCAGCCGTGGTCCGGTGCGCGAAGCAATCCGAATTCTGGAGCGGGAGGGTCTGGTTCAAGTGTTGCCGCGGCGCGGTGCCATCGTCACACAACTCTCGCCCACCGAGTTGCGCGAGGTGTTCGAAATTCGTTCGGGGCTGTTTGACATCGCCGTGCGCAAAGTCACGCAGGAACGTCCGCCTGAGTTGTTGGCCGTGATGCGCGCCGGGCTGCAGCGCCTGCAAACTCTGGTCGATGACCCGTCAGGCGGCGATGCGTATGCCGAAGTCACCTACCGGCTGATTCTGATTTGCACACGTTTTTCCGGCAACGAGCGCCTCAGCCGCATGATCGCAGCACTTTCGCTGCAAAGCCTGCGCTACAGCAAACTCGGATTGGCGTCATTGGAGCGACGACGACGCTCGCTGCAACTATGGAAGCAGGCGACCAAGGCCATGGAGCACTGGGATACCGAGGCCATGATGCAACTGGCGCGTCAACGCAGTGAAGAGTCGGCCGAGGAGGCGGCGCGGCTGCTGAGCAAGAGTGCGTGAAGTTCAGTCCGCACCGTCGGCAAACAAGGCCGCCAGCTTCACCTTGACCACCTTGCCAGCCAGGTTGCGCGGCAAGGCCTTGGAAAAGATCAGCCGTCGCGGCTTCTTGTAACCCGCGATGCGCTCGGCGCAATGCGCTTGCAGTTGCGACGCATCAACAACCATACCTTCGAGCGGCACCACCACCGCCGCCACCACCTCGCCCCATTGCGGATCGGGCAAACCGATCACCGCAGCCTCCGACACGGACGGGTGCGTCAGCAATGCGTCCTCCACCTCGCGGGCGTATACGTTGAAACCCCCGCTGATGATCATGTCCTTGTTGCGTCCGACGATGTGCAGATATCCGTTCCGATCGAACCGTCCCAGGTCACCGCTGTAATACCACCCGTCGCGAACACTGGCCGCCAGCAAGTCCGGTCGACGCCAGAACTCGACCTTGCCCACCCCCTCGTGGGCGATGGTTACTTCACCCACCTCGCCATGCGCAACCTCCTGGCCCTGGACATCGCGCAACACGATGCGCACGTTGACCGTGGGCCGCCCGCAGGAGCCAATTGAATCATCGTCACCATCGACGCTATCGCCAACATGCTCGTGCGGATAAAGCACCGTCAAGGGTTGCACCGCCTCCGTCATGCCGTATTGCTGACGCAGGATCGGCCCAAACACGGCTTGCGCGCGCCGAATCAGTGCGACCGGCGTGGGCGCCGTCCCATAGTGGATGCGCTTGAGCGAGGAGCAGTCGGCGCGCGCGCCACCTTCCACGGCTTCCACCAAGCGGCTCATCATGGTGGGCACCAGCATCAGGTGTGTAACGCGCTCGCGCTCTATGGCAGCCAACAACGACAGCGGATCGAAGCGCTCAAGGATCACGTTGCGCGCACCGCGCAAAAAGCACGGGAACAGATACACCCCTGCCGCATGCGTGAGCGGGCCCACATGCAGCATGGCGTCGTCCACCGACAGGCCGTACTCCATAGCCAGAAAATGATTGACCAGGCGTTCATGCACGCGCTGGTGCGAGTAGGCCACCCCCTTGGGCCGGCCGGTGGTGCCACTGGTATAGGCAATGCGCACATAGTGTTCGGGCCGAACTTCCAGACAGGGCGGCATCGGGGACGCCTGCGCACAGGCCTGCGCCAGATCAAGCACGCCATTGCCTGAAACGCCGAAGCCCAGAACGCGCCGCAGCTCTCCCAGTCCCGATTCAGCCTCAGCTGCAAAAGCGGCCGTCAATTCGGCAAACTGCGGCCCCACGATCACCGCGCTGGCCTGGGCATCGGCCAAGATGTCCCTGTGTTCCGCCAGCGTGTGGCGAGCGTTCAGCGCCACATAGGTCAACGCAGCCTTCTCGACACCAAACAGGCTGTCCAAACTTTCGACCGAGTTCTCCAGCAGTACCGCCACGCGCTCGCCTGGCTTGAGTCCCAGGGCAAGCAATGCGTGGGCCAAGCGGTTGCTGCGCTGCTCCATCTCAATGTGGCTGTAGCTGCGGTCTTGAAACACAAGAGATGGGCGCTCGCCATGCTGATGCGCCGCCCAGGAGATCAGTTGCCCGGCAATCACCCCAGCACCACCACACCCTGGCCTTCGGCCACAACTTCGCCTTCGCCCACCAACAGCCGCAACACCCGCCCGGCTCTGGGAGCGGTCATGGGGATTTCCATCTTCATGCTTTCCATGACGAGCAGAGTTTGCTCGGCCGTCACCTCTTGGCCTTCGATGACCTCCAGTTTCCAGACCGTGCCCGTGACTTCGGATTGCAGGGTTTGCGCCATGTGAACTCCTTGATTCATTCAATTTGTCCAATTTTAATCGACATTATGATTGTTGACAATATCATTTTTACCTGATTCAATCTGATATTCAAAACCAGGGGCGCTGCGTCGATCTTGTTCGCCGACGCCTGCGCCACGCACCCCACCCTCGAAAGGAGACCCCATGAGACTTTCCGCTCTGGCCGTCACGGCTCTGGCGTTCTGGAGTGCCGACACGGCAATGGCGCAGACCCCGTGGGCTCCCACCGAACGCATCACCTACATCGTCGGCGTCGCGCCCGGAGGCACGGTTGATCTGTATGCCCGCGGCATCAAGAACACGCTGGAGCAGCTCAAGCTGACCCACAACCAGGTGATCGTGGTCGAAAACAAGGTAGGCGCTGGCGGCGCGCTGGCCTTGCAGCAGCTAAAAAGCAACGCCGGCAACGCGCATGATCTGGGCACGTTCCACACCGGCGCCATCGCGGGCGCCGTCACGGGTCTGATCAAGGCCGATCCGCGCGACTTCACCCCCGTGGCCATGATGGTAGAAGAGACCTCTTTGGTGGCCGTACGCGCCGATTCAGCCATCAAGAGTGGCGCCGACCTGGTCGCTGCACTCAAGGCTGACCCCACCCAAATCCGCATCGCCGTGGCGCCGGCCCTGGGCCAGAACACCCACATGGCCGTCGCCAAGCCGTTGAAGGTTGCGGGCGTCGCCGTCGACAAGCTCACCATCGCACCCTTTCGCTCGTCCGGTGAATCCGTGACGGCGCTGATTGGCGGGCATGTGGACGTGGTGTCGGCCACCGCACCGGTCATCCTTCCACAGGTGGTGGCGGGCAAGCTGCGGGTGCTGGCCAGCGCTGCCGCCGAGCCGGGAACCGGCGCCCTCGCCGGCATCAAGACCTGGCGCGAGCAGGGCGTGCCCGCCGACTACGTCAGCTACAACGGCGTAATGCTGCCGCCCGGCGTGAATGCCGAACAGATCCGTTATTGGGAAGAAGCGCTACGCCGTGTCTCGCAGGACAAGAACTGGCAAACCATGGTCGAACAGTCGGGCAACAAGCCGATCTTTCGCGGCTACGTCGAATCGCACCGCTACCTGATGTCCGAGTGGCAGTCCGCCACCGAACTGGCCACCAGCCTGGGCCTGAAAGGCGCGCGATGACCGTGCGCCATGACTGCCCCCTGGCGCCTGACGGTGAATGGGCCAGCGAGTTGACCGAACTGCAGCAGCGCCGCGCCAGCGCACTGGCCATGGGTGGGCCCGACGCATTGGAGCGCTTCAAGGCCACTGGCCGCATGAACGCACGCGAGCGCATCGCCACTCTCGCCGACGCGGGCAGCTTTCAAGAGATGGGAATGCTGGCCGGCAAGGGCCAGTACGACCCCGACGGCCGCTATCTGCGCACCGACCCCACCAACGCCATCATCGGCACCGCGCGCGTCGACGGACGCAAGGTGGCGCTGCACGTCGACGATTTCACCATCAAGGCCGGCAGTTCCGAAGGCACCATCGCCGACAAATGGATCTACATCGAGCGCCTGGCCTACCAGTTGCGCATGCCATTGGTGCGTCTGGTCGACTCGGCCGGTGGCAGCGTGAAGCTGTTGATGCAGATCGGCGGCACCAAGATCCCCGAATACACGACCTGGCCCACGCAGGAGCTGTTGCAGACCGTGCCGGTCGTCGGTGTGGCCTTGGGGGCCTGCGTTGGACAAGGAGCCATCAAGGTTTTGTCCTCGCATTTTTCCGTGTTGGTGCGCGAGCAGGCGCAGGTGATGGCAGCCGGGCCGCACGTGGTGCGTCAAGCCTATGGCGTGGAGGTGGACAAGAACGCGCTGGGAGGTTGGCAGGCCCAGCGCAAGAGTGCGCTCGTGCACAACGAGGCTGAAGACGAGGCCGATGCGCTGGCCCAGGTTCGGCGCTTTCTTTCCTACCTGCCGCGCAGCGTGCACGAGCTGGCGCCGGTCATGGCCTGTGACGACGACCCGAATCGTGCGGACGATTGGCTCAAGGACGCGATCCCGCGCGATCGCCGCAAAATCTACGACCCACGCAAGCTACTGGCGGGCGTCTTCGATCGCGACAGCCTGTTTGAAATCGGACGCTGGCAAGGCGGCTCCATCCTGACGTTGCTGGGGCGCCTGAACGGCGTGCCGATCGGAATCCTGGCCAATGACCCCAAGGTCCAGGGCGGAGCCATGACGCTGGCCGCCGCCTGGAAGATGGAGCGCCACACCCGTCTGTGCAGCCAGTTCGGCCTGCCAGTGGTCAACTTTGTCGACCAGCCCGGCAACGCGACGGGGCTGGAGGCCGAGCTGAGTGGCACCTTGCTGGGCGCCGTACGCGTAGGCGAGGCGCTGGCGGCCTGTCGATCACCCTGGGTGTCCATCTTGATCCGACGCTGCTTCGGCATGGCCGGAGCGCTGCACGGGCCCAAGGGGGGCGATCGCCTCAACCATCGCTTCGCCTGGCCATCGGCACGCTGGGGCTCCATCCCGATAGAGGGCGGCGTGATGGCTGCCCACAGGGCGGAAATTGAAACGGCGATCGACCCCGCCGCCAAGCGCGTCGAGCTGGAGGCGCACTACTTGCGCGTCACCTCACCGTTTCGCACGGCGGAAAGATTTGGCGTGCTCGATGTCATCGATCCACGCGAGACGCGGCGCGTATTGTGCGACTGGGTCGAGGACGCCTGGACGGTCGTCCAGGGCGATTTGCCACGGCGCCAACTGGGGTACGATTGAACCCGAAAACGGCACGCCCCGCCCGGCAAGGCTTTCTAGAATGCCGGGATGCTTTCCGCCCCCCTCCCCCGCCCCATCCGCCCCCTGCCCGACGAGCTGATCAGCCAGATCGCCGCCGGCGAGGTGGTGGAGCGCCCCGCCTCGGTCGTGCGCGAGCTGCTGGACAATGCGCTGGACGCGGGCGCCACGCAGATCACCCTGCGCCTGTCGGCCGGCGGCGTGCGCCTGATCGCGGTGGAGGACGACGGCCAGGGCATCGCGCCCGCCGACCTGCCGCTGGCCCTCAAGCGCCACGCCACCAGCAAGATCGGCAGCCTGGCCGAGCTCGAATCGGTGGGCACCATGGGCTTTCGCGGCGAGGCGCTGGCGGCCATCGGCTCGATTGCCGAAACCACCCTGCTCACCCGCACCGCCGGGCAGGCCCAGGCGCAGCTGCTGGATGCGCGCACCGGCGAAATCACCCCCGCCGCCCGCAGCCGGGGCACCACGGTCGAGGTCAAGGAGCTGTTCTTCAGCGTGCCGGCGCGGCGCAAGTTCCTGAAGAGCGACGCCACCGAGCTGGCGCACTGCGTCGAGGCCGTGCGCCGCCACGCGCTGGCGCGCCCCGCGGTGGGCTTCGCCGTCTGGCACGAAGGCAAGCTGATCGAGCAGTGGCGCGTGCAGGCCGGCGACGATGCGCTGGAGCGCCGCGTGGCCGACGTGCTGGGCGAGGATTTCCTGGCCGACTCGGTGGCCATCGACCACCGGCTGGGCCCCGTGCGCGTCACCGGCCGCGCCGGCGTGCCCGACATCGCGCGCTCGCGCGCCGACCAGCAGTTCGCCTACGTCAACGGCCGCTTCGTGCGCGACAAGGTCATCGTCCACGCCGCCCGCGCCGCCTACGAGGACGTGCTGCACGGCCAGCGCCAGCCGGTGTACGTGCTGCACATCGCCATCGACCCGGCGCGCGTGGACGTCAACGTGCACCCGACCAAGATCGAGGTGCGCTTTCGCGACGGGCGCGAGGTGCACCAGGCCGTGCGCCACGCCATCGAAAACGCCCTGGCCGCGCCGCGCGCCGCGCGGCTGGCCGAGTCCGCGCTGGCCACGGCGACGGCGCCGTCCGAGGCTTTCAATTTCAAGCCTTTTGGGTCTCCAGCCCCCGTGCAACAAGCCCAATCAGCTATTCATTTCGAAGCGCTTCCGGACCACGTGGTGCGGGAGCTGCAGGCCCTGTGGCAGCCTGGCTCGGCAAGCGGCTCCGCCCCAGCCCCTGCAGCGACCGAGGCCGAGGCCGCGCCCGACTGGCCCCTGGGCCGCGCCGTGGCGCAGCTGCACGGCATCTACATCCTGGCCGAAAACCGCGCCGGCCTGATCGTGGTGGACATGCACGCCGCGCACGAGCGCATCGTCTACGAGCGGCTCAAGCAGCAGCTCGACAGCGCCCGCATCGCCAGCCAGCCGCTGCTGATCCCGGCCACCTTCGCCGCCACGCCCACCGAGGTGGCCACGGCCGAGGGCGCGGCCGCCGCGCTGCGGCAGCTCGGACTGGAGATCACGCCCTTCTCGCCCAAGACCCTGGCCGTGCGCGCCGTGCCCACCAGCCTGGCCGCGGGCGACGCGGTGGAGCTGGCGCGCAGCGTGCTGGCCGAGCTGAGCCAGCACGAGGCCGCCACCGTGGTGCAGCGCGCCCAACACGAGCTGCTGGCCACCATGGCCTGCCACGGCGCGGTGCGCGCCAACCGCCGCCTGACGCTGGACGAGATGAACGCCCTGCTGCGCCAGATGGAGGCCACCGAGCGCAGCGACCAGTGCAACCACGGCCGCCCCACGTGGCGCCAGCTCAGCCTGCGCGAGCTGGATGGACTGTTCCTGCGTGGCCGCTGACATCGCCCCGCCCACGATCCAGGCGCTGTGCCTGGCCGGCCCCACGGCCAGCGGCAAGAGCGCGCTGGCGCTGGCGCTGGCCGAGCGGGTGCCGGTGGAAATCATCAGCGTCGACTCGGCCCTGGTCTATCGCGGCCTGGACATCGGCACCGCCAAGCCCACGCCGGCCGAGCGCGCGGCCGTGCCGCACCACCTGATCGACATCCGTGAGCCGACCGAAACCTACAGCGCCGCCGATTTCGCGCGCGACGCCACGCGCCTGGTGACCGAGATCCGGGCGCGCGGGCGCCTGCCGCTGCTGGTGGGCGGCACCCTGCTGTACTTCAAGGCCTTGCTGGAAGGCCTGGACGAGCTGCCGCCCGCCGACGCGGCCGTGCGCCGGCGACTGGACGAACGCGCCCGCCAGCACGGCTGGCCCGCGCTGCACGCCGAACTGGCGCGCGTGGACCCGCAGGCGGCCGCCCGCCTGCCCGCCACCGACAGCCAGCGCATCCAGCGCGCGCTGGAGGTGTGGCAGCTCACGGGTCGACCGCTGTCCAGCTTTCACACTACAAAAACAAGAGCTGCCGGCGCTGATCAGACGGGCGCCATGCCTCTTTTTTCCTTGGAGCCCACCGATCGCGCCGCGCTGCAGCAGCGCATCGCCCAACGCTTCGACGCCATGCTGGCGGCCGGCTTGCTGGAGGAGGTCGAGGCCTTGCGCGCGCGCAGCAACCTGACGCCCGATCTGCCCGCCCTGCGCTGCGTGGGCTACCGCCAGGCCTGGCAGGCGCTGGACGAAGGCTGGCCGATCGCCACCCTGCGCGAGCGCGGCATCATCGCCACGCGCCAGCTCGCCAAGCGGCAGCTGACCTGGCTGCGCAGCCTGCCCGGGCGGCGCGTGCTGCCCACCGACGACGCGCACCCGGCCCAGGCCCAGGCCTGGGCCGCGCCGCTGGCCGCCTGGCTGCAGGGCCGGGCCAGCCAGCCCGGCCACGCGCCCGCCTGATCGGTCGCCCGGCCGGCCCGGCTCGGCCCCGGGCCGCGCAGTCCAATACGAAAGTATCGAGTTGTATCTAAAATCGGAGGCCATGTCGCCTCCACCGCCGCCCGCCTGTGCCCTGGAGCACTGGGACTCCAGCGAACTCGCTCCCGCCGAGCGGCTGGCGTATTGGCACGACGTGGCGCACAACTGGGTCGACGTGCAGCCCCTGTCGCCAGGCGAGTCGCTACAGGCCTCGTGGTCGCTGCTGCGCGGCGCCGACTGCTTCTTCGGCACCAAGCAGTCCAGCGCCTACGAGATGCGCACCGCCGCACGCCACGTGCCGCCGGGCGAGGACATGGTGGTGATCTCGCTGCTGCAGTCGGGCGAGATGCGCCTGAACGCCGCGCCCGGCGAGCACCAGCACGCCACCGCCGGCACGCTGGGCCTGTACGTGCCCTACCAGGACGCCTGCTACCGCTGGGGCCCCGGCGCGCGCCAGACCTACGTCGCCCTCACGCGCCGCGAGGTGGCCGCCGCCCTGGGGCGCGAGCCGACCAACATGGCCATCGCCCTGGCGCAATGCGCGCTGGCGCCGCTGCTGGCCAGCCAGCTCAGCCACCTGGCGCTGCTGGCGCGCCAGCCCGACCGACTGGACGAGTACGAATACGCCGGCCTGCTGGACGCCACGCGCGCCCTGACCCTGCTGACGCTGCGCAACCTGGGCCGCCAGGGGCAAAACGTGGATCGGCCCGACGACGCCGCCGACCCCCAGCATCGGGGCCGCCACGCGGCCGCGCTGCGCTTCATGCAGCAGCACGCCCACCGGCACGACCTGCACGCCGACACCATCGCCCACGGCGCCGGCTGCTCGCGCACCCGGCTGTACGAAGCCTTCGCCGCGCGCGGCGAGACGGTGATGGGCACCCTGCGCGAGCTCCGGCTGCAGCGCGCCCGCGCCCTCATCGAGCAAAGCAGCCGCCTGAACGTCGGCGCCCTGTCCTGGCGCTGCGGCTTTGCCGACCCCTCGGGCTTCAGCAAGCTGTTTCGCGCGCGCTTCGGCCTGGCGCCCACCGAATGGCACCAGCAGGCGCGGGCCGCCACCCGGCGCTGATCCGCCGGGCGGCGCGGACCGGGCATGCCGAGCATCATCCAGGCCCAATCGAGCTCCATCGCCCTTTAGCCAAACGCGTCCAGCTCTTCTTTTGATAGCTACCCAGCCCAGGCCCGGCGCCGCGCCAACGCCGGGCCGCGAAATCATAGAGACCCCGCCTCGTCTCCCACGAGCGACATCTTGGGTGATGGCGTCCCGAGTTGGGTTCAGGCGTCCGGCCCACCTGTGCCACACCGCCATCTGCCGGCATGCTGGCTACCCGAACGTCCGGCTGAACCCAACCTTCGGCTCCTTGCATGCCCATGCCCCGATCCTTCACGACCCAGCCACCCACCGGCCTGCCCCGGCGGCGCGGCTTCATCGCCGCGGCCGCGTCCGGCCTGGCCCTGCCCGTGCTGGCGCAGGCCAGCCCCAGCGCCGACCCCAAACCCACCCAGGGCCTGGAGCGCAGCCGCACCCGCGTGGCCGGCTTCGCCGACGCCGAGATGGACTACCAGCTGCTGCGCCAGCTGGGCACGGCGCGCTATGGCGGCGCCTCGGTCGGCGAATGCCTGGCCCTCGCCCAGCGCATCCAGAACGGCGACCCGGCCAGCTGGATCGCCCAGTTCGCCGCCGCCGGCGCGCGCCAGCAGGCCGACGCCCAGGCCCGCGCGCAACGCGGCCACGCGCAGAGCGCGCGCGACCAGTACCTGGTGGCCTGCAACAGCTTTCGCGCCGCCGAGTACTACAGCGGCGTGCTCGACCCGCAGCACGCCCAACTGGGCCTGCAAAGCCGCGACTGCTTTGCCGCCGCCATGCGCGCGCACGGCGCACCGTTCGAGGCCTTCACGCTGCCCTGGGGCGACACGCCGCTGCCGGCCTACTACTTTCGCAACCCGCAGGCGGGCGCGCGCGCCGGCAAGACGCTGCTCGTCATCAGCGGCTACGACGGCACGCTGGAGGAAACCTGGCTGGCCTACGGCCGCGCGGCGCTGGAGCGCGGCTACCACCTGATGCTGCTGACCGGCCCCGGACAGATGGACACGCTGCGCTTTCACCCGCGCCTGGCCTTCGTCCCCGAGTACGAGCGCATCGGCAAGCTGGCGCTCGACCACGTGCTGGCGCGCCCCGGCACCGACGCGCGCCGCGTGGCGCTGATGGGCATCAGCTACGGCGGCTACTTCGCCTCGCGCATCGCCGCGCACGAGCCGCGCCTGCGCGCGCTGATCGCCAACTCGCCCATCGTCGACCTGCACGCCTACATGGTGTCGTTTGCCGGCTTCGATCCGGCCGAGATGCCCGACGCGCAGGACATCCACCTGGACGACATCGACCACATCCCGCCCAGCGAGTTGCCGGCGCAAACGCGCGAGATGATGCGCAACCTGATGCTGCGCCTGGGCCAGGACAGCTTCAAGCAGGCCTATCGGCGCCTGCGCCAGTTCCGCGTCGATGACGCGGGCCTGGCGCGCATCCGCTGCCCCGCCCTGGCCCTGGTCGGCAGCGGCGAAGGGGCCGAACCCTTGGCGCAATACCGCCATTTCCTGAAGACCGTGGCCGGCCCCGTATCGGGCCACGTGTTCAGCGCCGAGGAAGGCGCCGACGGCCACTGCCAGGTCGCCAACCTGGCCTATTCGGCGGCCGTATCGATGGACTGGCTGGACGAGACCTTCGCGGCATGACGATGCACCACCCCCTCCTCGCACCGCTGCGCGCCGGCCTCGGCGCCGCCTGCCTGCTTGTCGCCCTCAGCGCCTGCGGCGGCGGCGACGGCGACGCGCCACCGGCCCCCAACGCCGACACGGTGAAGCAGGCCACGGCCCTGCTGGGCACGCTGGTGCCGCAGTGGCTGGCGCGCACGGGCGTGCCGGGCGCGGCGGTGTCGGTGGTGTTCGAGGGCAAGACGGTGTACGCCAAGGGCTTCGGCCTGCGGCGCGTGGACGAGGCCGCGCCGGTGGACGCCGACACGGTGTTTCAGCTCGCGTCGGTGTCCAAGCCCGTGGGCGCCACCGTGATGGCGGCGCACATGCCGGGTGCGGACGGTGCATCTGGCGCAGCAGGCGTGCCCGCCATCGACTGGAACACGCCCATCCAGCGCCTGCTGCCGGACTTTCGGCTGGCCTACCCCGACCCGGCGGACAACGCGCGCCTGACGCTGGGCGACCTGTACGCCCACCGCAGCGGCCTGCCCGACCACGCGGGCGACGTGCTGGAAGACATGGGCTACGGGCGCGCCGACATCCTGCAGCGCCTGCGCGATGCGGCGCTCAAACCCTACGGCGGCTACGACTACACCAACTTCGGCCTCACCGCCGCGGCGCAGGCCATGGCGCAGGCGCAGGGCACGGACTGGGCCACACTGTCCGAGCAGTCGTTGTACCGCCCGCTGGGCATGGCCCACACCAGCTCGCGCCATGCCGACTACGCGGCGCAGGCCAACCGCGCCTGGGGCCATGTGCAGGAGGACGTCAGCTACGCCAGCTACGGCGCCCAGCCCGCACGCTACGTCGTGCAGCAGCCCCCGCGCCAACCCGACGCGCAATCGCCCGCCGGCAGCGTCAGCTCATCGGTGGCCGACATGGCGCAATGGATGAAGCTGGTGCTGGCGCAAGGTCAGTGGCAGGGGCACGCGCTGGCCAGCCCTGCCGCCCTGCAGGCAGCCATGACGGCACGCCCGGGGGGCAACTACGGCTACGGTTTCAACGTGGGGACCGACCCCATGGGCCACGCCAGCGTCTCGCACTCCGGCGCCTTCGTGATGGGGGCCGCCACCAGCTTCATCCTGTGGCCGCAGGCCCGGCTGGGCATCACGGTGCTGACCAACGCCCAGCCGCGCGGCCTGCCCGAGGCCATCGCGCTGGCCTTCGGCGCGCAGGCCTGGGGCGGCACGGCGCCCCCCACCGACTGGCTGGCCTTCATGCAGGACAAGCTGCATGGCCTGTACCTGCCCGCGGGCCGATTCGCCGGCCTGCCGCCGCCGGCCGCGCCCAAGCCGGCCCAGCCGCTATCCAGCTACGCGGCGCGCTACCGCAATGCCTACTTCGGCGACGCCCAGGTCACGCCCAATGCCACGGGCGACGCGCTGGAGCTCACCATCGGCCCGGCGGCCGCACGCTACCCGCTGCGTCACTGGGACGGCGACGTCTTCGTCTTCACGCCACGCGGTGAAAGCGCGGCGCCCGGCTCGGTGTCGGCCGTCACGTTCGCGCCCGGTCAGATGCAGATCGAGCTGTACAGCGAAGACCTCGCGCACGGGCTGTTCCAGCGCGTTGCCGGGCCGCCGTGACCCCGAACGATTTTCAACACCAACAACAAGCCACGAGGAGCCCTCCATGAAACTGCTTCAACTCCTGCTCGTCGCGCTGGCGCTGCTGCTGGCCGGCTGCGGCGGCGACGACGGCAACACGGCCGACAACGGCGACCCGACCCAGCGCATCTACGTGCTGGCCGCGGCCAGCGGCAGCGCGGGTGCCGCCGGCGCGGGCCAGGACGTCACCGTCACGCTGAGCGGGGTCGAGCCCGAGGTCGACTGGTACAGCGACCGGCCCGAACGGCTCACCGGCGACGCCAGGACGCAGGCCTTCATCGACGCCGACTGGCGGCGCGTGTACGGCGACGTCGCGCCCAACGCCCTGCTGCAGTTCCACATGGCCGGCGGCGTGCACGCGCTGTTCGGCAGCGTGCGCGACATGGTCTACGACGGCAGCGCCCGCAGCCTGCGCCTGACCCTGCGCGTGAGCCGGGCGTCGGACGCGCTCGGCGCCCCGGCCGGCGGCTTCACCCGCCCGGTGCTCACCCTGCTGAACAACCTCGAGCCGCCTGCCGAAGGCTCCAGCTTTGCGCTGGCGGCCACGCGCACTTCGCTGGCCAAGGACAGCAATGGCAACTGGCGGCTGGAGCTGGAGGGCACCGACCCGAACGTTCTGTGGATGAACAACGCGCCGGCGCGCAGCGCCGACGTCGAGAGCCTGGGCCAGTTCGTCAACCTGTGGCCCGAGCGCTTCAGCCAGGTGCTGCCCAACGCGTCGGTGGCGGGCGACCCCGGCGACGGCGACTACGACATCATGCCGCTGACCCTGTCCGACCCACGCTACGACGCCGCCAGCGGCCGCCTGAGCTTCGCCGCCACGCTGCTGGCCGGCCCCGGCGTGCCGGACGCCGGCACCGTGCTCGGCAACGCCGTGCTGTTCGTCGACGCCGGCGCCCGCGGCATCCCCTCCGAGGTGTTCGCGCAGACCTGGCGCGGCGTGGCGTACTCGGCCATTCCGGCCAAGTTCCTCGCCCCGCCGACGGGCGCCTTCTTTGACTCCGACACCACCGCCGATGCCTTCCAGGCCCTGTGGGGCAGCAAGAACGGCTGCGGGCGCAACGACCTGGAAGCGATGGCCGCGCAAGGCATCAACCTGGTGCGGTTGTACGACTACAACTACCAGCGCGGCTCCAAGGATTGGGAAACGGGGGGCAACGGCCACATCGCCTTCCTGGACAAGGCACAGGCGCTCGGCATCAAGGTCATCATCCCGGTGTCCAACTACAACTTCAAGAACCAGGATGGGCCGAAGAACCGCCCCTGGGACAAGATCGAGAACACCGTCACCCAGATCGTGGCCAGCGTCAAGAAGAACGGCGCCATCCACCCGGCCGTGCACTCCTTCAGCATCGGCAACGAACTGGACCTGAACCAGGACGGCGAGACCTGGGCCACCCTGATTCCCAAGGCCGTGCGGGTGGCCAACCTGCTCCACAAGCTGGCCCCCGACCACTACATGACGGTGCCGATCAGCAACGGCGACGAGAAGAAGTTCTACAACCTCCTGCGCGAGCAGCTGCCGGCCGAGTTGTACCAGAACCGCTTCTACAACTCGGTGCAGACCTTCAAGCTCAAGAACGGGGACGACCTGAAGAACAACATCCTGCAGGCCTACGACGACCTGAAGCTGGGCGTGCCGCTGGTGATCACCGAGCTGGGCACCAACAGCCTGGCCATCGGCTCGGTGGACGCCAAGGTGGATGCCGTGGTCGGCCAGGCCAGCGCCGTGCGCGAGTACATGGACGCCAACCCGCAGTCGCTGGTCAAGGGCTTCGCCATCTTCGAATGGCAAAACGCCAACTGGAAGCGCGACAACAAGCCCGACAACACCGAGAGCACCTTCGGCATCCACGCCTACGACGGCACGCTGTGCCAGTCCAAGACCGGTGAGTTCGGCATGTGGAACGCCAAGGAGAACTACTGGGCCTCCTTCCACGGCGACGAAACCTACGACGTCGACAAGCTGGCCCCGCTGACCAGCACGGCCCACCCCGAGGGGCTGCTGGCGGCGCTGTCGAAGTACTTCAAGTAAAAGCCCTTCGAGCCGCAAAAAAACAGCCGCCCGAGGGCGGCTGTTTGCTTCGCTTGGGTCGCTCGCCCGGTCAGGCAGTCTCGCCGTAGACCGAGACGGTGATCTCGGCGTCCACGTCGGTGTGCAGGGACACGGCCACCGTGGTGTCGCCGATGGTCTTGATCGGGCCGTTGGGCAGGCGGATTTGCGCCTTGTGCACGTCGAAGCCCTGCTTCTTCAGCTCGTCGGCGATGTCGTGGTTGGTGACCGAGCCGAACAGGCGGCCGTCGACGCCGGCCTTCTGCGTCAGCTTGATGGTCTGCTCGTGCAGCTTGGCGCCCAGCGCCTGGGCGGCGGCCAGCTTCTCGGCGGCGTGCTTTTCCAGCTCGGCGCGGCGGGCCTCGAACTCGGCCTTGGCGGCAGCGGTGGCGCGGCGCGCCTGGCCGGTGGGGATCAGGAAGTTGCGGGCGTAACCGTCCTTGACCTTGACCACGTCACCCAGGATGCCCAGGTTGACGACCTTGTCCAGAAGAATGACTTGCATGAATGGGCTCCTTGCTCAGACGCGGTGCTGGTCGGTGTAGGGCACCAGGGCCAGGAAGCGCGCGCGCTTGATGGCGGTGTTGAGCTGGCGCTGGTAGATGGCGCGCGTGCCGGTCAGGCGGGCGGGCACGATCTTGCCGTTCTCGCCGATGAAGTCGCGCAGGGTGTCGACGTCCTTGTAGTCGATCTCTTCGACGCCGGCGACGGTGAAGCGGCAGTAGCGCTTGCGCTTGAACAGCAGCGACTGGGTGTTGCGCTTGGGACGCTTGTCCTTGTTGAATTTCTTGAACGTGGCCATTTAAGAGGCTCCTTGAATCGAATCTTGCTGAAAATCCTGAACGTGAAGCACAACGTGCTTGCCGTGGCGGGGGCTGGCCAGAAAGCCGCTGAAGACCCAGTGCGAGCCGATGGGCTGGCGGGCCAGCCGCTCGGCCACCGTGCCCAGGGCAACGGCCTTGAGCTGCGCCTTCACCTGCCGCATCTGGCCGCCCTCTTCAATGCCGGACTCGTGCTCGAGCCGCATGTCCAGGGCCGGCAGGCCGGCAGGCGTGTGGCGCAGGGCGCCGGCTTCGGCGAGGGTGGCGCTCAGACGCAGCTGATTGGCCACCGACGCATCCACCCGCCCCCACGGGCAATCAGTTGGCGGCCTCCGCCTGCTGGGCCTTGCGCGCTTCCTCGCGCTCGACGCTCTTCATCATCGACGAGGGCGCCGTGTCGGCCTTCTTGCGCTGCACGGTCAGGTGGCGCAGCACCGCGTCGTTGAAGCGGAAGGCGTGCTCGAGCTCGCCCATCACGGCCTGGTCGGCCTCGATGTTGACGCACAGGTAGTGCGCCTTGCTCAGCTTGTTGATCTGGTAGGCCAGCTGGCGGCGGCCCCAGTCCTCGACGCGGTGGATCTTGCCGCCGCCGCTGGTGACCATGCCCTTGTAGCGCTCCAGCATGGCAGGCACCTGCTCGCTCTGATCCGGGTGGATCAGCAAAATGATCTCGTAGTGACGCATTCACACTCCTTGTGGATGGCGGGCCCGATGACCGGGCCCAAAGGGAAAGCCGCCCCCGGCGTCGAGCGGGGTGCGGCAAGGAAACCAATGATTATAGCAGCGCGCTGGCCCGCAGCGGCTACTTCAGTTTGCTGAGGCGGTCGCGCCCGGCCTGCGCGGCCTCGGACTGCGGATAGGTCTTGATCAGCGCATTGAGCGTGGCGCGGGCGCCGGCGGTGTCCTTCAGCTCGATCTGGCAGTTGGCGATCGACAGCATGGCCTCGGGCGCCTTGGCGTGCCTGGGCGCGGCCGCCAGCAGCGCGCGGAAGGTGGCGATGGCCTCCTTGTAGTTGCGCGTGGCGTACTGCGCGTTGCCCTGCCAGAACTGCGCCGACGGCACCAGGGCGCTGCCCGGGTAGCGCTTGATGAAGCTGGCAAAGCCGGTTTGCGCGCCGGCCCAGTCGCCCTTGCGGAACACCGCCAGCGCGGCGTCGTAGTCCTGCTTTTCGGCCCCGTTGTCGGCCGCCGCGCCGGCGGCGCTGGCGCCAGCCTCGGGGCTGGCGGCGGGCTGCGCCTGCTCCAGCTTGGCCAGGCGCTGCTCCACGCTTTCCTGCGTGCTGGCCTGGCGCTTTTGCAGCTCGGAGATGTCGCGCGTGAACTGCTCTTCCTGCCCGCGCAGGCGCGCCAGATCGCCCCGCAGCGACTCGATCTGCTGCTGCAGATCGAGCATGCTGCGGCGCATCTGGGTGTTCTCGTCAACCAGCCGGTTCTGGGCCGTCACGGCCTGGTCGAAGCGCTGGCGCAGGTCCAGGATGGCCTGGCGCGCCTGGTCGTCGCCAAACAGCTGCGCCTGCGCCGGCACGGCGGCCAGGCCGGCCCAGGCCAGCGCGAGCGCCCCGATGAGATGCCTGAAAGCGCCGCTCATGGTCATTGGTAGCGGAACTCGACGCGGCGGTTCTGCGCGTAGGCGTCTTCGGTGTTGCCTTCGACGGCCGGCTTTTCCTTGCCGAAGCTGACCGCCTCGATCTGGCCGTCACTGGCGCCCACCAGGGTCATCGCGCGGCGCACGGCCTCGGCGCGCTTCTGGCCCAGGGCCAGGTTGTATTCGCGGCTGCCGCGCTGGTCGGTGTTGCCCTCCAGCACCAGGCGGGCGTTGGGGTGCGCGCGCAAGAAGCGCGCATGCTGGTCGACCACCGACTGGAACTCGGGCTTGACCACGTAGCTGTCGTAGTCAAAGTAGATCACCTTGGCCACGCCCACCGGGCCGGCCTTGTCCGCCGCCGACGCGCCGGCCTGCACCTGGGTGACCGAGCTCTGGCCGGTGCCCTGCCCCTGGGCGCCGCCCGCGCCGGCGCCCGCCGCGGTGGACGAGCCTTCGGCCGGCTGGTCCAGCTTGACGTCGGAGCCGCAACCGGCCAGCACCAGGGCCGTGGCCATGGCGATCAGCATGAACAATCGTTTGAACATCAAATTTCTCCTGCAAGGGTGTGTCAAAAAATGGGATGGGCTAGCGTGTGAACGGGCCCCAGGTGGGCTCGCGCAGATCGCCGCCCTGGCCGGCCAGGCGCGCCTTGATCTTGCCGTCCACCGTGGTGGTCATCAGCGCCTCGCGCCCGCCCTGGCGCGTGGCGTAGACGATCAGCTTGCTGTTGGGCGCGAAGCTGGGGCTTTCGTCGTCGCCGGTGTCGGTGATGGCGGTGGACGTGCCGCTGGCCAGGTCCATCACGTTCAGCTTGAAGGCGCCGCCGGTGCGTGCGATGTAGGCCATCCAGCGCCCGTCGGGGCTGATGTTGGGCGAGACGTTGTAGTTGCCGCCGAAGGTCACGCGCTGGGCCGCACCGCCGCCGGCGGGCATGCGGTAGATCTGCGGCGCGCCGCCGCGGTCGCTGACGAAGTACAGGGTCTTGCCGTCGGGCGAGAACGCGGGCTCGGTGTCGATGCTTTGCGAGGACGTCAGGCGCCGCGGCTCACCGCCGCCGGCGCCGATCTGGAACAGCTGTGAGCCGCCGTCGCGCGACAGCGTGACCACCAGCGAGCGCCCGTCCGGCGCCCAGGCGGGGGCGCTGTTGGAGCCCTTGAAGTTGGCCAGCAGGCGCCGCCGGCCGGTGGCCACGTCGTGCACGTAGATGACCGGCTTGCGCGCCTCGAACGACACGTAGGCCAGCTGGCGCCCGTCGGGCGACCAGGCCGGCGAGATGATGGATTCGGGGCTGGACAGCGCGGGCTGCGCGTTTTCGCCGTCGGCGTCGGCCACCCACAGGGTGTAGCGCTTACCGTTTTGCGTGACGTAGGCGATGCGGGTGGAAAACACGCCCTTCTCGCCTGTCAGCTTCTCGTAGATGTAGTCGGCGCTCTTGTGCGCGGCCAGGCGCAAATCGGCCTGTGGCACCACGTAGCCCTGCCCGCCCAGGTCGGCGTCGCGCACCACGTCCCACAGGCGAAAGCGCACGTCCCAGCGGCCATCGGGCAGGCGCGTCACGCTGCCGCCCGCCAGCGCGTCGGCGCTGCGCTGGCGCCAGCTCGCCATGTCGGGGCGGGTGGTTTCGTCCATGCTCGCGCCGGCGGCGTCCACGCCGCGGAACTGGCCGCTGCGCTCCAGGTCGGCGCGCACGATGGCGCTGATGGCCTGGGGCGAGCCGGCTTCACCGCGAAACGGCACCAGCGCGATGGGCATCTGCGTCAGGCCGACGCCCGAGACCTCGACCCGGAACTGGGCCAGTGCCGGCAGGGCCGGTACCGCGAGCAAGGTTGCCAACAGACGGCGCCGGCAGCCGTCCGGCGCCGGGCTGAAAAAGTGTGTGAGGTTCATCAACGAGAGAGAGTGGCGGCCCGCGGCAGGCCGTGCATGGGTCCGCATGTTACACATCCGACAGGGCCGAACGTCACAAACTGTAGCGCAGACCCAAATGACCATGAGAGGGCGCGCACCGCCAATGGTTCCGGCTTCGAGCCATCCGCATCGGTCCCACCGCCTAGAATCCGCGCTGCCCCCTGCCTGCCTTCGCATGCCCACCCAAGCCGACCCAGCCCCTGCCGCCCCCGCCGAGCACGCCTTGTTACAGCGGCTGCGGCGTTTGTGGCCCTATTTTGGGCAGTACCGGCTGGGCTGGGTGCTGGCCATCGGCTCGACCCTGCTGAGCGCGCTGACCGAGCCGGCCATCCCGGCGCTGCTCAAGCCGCTGCTGGACGAAGGGTTTACCGAAGGCGACCTGCAGCTGTGGATGGTGCCCACGGCCATCATCGGCCTGTTCATCGTGCGCGGGCTGGCGCAGTTCGCCAGCAAGTACGCGCTCTCGCGCATTGCCGCCGACGGCATGGTGGTGCTGCGCCAGCAGTTGTTCGAGCGCCTGCTGCAGGCCGACCTGGCGCTGTTTTCGCGCCAGTCGGCCAGCCAGCTGGCCAACACCATCGTCTACGAGGTGCAGACCGGCGCCACCCTGCTGGTGCAGGCCCTGCTCAACCTGGGGCGCGACGGCTTCACGGTGGCGGCCCTGCTGGCCTACCTGATCTACCTGAACTGGAAGCTGACGCTGATCGTGCTGGTGCTGGTGCCGGCGGTGGCGCTGATTTTGAAGGTGCTCTCGCGCCGGCTGTACCTGGTCACGCGCGAAAGCCAGGACGCCACCGACGAGCTGGCCTACGTGGTGGAGGAAAACGTGCTCTCGCACCGCATGGTGCGGCTGCACCAGGCCCAGACGCAGCAGGGCCGGCGCTTTGCCGCGCTCAGCCGGCGCCTGCGCGACCTGGCGCTCAAGGCCACGCGCGCCTCGGCGGCCACCATGCCGCTGTCGCAGCTGGTGGCCGCCATCGCGCTGTCCACGGTGATCGCCATCGCGCTGTCGCAGGGCCGCGGCAGCGGCGGCGGGGCGGTCACGGTGGGCGGCTTCGTGGCCTTCATCGGCGCCATGCTGATGCTGGTGTCGCCCACGCGCCGGCTGGCCGACGTGGTTCACCCCGTCACGCGCGGCCTGGCCGCGCTGGAGCGCGGACTGGAGCTGCTGGACACGGTGCGGCCCGAGGCCGACGCGCCCGCCGCGGCCGCCGGCGTACCAAACCCGGCGCACGGCGACATCACCCTGCGCAACGTCACCGTGCGCTACCGCCAGGACGCCGCGCCCGCGCTGGACGGGGTGGACCTGCAGGTGCGCGCCGGCGAGACGGTGGCCCTGGTCGGCCCCTCGGGCTCGGGCAAGACCACGCTGGCCAACCTGCTGCCGCGCTTCGTGGCGCCCACCAGCGGGCAGATCGAGCTGGACGGCATCGACATCACCCGCTGGCCGCTGGCCGCGCTGCGGGCGCAGTTCGCGCTGGTCAGCCAGGACGTGATCATGCTCAACGACAGCATTGCCGCCAACGTGGCGCTGGGGGCCGAGCCGATCGACCGCGAGCGCGTGCAGCGCTGCCTGCGGCAGGCCAACCTGGCCGAGCACGTGGCCACGCTGGCGCAGGGCATGGACACGCTGGTGGGCCACAACGCCACCGAGCTGTCGGGCGGCCAGCGCCAGCGCCTGGCCATTGCCCGCGCGCTGTACAAGGACGCGCCGGTGCTGCTGCTGGACGAGGCCACCTCGGCGCTGGACACGCACAGCGAGCGCCTGGTGCAGCAGGCGCTGAACACCGTGATGGCTGGCCGCACCACCCTGGTCATCGCCCACCGGCTGTCCACCGTCGAGCATGCCGACCGCATCGTGGTGATGGAGCGCGGGCGCGTCATGGAGCAGGGCACGCACGCCGAGCTGATGGCGCGCGGCGGCCGCTACGCGCGGCTGCACGGGCAGTCGCTGCCGGCCGAGCCAGCAGCCTGACAACAAGCCCCTGGGCGGGGTAGGCTTTTCGCCGCTGCTGGAGCATCGGCCTGCACTCCGTTACGATCGGCCCTGCGCTACCGCGCAAAGCCAACGGACGGAGCGCCACACCCGGCGTGCCGTGCACCCCTGCAATGAAGCACGCAACACGATTGCGTACGGAGACAGAGCCATGACAGAGCACCCAGCGCTCAAGCTGCACGTGCCCGAGCCCACGGGGCGGCCGGGCCACAAGACCGACTTCTCGTACCTCAGCACCTCGCCCGCCGGCGCCGTGCGCCGCCCCCCCACCGACACCCCTGCCGCCGACACGGCTGACCTGGCCACCACCCTGGTGCGCGTGCTGGACGACGACGGCCAGGCCGTCGGCCCCTGGACGCCGGCCATGCACCCCGAGCGCCTGCGCCGCGGCCTGCGCGCCATGATGAAGACGCGCATCTTCGACGCCCGCATGCTGACGGCGCAGCGGCAGAAAAAGCTGTCGTTCTACATGCAGTGCCTGGGCGAGGAGGCCATTGCCGTGGCCCACGCGATGGCACTGCAGGACGGCGACATGTGCTTTCCCACCTACCGCCAGCAGGGCCTGCTGCTGGCGCGCGACGACATCTCCCTGGTCGAGCTGATCTGCCAGCTGATGAGCAACCAGCGCGACCCGATCAAGGGCCGCCAGCTGCCGGTGATGTATTCGTACAAGCGCGCGGGCTTCTTCACCATCTCGGGCAACCTGGCCACCCAGGTGCCGCAGGCCGTGGGCTGGGCCATGGCCTCGGCCATCAAGGGCGACACCAAGATCGCCTCGGCCTGGATCGGCGACGGCGCCACGGCGGAGAGCGACTTTCACACCGCCCTCACCTTTGCCCACGTCTACCACGCGCCGGTCATCATCAACGTGGTCAACAACCAGTGGGCCATCTCCACCTTCCAGGCCATCGCCGGCGGCGAAGGCACCACCTTCGCCCAGCGCGGCGTGGGCGTGGGCATTGCCTCGCTGCGGGTGGACGGCAACGACTTCCTGGCCGTGTACGCGGCCTCGCAATGGGCGGCCGAGCGCGCGCGCACCAACCACGGCCCCACGCTGATCGAATGGGAAACCTACCGCGCCGGGCCGCATTCCACCTCCGACGACCCCAGCAAATACCGCCCCGCCGACGACTGGCAGCGCTTTCCGCTGGGCGACCCGATCGAGCGGCTGAAAAAGCACCTGATCGCCATCGGCGAATGGAGCCCCGAGCAGCACGCCCAGACGCAAAAGACGCTGGAGGCCGAGGTGATGGCCGCGCAGAAGGAGGCCGAAAGCCACGGCACCCTGCTGGACGGCCGCGTGCCCAGCGCCGCCACCATCTTCGACGACGTGTACGCCGACATGCCGGAGCACCTGCGCCGGCAGCGCCAGCAGATGGGAGTCTGATGCCATGACCGAGCAACAAAAAGACTCCACCGGCAGCGTCCCCATGACCATGATCCAGGCCCTGCGCTCGGCCATGGACGTGATGATGGCGCGCGACGACAACGTCATCGTCTACGGGCAGGACGTGGGCTACTTCGGCGGCGTGTTCCGCGTCACCGAGGGCCTGCAGGCCAAGTACGGCAAGACGCGCTGCTTCGACGCGCCGATCAACGAAAGCGGCATCGTCGGCACCGCCATCGGCATGGCCGCCTACGGCTTGCGGCCGGTGGTCGAGATCCAGTTCGCCGACTACTTCTACCCCGCCACCGACCAGATCGTGTCCGAGGCGGCGCGCCTGCGCCACCGCTCGGCGGGCGACTTCACCGCCCCCATGACCATCCGCATGCCCTGCGGCGGCGGCATCTACGGCGGGCAGACGCACAGCCAGAGCCCCGAGGCCTTCTTCACCCACGTGTGCGGCCTGCGCACCGTGATGCCCAGCAACCCGGTCGATGCCAAGGGCCTCTTGATCGCCTCCATCGAGTGCGACGACCCCGTCATCTTTTTGGAGCCCAAGCGCCTGTACAACGGCCCCTTCGACGGCCACCACGACCGCCCCGTCGTGCCCTGGTCCCGGCACGAGCTGGGCAAGGTGCCCGAGGGCTACTTCCGCGTGCCGCTGGACAAGGCCGCGGTGTTCCGCCCCGGCAAGGCGGTGACGGTGCTGACCTACGGCACCATGGTGTGGGTCAGTGAGGCAGCCGCGCGCGAAGCCGGCATCGACGCCGAGATCATCGACCTGCGCAGCCTGTGGCCGCTGGACCTGGACACCATCGTCGAGTCGGTCAAGAAGACCGGCCGCTGCGTGGTGGTGCACGAGGCCACGCGCACCAGCGGCTTCGGCGCCGAGCTGGCCGCTCTGGTGCAGGAGCACTGCTTCTACCACCTGGAAGCCCCCATCGAGCGCGTGACGGGCTGGGACACGCCCTACCCGCACGCCCAGGAATGGGCTTACTTCCCCGGGCCGGCGCGCGTTGCCGAAGCCCTCAAGCGTGCAGTGGAGGCATGACATCATGGGTATCTATGTGATCCGCGTGCCCGACATTGGCGAGGGCATTGCCGAAGTGGAACTGGTGGCCTGGCACGTGCAGCCGGGCGACGCCGTGGTGGAGGACCAGCACCTGGCCGACGTGATGACCGACAAGGCCACCGTCGAGGTGCCCTCGCCCATGCACGGCAAGGTGCTGGCGCTGGGCGGCAGCCCGGGCCAGGTGATGGCCGTGGGCGCCGAGCTGGTGCGCCTGGAGGTGGAAGGCGCGGGCAACCTGAAGGATGAAGAGAAAAAACAGGCTCCAGCCGGCATATCACCTGCGCCAGCAGCTCCTGTAACAATAGCAACGGCAGTACCCGCGGCGCCGGCCCCCGCGCCCACGCCGCCCGCCCCCGCGCGCAGCCCGGCCACACCGCCACCCACCCGCGTGGCCCGCGCCGAAGGCGAGCGCCCGCTGGCCGCGCCCTCGGTGCGCCGGCGCGCGCTGGACATGGGCGTCGACCTGCGCCGCGTGCACGGCAGCGGCCCGGCCGGCCGCATCGAGCATGCCGACCTGGACGCCTTTGCCGCTGGCGGCGGCCAGCCTGCCACGGCGGGCTCGCCCTACGTCGAGCGCCACGGCGAGGAGCCGGTGCCCGTCATCGGCCTGCGCCGCAAGATCGCGCAGAAGATGCAGGAGGCCAAGCGCCGCATCCCCCACTTCAGCTACGTCGAGGAGGTGGACGTGACCGAGCTGGAGGCCCTGCGCGCCCAGCTCAACGCCCGGCACGGCGCGCAGCGCGGCAAGCTCACGCTGCTGCCGCTGCTGGTGCGCGCCCTGGTGCTGGCCCTGCGCGACTTCCCGCAGATCAACGCCCGCTACGACGACGAGGCCGGCGTGGTCACGCGCTTTGCGCCGGTGCACCTGGGCGTGGCCACGCAGACCGACGGCGGCCTGATGGTGCCCGTGCTGCGCCACGCCGAGGCGCTGGATCTGTGGGCCTGCGCCGCCGGCATCGCCCGCGTGGCCGAAGGCGCCAAGAGCGGCAAGCTGGGGCGCGACGCGCTGGCCGGCTCCACCATCACCCTCACCAGCCTGGGGGCGCTGGGCGGCATCGTCAGCACGCCCGTCATCAACCACCCCGAGGTGGCCATCGTCGGCGTCAACCGCATCGTCGAGCGGCCCATGCTACGCGGTGGCCAGGTGGTGGAGCGGCAGTTGATGAACCTGTCCTCGTCGTTCGATCACCGCGTGGTCGACGGCATGGACGCCGCGCGCTTCATCCAGGCCGTGCGCGCGCTGCTGGAAACCCCCGCCCTGCTGTTCGTGGAGTAACGCAATGAAGGAAATCACCACCAAGCTGCTGGTCATCGGCGGCGGCCCCGGCGGCTACGTGGCCGCCATCCGCGCCGGCCAGCTGGGCGTACCCACCGTGCTGGTCGAAGGCGCCCAGTTGGGCGGTACCTGCCTCAACATCGGCTGCATCCCCTCCAAGGCGCTGATCCACGCCGCGCACGCCTTCGAGCAGGCGCGCCACCAGGTCAAGGGCTCGCCGCTGGGCATTCGCGTGCAGGAGCCCAGCATCGACATCGCGCAGACCGTGCACTGGAAGGACGGCATCGTGCAGCGCCTGACCGGCGGCGTGGGCGCGCTGCTGCGCAAGGCCGGCGTGCAGGTGCTGGCCGGCTGGGCCCACATCGACGACGGCAAGACCGTGACCGTGCAGCCGCACCAGGGCGAGCCCCTGCGCGTGCACTGCGAGCACCTGCTGCTGGCCACCGGCTCCGAGCCGGTGGAGCTACCCAGCATGCCTTTCGGTGGTGCCATCTGGTCATCGACCGAGGCGCTGTCGCCCGACACGCTGCCCAAGCGCCTGGTCGTCGTCGGCGCCGGCTACATCGGGCTGGAGCTGGGCATGGCCTACCGCAAGCTGGGCGTGGAGGTGACGGTGGTTGAGGCCATCGACCGCGTGCTGCCCACCTACGACCCCGAGCTGACCCAGCCCGTGCTGGACGCGCTCAAGAAAAGCGGCATCACCCTGCACCTGGGCTGCAAGGTGCAGGGCTGGGACGCCAGGCACGGCGTGCACGTGCGCAACGACACCAAGGCCGAGGACTTCACCCTGCCCGCCGACCGCGTGCTGGTGGCCGTGGGCCGCCGGCCGCGCACCGCCGGCTTTGGGCTGGAGGGGCTGCAACTGGACATGGCCGGCCGCCACGTCGCCATCGACGCGCACTGCCGCACCTCCATGCGCAACGTGTGGGCCATTGGCGATGTGACCGGCGAGCCCATGCTGGCGCACCGCGCCATGGCGCAGGGCGAATGCGTGGCCGAGCAGGTGGCGGGCAAGACCCGCCGCTTCGAGCCCATGGCCATCCCGGCCGTGTGCTTTACCGACCCCGAGGTGGTGGTGGCCGGCCGCACGCCGGCCGAGGCCAAGGCTGCCGGCATCGACTGCATCGAGGCGCACTTCCCCTTCGCCGCCAACGGCCGCGCCATGACACTGCAGGCCACCAGCGGCTTCGTGCGCGTGGTGGCCCGCAAGGACAACCACCTCATCCTCGGCTGGCAGGCCGTGGGCCAGGGCGTGGCCGAGCTGGCAGCGGCCTTCAGCCAGTCCATCGAAATGGGCGCGCGGCTGGAAGACGTGGCCCACACCATCCACGCCCACCCCACCCTGGGCGAGGCGGTGCAGGAGGCGGCGCTGCGGGCGCTGGGGCAGGCGCTGCATGTCTGAAACGGCGGGGATTGCAGCGCACCAAGCGCCTGGATTTCGATCCTGCCCATGACTCATGGGTAGCGCTTGGTGTGGCACAAAACAAACTGATACATTCAATCCCGATAGGCCGGCTCCAAAAGAACGCGACCATGCAGCGAGGGTGGCATGAACGAGCGGTTAAAGCCATCCGGAAAATTTTAGATTTTCCTAAATGGCGATCAAACCCAGACTTTCGAGGAGAATATATTGCATAGAAAATTTTATCGTGGAATCAGTCGCCTGATCAAAATCGTCTAATTTCAGCTAGAGTGGAGACGCCATAAAAATTTTTCGAGGCCCAATAAGCAAGAATTTTCCGGATGAATCATATGAATTGGTTGATACTTATGATTTTTCAAAGGAAAAGACCGCATGGGTGGGAAATATAAATATTCTCTTAAGGACACTCTGCAAAACCCTGTCTGCTGACGGCATGAGTGGCGCGACGGCAGATCAGGTTTCGTGATGCGCAATAGCGGCTCGATTTTCGGCACTTGGCGCCCGTGTTCGAGGCGCTGTGCCGGTTTTCAGATGCCCTTTGGCGCCCAGTAGGCGCACTCATGCCTGCGTCCCCTGCAAAATCGCCTTGCGCACCATCCACAGATTGCCCAGCGCGAACATTACCTGCAGTCGTGCCGTGTTCTTGGCCAGCCCGCGGTAGCGCACCTTGGCATGGCCGAACTGCTGCTTGATCAGCCTGAACGGGTGTTCGACCTTGGCACGGATGCTGGCCTTGATCTTCTCGAGCTGTTCAATCTTCGCCGCCAGTGCATTGCTCAGCTCCAGTGCCGCGCGCTTGCCCGGGCGCATGGCAATGTGCCAGTCCACGGCCAGCCCTTGGGCCTCCTGGCGCTTGTCCACGCCCTGGTAGCCTGCATCGGCGAACACGTCCGTCTCCTGCCCGTGCAGCAGCTGCGTGGCCTGCGTCACGTCATTGACGTTGGCCGCCGTGCCAATGACCGTGTGCACCAGACCCGATTGGGCATCCACGCCAATGTGCGCCTTCATCCCGAAGTGCCACTGCTTGCCCTTCTTGGTCTGGTGCATCTGCGGGTCCCGCTCACCTCTGTTGTTCTTGCTCGAACTGGGTGCCGCGATGATGGTGGCATCCACCACCGTGCCGGTCTTGAGCATCAGGCCTTGCCGGGCCAAGCCGGCATTGATCACGGCCATGATCTTCGGGGCGAGTTCGTGCTTCTCCAGCAGATGCCGAAAGCGCAGGATGGTGCTCTCGTCGGGCATGCGTGCGGCACCCTGCAGCCCGGCAAAGCGGCGGTACAACGGCCTTTCATGCAGTTCTTCTTCCATCGCCGGATCGCTCAGGTTCCACCACAGTTGCAGGCAGTGAATGCGCAGCATCGTCTCGATCGCGAACGGCGGGCGCCCTCCCAGCGCCTGGTGTGCGCCGCGGGCGTGTGGCTGAATCAGCGCCACCAACTCGCCCCACGGAACCACCAGATTCATCTCGTCAAGAAAGACCTCCTTGCGAGTCTTCTTGGGCAGCGGATCAAGGCCGAAGGTCATCTGTGTCATGTCCGCCATCGTCTCTCATCCTCTCGCCTCGCGCCAGTCTCGCCGGTTGGAGGTTTTGCAGAGTGTCCCTAGACAAAGCACGGGTGGAATCAGAATATTAGTGGAATCGGGGTCAGGTCAACATTTTCAAACGTTTGACACATGGTGCTGCCGCATGCGTTCATCAAGAAGTCGCCCAAGACACCACCCCAAGAGACCAAGACCGCCCTGGCCCGGTTACGCCAGCTGGGGTAGTGTGGCTCGATGAGCGTCAGCAGACGCTGCCAGGGCGCGATGTGCTGCATCTATTTCTCGCGGCGCGTCACGCGTTTCTTGCCTGCGTGCTCCAGGCGTTCCTTAGCGCGTGCGCCAATACCCTGGCTTACGGCGCTGATGCGCGACAGCAAGCACTGTCACGGTATGGCCCAGAATCTCGTAAAAGACCGTGTAGGGAAAGTGGCGAAGAACATGTCGCCGGAGCGCATCCTCGTCTTCGGGCCACATCAACGCATCGACACCAAGCCGATCAATCGATTCAAGCGTCTCGGTGCGAAACGCATCGGCTGCGATCGGGCTGCGCTCGAAGTACCACAGAAATGCTTCTCTGATTTCTGCCTCCGCCTCGGGCAGAATTTCGACTGCGAAGCGCGTCACAGAGCGCTCAGTCTTGCTTTGGCTTCCATCCAGGAGACGGGCTTCACTTCTCCCGCCCGAAGGGCCGCTTGCCGCGCCCGAACCTCTTGCCGCCACGCTTGGGTGATTGAAGCGTCATCACTGCCTTCGAGGCTATCGAGTAGCGCTACGGTCAACGCCGAGCGCTCGTCGGGAGGCAGCTCGAGAGCTTCATCGAGAATGTGGTCTACACGGGCATTCACGCGATGAAGTCTAGCACTCAGGGTTGAGAATCGGTGAATGGTAGCCGCGCCCTTCTCCTGCAAGGCGAACATCAAGCAAAGACGACCGTGTCACGATGAGCCATCGCAGCGTAACGACGGCGCAAGCCGAGAGTGAGGCGCTTCGATACACTCCGACGCAAAACCCTTCAAGCCCGTGTACCCATGGACTCCCAGCACCACGACGCCGTGATCGTCGGCGGCGGCCTGGCCGGCATCGTTACCGCGCTGGAATTGCTGCGCGCCGGCCAGCGGGTGGCGCTGGTGGACCGCGACACGCCCGAGCGCCTGGGCGGGCTGGCGCGGTGGGCCTTTGGCGGCATGGCGCTGGTGGGCACGCCGCTGCAGGCGCGCATGAAGATTGCCGACACGCCCGAGATCGCGTTGCGCGACTGGCTGCGCTTTGGCGAGCTGGATGCGGCCGACGAATACCCGCTGCAATGGGCGCGCCATTACGTGACGCACTCGCGCGCGCAGGTGCACGACTGGCTGCTGGGCGAGGGCGTCACCTTCATGCCCGCCGTCAACTGGGTGGAGCGGGGCCGCCACGGCGACGGCAACAGCCTGCCGCGCTATCACATCGTGTGGGGCACGGCGCAGACCATGACGCTGCGCCTGATCGCGGCGCTGCAGCAGGCCGGCGCGGGCGGTCGCTTGACGCTGCTGCACCGCCACCGCGTGACGCAGCTGGAGCGCAGCGCGGGGCATATCGGCGGCGTGGTGGCCACCCGCGAAGACACCGGCGCCCCGCTGCGCCTGCAGGCCCCGGTGGTGGTGCTGGCCATGGGCGGCATCAACGGCGGCCACGACGAGGCGCGCAAGAACTGGCCCGCCGGCCGCCCCTGCCCCGCCACCATGCTGAACGGCGCACACCCCTTTGCCGATGGCCGGCTGCACCACGCGGCCGCCGGCCTGGGCGCGCAGATCACCCATGCGGGCGAGATGTGGAATTACGCGGCCGGCATACCGCACCCGCTGCCGCACTTTGCGGGCCACGGCCTGTCGCTGATCCCATGCAAGTCGGCGCTGTGGCTGGACCACGCCGGCCGGCGCATCGGCCCCGAGCCGCTGGTGACGGGCTTCGACACCCACTGGCTGTGCCAGCGCGTGGCGGCGCAGGCCAAGCCCTGGACCTGGCACCTGCTGAACTGGCGCATCGCGGCCAAGGAGTTCGCCATCTCGGGCGCCGAGCACAACCCGCGCATCCGCGACCGGCAGATGGCGCTGTTCCTGAAGGAAACCCTGCTGGGCAACCACCGCCTGGTGCGCCAGATGCAGCGGCAAAGCCCGCAGTTCATCGTGGCCGGCACGCTGGCCGAGCTGGCCGCCCGCATGAACGCGCTGACGGCCTCCAGCGACATCGACCCGGCCGTGCTGCAGGCCACGGCCGATGCCTTCGACGCCAACTTCGCCCACGGCAGCAAGCTGGAGAACGACGCGCAGATCCGCCTGATCCGCCACGCGCGCCAATGGGGTCCCGACAAGCTGCGCACAGCCAAGCCCGCGCCGCTGCAGACGAAGGGCGCCGGCCCCTTCATCGCCATCCAGGTGCAGCTGATCACGCGCAAGAGCCTGGGCGGCCTGCGCACCGACCTGCAAAGCCGCGTGCTGGATGGCGCGGGCCAGCCCATCGACGGCCTGTATGGCGTGGGCGAGGCGGCCGGCTTTGGCGGCGGCGGGGCCAGTGGCAAGCGCTCGCTGGAAGGCACCTTTCTGCCCGGCTGCATCCTCACCGCGCGCGCGGCGGCGCGGCATATCACCCACGGAAAATAAGCAACAAAAATCCCGCTTGCGCCCGTCCAACAAGCGTTAGAAGCTATCAACAGGAGAGCAACATGAACGGTGCCCAAGCCCTGCTCAAGACCCTGGCCGACGCGGGAGTGGAGGTCTGCTTCACCAACCCCGGCACCAGCGAGATGCACTTCGTCGCCGCGCTGGACGGCGAACCACGCCTGCGCGCCGTGCTGACCCTGTTCGAGGGCGTGGCCACCGGCGCCGCCGACGGCTACGCCCGCATGGCCGGCAAGCCCGCCGCCACGCTGCTGCACCTGGGCTGCGGCCTGGGCAACGGCCTGGCCAACCTGCACAACGCGCGCAAGGGCAAGGTGCCCATCGTCAACATCGTGGGCGACCACGCGACGTATCACGTCCCCTACGACGCGCAACTGCAGTCCGACATCGAGACCGTGGCGCGCAACGTCTCGCCTGGCTTCGTGCGCACCTCGGCCAGCACCGCCCGGCTCGGCCAGGACGCGGCCGACGCCATCGCCGCCGCGCGGGGCCTGCCCGGCCAAGTGGCCACGCTGATCCTGCCGGCCGACGTGTCGTGGAGCGAAGGCGGGGTGCCCTGCCCGCCTCCGCCGCCTGTCGCGCCCAAGCCCGCGGACGAAGCCACGGTGCAGGCCATCGCCGGCATCCTGCGCTCGGGCCAGAAAGCCGCGCTGCTGCTGGGCGGCCACGCACTGCGCGAGCCGGCGCTGGTGGCCGCCGCGCGCCTGGCCGCGGCCACGGGCGTCAAGCTGCTGGCCGAGGTGTTTCCGACCCGGCTGGAGCGCGGCGCGGGCCTGCCGCCCATCGAGCGCCTGGCCTACTTCGCCGAGCTGGCCGGCGTGCAGTTGGCAGGCCTGAAGCACCTGGTGCTGGTGGACGCCAAGTCGCCCGTCTCCTTCTTCGCCTATCCCGGCAAGGCCAGCGACCTGGTGCCGCCCGGCTGCACCGTGCACACGCTGGCCGCGCCCGACCAGGATGCGCGGGCCTGCCTGGAGCAACTGGTGGCCGCGCTGGGCGCGGGCTCGGCCCAGCCGGCGCTGCAGGCCGCCGCCCGGCCCGAGCGCCCCACGGGCGAACTCAGCGCCGCCAAGGCCTGCCAGGCCGTGGGCCACCTGCTGCCCGAGGGCGCCATCCTGGTCGACGAGGCCATCACCTCGGGCCAGAAGCTGGGCGCCATGACGGCCGGCGCGCCGCGCCACGACCTGCTCACGCTCACCGGCGGCGCCATCGGCCAGGGCCTGCCCAGCGCCCTGGGCGCGGCCGTGGCCTGCCCCGGGCGGCCGGTGATCGCGCTGGTGGGCGACGGCTCGGCCATGTACACCGTGCAGGCGCTGTGGACCATGGCCCGCGAGCAGCTGCACGTGATCGGCATCATCTTCAACAACGCGTCGTACTCGGTGCTCAACATCGAGCTGGCGCGCGTCGGCGCGGGCGAGCCCGGGCCGCGCTCGCGCGCGCAGCTCGACCTGGGCGCACCGCAGCTCGACTTCGCCCGGCTGGCCCAGGGCATGGGCGTGCACGCCGTGCGGGCCGACACCGCCGAGGCCTTTTGCACCGCGCTGGAATACGCGCTGGCCACGCCCGGCCCGCACCTGATCGAAGCCCTGGTGCCCGAATCCATCGGCGGCGCCAAGCGCAAGGTGCTGCCCTGGGTGCTGGGCGCCGCGCCGCACCTGCCGCAGCCGGTGGCGCAGGCGCTCAAGCGCGCGATCGCGCCCTGAAACCACAGGAACCCCCATGCCCGTTCGCATCGACAAGCAGGGGCCGGTGGCCGTGCTGACCCTGGACCGGCCCGACAAGCGCAACGCGTTCGACGGCGCGCTGACGGCCGCGCTGGACGCGGCACTGAACGCCTTCGAGGACGACGCGGCGCTGCGGGTGGCGGTGTTGACCGGAGGGACGAGGTTTTTCTCGGCCGGCACCGACGTGGTGGCCTGGGCGGGCGAGCCCACGCCGCGCGGCGGCCCCTACGGCATCGCCGGCCGGCGCCTGCAAAAGCCCGTCATCGCCGCCGTCGAGGGCATCGCCGCCGGCGGCGGCTTCGAGATCGCGCTGTCCTGCTCGATGATCGTGGCCGCCAGCACGGCGTCGTTCTCGCTGCCGGAGGTGGGGCTGGGCCTGGTCGCCGAGTGCGGCGGGCTGTTTCGCGGCCCACGCGCCCTACCGCTCAACATTGCGCGCGAGCTGCTGCTCACGGGCGCGCCCCTGGGCGCCGAGCGCGCCCACGCCCTCGGCCTGGTGAACCACCTGACCGAGCCCGGCCAGGCGCTGCCCGAAGCGCTGGCGCTGGCGCGGCAGATCGCCGAGCAAGCGCCACTGGCGGTGCGCGAGACCCTGGCGGCGCTGGAGCGGCTGAACGCCGACGATGACGACTGCGGTTGGGAGCTGACCCGGCGCGCCAAGGCGGTGGCCCGGCAGTCCGCCGATTCGAAGGAAGGCGTCGCCGCCTTCAAGGAGCGGCGGGCGCCGCGCTGGCAAGGCCGCTAGCGCTTGCCGGAATCAGCACATCGATCTTGAAGAACGCCACGGCCGACGCGGCGTGCACGCCTTGAAAGGAATCCTCCCATGTTTGCAGTCTATGCCTCCCAAGCCAAGCCGGACGACCCCCAGTCCGCACTCGTCGTGGGCGAGCGCCCGGCGCCGGACGTGCCGCCCGGCCACGTCGCCGTCAACGTGCGCGCCGCCAGCCTGAACATGCACGACGTGTGGACGCTGCGCGGCGTGGGCATTCGCGCCGAGCAGTTCCCGATGATCCTGGGCATGGACGGCGCGGGCGTCACCGACGACGGCCGCGAGGTGGTGATCCACTCGGTCATCCCCTCGCCCGGCTGGCGCGGCGACGAGACGCTGGACCCCCGGCGCAGCATGCTGACCGAGAGCTACCAGGGCACGTTTGCCGACCGGGTGGTCGTGCCCGAGACCAACGTGCTGCCCAAGCCGGCGGCCCTGTCCTTCAGCGAGGCGGCCTGCATGGGCACCGCCTGGCTCACCGCCTACCGCATGCTGTTCGTCAAGTCCGGCCTGCGGCCCGGGCAAACGATGCTGGTGCAAGGCGCATCGGGCGGCGTGCCCACCGCCCTGATCCAGCTCGGGCGCGCGGCCGGGCTCCAGGTCTGGGTGACGGGCCGCAGCGAAGCCAAGCGCGCGCTGGCGCTCGAACTGGGCGCGCAGGCCGCGTTCGAGCCCGGCGCGCGCCTGCCCGACCGGGTGGATGGCGTGTTCGACAGCGTCGGCCGCCAGACCTGGTCGCACTCGCTGCGCGCGCTCAAGCCGGGCGGCGTGCTGGTCACCTGCGGCGCCACCACGGGCGACGCGACCGCCGCCGAGCTGCAGCGGGTGTTCTTCCTGCAGCTGCGCATTCTGGGCTCGACCATGGGCACGCGCAGCGAACTGGCCGACCTGCTGAGCTTCTGCGTGCAGGCCGGCATCCACCCGCGCATCGGCGCCGAGCTGCCCATGGCCGAGGCCGCCAAGGCCTTCCGGCTGATGATGGACGGCGAGACGGGCGGCAAGGTTGTGCTCACCCGCTGACGGATGCGAACCGCCGCTGCCTCCATTAGGGCCTGTTAACGCTATGAAAGGGGTCGCGAAGCTCATGACAGCCTGCCCATCAAGGCGCGCGACGCCGTGCGTGCGTCGGCACGCACAAGAAGCGCAACGCCGAGGGGCGGGCTGTCATGAGCTTCCCTTCGGGTTGTCTCGCCAAGGGGCCGTCTGCGGCGTTGCCCGCGCTTGCAAGGCTCCAGCCTTGCTTCGCGCAGGCGCCTTGCATCCAGCCCCTTGGCGAGACAACGCGATCCCCTTTCATAGCGTTAACAGGCCCTAGCCCATCAGCTCGTTGGCCAGCAGGGCGCCGATGACCAGCGCACCGCCCTGCAGCACCTCGGGCCGCGGCGCCTCGCCGGCGATGGCCCAGACCAGGCCGATGCCGAACACGATCTCCAGCAGGCCCAGCAGCGACACCTCGGCGGCGGGCAGCACCCGCGCGCACAGCACGGCCAGCACGCACGGGATGGCCAGTTGCCCCACGCCCAGCGCGGCCAGCCAGCCCAAATCGCGCGCCGACGCGGCCTGAGGCCAGGCCCAGGGCGCCACCGCCAGCGCCGACAGCACGGCGCCCAGCAGCACGGCGGGCACCAAGTCGACCGGCGTGCCGCGCGATTGACCCTGCTGCGATGCCGTCCAGTTGACGGCCGCGGCCACCGGCACGCCCAGCGCGACGATGGAGCCCAGCCAGGCCGAAGCATCGCCAGCATCGCCCAATTGGCCAGCAAACATCCAGGCCATGCCGAGGCCCGCCACGGCAATCGCCACCCAGGTGCGGCGCGGCAGGCGCCGGCCGGTCACCACGCGCGACAGCAGCGCCGTCAGGAAAGGGCCGAAGGCCATGGTCACCAGCACGCGCGCCACGCCGGTGAGCGAGAGCGCCACCATGAAGGCGGTGAACATGACGGCCCAGCACAGCCCCGACAGCCACAGCGCCGGCTGGCCCCAGGCGATGCGCGCCCACACGCCGCGCCCGCGCCACAGCGGCAGGATGACGAGCAGCGCCAGCACGGTGAAGGCGCTGCGCCAGAAGGTGACCTCCAGGCCCTGGGCGTGCTCGATCTGGCGCGTGACGACGCCCGCCGTGCCCCACAGGAAGGTGGTCAGCACCATCATCCACACCGCGCGGGTGTGCGACCAGGATGGGTGGGCCGTCACGCGAAGTCGGCCGTGCGTCAGACCGACGCTTCGCGGCTGGCGCGCTTGCGCTCGTGCTCGCTCAGGTGGCGCTTGCGCAGGCGCACGCTCTTGGGCGTGATCTCGACCAACTCATCGTCCTCGATGAACTCCACGCCGTACTCCAGCGTCAGCTCGATCGGCGGCGTGATCTTGATCGCGTCTTCCTTGCCCGAGACGCGGAAGTTGGTGAGCTGCTTGGTGCGCGTGGCGTTGACCACCAGGTCGTTGTCGCGGCTGTGGATGCCCACGATCATGCCTTCGTACACCGGATCGCCCGCCTTGACGAACATGCGGCCGCGGTCGTCCAGCTTGCCTAAAGCGTAGGTGAAGATCTCGCCCGCGTCCATGCTGATCAGCACGCCGTTCTTGCGCCCGCCGATCTCGCCCTTGTGCGGCTCGTAGCCGTCGAACAGGTTGCTGATCAGGCCGGTGCCGCGCGTGAGGTTGAGAAACTCGTTGCCAAAGCCGATCAGGCCGCGCGCCGGAATGCGGTATTCCAGCCGCACGCGCCCGCGGCCGTCGGGCTCCATGTTGACCAGCTCGCCCTTGCGCTCGCCCAGCGCCTGCATCACGCCGCCCTGGTGGCCTTCCTCGATGTCGGCCGTCACCAGCTCGATCGGCTCGCAGCGTTCGCCGTCGATGTCCTTGAACACCACGCGCGGCTTGCTCACGGCCAGCTCGTAGCCCTCGCGGCGCATTTCTTCCAGCAGGATGGTCAGGTGCAGCTCGCCGCGGCCCGAGACCTCGAACACGCCGTCCTCGTCGGTCTCCTTCACCCGCAGCGCCACGTTGGAGCGCAGCTCGCGCTGCAGCCGGTCCCAGATCTGGCGGCTGGTGACGTACTTGCCCTCGCGGCCGGCCAGCGGGCTGGTGTTGACGCAGAAGTTCATGGTCAGCGTCGGCTCGTCGATCTGCAGCATGGGCAGCGGCTGGGGGTCGGCCGGATCGGTGATGGTCTCGCCGATGCCCACGTTCTCGATGCCGTTGACCAGCACGATGTCGCCCGGGCCGGCCTGCGCCACCTTGACGCGGTTCAGGCCCTCGAAGGTCAGCACCTCGTTGATGCGCGCCTTGTAGCTGGCGCCATCCGGGCCGGCCATCACCAGCACCTCCTGCCCCGGCTTGATGGTGCCGGCGTTGACGCGGCCCACGCCGATGCGGCCGACGAAGGTGGAAAAGTCCAGCGCCGACACCTGCAGCTGCAGCGGCGCGGCCGGATCGCCCTCGTGCGGCGGCACGTGTTTGAGCACGGTCTCGAACAGGGCCGACATGTCGGGGCCCCACTGCTCGCCCGGCTCGCCTTCGGCCAGCGAGCTCCAGCCGTTGATGCCCGAGGCGTAGACCACCGGAAAATCCAGCTGCTCGTCGGTGGCGCCCAGCTTGTCGAACAGGTCGAACGCGGCGTTGATCACATAGTCGGGCCGCGCGCCGGGCTTGTCCACCTTGTTGACCACCACGATGGGCTTGAGGCCCAGGGCCAGCGCCTTCTTGGTGACGAAGCGCGTCTGCGGCATGGGGCCTTCCTGCGCGTCGATCAACAGCAGCACGCCATCGACCATGGACAGCGCGCGCTCCACCTCGCCGCCGAAGTCGGCGTGGCCGGGGGTGTCCACGATGTTGATGTGCGTGCCCTGCCAGCTGACGGCGCAGTTCTTGGCCAGGATGGTGATGCCGCGCTCGCGCTCGATGGCGTTGTTGTCCATCACCGTGTCCACCACCTTCTCGTGGGCGGCGAAGGTGCCGCTCTGGCGCAGCAGTTGGTCGACCATGGTGGTCTTGCCGTGGTCGACGTGGGCAATGATGGCGATGTTGCGAATCGGTCGGGTCATGATGGGTATGGACAGAAAAAAACAAGGAATCAAGGCAGCGCGGGCACGCGGATGTGATCGGGCGGCAGGCCCTGGGCATGGCGCTCCCAGGCCAGGTCGAACGCGCGCTCCAGGTGGCGGGCAAAACGCGCCGTGTCGAACAGCGGCACGGCCAGGCGCGTTTGGGCCAGTTGCCGCTTGAATGCCTGCACGCGCTCGGGCTCGGCCGACAGCTGCAGCGCCTGATCGACGTAGGCCCGGGCGTCGTGCGTGACCAGATCGGGCAGCCCGCAGGCCTGCAGCAGGCTGGCGCCCACGCGCGCGGCAAAGCTGGCGCCGGCGCAGGTCAGCACCGGCAGGCCGGCCCACAGCGCGTCGCTGGCGGTGGTGTGGGCGTTGTAGGGCCAGGTGTCCAGGAACAGGTCGGCGCAGGCGTGGCGCGCCAGGTGCTGCGGCAGCGGCGCGCGCCCGGCAAACACCAGCCGCTGGGCATCGACGCCGTGGGCCGCGGCTGCGGCACGCAGGTTGCGGCGGGCATCGCCTTCGGGCACCAGCAGCCACAGCACGCTGGCCGGGCGCTGGCGCAGCAGCTCCATCCACAGGCCGAACACCTCGCGCGTGATCTTGTAATGGTGGTTGAAGCAGCAGAACACGAAGGCGCCGGACGGCAGGCCTTGCGAGGCGCGCGTGGGCACCTGCGGGTCGATGGCACGCGCGCGGTCGTTGACCTGGTAGCTGTCCGGCAGCGCGATGATTTTTTCGCTGTAGTGCGGGTACGCCTCGGGCGGCACGACGATGGCGTCGGCCACCTGGTAGTCGATGGCGCCGGGCATGCCCAGCGTGCCGGGGTAGCCGATGTGGTGCAGCTGGATCGGCGCCACGCGCTGGGCAAACACGCCCATCCGGCTATCCGCGGTGTGGCCCTTCAGGTCGACGGCCAGGTGCAGATCCAGCGCGCGCGCACGCTGCACCAGTTCGGCATCGCTCAGCTCGCCCCAGGCCTCGAAGCGGTCGAAGGCGGCGCGCACCCGCTGACGCATGGGGTCGTCCTGGCCAGCCGGGTAGCGCCCCAGGCAGATGCCCACCCATTCAAAGCGCGTGCGATCGTGCTGCTCGAACAGGCCCGCCATCAAAACGCTGGTGGCGTGCTGGTGAAAGTCGCTGGAGAAATAGCCGACGCGCAGGCGCTCGGGGCGCGGCTGGCCGACGAGCGCTCGCCAGCGCGGCGCCGCCGCATCGCCTTCGGGGCCCAGCGGGAAGCGCAGGGCACTCACCGCCTCGGTCACCTGGCGCAGCTCGGCGCCATCGACCGGCAAGGCCAACAGGTACCAGGGCTCCACCCCTTCCAGCCGGCCCTGCCGCCACTGCGTGCGCAGGGCGGCCAGGTCGGCGTCCACCGCGTCCCAGTCGCACAGGGCCTGGTCGGCCGCCAGCAGGTTGCTCGAGGCGACGGTGTCCTGTGGGTCGAGCTGCTGCGCGCGGGCCAGCCAGGGCCGGGCCTCGGCATGGCGTTTGGCCCCGGCCAGCACCACGCCCAGGGTGCGCGCGGCCACGGCGTGCCGCGGGTCGAGCTGCACGGCGCGTTCGGCGTGCTCGATGGCCTCGGCGTGGCGCTGCAGCCGCGCCAGCACCTGCGCGGCGTTGCTCCAGGCGTCGGCCAAGGTGGGCGCCAGCTGCAGCGCGCGCTGGTAGCTGGCCAGCGCCAGCGCATCCTGCCCCAGCCGATGCTGGCACATGCCCAGCAGGTTCCAGCCCGCGGCCAGCTCGGGGTAGCGCTGCACCACGCCCTGCATCAGGGCCAGGGCCTCGTCGTGCCGGCCCAGCTGGTTGAGCGCGGCGGCCTGGTTGCAAACGGGGTCGGGCCGCTCGGGCGCCAGATCGCCGGCGCGGCGAAAGCTCTCCAGCGCGGCGGCGGCGTCGCCCATCTGCATCAGCACATGGCCGCGGTTGAAGTGGATGGCGGGCTGGGCCGCATCGAGCTGCAGCGCGCGCTCCAGGTGCTGCAGCGCCTGGGCGTGCAGCCCCAAGGCCGCCTCGGTGGCGGCCAGGTTGACCCAGGCGGCCACATCCGCCGGGGTCTGCTGCACCAGGCGCTGCTGCAGCTGGCGGGCCTCGTCCAGCCGGCCCAGGCGCTGCTGCGCCAGCCCGGCCAGTTGCAGCGCCGCGGGCGCGGGCTGAGGCGCGCCCAGCCACGGGGCCAGGGCGCTCAGCACCGCGTCGAAGCGCTGGTGCTGCCAGGCCGCGGCCGCTTGCGCCAGGGCGGCGTGCTGCGCGGCATCGAGGGTGGATGGGACGGGTTTCATGGTCCGCCCTTCACGCCGCCGATACGGCCTGGGCCTGCATCTGGCGCAGCTCCAGCGGCGACAGCAGGCGGTTGGGGATCAGCTCGCCGGCTTTGACGTGGGCCGTGCCCAGCAGGGCGCGCGGCGCCTGCCCGTACACGGCCACCTGCGCGGCGTCGGGCCAGGGGCCGCGCCGGCGCAGGCCGCTCAGAAAACGCCCGGCCTCCTCGTTTTCCAGGGTGATCGGCGCATGGCCTTCCAGCAGCACCTCGGGCGGCAGCAGGCGAGCCATGCGCTGGTCTTCGTCCAGGGCCTCGAAGGCATCCAGCGTGATGCAGGCCGATTCGTCGAAAGGCCCGGTGGCCAGGCGCCGCAGCGCGATCAGGTGCCCGCCGCAGCCCAGGGCCTGGCCGATGTCCTCGCCCAGGGTGCGGATGTAGGTGCCCTTGCTGCAGGTGACTACGATATCGATAGCTGATTGGGCTTGATCGGTGCGGGCCAGAGCCATGTTCAGCTTGTAAACCTGCACCGTGCGCGGTGCCCGCTCCACCTCGATGCCCGCGCGGGCGTATTCGTACAGGGCCCGGCCGTCCTTCTTGAGCGCGCTGTGCATGGGCGGCACCTGGGTGATGGTGCCCACGAAACGCTGGCGCACGCGCTCCAGGTCGTCCTGCGTCAGCGCGGGCACGGCACGGCGCTCGATCACCTCGCCCTCGGCGTCACCCGTGCTGGTGCGCTCGCCCAACAGCAGCGTGGCGGCGTAGGTCTTGTCGGCGTCCAGGTGCAGGCCGCTGAACTTGGTGGCGGCGCCAAAGCACAGCGGCAGCACGCCGGTGGCCAGCGGGTCGAGCGTACCGGTGTGGCCGGCCTTTTCGGCGCGCAGCAGCCACTTGGCTTTTTGCAAAGCCTGGTTGCTGGACAGGCCCAACGGCTTGTCGAGCAGCAACACCCCGTGCACGGGGCGCCTCATGACCCTCGTGCGTGTCGCGGTCATGGCTTACTCGTCGGCGTCCTTGGAGCGCGAGGCCACCGCCTTGGCGATCAGCGCGTTCATGTCGGCCGCACGCTCGGTGGTGCGGTCGAACACGAAGTGCAGCGTGGGCACAGTGTGGATGTGCAGGCGCTTGAACAGGCCATTGCGCAGGTGGCCGGCGGCGTGGTTGAGCGCCTCGGCGCTGGCCTGGGCGTCGCCCGTCAGCACGCTGAAGAACACCTTGGCGTGCGCGTAGTCGGGCGTGACCTCGACCGCGTTGAGGGTGACCATGCCCACGCGCGGGTCCTTCAGCTCGCGCGCGATCAGCTCCGACAGATCGCGCTGGATCTGGTCGGCGACGCGAAAGCCGCGGTTGGGAACGATGCTCTTGCGGGGCATGAAACGATCCGGAAACTACGGAATGAATAGCTGCCGGCGCTTGATGGACAGGCGCCGGAGGCCATTTTGATCACAAAGTCCGTGCGATCTCCTTGATCTCGAAGAACTCGAGCTGATCGCCCTCTTTGATGTCGTTGTAGTTCTTGAGCTTGATGCCGCACTCGAAGCCTTCCTTGACCTCGCGCACGTCGTCCTTGACGCGCTTGAGCGACTCCAGCTCGCCGGTGTAGATGACCACGTTGTCGCGCAGCAGGCGGAAGTGCGCGTCGCGGCGCACCAGCCCGTGCGTGACCATGCAGCCGGCCACGGTGCCGATCTTGGAGGCCACGAACACGGTGCGGATCTCGGCCGTGCCGATGACCTCTTCCTTCTGCTCGGGCGCCAGCATGCCGGACATGGCGGCCTTCAGTTCGTCGACCGCGTCGTAGATCACGTTGTAGTAGTGGATCTCGACGTCGTTGCCTTCGGCCAGCTTG
Organism: Burkholderiaceae bacterium; assembly: GCA_024235995.1. Taxonomy (NCBI): domain Bacteria; kingdom Pseudomonadati; phylum Pseudomonadota; class Betaproteobacteria; order Burkholderiales; family Burkholderiaceae; species Burkholderiaceae bacterium. The sequence goes on from JACKLI010000001.1 coordinate 2,951,619, forward strand.
CGCGCGCCGGCGTCGGCGCGCACGTTGAAGCCGATGACGATGGCCTTGGAGGCGATCGCCAGGTTGATGTCGCTCTCGCTGATGCCGCCCACGCCGGTGTAGACCATCTGCACCTTGACTTCGTCGGTCGACAGCTTGAGCAGCGTGGCGGCCAGCGCCTCCTGCGAGCCCTGCACGTCGGCCTTGACGATGATGGGCAGGTGCTTGACCTCGCCCGCGCCCATGTCGGAGAACATGTTCTCCAGCTTGGCGGCCTGCTGCCTGGCCAGCTTGGTGTTGCGGAACTTGCCGGCGCGGTAGGTGGCGATCTCGCGCGCGCGCCGCTCGTCGGTCAGCACCATGAAGTCGTCGCCGGCCTGCGGCACCTCGGCCAGGCCCTGGATCTCGACCGGGATCGAGGGGCCGGCCGACTTGGTGGCCTTGCCGTTTTCGTCCAGCATGGCGCGCACGCGGCCGAAGGTCTGGCCGGCCAGCACCACGTCGCCCACGTTCAGGGTGCCGGACTGCACCAGCACGGTGGCCACCGGGCCGCGGCCCTTGTCCAGGCTGGCCTCGATCACCAGGCCCTTGGCGGCGGCATCGACCGGCGCCTTCAGCTCCAACACCTCGGCCTGCAGCAGCACCTGCTCCAGCAGCTCATCGATGCCCTGGCCGGTCTTGCTGGACACGGCAATGAAGGGCGAGTCGCCACCGAACTCCTCGGGCACCACCTCTTCGGCCACCAGCTCGGCCTTGACCTTCTCGGGGTTGGCGTCGGGCTTGTCGGACTTGGTGATGGCCACCACGATGGGCACCTGTGCCGCCTTGGCGTGCTTGATGGCCTCGCGCGTCTGCGGCATCACGCCGTCGTCGGCGGCCACCACCAGGATGACGATGTCGGTGGCCTGCGCGCCGCGCGCCCGCATGGCGGTGAAGGCCTCGTGGCCGGGGGTGTCCAGGAAGGACACCACGCCGCGCGGCGTCTGCACGTGGTAGGCGCCGATGTGCTGGGTGATGCCGCCGGCCTCGCCCGCCGCCACCTTGGCGCGGCGGATGTAGTCCAGCAGCGAGGTCTTGCCGTGGTCGACGTGGCCCATGACGGTGACCACGGGCGGGCGCGTCAGCGCCTCGGCGTCCTGCGCCTGCACCTCCTGGTCGGTGAAGGCCTCAGGGTCGTCCAGCGCGGCCACCACGGCCGTGTGACCCATTTCCTCGACCACGATCATGGCCGTGTCCTGGTCCAGCGGCTGGTTGATGGTGACCATCTGGCCCATCTTCATCAGCACCTTGATGACCTCGGAGGCCTTGATGGCCATCTTGTGCGCCAGCTCGGCCACGGTGATGGTCTCGGGCACGTGCACCTCGAGCACGCGATGCTCGGCCGGCACCTCCTCGACGGCGCGCTCGTCGCGGCCGCGCTCGCCACGGCGGCCCCGGGGCCCGCCGCGCCAGTTGTTGCGCCCCACCCCACCGCTGCTGTCGCCGCGCGTGGGAATGCCTTTTTTCTTGGACGGATCGCCGGCCCAGCTGGACGACAGCTTGGCCGACTTGAGTTCCTTGTTGACGCCCGGCGCCGCCGTCTTGGCCGCGGCGCCCGCCTTGGCCTTGACCGCGGGGGTGGTGGCGGCGGCCTTGCCCTCGTCCGGCTTCTTGGCCACCAGCACCTTGCGCGGCGCGTTCATCATGGCGCGGATGGCCTCGGCCTCGGCCAGTGCCTTGCGGCGCTTGGCATCGTACTCGCGCGCCAGGGCGGCTTCGTCCTCGGCGCTGGGCGCGGCGGCGGCCGGCTCGGGTGCTGGCTCGGCCTTGGCGGGCGTGGCCTCGACGGCTTCGGCCTCGGCCGGCTGCTTGTCCGCGGCCGGTGCGGCAGGCGCCGCGGTGGCCTGGGCGGCCGCGGCGGCTTGCTCGGCAGCCAGGCGGGCCTGCTCGGCCGCGGCCTGGCGTTCCTGCTCTTCGCGCAGGCGGCGCTTTTCGGCTTGCTCCTCGGCCTGGCGGCGCAGCAGCTCGGCGTGGCGGCGGGCTTCTTCATCGCGCCGCGCCTGTTCGGCGGCGTCGATGATGGGCGCGGGCGCCGGCTCGGCGGGTGCTGCCGACTCGGCGGCGGGCGCGGGCGCTGCCGGCGCCACCTCGTCCTCGCGCTTGATGAAGGTGCGCTTCTTGCGCACCTCCACCTGGATGGTGCGCGCCTTGCCCGAGGCGTCGGCCTGCTTGATCTCGCTGGTGGTCTTCTTGGTCAGCGTGATCTTCTTGCGCGCGGCGCCGGTGCCGTGGCTGGCCTCCAGATAGGTCAGCAGCTGCTGCTTGTCGGAGTCGGTCAGCACGTCGGTGGTCGAGCGCTTGCCCACCCCGGCGGCGTGCAGCTGCTCCAGCAGCGCGTCAGCGGGGCGCTTGAGTTCGTTCGCGAAATCGGCAACGGTGGTGTTCGTCATATACGGTGCGTGTCTCCATGTCCTTACTCTTGGCTGGCGAACCAGTGCTCGCGCGCCTTCAGGATCAGGGCCCGGGCCTCGTCCTCGGACTGCCCAGTGATGGCGGTGAGTTCATCGACGGCCAGGTCGGCCAGGTCGTCGCGCGTCTGCACGCCGGCTTCGGCCAGCTGGCCGATCAGCGCGGGGGTCAGGCCCTCGAGGTCACGCAGGTCCTGCGACACCGCGTCCATGCTTTCCTCGCGGGCGATGGCCTGCGTCAGCAGGGCATCCTTGGCGCGGGCGCGCAGCTCCTCGACGGTTTCCTCGTCGAAGCCCTCGATGTCCAGCATTTCCTGGATCGGCACGTAGGCCACTTCCTCCAGGTTGGTGAAGCCTTCGGCGATCAGCATGTCGGCGATCTCCTCGTCGACGTCGAGCTTTTCCATGAACAGCTTGCGCAGCGAGGTGGTTTCCTCGGCCTGCTTCTGGGCCGATTCGGCCGCGTCCATGATGTTGATCTTCCAGCCCGTCAGGTCGGAGGCCAGGCGCACGTTCTGGCCGCCGCGGCCGATGGCGATGGCCAGGTTTTCCTCGTCCACCACCACGTCCATGGCGTGCTTTTCCTCATCGACCACGATCGACGAGACGTTGGCCGGCGCCAGCGCGCCGATCACGAACTGCGCCGGGTCGTCGGACCACAGCACGATGTCCACGCGCTCGCCGGCCAGCTCGTTGGTGACGGCGTTGACGCGCGTGCCGCGCACGCCGACGCAGGTGCCGATGGGGTCCACGCGCTTGTCGTGGCTGAGCACGGCGATCTTGGCGCGGCTGCCGGGGTCGCGCGCGCAGCTCTTGATCTCCAGCAGGCCCTGCTCGATCTCGGGCACCTCGTTGCGGAACAGCTCGATCATGAACTCCGGCGCCGAGCGCGACAGCAGGATGGGCGCGCCGCGCAGCGTCAGGTCCACCTCCATGATCATGGCGCGCACGCGGTCGCCGTTGCGCAGGTTTTCCTTCGGGATCATCTCGCCGCGGCGCAGGCGCCCTTCGACGCGCCCGCTCTCGACGATGATGTCGCCCTTGTCCATGCGCTTGACGGTGCCGGTGAAGATTTTTTCGCCGCGGCTCATGAAGTCGTTCAGCAGCATCTCGCGCTCGGCGTCGCGGATCTTCTGCAGGATGACCTGCTTGGCCGCCATGGCGCCGATGCGCCCGATGGGCACCGAATCGACCGGCTCCTCGATGTACTCGTCGACCTCGATGTCCGGGATCTGCTCCTTGGCCTCGAACAGCAGGATTTCCTGGTCGGGCAGCTGCAGGCCGGCCTCGTCGGGCACCACGTGCCAGCGGCGGAAGGTCTCGTAGTCGCCGGTCTCCCGGTCGATGGCCACGCGCAGATCGACGTCGCCCTCGTACAGCTTCTTGGCGGCCTGGGCCAGCGCGGCCTCGACCGCGCCGAACACGACGTCATGCTCGACGTTCTTCTCGCGCGAAATCGCCTCGACCAGCATCAACAGTTCGCGGTTCATGGTGTCACCTGTTTCAATACTCTCAAAGGAACAGCGGGTGGCGCTTATTCCTGTTTTGCCTCAACCGAATCACCCTTGGGCTTTCGACCCTTGAAATCGACCACCGGCGCCAGGCGCGCCGAGGCCAGCTCGTCCAGCGCGAAGTCCAGCGCCTGCTCGGGCGCCGCCTCGCGCTTCTTGCTCACGCGCACGCCCGGCTTGACCGCCGGCTCGTCACGCCACACGATGCGCCAGCCCTCGCCTTCGCCGCGCTGCAGCGTGCCGCGAAACTTCTTGCGGTTGGCGGCCACCTGGCCGGCCGCGGCCGCGCCGATGGGCGCCTTCAGCACCAGATCGACCACCTCGCCCGCAAAGCGCTCGAAGTCCTGCGCGTGGCGCAGCGGCCGGTCGATGCCGGGCGAGGACACTTCCAGGCGCTGGTAGTCCACGCCCTCGACCTCCAGCACGTACTGCAGCTGGCGCGTCACGCGCTCGCAATCGTCCACCGACACCAGGCGCTCGACCTGCTCCGCGGCCCATGGCCAGTCGATCGTCACCCGCAGCAGCCCCCCGGCCGAGCGTTCCAGCTCGACCAGCTCATATCCCAATGAGCGCACGGTGTCTTCGATCGTCGGTTGCAGTGCCACGTGTGTGATCGGTGAAGCCTGCGGCCGCGCCGCGCCATTTCGGCACCCGGCGCTGGCGTTCAGGCATAAAAAATGGGCGGGTGCAAGGCCGCCCATGTGGTCGTCAATCCATGGAATTTTAGCACGACAGCGCCCGCGTGACAACGGCCCGCGCCCAGCCTGGCCAGACGGGGCCGGCGGCCGATATGCTTGCGCCCATGTCCTCCCCCGCACCGCCCGGCACCTGCGCGCGCCCCGACAGCCCATGGGCCGTGGGGCTGATTTTCCTGTGCCTGGGGCTGACATCGTTCGGCGGGCCGGTGGCGCACCTGGGCTACTTTCGCCAGGAATTCGTGGTGCGCCGCCGCTGGCTGGACGAAGCCGCCTACGCCGAGCTGGTGGCGCTGTGCCAGTTCTTGCCCGGCCCGGCCAGCAGCCAGGTCGGCCTGGCGCTGGGATTGCGGCGCGCGGGCTACCCCGGCGCGCTGGCGGCCTGGTGCGGCTTCACGCTGCCGTCGGCGCTGGCGCTGGTGCTGCTGGCGCTCGGCCTGACGCACTGGAACATGGCGCACCCAGGGGCCCAGGGCGCCCTGCACGGCCTCAAGGTGGTGGCGGTGGCGGTGGTGGCGCAAGCCACGTGGGGCATGGCGCGGCAGCTGTGCCCCGACGGCCGGCGCCGCGTGCTGGCGGTGCTGGTCGCGGCCACCGCGCTGGCCTGGCCCACGCCCTGGACGCAGGTGGGCGCGATGGCCCTGGCGGCTGCCTTGGGCGCCGCGGGCGCGTTGCGGCTGCCGCCCGGGCCGGCCACGCCCCAGCAGGGCGCGCCGGCGGCGCGCTCCCTGCGCGCTGGCGCCGCCTGGCTGGCGCTGTTCTTCGCCCTGCTGCTGGGCCTGCCGCTGCTGACGGCGCTGGCGCACGGCAGCGCGCATGCCGTGCTGCTGCTGGTGGACGCCTTCTACCGCGCCGGCTCGCTGGTGTTCGGCGGCGGTCACGTGGTGCTGCCGCTGCTGCAGGCGGAGGTGGTGCCGCCGGGCTGGGTGAGCGAAGACACCTTCCTGGCCGGCTACGGGGCGGCGCAGGCCGTGCCGGGGCCGCTGTTCACGTTTGCCGCCTTTCTGGGCGCCGCCCGCACGGTGGCGCCCCAGGGCTGGCTGGGTGGCGCCATCGCGCTGGCGGCCATTTTTGCGCCGGCCTTCCTGCTGCTGGCCGGCGCGCTGCCGTTCTGGGAGCGCCTGCGCCACAGCGGGCGGGCGCGCCGCGCGCTGGCCGCCGTCAACGCCGCGGTGGTGGGCGTGCTGCTGGCGGCGCTGATCGACCCGGTGGCGCGCTACGGGCTGCGCGGCGCGGCGGATGCCGCGCTGGCGGCCGTGGCCCTGCTGGCGCTGATGCGCTGGCGCGCACCGCCCTGGCTGGTGGTGCTGGGGTGTGCGCTGGCCGGGGCGGCGATGGCGCTGGTTTGAACCTGGAAACGGCCGCTCAGGCCGCCGCCAGCAGCTTTTGCGTGTAGGGGTGCCGCGGCGCGCCCAGCACCTGCGCGGCGGCGCCGGACTCGACCACCACGCCGTCCTTGAGCACGATCACCTCGTGCGCCATGGCGCGCACCACGGCCACGTCGTGCGTGATCAGCAGGTAAGCCAGCCGCCGCTCACGCTGCAGCGCCTGCAGCAGGGCCAGCACCTGCTTCTGGATGGTGACGTCGAGCGCGCTGGTGGGTTCGTCCAGCACCAGCAGCTCGGGCCCGACGATCAGCGCCCGCGCCAGGGCGATGCGCTGGCGCTGGCCGCCCGAGAACTCGTGCGGGTAGCGCGCCAGCAAGCCGGCAAAGCGCTCCCCGCCCAGGCCGACGTCCGCCAGGGCCTGGTGCACGCGCGCGACGCGCTCGGCCTCGGGCAGCTCGCGCTGGTGCACGCGCAGGCCCTCGCCGACGATCTCCTGCACCGTCATGCGCGGCGACAGGGACGAGAACGGGTCCTGGAAGACCACCTGCACGGCCCGGCGCAGCGGCCGGTCGGGCCCCGCCCGGTGCTGCCAGGGCCGGCCCGCCACCCGGATGTCGCCACCCACCTGCCGGCGCGCCAGCAGGCCCAGGGCCGCCTGCGCCAGGGTGGACTTGCCCGAGCCCGACTCGCCGATCACGCCCAGCGTGCGGCCGGGCGGCAGGCTGAAGTCGGCGCCCTGCAGCGCGACGAATTCGCCCTTCTTGAACCAGCCGCAAATGCCCGGCAGCGGCGTCGGGTAGACCACGCGCAGCCCCCGCGCGGCCAGCACCGGCGTGGCGCCCGGCGCTGCGGGGCTCTCGTCGACGTCGCGCTCGGGCCGGCTGGCCAGCAGCTGCTGCGTGTACGCATGGCGCGGCGCGGCAAGGAGCGCCGCCGTGGCGCCCTGCTCCACCAGGCGGCCGTGCTGCATCACCGCCACGCGGTCGGCAAAGCGGCGCACCAGGTTCAGATCGTGCGTGATCAGCAGCACCGCCATGCCGGTCTCGCGCTGCAGCTCGCCCAGCAAGGCCAGGATTTGCCCGCGCAGGCTGACGTCCAGCGCGGTGGTGGGCTCGTCGGCCAGCAGCAGCCGGGGCTGGCAAGCCAGCGCCATGGCGATCATGGCGCGCTGGCGCTGGCCGCCCGATAGTTGGTGCGGGTAGGCGCCGGCGCGCCGCGCGGGCTCGGGGATGCCGGTCCTTGCTAACAAATCAGTAGCTGCTTGCGCGGATTGGGCGGGCGTCAGGGCCCGTTTCAGCCGCAAGACCTCGGCGATCTGCTCGCCCACCGTCATCAGCGGGTTGAGCGCCGTCATCGGCTCCTGAAAGATCATCGCGATGTCGTCGCCGCGCAGGCCGCGCAGCTCGCGCTCGGGCAGGCCCAGCAGGTCGCGCCGGCCCTGCGCGGTCTCGAACAGAGCCTGCCCCTGGGTGCGCGCGCCGTGCAGCAGGCCCAGCAGCGCCAGCGCCGTGACCGACTTGCCCGAACCCGACTCGCCCACCAAAGCCAGCCGCTCGCCCGGCGCGAGTGCGAAGTCCACGCCGTCGACCACGGTCTTGGGGCCGAAGGCAACCCGCAGGCCGCGCACGTCCAGCAGCGGCGGCGTCATGCCTGCGCTCCTATCGATTCGATAGCTGGCCGCGCTTGCTGCATCCGGGCTACAACCCCATTGGGCTTGAAATTCATGCCTCCCCCTTGCGCGGGTCCAGCGCGTCGCGCAGCGCCTCGCCCATGAAAGTGAGCAACAACAGGGTGAGCACCAGCACGCCGAAGGTGGAGATCGAGATCCACCACGCGTCGATGTTGTTCTTGCCCTGGCTCAGCAGCTCGCCCAGGCTGGGCGTGCCCGGCGGCACGCCCAGGCCCAGGAAATCCAGCGAGGTCAGCGCCAGGATGGCCGCGCTCATGCGAAACGGCAGAAACGTGACCACCGGCACCATGCTGTTGGGCAGGATGTGGCGCCAGATGATCTGCGCGTTGGGCACGCCCAGCGCACGCGCGCTCTTGACGTAGTCGAGCTGGCGGTTGCGCAAAAATTCGGCACGCACGTAGTCGGACAGGCCCATCCAGCCGAACAGGCTGAGCAGCACCAGCAGCAGGCCGATGCTGGGCGCCAGGATGGCGCTGAAGATGATGAGCAGGTACAGCTCGGGCATGGAGCCCCACACCTCGATGAAGCGCTGCAAGGCCAGGTCGGTCTTGCCGCCGAAAAAGCCCTGCACCGCGCCCGCCGCAATGCCCAGCGCGGTACCCACCGCCGTCAAGGCCAAACCAAACAGCACGCAGACGCGAAAGCCGTAGATCAGCTGCGCCAGCAGGTCGCGCCCGCGGTCGTCGGTGCCCAGCCAGTTGGCGCGGCTGGGCGGCGCCGGATTGGGCGCCTGGGCAAAGTAATTGATGGTGTGCGCGCCGTAGGGGTTGGGCGGGTAGACGGCCCAGTTACCGGGCTTGGCCAACTGCGCGCGGATGAAGGGGTCGAGGTAGTCGGTCTCGGTCTCGAAGTCGCCGCCGAACACCTTCTCGGGGTAGGCCTTGAGCAGTGAAAAGTAGAACTGCCCGTCGTAGCGCACCACCAGCGGCTTGTCGTTGGAGATCACCTCGGCCAGCAGGCTCAGGCCCACCAGCACGCCAAACAGCACCAGGCTGACGAAGCCCAGCCGGTTGCGCCGAAAGCGCCGCCAGGCGCGGCGGGCTGGCGATGGACTGGGCGCCGGCGTTTCAACCATGCAGGTCTTGCGCCAGCAGGTTGACGAAAGGCTCGCGGCTCTTGAAGCGGTAGGCACCAAAGTCGCGCTCGTCGGTGCTCAGGATGCGCCCGTGGCCCAGGTGCTCGGCCAGCAGCACCAGCGAGGCGTCGGCCAGGTCCATCGGCAGGTTGGCGTAGCGGGCCATCAGCTGCGCCAGGCGCTCGGTTTGCGGCGCCGGCCACTGCCACACGGCCACGCCGCCGGCGGCCACGTCCAGCAGCAGGGCCTGGGCCGCGTCGGTGCCGATCCAGCGCGTGAGCAGGTGCGTGGCCTCGGTCAGCACCGGCCAGGTGGTGATCCAGCCTTCGGCCTGGGTGTCCAGTGCCCGCACCGAGCGCCCGTGCCAGGCATCGCCGGCGTCGGCTAGGGCGTAGAAGAACCCGGCGTCGGCAATGATCATGCGCGGCCCTTGGGTGCTTTGGGCGCCGGCCACGGCGGGGTGGCCTCATGCACCGCAGGCGCCCGCCCCTGGTGCTTGTCGGCCCAGGCCTCGGCCAGGCGATCCTTGTAGCGGCTGGCCACGTCGCTGCGGCCGCTGCGCCCCTGCCCCACAAAGGCGGCAAAGTGGCTCAGGCCGCCGCGCTGGGCACGCAGCTGGTCGTAGTAGTGCTGCACGCTGGTGCGCAGCACCTCGCTCACGCCCAGGCCGGTGGCCTGAGCCAGGTACATCAGCTGCTGCTCCGCGTCGCCGTCGAACCGTGCATTCACGCGCATGATGACGAACTCCTTAGAGCCTGTTTATGACCTTTTCATGGTGCCCGTTGCCCCGCAAAGGCAGTGGCTGCAAGGCGCAAACCGCAGACGGGCTGGTGGCCCGGCGAGGATTTGCAACGCCGCAGACGCTGCCTTTGCGGGGCAACCCTTCGGGCAAGGCAGCAAAAAGCCGCACTCGTCGTTGCGCACCTTGCCCAGGCCACCAGCATGGCCTGCGGCGCGCGCCTCGATTGCGGCTTTTTGCTGCCTTGCGGGCACCATGAAAAGGTCATAAACAGGCTCTTAGAAAAATCGGTTTGTCTTGCATTGTATGACAACCGGGTTTTCACCGTCAATCGAACTTCACCCGCGGATCCACCCACACATAGGTCAGGTCGCTGACGAGCTTGGTGAGCAGGCCGATCAGCGTGAACAGGTACAGGGTGCCCAGCACCACCGGGTAGTCGCGCCGGATCACGCTCTCGTAGCTGAGCAGGCCCAGGCCATCGAGTGAGAACAAGGTCTCGATGAGCAGCGCGCCGGTGAAGAACGCGCCGATGAAGGCGGCCGGAAAGCCGGTGACGATGGGAATCAGCGCGTTGCGAAACACGTGTTTCCACAGCACCTGCCGCTCGCTCAAGCCCTTGGCGCGCGCCGTCAGCACGTACTGCTTGCGGATTTCTTCCAGAAAACTGTTCTTGGTCAGCATGGCGGTGACGGCAAAGCTGCCCATCACCATGGCCGTCACCGGCAGCGTGATGTGCCACAGGTAGTCGGTGATGCGCGCCGGCCAGCTCAGCTCGTCCCAGTTGCCCGAGGTCAGCCCGCGCAGCGGAAACCAGCCCAGCTGCCCGCCGAAGATGACCAGCAGCGCCACCCCCAGCACGAAGCCCGGAATGGCGTAGCCCGCCAGCACCAGCAGCGTGGTGACCAGGTCGAACCGGCTGCCCGCGCGCACCGCCTTGGCCACACCCAGCGGCACGCTGATGCCGTAGCTGATGAAAAACGTCCACAGGCCCAGGCTGATCGACACCGGCAGCTTCTCGCGGATGAGCTGCCACACGTCCTTGTTCTGGAAAAAGCTGCGCCCCAGATCGAAGCGCGCGTAGTTCTTCAGCATCAGCCAGAAGCGCTCGGGAGCGGGTTTGTCGAAGCCGTAGAGCTTGCGGATCTCGGCCAGGCGCTTTTCGTCCACCCCCTGCGCGCCGCGATAGGCCAGCCCGCCGCCCTCGGCCCCCGCGCCGCCCGCCCCCGCGCGGGCCTCGGCCAGGTACTGCTCCACCGGCCCGCCCGGCACGAACTGGATCACCACGAAGGTCAGCAGCAGCACGCCCAGCAGCGTGGGCAGCATGAGCAAAAGGCGCTTCAGGACGTAGGCGAACATGATGCGCGATAGGATAGTTCAAGGCACACGTTGCGAGCCCCTCATGAAGCTTCACATTCTTTCCGACCTGCACCTGGGCGTGCAGGACATGGCGCAGCCCGCCACCTCGGCCGACGTGGTGATCCTGGCCGGCGACATCAGCCGGCCCGAGCGCGCCGCGCCCTGGGCGCTGGCCTTCGACAAGCCGGTGATCTACGTCATCGGCAACCACGAGTTCTACGGCTCCAGCCTGCCCGAGGTGAAAGCGGCCTTTCACCGCCTGTTCGACGGCACGCACGTCCACCTGCTGGACGACAGCGCCGTCGAGCTGGGCGGCGTGCGCTTTCTGGGCTCCACCCTGTGGACCGATTTTCTGGCCCATGGCGACGGCGAGCGGCAGGCCGAGGCGATGCGCGCCACAAGCGAGTTCATGTACGACTTCAAGCGCGTGCGCACCGGGCCGGGTGACGACGCCCCGCTGCTGACGCCCGAGGACACCATGCAGCTGTTTGACGCCAGCAGCCGCTGGCTGGACGCCGAGCTGGACCGTCCGTTTGCCGGGCCCACGGTGGTCGTCACCCACCACGCGCCCACGCTGCACAGCATCCACCCGCGCTTTGCCGGCTCGCCGATCAACGCCGCCTTTGTCTCGGATGCCGCGTGGCTGCTGAAGGGGCGGCGCGCGCGGCTGTGGATTCACGGCCACACGCACGACAGCTTCGACTACGAGGTCGACGGCACGCGCGTGCTGTGCAACCCGCGTGGCTACGCACGCGAGGGCAAGGTCGAAAACGCCATGTTCAACCCCGAGCTGGTGGTGTCGGTGGGCTGACAGACAGCGTCAGGGGCCTGGCGGCTGGCGCGCCCACCAGGTCTCGATGGCCCAGGCTTCGCCCTGGAAGTACGCCGGCACCACGGCGGGCCGCGCCAGCCGCCAGGCGTTGTAGGCCAGCCGGTGCACCGGCGAATACCACTGCGGCAGCAGGTAGTGCTCGTGGCTGACCACGCGCTCCAGCGCGCGGCACGAGGCCAGGAACTCGGGCCGGGTCGCCGCGCCCACCATGTGGCTGATGAGGCTGTCCACCGCCGGGTTCTTGACGCCCGCCAGGTTGCCCGAATCGGGAGTGTCGGCGGCCTTGCTGCCGAACAGGTCGGCGTATTCCTGCCCCGGGTTGAAGGTGCCCTGGTAGGCGATGGTGGTGATGTCGAAGTCGAAAGTTTGCAGCCGCTGCTGGTACAGCGCGAAGTCGACCGCGCGGTAGTCCAGGCGGATGCCCAGCTTTTCCAGGTTGCGCCGCCAAGGCGCCACCACGCGCGCGCCGCCCTCGTTGCTGTCCAGGTATTCCAGCACCATGGGCTGGCCCTGGGCGTTCTTCAGCACGCCGCCCTGCACCGTCCAGCCGGCCTGCGCCAGCAGCTGCTGCGCCTGGCGCAGGTTCTCGCGCAGGCCGTTGGGGCTTTGGTCGGTGCGCGGCGGCTCGAAGGCGGGGCCGAAGGCGGCGGGCGGAATGTCCTTTTTGTACGGCTCCATCAGCGCCCGTTGTGCGGCGTCGGGCACGCCCGTGGCCGCGCACGCGGTGTTGCCGAAGATGCCGTGCACGCGCCGGTAGGCGCCGTAGAACATCTGCCGGTTCATCCACTCGAAGTCGATCGCCAGGCCCAGCGCCTGGCGCACGCGCACGTCCTGCAGCAGCGGGCGGCGGGTGTTGAGCACGTAGCTCTGAAAGCCGGTGGGCAACTGGTGCCGGAACTCGCCCTTGACCAGCTCGCCGGTCTTGAACTTGGGGCCGTTCACGCGCCGCGCCCAGTCGCCGGCCGAGTAGAACGCCATCAGATCGAACTCGCCGGCCTTCAGCGCCTCCAGCCGCGCCGTGTTGTCGCGGTAGATCTTGACCTGCACGCGATCGAAGTTGTCGCTGCCGCGCTTGGGCGCCAGATCGCGCGCCCAGTAGTTCGGGTCGCGCACGTAGGTGATGTCGCGCCCGAAGTTGACCGGCCCGATCCGGTAAGGCCCGCTGCCGATGGGCGGCTCCATCACCACCTGGTCGAAGGGCTTGCCCTGCCCCCACTTGCGGCTGAACACGGGCAGGCCGCCCACGGTCAGCGGCAGCTCGCGGTTGGGTTGCCTGAAGCGAAAGCGCACGGTGCGCTCGTCCAGCACGTCAGCGCCGGCCACCTCGATCAGCAGGGTCTTGTAGGCCGGCGAGACGTAGGGGCCGACCAGGGTGTCGAAGCTGTGCTTGACGTCCGCCGCCAGCACCGGCGAGCCGTCGTGAAAGCGCGCCTCGGGCCGCAGGCGGAAGGTGGCCGACAGGCGGTCGGGCGCGACGCTGACGTCCTCGGCCAGCAGGCCGTAGGCGGCGCCGGCCTCGTCCAGCGAACCCGTCAGCAGCGTGTCGAACATCAGCTGGCTGAGGTAGGTGGGCGCGTTGCCGCGAATGGTGAAGGGGTTGTACTTGTCGAAGGTGGAGGCGCGCGAATTGCCCACCAGGCGGATTTCGCCGCCCTTGGGCGCATCGGCGTTGACGTAGTCGAAGTGGCTGAAGCCGGCCAGGTACTTGAGATCGCCCCACAGCGCGTAGCCATGCGCGGCCCAGGCCGGAAGGCTGCATGCCGCGAGCAGGGCCGCCAGAACAAGTCGCATGCGATAATTCTGCCGCTATTTTTCGAGGAGCCAGCGCATGACCCATCCCACCGGCTTTCTGGCGGGCAAGAAGCTTTTGATCACCGGCGTGTTGTCCAACCGGTCCATCGCCTACGGCATTGCCAAGGCCTGCCGCGCCCAGGGCGCCGAGCTGGCCTTCAGCTACGTGGGCGAGCGCTTCAAGGGCCGCATCACCGAGTTTGCGGCCGAGTTCGATTCCACCCTGGTGTTCGACTGCGACGTCGGCAGCGACGAGCAGATCGAGCGCATGTTCAAGGACCTCTCGGCCACCTGGCCCACCTTCGACGGCTTCGTGCACGCCATCGGCTTTGCGCCGCGCGAGGCGATCGCCGGCAACTTCTTCGACGGCCTCTCGCGCGAGAACTACCGCATCGCGCACGACATCAGCGCCTACAGCTTTCCGGGCATGGCCAAGGCCGCCCTGCCCTACCTGAGCGACAAGGCCGCCCTGCTGACGCTGAGCTACCTGGGCGCGCTGCGCAGCATCCCCAACTACAACACCATGGGCCTGGCCAAGGCCAGCCTGGAAGCCAGCGTGCGCTACATGGCCGAGGCGCTGGGTGGCAAGGGCGTGCGCGTCAACGGCATCAGCGCCGGCCCCATCAAGACGCTGGCCGCCAGCGGCATCAAGGACTTCGGCAAGCTGCTGGGCTACGTGGCCAGCGCCTCGCCGCTGCGCCGCAACGTCACCATTGAGGACGTGGGCAACGTGGCGGCCTTCTTGCTGAGCGACCTGGCTGCCGGCGTGACGGCCGAGATCACCTACGTGGACGGCGGCTTCAGCCAGACGGCGGGCCTGTCGGCCGACATGGTGGGGTGACCTGCTGGCCATGGGTCAAATCGACCCATGGCCGCTTCGGCGGCCTTACTTGGGGCGATACAGGGCGCAGAGCTTGTTGCCGTCGGGGTCGCGCACGTAGGCCAGATACAGGGCGCCCGCCTTGCCCTCCCGCAGGCCGGGCGGGTTTTCGATCGAGCGGCCGCCGTGCGCCAGCGCCGCGTCGTGAAAGGCCTGGACCTGCTCGGGCGAGCTGCACTTGAAGCCGATGGTGGCGCCATTGGCAGAGGTCGCCGGCTCGCCGTTGATCGGCTCGGAGATGCAGAAGGTGTTGCCCTCGTGCCGGTAGAACAGCCGCGTGTGGCCGGTGGGCGCCTGGTTGCGAGCGGGCTCGGGCGCGCCGAGCAGGCCCAGCACCGCGTCGTAAAAGCGCTTGGAACGGTCGATGTCGTTGGAGCCGACCATGATGTGGCTGAACATGATTTTTCTCTCCGAGTGGTTCGTGACAGTCAAAGCAGAACGATATCGTACTGATCCGGCCCCACCGTGCTTTCGGCCTGCAGCGAGATGGGCTTGCCGATGAAGTCCGACAGGCCGGCCAGGTGCTGGCCCTCTTCGTCCAGCAGCATGTCGATCACGGCGGGCGCGGCGACGACGCGGAATTCCCGCGGGTTGAACTGCCGCGCCTCGCGCAGGATTTCGCGCAGCACGTCGTAGGCCACGGTGCGCGCGGTGCGCACGCGCCCGCTGCCCTGGCACTGCTCGCAGGGCTCGCACAGCAGCTGCGCCAGCGATTCGCGCGTGCGCTTGCGCGTCATCTCGACCAGGCCCAGGGGCGAGAAGCCGCCCACCTGGGTCTTCACGCGGTCGCGCGCCAGCTGCTTGCGGAACTCGGCCAGCACGGCGTGCTGGTGCTCGGCCTGCGTCATGTCGATGAAGTCGACCACGATGATGCCGCCCAGGTTGCGCAGCCGCAGCTGGCGCGCAATGGCCTGCGCGGCCTCCAGGTTGGTCTTGAACACCGTGTCGTCGAAATTGCGCGAGCCGATGAAGCCGCCGGTGTTGACGTCGATGGTGGTCAGCGCCTCGGTCTGGTCGACCACCAGGTAGCCGCCGGATTTCAGGTCGACCCGCCGCCCCAGCGCCTTGGCGATCTCGTCGTCGACGTTGAACAAATCGAAGATCGGCCGCTCGCCGCGGTAGTGCGACAGGCGCGCCGCGGCCGCCGGCATGAACTCCTTGCCGAAGGCCATCAGCGCGTCGAACTGCTCCCGCGAATCGATGCGGATGGATTGCGTGCCCTCGCCCACCAGGTCGCGCAGCACGCGCTGCAGCAGGCGCAGGTCTTCGTGCAGCAGCGATGCGGGCGGCTGGCGCGTGGCGGCCTCGCGGATGCGCGCCCAGGTCTTGCGCAGGTAGGCGATGTCCTCGGCCAGTTCGGCGTCGCTGGCGTCCTCGGCGTTGGTGCGCAGGATGTAGCCGCCGGTCTTGCCCTCCGGCACGGCGGCGCGCGCCAGCTGCTGCACGCGCTCGCGCAGTGCGTCGCGCAGGCCGGCCGGGATCTTTTGCGACACGCCGATGTGATCGTCCTGCGGCAAAAACACCAGCATGCGCCCAGCCACGCTGATCTGCGTGGACAGGCGCGCGCCCTTGGTGCCGATGGGGTCCTTGATGACCTGCACCATCAGCGTCTGGCCTTCGAACACCTGCTTTTCGATCGGGCGCTGGGCGCCGCCGTTGCGGTGCGCGGGCAGGCTCTCGCCCTCCAGCGGGCGCTGCCACAGGTCGGCCACGTGCAGGAAGGCCGAGCGCTCCAGCCCGATGTCGATGAAGGCCGACTGCATGCCCGGCAGCACGCGCGCCACCTTGCCCAGGTACACGTTGCCCACCAGGCCGCGCTCGAGCGTGCGCTCGACGTGCAGCTCCTGCACGGCGCCCAGCTCGACGACGGCCACGCGGGTTTCCTGCGGCGACCAGTTGATGAGAATTTCTTGCTGCATATTTGATAGCTTCTCGCGCTTATTGCACGTCGGCCGAACGCAACAATTGCGCGGTTTCGAACAAGGGCAGGCCCATGATGCCGCTGTAGCTGCCGCTGATGTGCGCGATGAAGGCCGCCGCCCGCCCCTGCACCGCGTAGCCGCCGGCCTTGCCCTGCCATTCGCCGCTGGCGACGTAGGCGGCGATGTCGGCTTCGCCCAGCGGCGCAAAGCGCACGCGCGAAGCGCTGGCGGCCTGGCCGCGCCAGCTGCCGTGCTGCACCGCCACCGCCGTGATGACGCGGTGCGTCTGCCCCGACAGCACGCGCAGCATGGCGGCGGCCTCCCGCGCGTCCTGCGGCTTGCCCAGGATGCGCCGGCCCAGCGCCACCGTGGTGTCGGCGCACAGCACGGGCGCGCTGGCGCCGCCTTCGGCTTGCAGGCGCTGCACGGCGGCATCGAGCTTGAGCGCCGTCACGCGGCGCACGTAGCGCGCCGGGGCCTCGCCGGGCAGCACCGCTTCCAGCGTCTCGGCCGCCTGCGCATCGCCCGGCAGCAGCAGGCGCCAGCGCACGCCCAGCTGGTCGAGCAGCTCGCGCCGGCGCGGGCTTTGGGAGGCCAGGTAGACAAAGTCAAGCATGGTCAAGTCTCGGCTGCCGCCCTTCATTCGCGGTGATACGGATGCCCCGCGTTGACCGACCAGGCGCGATACAGCTGCTCCACCAGCAGCACGCGCACCATGGCGTGCGGCAGGGTCAGGTCGGACAGGCGGATGCGCTCGTGCGCGGCCTGGCGCAGGGCGGGGTCCAGCCCGTCGGGGCCGCCGATCAGCAGGGCCACGTCCTGGCCCAGCGACTGCCAGTGCGTCAGGCGCTCGGCCAGGGCCGCGGTGCTGACCGCTGTGCCGCGCTCGTCCAGCACCACCACGTGCGCCGATTTGGGCAGCGCCACCTCGATGCGCTGGCGCTCGGCGGCCATGGCCTGCGCGGCGGTCTTGCCGCCGGCGCGCGGCTCGGTCTTGATGGCCTTCAGCTCCACCTTCAGCTCGGGCGGAAAGCGCTTGGCGTAGTCGTCCCAGGCCGCGCCGGCCCACGCCGGCACCCGCAGGCCGACGGCGACCACGCACAGCTTCATCGCGCCGGGCGTGCGGGGGTTTTGCGGGCGGGCGCGGCCTTGCGCGCGGGGCTGGTCTTGGCGGCCGTCTTGGCCACGGGCTTGCCCACCACCAGCATCTTCTTGGCCACCGGCACCTTGGCCATGGGCTTGCGGGCGCTGGTCTTGCGCGCCGCACCCGCCGTGCCTGCGGCCTTCTTGGCGGCGGGCTTGCGCGGCGCGGCAGCTTTGGCACCACCCGCCTTGGCGGGCGCCTTTTTGGCGGCAGCGGGCTTGGCGCTGGCCACAGGCTTGGCTGGCGCCGGTTTGGCAGCCGCTTTTTTGGCCGCCTTGGCCACGGCGGGGGCTGCCGAGCGCAGGCGCACCGGTTTTTCGCCCCAGATTTCTTCCAGGTTGTAGTACTGGCGAATCATGGGCTGCATCACGTGCGCCACGGCGGCGCCGCAGTCGACGATGATCCATTCGCCGTTGTCCTCGCCCTCCACGCGCGGCTTGGCAAAGCCGGCTTCGCGCACCTTGTCGCGCACGCTGGCGGCCAGCGCCTTGGTCTGGCGGTTGGAGGTGCCGCTGGCCACGATCACGCGCTCGAACAGCGGCGACAGATGCTCGGTGTTGAACACCCGGATGTCCTGGCCCTTGACGTCCTCCAGGCCATCGACGATGGCGCGCTGCAGTTTCTGCACGTCTTTCTTGGCGGCGGTTTCGCTCATTGAGTGACTTGAGTAGAGATGATGGTCGGCAATATACCGCGCCACCGCGGCGGGCACCAGACGGGCGATGCCGCGCCCGGCGGCCACGCGGGCACGGATGTCGGTGGAGCTGTGCGGCAGCGCCGGCAGCCGCAGGTGCCGCACGCCGCGCGCACCGGCCAGCGGCAGGCCCGGCAGCGCATGTTCGGCATCGAACGGGGCGCTGGCCCCCGCTGCATCTGCCCGACAAGCTATCGCAACGGTAGCAATCGAGACGATGTCCTGCGCCTGGCGCCAGCGCGCGAAGGCATCGGCCTGGTCGCTGCCGATGATCAGAAACAGCTCGGCTTGCGGGTGCTGCGCACGCAATTGGCCCAGCGTGTCGATGGTGTAGGTGGGCCCAAGGCGCCGCAGCTCGCGGTCGTCGACCCGCACCCTCGGCCAGCCGGCAAAGGCCAGCCGGCACAGCGCCAGGCGGTCGCGCGCGGGCGACAGCGGGCGCGACTTGTGCCAGGCGTCGCCGGTGGGAATCACGTGCAGCACGTCCAGTGCCAGCTGGTCGATGGCCGCGCGCGCCACCGCCAGGTGCGCCGTATGCGGCGGATCGAAGGCGCCGCCGTAGACGCCGATGCGCTGGGGCGCGGGATTCAGACCCACGCGCGCGGCACCAGGAAGTGCTCGGTCAGCCGCGCCTCGGGCGTGCCGGGCTCGGGTGTGCGTTGGTAGGCCCACGCCACCAGCGGCGGCATGGACAGCAGGATCGACTCGGTGCGCCCGCCCGACTGCAGGCCGAAGTGCGTGCCGCGGTCCCACACCAGGTTGAACTCGACGTAGCGCCCGCGCCGATGCAGCTGATGCTGGCGCTCGCGCTCGCTCCAGGGCGTGGCGCGGCGGCGCTCGACGATGGGCAGGTAGGCGTTCAAAAAAGCATCGCCCACCGCCCGCATCAGCGCAAAGCCGTGCTCGGGCCCGCCCTCGGCGAAGTCGTCGTAGAAGATGCCGCCGATGCCGCGCGCCTCGCCGCGATGCTTGTTGAAAAAATACTCGTCGCACCAGGGCTTGAAGCGGCCGTACAGGTCGCCGCCCAGCGGCGCCAGCGCGTCGCGGCAGGTGGCGTGGAAGTGCCGGCAGTCCTCGTCGAAGCCGTAGTAAGGCGTCAGGTCCATGCCGCCGCCGAACCAGCGCACGGGCTCGCTGCCCGGCTGGCCGGCCGAGATCATGCGCACGTTCATGTGCACGGTGGGCACATAGGGACTCCGCGGGTGGAACACCAGCGACACGCCCATGGCCTCGAAGGGCGCGCCGGCCAGCTCGGGCCGGTGCTGCGTGGCCGAGGGCGGCAGGCGCGGCCCGCGCACATCCGAGAAGCCGCAGCCCGCGCGCTCGAACACCGCGCCGCCTTCCATGATGCGGGTGATGCCCTCGCCCTGCAGCGTATCGCCGGGCGCTTTTTGCCAGGCGTCGCGCACGGCCTGGGCCTGGCCGTCCACGCCTTCGATGGCGTCGATGATGCGGGCCTGCAGGCCGATGAGGTAATGGCGGACCTGGGTGTTGAAGTCGGTCATGTCAGCGTGTGTGCGGTTGGGCGAGGGCGCATGCAGCGTGGCTCACACCACCGCCCGATGCCCGATGTCGCGCCGGTACTGCGCCCCATCGAAGTGAATCTGGCGCGCCACGTCGTAGGCGCGCACCTGCGCCTGCTTGACGGAGTCGGCCAGCACGGTGACGCACAGCACGCGCCCGCCTGCCGTCTTGACCTGGTCGCCGTCCAGCACGGTGCCGGCGTGAAACACCATGGCGTCGTCCTGCACGGCGGGCAGGTCGACGATCACGTCGCCCTTGCGCGGCGCCTGCGGGTAGCCGTGCGCGGCCATCACCACGCCCAGGGCCACGCGCCGGTCCCACTGCAGCTGCACCGTGTCCAGCTTGCCGGCGGTGGCGGCCAGCAGCACCTCCAGCAGGTCGGACTTCAGGCGCATCAGGATGGGCTGGGTCTCGGGGTCGCCCATGCGGGTGTTGAACTCCAGCGTCCTGGGGTGGCCCTGCGCGTCGATCATCAGGCCGGCGTACAGGAAACCGGTGAAGGGCACGCCGTCCTGCTCCATGCCGCGCACGGTGGGCAGGATGATCTCGCGCATCGCGCGCGCATGGATGTCGGGCGTGACCACCGGCGCGGGCGAGTACGCACCCATGCCGCCGGTGTTGGGGCCGGCGTCGCCGTCCAGCAGGCGCTTGTGGTCCTGGCTGGTGGCCAGCGGCAGCACGTTCTTGCCGTCGCACAGCACGATGAAGCTGGCTTCCTCGCCGTGCAGGAACTCCTCGATCACGACGCGCGCGCCGCCTTCGTTGTGCGCCACGCCCAGCTGGTTACCGCCCAGCATGTCGTCGATGGCGGCATGCGCCTCGGCCACGGTTTGCGCCACCACCACGCCCTTGCCGGCGGCCAGGCCGTCGGCCTTGACGACGATGGGCGCGCCCAGCCGGTCGACGTAGGCGCGCGCCGCCGCGGCGTCGGTGAAGGTATCGTACGCCGCGGTGGGAATGCCGTGGCGCTGCATGAAGGCCTTGCTGAAGGCCTTGGAGCTTTCCAGCTGCGCGGCCGCCCGGCTGGGGCCGAAGATGCGCAGGCCGTGCTGGCGAAAGTCGTCCACCACGCCCGCGGCCAGCGGCTGCTCGGGGCCGACCACCGTGAGCGCGATCTTCTCGGCCAGCGCCCAGTCGCGCAGCGCCGCCACGTCGGTGAGGGGCACGTTCTTCAGGTTGGCGTCGCGCGCCGTGCCGCCGTTGCCGGGCGCCACGAACACCTGCTGCACCCGGGGCGACTGCGCCAGCTTCCAGGCCAGCGCGTGCTCGCGGCCGCCGCCGCCGATGACAAGGACTTTCATGCTGCCGTCACTCGCCCAGGTCGACGTTGGCGTTGTGATAGACGTTCTGCACGTCGTCCAGGTCTTCCAGCACGTCCAGCAGCTTTTGCATCTTCTGCGCGTCCTCGCCCGCCAGGTCGATGCTGCTGTCGGCGCGCAGCGTCACCTCGGCCACCTCAGGCGCCAGGCCCGCGGCCGCCAGCGCGTCGCGCACGGCCTCGAAGGCGCCCGGCGCGGTCAGCACCTCGATGGCGCCGTCCTCGTCGGTGATGACGTCGTCGGCGCCGGCCTCCAGCGCCACCTCCATCACCTGGTCCTCGCTCACGCCGGGGGCGAACACGATCTGCCCCACGTTCTTGAACTGGAACGACACCGAGCCCTCGGTGCCCATGTTGCCGCCGTACTTGCTGAAGGCGTGGCGCACGTCGGCCACGGTGCGCACGCGGTTGTCGGTCATGGTGTCGACGATGATCGCCGCGCCGCCGATGCCGTAGCCCTCGTAGCGGATCTCCTCGTAGCTCACGCCCTCGAGGTTGCCGGTGGCCTTGTCGATGTTGCGCTTGATGGTGTCGGCCGGCATGTTGGCGGCCTTGGCCTTGTCGATGGCCAGGCGCAGGCGCGGGTTGGCCGTGGGGTCGCCCCCGCCGGTGCGCGCGGCCACCATGATCTCGCGCACCACGCGCGTCCAGATGCGCTGGCGCTTCTCGTCCTGGCGCCCCTTGCGGTGCTGGATGTTTGCCCATTTGCTGTGGCCGGCCATGACGCTCTCACCTTCTTCAAAAAAGTCGCTTGATAATCGGGCGATTTTACTTTTCAAAGGCAAGTGCCCATGGCCGATCCCATCCTCATGGCCCAGAACGGCGATCTCCAGGCCTTCCTGCTGCCCGGCCTGGCCAACCGCCACGGCCTGGTCACCGGCGCCACCGGCACCGGCAAGACCGTCACGCTGCAGAAAATGGCCGAGTCGTTCTCGGCCATCGGCGTGCCGGTGTTCATGGCCGACGTCAAGGGCGACCTGACGGGCATCAGCCAGGCCGGCCGCATCGAGGGCAAGATCGCCCAGGTGCTGAAGGAGCGCGGGCTGGAGCCGCCGCCGCCCACCCAGTGCCCCACCACGCTGTGGGACGTGTTCGGCGAGCAGGGCCACCCGGTGCGCGCCACCATCAGCGACATGGGGCCGCTGCTGCTGGCGCGCATGCTGGATTTGAACGACACGCAGGCCGGCGTGCTGAACCTGGTGTTCAAGATCGCCGACGACCAGGGCCTGCTGCTGCTCGACCTGAAGGACCTGCGCGCCATGCTGGCGCACGTGGGCGACAACGCCAAGGATTTCACCACCCAGTACGGCAACGTCAGCACCGCCAGCGTGGGCGCCATCCAGCGCGGCCTGCTGACGCTGGAGAGCCAGGGCGGCGACAGGTTCTTCGGCGAGCCCATGCTCAACCTGGAGGACATGATGCAGACCGTCGGCGGCAAGGGCGTCGTCAACATCCTGGCCGCCGACAAGCTGCTGACCGCGCCGCGCCTGTACGCCAGCTTCCTGCTGTGGCTGCTGTCCGACCTGTACGAGCGCCTGCCCGAGATCGGCGACCCCGAAAAGCCCAAATTCGTGTTCTTCTTCGACGAGGCGCACCTGCTGTTCAACGACGCGCCCAAGGTGCTGCTCGAGCGCATCGAGCTGGTGGTGCGCCTGGTGCGCAGCAAGGGCGTGGGCGTGTACTTCGTGACGCAAAACCCGATCGACGTGCCCGACACCGTGCTGGCGCAGCTGGGCAACCGCGTGCAGCACGCCCTGCGCGCCTTCACCGCGCGCGACCAGAAGGCCGTCAAGGCCACGGCCGAGACCATGCGCGGCAACCCCAAGCTGAACGTCGAGGCCGCCATCACCGAGCTGGCCACCGGCGAGGCGCTCGTCAGCCTGCTCGACGCCAAGGGCCGCCCCGGCGTGACCGAGCGCTTGTTCGTCATCCCGCCCGGCAGCCGCATCGGCCCCATCACCGACGACGAGCGCAAGGCGCTGATGGCCGGCTCGCTGGTGGCAGGCACCTACGAGCAGGCGGTGGACCGCGAGTCGGCCTACGAGAAGCTGGCCCAGCGCACGGGCGCGGGCGCAGCCCCCGGTGGCGGCAACGGCAGCGGCGCGCCCGCGGCCGGCGGCGCGGCCGACGGCGGCCTGCTGGGCAGCGTGGGCACGGTGGTCAAGGAAGCCCTGTTCGGCCGCACCGGCCCGCGCGGCGGCCAGTACGACGGCATGGTGCAGACCGTGGTCAAGGGCGAGATGCGCCGTATGGGCCGCGAATTTCTGCGCGGTGCGCTGGGCAGCCTGCTGGGCGGGCGCAAGCGCTGAATCAAAGCAAAATCGGGCCGCAGCCGGCGCCGGACAAGCGCAGTGAGCTATATTTTCGATAGTTCTTGACGCAAGCCTGCGGCGTGTTGCGTGCTCGCCGTCACCAGCGCAGCACGCGCGGCCCCAGCCAGGCGCCCGCCGCCACCGGCAGCGCCATGCCCAGCACGTACCACACCGCCAGAAAGGGCGCGCCGAACTCGGGGCAGTGCAAGGCATAGACGGCCGCGCCGGCACCACCGGCCAGCGCCCCGGCGGCCGCGCCCGCCAACCGCAGCCGGGTCGGCGCCAGTTCGCGCAAGGCGCGCAGGCTGCCCACCAGCACCGGCAGCCCGATCAGGCCGATGCTGAAGGGACAACTGAGCCAGGTCTGCCCCCACAGCAAGGCCGCGCGCTCCGGCGCCGGGGTGGCCTGCCATTGCGCCACCGCCGCGATCCACACCAGCGCCACGGCCAGCGCAATGCCCCACCCTGCGCGGCCCGGGCCCATGCCGGGGCGCGCCAGGCGGGCCGCCAGCCGCGCCGCGCTCAGCGCCACCACCACCGGCATGCCCAGCTTGAACCAGAACATGGGCGTGCCCAGCAACTGCGGCAAGGCCGGATTCGTCCCATAGCCGGCCAGCATGATCAGCAAGGCCCCCAGCAGCCCCAGCCCCACCGCGCGCGCCAGCGCTGCGCCCGCCGGGGCCTGCCGCTCGGCGGCGGGCTGCGTGGCCAGCAGCTTGATCAGATCGTCGGTTTTCATGCCTGGCCCTCCAGGCGCTGGTTGGCGCCAAAGCGCGCCGCCAGCGCCTTCAATCCCCGGTGGATGCCCACCTTCACCGCCGACTCGGACTGGCCCGTCAGGCGCGCCGCCTCGGCCACCGACAGGCCCTCGAGCTTGACGCACTCGATCGAGCGGCGCTGCTTGTCGGGCAGGCTTTGCAGCATGCCCAGCACGTCGCGGCGGGCATCCAGCGCGTCGTGCTCGCTGGCGCTGAACAGGGCCATCTCCTCATCCAGCGGATCGTGCAGGGCCTCGCGCACGCCGCGCGCACGCAGCAGGTCGATCAGCTTGTAGCGCGCGATGGCGTGCACCCAGGGCGTGAACGGCTGGTCGGCCTGATAGGTATGGCGTTTGTTGTGCATGGCCAATAGACATTCCTGCACCAGATCCTCCACGTCGTCGGGCCAGCCGAACAGGCGCCGCCCCAGATAGGCGCGCAGGTGGGCGGCCAGCTTCTGCAGGCAGCGCCGGTAGGCCGCCTCGTCGCCCGCCAGGCCGGCCAGCATCAGCGCACGCAGTTCGGTTTCGGTGTCGGAGACGGGCATTGGATGAGTGGCGCAACGCTGAGTTCGTCCCAGCCCAGGCAAAGGTTACGCCCGGATCGCGGCGGCCAATAAAAAAATTTTTGCTCCATTTGAACATCTGGCGTAACCGGCGAGCTCAGGCATTCGAATGGAGTGGTGACCGCCATCGTGGTCGATCTTTCAACCCGCCGATCGTATCGGTTCCTTCAAGGAGATTTTTCATGAACAAGACCGTCCAACTCGCCGCCCTCACCGCCCTGAGCCTGAGCGCCATCGTCTCCACCGCCGCCCGCGCCGACGACATGGGCAAGGACAAGATGCCCGTCAAGATGGAAAAGTGCTATGGCGTGTCCATGGCCGGCCACAACGACTGCAAGGCCGGCGCCGGCACCACCTGCGCGGGCACGGCCAAGACCGACTACCAGGGCAACGCCTGGAAGAACGTGCCCGCCGGCACCTGCACCAGCATCAAGACCCCCAAGGGCATGGGCTCGCTCACGCCCATCGGCGCCTGATCCACGCCCAGCGAGAGAGCACGCCATGGACACCCGCCGCCTGAGCGCCGGCATCAGCCTCATGCCCGAGCACTTCGACGCGGCACTGCCATGCCGCACGCCCGGGCTGTGGCTGGAGGTGCACCCGGAAAACCACATGGTGGCCGGCGGCCCCCGCCTGGCGTGGCTGCACGCCCTGCGCGAGGGGCATCCGCTGTCCGTCCATGGCGTGTCGCTCTCCCTGGCCGGGCATGCCCTGCCCGATGCCCCATACCTGAAGCAGCTGGCCGCCTTCGTGCGGCGCTTCGAGCCGGCCCTGGTGTCCGAGCACCTGGCCTGGTGCCACTGGGGCTGCACCTGGGTGCCCGACCTGCTGCCGACGCCCCGCACCACCGAGGCGCTGAACACCATCGCGCGCAACATCGACTGCACGCAAAACGCCATCGGCCGGCCCATCGCGGTCGAAAACCCCTCGCACTACCTGCGCGTGGACGCACACGACTGGAGCGAGCCCGATTTCTTGCGCGAGCTGGTGCGGCGCACCGGCTGCCAGTTGCTGCTGGACGTGAACAACGTCGAAGTCTCCGCGCACAACCTCGGCTTTGCACCCCAGAGCTATTTGAACGAATACCCGCTGGAGGCCGTGGCCGAAATCCACATCGCCGGCCACAGTGCCGACCCGCGCCTGGGCCAGGCCCTGTGGATCGACTCGCACGACGCCCCCATCTCCGAATCCGTGTGGGCGCTGTACCAATCCGTGATCGAGCGCACCGGCCCGGTGCCCACGCTGGTCGAGCGCGAAGGCAAGGTGCCCGCCTTCGACGTCCTGCTGGCCGAGCGCAACCGCGCCCACGCTCTGCTGCACGCATGCACTGCGGGGGCCATCGCATGAACACCGCTTGCGCGCCTCGATCCATGGCCGATTTTCAGCAGCGCTTTGCCCGGGCGCTGATGGCCGACAGCCCCGAACTGGACGAGCTGACCCGCCAACCCGGCTTCGCGGTCTACCGCAACACCGTGCTCAAGGGCTGCATGGACGCGCTGCAGGCGCAGTTTCCCTCCATCGTCAAGCTCACCGGCGCGGCCTGGTTCGACGATGCTGCCGCCATCTACGCCCGCCAGCAGCCGCCCCAGGCCGGCCCGCTGCTGCTCTACGGTGAAAAATTTCCCGAGTTCCTGACCACTTACGCGCCCGCCCAGGCGCTGCCCTACCTGCCCGCCGTGGCGCGACTGGACCGGCTGTGGAGCGAAAGCCACGTGGCCGCCGACGCGCCCGTGCTGGGCGCGGGCGATCTGGCCCGCCTGGCCAGCCACGAGCAGGCCCTGGCCACGCTGCGGCTGCAGTCGCACCCGGCCGCGCGCTGGCTGTGGGACGACGCCCTGCCCGCCTACACCCTATGGTCGCGCACCCGCGCCGACGAAGACCCCGGCCGCGACCTGCTGTGGCAAGGCGAAGGCGCCCTGATCACCCGCCCTGCGGACCGAGTGGTCTGGCAGCCGGCCTCCCGCGCCGCCTGCGCCTTTCTGGACGCCTGCGCCGCCGGCCACACCCTGCCCGAAGCGCTGGCCCACGCCCTGCAGGCCGAACCCGATGCCAACCCCAGCGCCCTGCTGGCCACGCTGGCGCAGGCCGGCGCGCTCACCCTCAACGCAACGCAAGTCCAAACAACATGAACGCTTTCAATCGCCTTTACAACGCCGTGTGGAGCCGCCCTTTTCTGCTGCCCTGCACCGAGCTGCTGACCCTGGCCGCCCGGTTCGGCATCGGCGCCACCTTCTGGCTGTCGGGCCGCACCAAGGTCGATCACGGCCTGCATGTGAGCGACAGCGCCATCGCGCTGTTCACCGACGAGTTCAAGCTGCCGCTGATCGACCCGGGGCTGGCCGCGCACCTGGCCACCTATGCCGAGCACCTGTTTCCGCTGCTGCTGTTCGCGGGCCTGTTCACGCGCAGCGCAGCCCTGGCCCTGCTGGTGATGACCGCCGTGATCGAAATCTTCGTCTACCCCGACGCCTGGCCCACCCACCTGACCTGGGCGGTGCCGCTGATGCTGCTGATGCGCGAAGGCGGCGGCCGCTGGTCGCTGGACCGCTTGTTGAAACTGCGCTGATCCGACACGCGGCTGCCTGTCTAAAATCCCCCGCATGCCGCCCGCCACCCCAGCCCAAGTCCACCACATCACCCACCCGCTGGTGCAGCACAAGCTGACCCTGATGCGCAACAAGGAGGCCAGCAGCACCAGCTTTCGCACCCTGCTGGGCGAACTGGCGATGCTGATGGCCTACGAGGTGACGCGCGACATGCCGACGCACCTGGTGGAGATCGAAACGCCGCTCGAAAAAATGCAGAGCCCCATGATCGACGGCAAGAAGCTGGTGTTCGCCTCGATCCTGCGCGCCGGCAACGGCATGCTCGACGGCCTGCTGCGCGTGGTGCCCAACGCCCGCGTGGGCACCGTGGGCCTGTACCGCGACCCGAAGACGCTGCAGGCGGTGGAGTACTACTTCAAGATGCCGGCCGACATGGCCGAGCGCGACGTGATCGTGGTGGACCCGATGTTGGCCACCGGCCACTCGGCGGCCGCGGCCATCGAGCGCATCAAGGCCTGCACGCCGCGCTCCATCAAGTTCCTGTGCCTGCTGGCCGCGCCCGAGGGCATCGCCACCCTGCAAAAGGCCCATCCGGACGTGCCGATCTACACCGCCGCCATCGACCGCCAGCTCAACGATCACGGCTACATCCTGCCCGGCCTGGGCGACGCGGGCGACCGCATCTTCGGCACCAAGTAGGTCGGGGCGGCCGCCGTCCCGAACGGCTCAGGGCTTCTTGCCGTCCTTGAGCGCCGCCAGCGCGGCAAACGGGTGCTGCCGCTGCTCCTGCGCGGCGTCGAAATCCGCGTCCTGCGCCGACAGCCTGACCGGCTGCGGGCACACCTCGTGGCGCGGCACCAGGGGCAGGGCCATCAGCAGCTCATCCTCGATCAAGGCGCGCAGGTCGATCTCGGGCGCCAGCGCCAGCACGTCGTCCTCGGACACGTCGTCCAGCGCCGCCGCGCTGTCCTCGTCCGCCGCGAACAGCACATGGCGATCGACCCGGACATCCACCCGCACCTCGCCCATGCAGCGCTGGCAGGTCAGCGGCAGGCGGGCCTGGGCCTGCACATGCAGCGCCGGCCGCGCCACGCCGTCGGCGGCGCTGCGCTGCTCGCCCTGCACCTGCCATTCAACCGTCAAATCGGGCTCTGGCCCGCGTACTTCAATCGCAAGCCGCTCGTATTTTTGCAGTGAATCGCGCGCCGACAGGTGGGCCTTGGCGCCTGCAAAGGCCGCCACATCCAGATGCTGGGGCTGAAACCGGAAACTCATGCGGGCAGTGTAAGAGAATCGCCCGCATGAGCGATGCCCCCTGCCTGCCTGCCGCCGACCGACCGCTGATCCTGGGCTCCACCTCGCGCTACCGGCGCGAGCTGCTGGCCCGCCTGGGCCTGCCCTTCGACGTGGCCGCGCCCGACGTGGACGAAACCCCGCAGCCCGGCGAAGCCCCGCCCGCCCTGGCCCGGCGGCTGGCGCTGGCCAAGGCGCGCGACGTGGCGGCGCGCCATCCGCAGGCCATCGTCATCGGCTCCGACCAGGTGGCCGACCTGGCCGGCCAGCCGCTGGGCAAGCCCGGCACGCACGAGCGCGCCGTGGCGCAGCTGCGCGCCATGAGCGGGCAGACGGTGATCTTCCAGACCGCGCTGTCCGTGGTGTGCCGGGCCACCGGCTTCGAGCAGAGCGACCTGGCCGCGGTGGAGGTGCGCTTTCGGCCCCTGAGCGACGGCGAGATCGAGCGCTACCTGCGCGCCGAGCAGCCCTACGACTGCGCCGGCAGCGCCAAAAGCGAGGGTCTGGGCATCGCGCTGCTGGAGGCCATCCACAACGACGACCCCACGGCGCTGGTCGGCCTGCCGCTGATCCGCACCGCGCGCATGCTGCGCGCCGCCGGCCGGGTGCTGCCATGAGCCCAACCCCTGGCCGTCTGCTGCTGGTCCCCACCCCGCTGGACCACGGCTGCGACACGCAGGCGCCGCTCGCCGACGTGCTGCCGCTGGGCACGCTGCAGGCGGCCGCCGGCATCACACATTGGATCAGCGAAAACGCCAAGTCCACGCGCGCCTTCCTCAAGCGCGTCGACGCCGTCGTGCCGCTGGCGCAGCCGCTGCAGGCGCAGGCCATCGCCGAACTGCCGCGCGCCGTGCACAAGAAGGGCGACCACGACCGCGCCAGCGCCCTGCCCGACGCCCGGCCGCTGCTGGCCGCCGCGCTGCAGGGGCACGACATGGGCCTGGTCAGCGAGGCCGGCATGCCGGCCGTGGCCGACCCCGGCAGCTCGGTGGTGCGCGCCGCGCATGCGCTGGGCATCGAGGTGGTGCCGCTGGTGGGGCCGGTGTCCGTCCTGCTGGCGCTGGCCGCCAGCGGCCTGAACGGCCAGAGCTTCGCCTTCGTCGGCTACGTGCCCCAGGACGCGGCCGCCCGCGCGCAGCGCCTGCGCGAGCTGGAAGCCCTGGCGCGCAAGAGCGGCCAGACCCAGCTGTTCATCGAAACCCCCTACCGCAACGCCGCGCTGCTGCAGGCCCTGCTGCATGAATTGCAACCCACGACGCAGCTGGCCGTCTGCCAGGGCCTGACGCTGGCCCAGGCGCGCTGCACCAGCCAGAGCGTGGCGCAATGGCGGCGCGCGACGCCGGCGCCCGCCGCGCTGGCCATGCCGGCCGTGTATGCCATCGGCCGCTGAACCCCGAACGTCACGGCGCTGACGCCCTGCCTGGCCGAGCAAGGCCCACACGATGTCCAAGTCCAAGCCCCACCCCAGCGCCCCGGCGCGCGCCGCCACCGGCACGGCCGATCGCTTCGCCCGCGCCGTCGAGCTGTTCAACGCCGGCCAGGCCGCGCAGGCCGAGGCGCTGTGCGGGCCCATCGTGCAAGCGCAACCCGCCCATGCGCAGGCCTGGCAGCTGCTCGGCATGGCGCGGATGGTCGGCGGCCGGCCCGCCGACGCCCTGCAGCCGCTGCGCCAGGCGCTGGCGCTGCAGCCGCGCAACACCCAGCTTCTTTGCCTGCTGGGCACCGCCTGCTCGCAAACCGGCCAGCCGCAGGACGCCGTGGCCTGGTTCGACCGCGCGCTGGCCATCGAGCCCGGCAGCGCCAACATCTGGTACGACCGCGGCAACACGCTGCACGCGCTGCAGCAGCACGACGCGGCGCTGGCCAGCTTCAGCCAGGCGGTGCGCATCGCACCGGGGCATGCGCACGCCTGGCTCAACCGCGGCCACGTCCTGCTCGCGCTGCACCGGCTGGACGAAGCGATCGCCAGCTTCGAGCGCGCCACCGACGCCGACCCGCGCCAGCCCCGCTCCTGGCTGGCGCTGGGCGAGGTGCTGGAAAAAGCGCGGCGCCTGCCCGACGCCCTGGCCTGCTACGAGAAGGTCGTGGCGCTGGACGCCGGCAGCGCCGACGGCTGGCTCAAGTTCGGCAGCGTGCTGCAGCAGCTGGGCCGCCCGGACCTGGCGCTCGAGCGCCTGCGCCAGGCGGCGCGGTTGGCGCCCGACTCGCCGCAGGTGCTGCTGGGCCTGGCGCAGGCGCTCGCCAGGGTCGAGGGGCCGGCCGCCGCGCTGGCGCCCTTGCAGCAGGCGCACGCCGCCGACCCGGCCCACGCCGGCATCGCCCTGTGGCTGATGGACGCGATGCTGAAAACCGCGCACTGGGCCGGCCTGCCCGAGCTGTTCGACGAGGTGCTGCGCCTGCTGCGGTCGGGCACGGCCGGTTCGGTCACCCTCTCCACCCTGGCCCATCCGGACGCCAGCGCCGACGACCTGCTGCGGTCCAACCGGGCCCTCGCCGCCGCCGAAAGCCAGGTGCCGCAAGAGCCCGCCGCGCCCGCGTTCCACAACCCAGCCGGGCGGCGCCTGCGCCTGGGCTACCTGTCGTCCGACCTGCGCGCGCACGCCGTCAGCCACCTGATGGCCGGCATGTTCGAGGCCCATGACCGCCGCCGCTTCGAGACCTTCGCGTTCTCCACCTATCCGCAGGCCGACGACTCGCCCGAGCGCCGGCGCGCGCAGGCGGCGTTCGAGCACTTCATCGACCTCCACGCGCTGGGCGACGCCGAGGCGGCGCGCCTGATCGCCCGGCACCGGATCGACATCCTGGTCGACCTCAACGGCTTGACCACCCACGCCCGCCCCGGCATTCTGGCGCGGCGGCCGGCGCCCATCCAGGTGCAGTACCTGGGCTATCCCGGCACCTCGGGCATGGCTCAGGTGGACTACATCCTCGGTGACCGCTGGGTCACGCCCGGCGACCAGGCCCACGCCTTTTCCGAGCACATCGTGCGCCTGCCCGGTTCGTTCCAGGCCAACGACGATGCGCGCCCCATCGCCCCCGACACCCCCTCGCGCGCCGAGCTGGGCCTGCCCGGGCACGGCTTCGTGTTCTGCTGCCTGAACAACACGTACAAGATCAACCCCCGGGTGTTCGACCGCTGGATGCACCTGCTGCGCCAGCTGCCGCAGGCCGTGCTGTGGCTGCTGGGCGACGGCGAGACGGCGCGCCAGAACCTGCGCGCCGAGGCACAGGCGCGCGGCGTGGCGCCCGAGCGGCTGGTGTTTGCCCAGCGCCGGCCCTACGCGCAGTACCTGGCGCAGTACCGCCAGGCCGATTTGTTTCTGGACACCCTGCCCTTCAACGGCGGCACCACCGTCAGCGACGCGCTGTGGGCCGGCCTGCCGGTGCTGACCCAGCTGGGCCACACCTTCGCCGGCCGCATGGCCGCCAGCCTGCTGGATGCCGTGGGCCTGCCCGAGCTGATCACCCGTTCGGCCGACGAGTACGAGGCGCTGGCGCTGCGCCTGGCCCGCGAACCCGAGACCCTGCGCGGCCTGCGCCAGCGGCTGGCGGCGGGCACGCCCACGGCGCCGCTGTTCGACACGCGGCGCTTCACGCGCCACCTGGAGCGCGCCTTCGAGCACATGGCCGCGCGCCACGCGCAAGGCCTGCCGCCCGCAGGCTTCGACGTGGCGCCGGACTGAAACCTCAGCGCAGCGCCGGCAGCACGCGCAGCGCCGCCACGGCGCCCTGCCCCAGGGCTGCGCCAAAGCGCTTGGCCACGCGCTCGGCCAGGTTCTCCTTGTTGGTGTAGTCCACCAGCTTGTCGGCCTTGACCACGTCGCGCGCCACCGAATCCAGGCTGCCGTAGCCGTCGGCCAGGCCCATGCCGATGGCCTGCTCCCCGGTCCAGAACAGGCCGCTGAAGGTCTCGGGCGTGGCCTTCAGGCGGTCGCCGCGGCCCCGCTTGACGGAGTCGATGAACTGCTGGTGGATCTGGTCGAGCATGACCTGGGCAAACTGCCTTTGCGTCTCGGTCTGCGGGCTGAACGGGTCCAGAAAGCCTTTGTTGGCGCCGGCCGTCAGCAGGCGCCGCTCCACGCCCAGCTTGTCCATGGTGCCGACAAAGCCGAAGCCGTCCATCAGCACGCCGATGCTGCCGACGATGCTGGCCTTGTCGACGTAGATGTCGTCGGCCGCCGAGGCGATGTAGTACGCCGCCGAGGCGCAGGTCTCCTCCACCACGGCGTAGATCGGCTTGCCGTGCAGCTTGCGCAGGCGGCGGATCTCGTCGCTGATCAGGCCCGCCTGCACCGGGCTGCCGCCGGGCGAGTTGATGAGCAGCACCAGCGCCTTGGTGTCCGAATCCTCCAGCGCGCTGCGCATGGCCGGCAGCACGGACTCGGCGCTGGCCTCGCTGCGGTCGGCGATCTCGCCGCGGATCGTCACCAGCGCCGTGTGCGGCCCGCTGGGCACGGTGGCGGCCGACCACTGGTCGCGCGCCAGCAGCCAGACCAGCGCGCCGAAGAGCGCCATCCACAGCAGGGTGCGCAGCATGCGCCAGCGGCGCGCCGCCCGCTGCTCGCGCACCTGGGCCAGCACCAGTTTCTCGATCGTGGCGCGTTCCCAGGCCACCGGTTTGCCGTCGATGTTCACTTCGTTTTCCATAGCTGTTTGGGCAGATTCCGAGCGGGCCAGAGGCCCAAATGATTAAAAAATGACGCGCCGAGCGCGTTCAGAACACCACCGGCCGCAGGCGCTCGGTGGGCTGCCAGCGCACCGTGCCATCGGCCTCGGTCAGCTCGATCTTGAGCAGGCCGCCCTGGCACGGCCCGGCCACGCCCTCGCCGGTGTCGGGCGCGTACACCGCGCCGTGCGAGGCGCACAGCAGCCACTGGCCGGTGTCGTCGAAAAAGCGGTTGGGCTGCCAGTCCAGCTCCATCGCCACGTGCGTGCAGCGGTTCAGGTAGGCGTGCGCGCGCCCTTCGAAGCGGATGGCGAAAGCGCGGCAGGGCTCGCCGTCGCAGACCACGTCGAAGGGCACGGCCAGGCCGCCTTCGGCCAGGTCGGCGGAGGCGCACAGCTCGATCGGCGTGTCGGTGGAGGTATCGGCCGGCATGGCTTGGGCTGCGGATTCGCTCAGGCGTGCTCGGCCAGCCAGGCCTGCAGCTCGGCCACGGAGTGGGCCAGAAAGCGCGGGGCCAGCGCGGCCGTCAGCGCCTCGGCCGGATGCGCGCCGTAGCTCACGCCCAGGCTGGCGCAGCCGGCGTTCTGGGCCATCTGCAGGTCGTGCGTGGTGTCGCCGATCATCAGCGTGCGCTCGGGCTCGGCGCCGAACTGGCGCATCAGCTCGTGCAGCATGCGCGGGTCGGGCTTGCCGGCGGTCTCGTCGGCGGTGCGCGAGCCGTCGAACACGCCGCGCAGCTGGCGCGAGGCCAGCGCCTCGTCCAGGCCGCGGCGGCTCTTGCCGGTGGCCACCGCCAGCCAGTGGTGGCGCTCGCGCAGCGCGGCCAGCAGCGGCAGCACGCCGTCGAACAGGCTGATGTCGCCCTGGTGCCTGAAGTAATGGTGGCGGTAGCGCGCGGCCAGCTCGGGGTATTGGTCGGCCGGCACGTCGGGTGCGGCCTTGGCCAGCGCCGGCACCAGCGCCATGCCGATCACGTGCGAAGCCGCCTCGTCGCTGGGTCGCGCGCCGCCCACGTCCACCACCGCCTGCTGGATGCAGCGCGTGATGATGGCGGTGGAGTCGAACAGGGTGCCGTCCCAATCGAAGCAGATCAGGTCGAACTGGCGCGGGCGGGTCATGCGGATGGGGAGGCGGTTTGGGGCAGGGGCCAGGGCAGGTCGGCCGGCAGGGGCGCGAGCAGCTCGATGCGTTCGCCGCTGGCCGGATGCTCGAACTGTAACCGCCACGCGTGCAGGAACATGCGCCTCAGGCCCTGCTTGTGCAACAGGCGGTTGTGCGCAAAGTCGCCGTACTTGTCGTCGCCGGCAATGGGGTGGCCCTGGGCGGCCAGGTGCACGCGGATCTGGTGCGTGCGCCCGGTCTTGATGGTGACCTCCAGCAGGCTGTGGCCGCCCGCGCGCTCGCGCACCCGCACCAGCGTGACGGCGCGCATGGCGTCGGGGTGCTCGGGCGCCACGGTCTTGACGCGGCGCTCGCCGCCTTCGATCAGATACTTGTGCAGCGGCGCGTCGATCACCTTCAGCCGCTCGGGCCAGTCGCCGCGCACCACGGCCAGGTAGGTCTTGCCGGTGCTGCGCTCGCGGAACTGCTCCTGCAGGGCCTTCAGCGCGCTGCGCTTCTTGGCAATCAACAGCACGCCGCTGGTCTCGCGGTCCAGCCGGTGCACCAGCTCCAGCAGGCGGGCGCCGGGCCGGGCGCGGCGCAGCTGCTCGATGACGCCGAAGCTCACGCCCGAGCCGCCGTGCACCGCCACGCCGGCGGGCTTGTCGATGGCCAGCAGGTGCTCGTCCTCCAGCAGCACCGCAAACTCGCGCGCCGGCACCGGGGCCTGCTCGCGCACCGCCTGGCGCACCGGGGGCACGCGCACCACGTCGCCCGGCTGCACCCGCGTGTCGGCCGCGGCGCGCCCCTTGTTCACCCGCACCTCGCCCGAGCGGATGATGCGGTACACGTGCGTCTTGGGCACGCCCTTGAGCTGGCGGATCAGGAAATTGTCCAGGCGCTGGCCGGCGCTCTCGGCGTCCACCGTCACCCACAGCACGGGGGGCTTGGGCGCGGGTGCGGCGGGCGCCCCTATAATGGGATTTGTTGGCATCCGGTGGTGTAAACGCTTGACTTTGAACCGGAATGGACATCCCGACTGCGGGCAAGTCTAATTCCATCAGGCAAGCGCCGCCCGGCCAGCAAAGGTTCGACGCCGCGTCCGCACAACGACCGCCAGGCCCCACACCGGGCCGCCTGGCCCAAAACGAGCAGACACGGACGGCGCAATGAAACCCTGACGACGAAACACCCGAGACTGGCGGGCGCGCCGCACAAGGCGGCCCCCGCGAGTCGGCTCCGACGAGAACCCAACGTGCTGATGACCTGGTTTGCGATCTGCTGGCGCTGGCTGCTGCCCGTGCCCGGCATGGCCGCGCCCGGCCCCGCCGGCTTCGAGCCCGCGCCGCCGCCCGTCACCGCCAGCAAGGCCACCCGGCCGGCCCCCGCGCACGTTGCCGCTCCAGCCCCGCCCTGGGCCGCTGCCACCCACCCGGGTGGGACAGCCGCCTGAGCGCACCCTCGGTTCTTCGTTTCGTCCTTGCGTTTTTGCGCGCCGCCCCGGCGTCGAGTGCCCCTTCAGGGGGCCATGCTTTTTGACGCAAAGGAACACGCATCATGAAACGGATGCTGATCAACGCCACGCAGGCCGAAGAACGCCGCCTGGCGATTGTCGATGGACAGAAACTGCTCGACTACGAGATCGAGATCGAGGGGCGCGAACAGCGCAAAGGCAACATCTACAAGGCCGTCGTCACGCGCGTCGAGCCCTCGCTTGAAGCCTGCTTCGTCGACTACGGCGAGGAGCGCCACGGCTTCCTGCCGTTCAAGGAAATCTCCCGCCAGTACTTCGCCGAGGGCGTCTCGCCCAGCCAGGCGCGCATCCAGGACGCCATCAAGGAAGGCCAGGAGCTGCTGGTGCAGGTGGAGAAGGAGGAGCGCGGCAACAAGGGCGCGGCGCTGACCACCTTCGTCAGCCTGGCCGGCCGCTACGTGGTGCTGATGCCCAACAACCCGCGCGGCGGCGGCGTCAGCCGGCGCATCGAGGGCGAGGACCGCGCCGAGCTGAAGGAGGCGATGGACCAGCTGGAATACCCCAAGGGCGCCAGCATCATCGCGCGCACCGCCGGCATCGGCCGCAGCGCGCCCGAGCTGCAGTGGGACCTGAACTACCTGCTCAAGCTGTGGGACGCCATCGACGGCGCCGCCAAGGCCGGCAAGGGCGCCTTCCTGATCTACCAGGAAAGCAACCTCGTCATCCGCGCCATCCGCGACTACTTCAACAGCGACGTCGGCGACATCCTGATCGACACCGACGACATCTTCGAGCAGGCGCACCAGTTCATGGCGCACGTGATGCCCGACCAGGCGCACCGCGTCAAGCGCTACCGCGACAACGCGCCGCTGTTCTCGCGCTTCCAGATCGAGCACCAGATCGAGTCCGCCTACGCGCGCACCGTCACCCTGCCCTCGGGCGGCGCCATCGTCATCGACCACACCGAGGCGCTGGTCAGCGTGGACGTGAACTCGGCGCGCGCCATCAAGGGCGGCGACATCGAGGAAACCGCCACCCGCACCAACCTGGAGGCCGCCGACGAGGTGGCGCGCCAGATGCGCCTGCGCGACCTGGGCGGCCTGATCGTGATCGACTTCATCGACATGGAGGAGAGCAAGAACCGCCGCGAGGTCGAAAACCGCCTGCGCGACGCGCTGCGCCAGGACCGCGCGCGCGTGCAGTTCGGCTCCATCAGCAAGTTCGGCCTGCTGGAGATGAGCCGCCAGCGCCTGAAGCCCGCCCTCAGCGAAGGCGCCTCCATCCCCTGCCCGCGCTGCGGCGGCTCGGGCCACGTGCGCGACACCGAGTCCAGCGCGCTGCAGATCCTGCGCATCATCCAGGAAGAGTCCATGAAGGACAACACCGCCGCCGTGCACGTGCAGGTGCCGGTGGAGGTGGCCAGCTTCCTGCTGAACGAAAAGCGCCCCGAGATCGCCAAGATCGAGCTCAAGCAGCGCGTCAACGTCACCCTGGTGCCCAACAAGTCGCTGGAAACGCCGCACTACAAGCTCGAGCGCCTCAAGCACGACGACCCGCGCCTGGACGACATCGACAGCAGCTACAAGCTGGCCGAGGAGTTCGAGGACCCGACCCACGTCACGCGCCGCAGCCAGGAGCCCACCAACCGCCAGCAGCCCGTCATCAAGGGCGTGCTGCGCGACGTGCCCATGCCCCAGCCGCCGGCGCCGGCGCCCGCCGCCGCTCCGGTGGCGGCGCCTGCTGCCGCCACCGCGCCCCATGCCGCGGCCGCCGCGCCAGCCGCCGGTGGCCTGATGGGCTGGCTCCGGGGCCTGTTCGGCACCACGCCGGCGCCGCAGCCCGCGGCCAGCGCCGCTCCTGTCGTGGCGGCCACGCCGGCCGCCGACGACAAGCGCGAGGCCCGCGGCGAGCGCGGCGGTGAACGCGGTGGCCGCCGTGGCGGCCGGGGCCGCGGCGGGCGCAGCGGCGAAGGCCGCGGCGAACCGCGCGAAGGCCAGGCCGCGGCCGGTGAAGCCGGCGAGCGCAGCGCCGCCAACGGCGACGCCCGCAAGCCGCGCGACGGCGGCCGCCGCTCCGGCGAGCGCGGTGAACGCGGGAGCGCCCCGAACGCGGCGAACGCAGCGAGCGTCCGCCACGCGAGCGCCGTGACGCCGCCCCCAACGGCAACGGCGCCGAGCACGCGACGCCGGACGAAGCGGGCGCCAGCGCCCGCCCACCGCGCGGCCCGCGCGGCGAAGGCCGTCGTGGCCGTGGCGGCGAAGGCCGCGGCGACGAGCCGCGTGAGCGCGACGACGCGGCGCCGGAAGGCATGGACGCCACCGGCGACACCCGCCCGGCCAGCGCCGACGCCGAGCCGCGCGAGCGCCGCCCGCGTGAGCGCCGCGAACGCCGCGAGCGCCCCGCCGAGCATGCCGACACGGCCATGAGCGACGAGCGCGCCGCCGCCCCGTCCGAGGCCAGCCCGGCCGCGCCGGCCGGCGACGCACCGCGCTCGTACTTCGCCCGCGCCGCGCAGGCCGAGGCTGCGTCCGCCCACGAGCCGTCCGCCGCGCAAGCGCTGGCCCACGCGCCCTCGCTGGACGTCGCCGCCCCGGCGCCGACCCCGGTGGCAGCGGCCCCTGCGGTCGCGGTCTCCGCTCCGGCGCCGGCACCAGCGCCCGTTGCCGCCGCCCCCGCACCGGCCCCCGCCGGCCTGCCCAAGGTGACCGGCTTTGCCCTGCCCGTCGACGCGCTGGCCAACCTGGCCGACACCGCCGGCCTGCAGTGGGTCAACTCCGACGCCGACAAGGTGGCTGCCGTGCAGGCCGCCATCGCCGCCGAGCCCGCGCCCATCCACGTGCCGCGCGAGCGCCCGCCCGCGGTCGAGCTGGACGACGGCCCGCTGGTCCTGGTCGAGACTCACAAGGACCTGGGCAAGATCAGCCTGCCCTTCGAGCAGGCGCCGCATTGACGCACGGATGCGTCGCCCCGTGGGCGCTTGCGCCTGCCGAAAACCGGATGCCTGGCATCCGGTTTTTTTGTATCCGCAGCCCGCGATAGGCAGGCGCTAAATATAGTTTAGATAAAATGTATAGTTAATATCAATAGCAATACACTATAATTCACCCATCGATTTCGTCAACCCAAGGAGAAAACCCATGTCCCTGATCAACACCAAGGTCCTGCCCTTCAAGACCCAGGCCTTCCACAACGGCAAGTTCGAGGAAGTGACCGAGAAGAACTTCAGCAACGGCAAGAACTGGTCGGTCGTGATCTTCATGCCCGCCGCCTTCACCTTCAACTGCCCGACCGAGATCGAAGACGCCGCCGAGCACTACGGCGAGTTCCAGAAGCTGGGCGCCGAGGTGTTCGTCGTCACCACCGACACGCACTTCAGCCACAAGGTGTGGCACGAGACCAGCGACGCCGTGGGCAAGGCCAAGTTCTTCCTGGTGGGCGACCCCACGCACCAGCTGACCCACAACTTCGGCGTGCACATCCCCGAGGAAGGCCTGGCGCTGCGCGGCACCTTCGTGATCGACCCCAGCGGCACCATCAAGACGATGGAAGTGCACTCCAACGAGATCGCCCGCGACGTGAGCGAGACCCTGCGCAAGCTGAAGGCCGCCAAGTACACCGCCGAGCACCCCGACGAGGTGTGCCCCGCCAAGTGGAAGGAAGGCGAGAAGACGCTGAAGCCCTCCATCGACCTGGTCGGCAAGATCTAAGCATCCGACACGCTGCGCCCGTCGCAGCCGCACCGCCGAACGGCGACGGGGCGCACGCGCTCGGCCGTTCGGTTTTTTATTGAAAAATCATCTGCTGGCCCGCACCCATTCTGCGCAAGCAGCTATCAAACAAGGAGTTACCACCATGTTGGACCAGGACATCAAGCAACAACTCGCGGCCTACCTCGAGCGCGTGCAAGAGCCGTTCGAGATGGTGGCGACCCTGGGCGAGGACGCCAAGTCGGCCGAGCTGCGCGAGCTGCTGCAAGAAGTCGCCAGCATGCGCCCCGACAAGATCACCCTGCGCACCGACGGCACGGATGCACGCGTGCCCTCCTTCACTCTGGCACGCCCGGGCAGCGGCACGCAGCTGACCTTTGCCGCCATCCCCATGGGGCACGAGTTCACCTCGCTGATTCTGGCCCTGCTGTGGACGGGCGGGCACCCGCCCAAGGTCGCGCCCGAAGTCCTCGAGCAGATCAAGGCGCTGGACACCGACCTGGACTTCGAGGCCTACATCAGCCTGTCGTGCCACAACTGCCCCGACGTGGTGCAGGCGCTCTCGCTCATGGCCATCTTCAACCCGCGCGTCAAGGTCACCGTCATCGACGGCGGCCTGTTCCAGGACGAAATCCAGGCGCGCGACATCATGGGCGTGCCCACCGTGTTCCAGGGCGGGCAGATGTTCCACAGTGGCCGCACCTCGCTGGAGGAAATCCTGCAGAAGGTGGACACCGGCGCCGCCCGGCGCGACGCCGACAGACTCAGCGCCAAGGCGCCGTTCGAGGTGCTCATCGTCGGCGGCGGCCCGGCCGGCGCGGCCGCGGCCATCTACACCGCGCGCAAGGGCATCCGCACCGGCATCGTCACCGAGCGCTTCGGCGGCCAGGTCAACGACACGCTGGAGATCGCCAACTACCCCGGCGTGCCCGAGACCACCGGCCCGCAGTACGCGGCCGCGCTGGAGCAGCACGTGCGCAACTACGAGGTGGACGTCATCACCGCGCAAAGCGTGGCCGAGCTGATTCCGGCCGCTGAAGCCGGCGGCCTCGTCACCGTCAAGCTGGCCAACGGCGGGCGCCTGCAAAGCCGCAGCGTCATCCTGGCCACCGGTGCGCGCTGGCGCAACGTGGGCGTGCCCGGCGAGCAGGAATACAAGACCAAGGGCGTGGCCTATTGCCCCAGCTGCGACGGCCCGCTGTTCAAGGGCAAGGACGTGGCCGTGATCGGCGGCGGCAACTCGGGCGTCGAGGCCGCCATCGACCTGGCCGGCGTGGTCCATCACGTCACCGTGCTCGAGTTCATGCCCGAGATGAAGGCCGACGCGGTGCTGATCAAAAAGTTGCAAAGCCTGCCCAACGTCACCGTGCACACCAATGCGCAGACGACCGAGATCACCGGCGAAGGCGGCAAGGTCAGCGGCCTGAAGTTCAAGCACCGCGGCGACGGCACCGAGGCCAGGGTCGACCTGGAGGGCGTGTTCGTGCAGATCGGCCTGGTGCCCAACACCGAATGGCTGGGCGACACCGTGGGGCGCAGCAGGTTCGGCGAGATCGAGGTCAACGCCCG
Source organism: Burkholderiaceae bacterium (assembly GCA_024235995.1). Taxonomy (NCBI): domain Bacteria; kingdom Pseudomonadati; phylum Pseudomonadota; class Betaproteobacteria; order Burkholderiales; family Burkholderiaceae; species Burkholderiaceae bacterium. Next base: position 2,992,538 of record JACKLI010000001.1, read on the forward strand.
GGGCGAAACCAACGTGCCCGGCGTGTTTGCCGCCGGCGACTGCACCACCGTGCCCTACAAGCAGATCGTGGTGGCGGCCGGAGCCGGGTCGACTGCCGCGCTCAGCGCCTTCGATTACCTGATCCGCACGCCGGCACCCTGAGCAGCCTATGCGCGGCGCGGCTTTTTGCCCGCCGCGCCCGCCGCCGGCAGCAGGCTGGTGATGCGCTGGTACAGCGTGAACAAAAAGGCCACGCGCGCGGCGTCGTTGGCGTAGGCCCGGGGGCCGCCGGCGAGCTGATGGGCCTTGTCCACCGCCGCGTCCAGCCGCTGGTGCGCCTTGAGCAGGGCGGGCGGCATGGTGAGCGGGTCGTACAGGTCGGCCAGGCTGCTGGCGGCAAACTGCGCGCGCGCGTCCAGCACCGCCTGCACTTCTTTTTCGATAGCTTCTTGCGCTTTCTGCACGCCGGCTAGAGCCTTGTTTTGCTCAAAACCATCGGCGTACAGGGGCCAGGGGAAGTTGTTGTAGACGATGGCGGCGGAGTAGCGGTAGCGGTAGCGGCTTTCCAGTCGGCCGCAGACGGCGCCTTCGACTACCCGATCCGCACGCCGGCGCTGCGGCCTACGGAGCTTCGGGCCGGGGCCCGGGGATCAAGCACGGCTCGCTGCGGGACATTGACTCGCCGCATTGACTCGCCGAGGGGGTTGGCACGACACGCGCCATGGCCAGCACACCCGGCGTGACAACAGGCCATGCTCGCTTCATGCCGCTCAACGTCACGCGGCGCCGGGTAACCCAGGCGCCGCATGCCAAGAGTGATGCGAAGCGATCAGTGGCGGCGACGGCGCAGCCAGCCGAGCCCAGCCATCAAACCGGCCAGCACGGCCAACAGCGGGGCCTCCAGCGTCGGCACCGGTTGCACCGCTGCCGGCATGGCTCGGCCGCAACTGACGGGCCCGCGCGCGGCCCAAGCAACCATATTGTTGAGTAGCGTCTCCATGTTGCTTTGGGCACTTCCCCCGGCATTTCTGGCGTCGAAATAGTCGAACGGCGACAGAGCCACGCATCCGCCGCCGCTGCGCACCGCCGACAGCACGGCCGGGTAAGTGGTGCCGCCGCCATCGAACGTGGCCGCCACGGTCCATTCCGGTCCCAGGCCGGTCAATTCGTAGACGAACTCGCTGCCGTCCGCCATGGAAAACGGGCTGTTCAGCCCCGCCACCAGCGGGCTGGCGGGCATCGTGATCTGGATCGGCACGTCACTACCAAAAGTATTCTCGCCCCCGCTGGCAGTGCCGGCAAACAGGTTGCAGGGGTTGGTCATCGCGTAATACGCGCCCGGCGCAGGCTGGAACAGTAACGTGGCGTTGTTCCATTCGCTCACCACGCCCTTTCCGGCGGCCAGAAAGGTCTGGATCGCGGTACACGTGGTTGCCGTAGAGTCGGCTGGATTGACGTGTCCCATCACCAGCACGTCGTAGCTCGACAGTGCCCCCGAGTCGATGTTGGCCGTCGTGACCTGGGTCACCGTGTGCGCCGCGTTCAAGGCCGCGAAGCTGCTAGCAGAGTGAGAGTCGTTCCAAAACGCGACGTTGGCGGCCTGCGCCTGGCCAGCAACACCCAACATACAAGTTAAAGCAACTGCGCACTGACGGATTAGGCTTTGAGCTTTCATCAGAATCCCTCACTCAACTCGCTTCAATTGAAACGAACTGAAAAAATTATAAATGCTCCCGGTTATGCCGCAACTTTTTTTGCCATAGGGATATGGGGACGCGGCCGCCGGCAGCAGGCTGGTGATGCGCTGGTACAGCGTGAACAAAAAAGCCACGCGCGCGGCGTCGTTGGCGTAGGCCCGGGGGCCGCCGGCGAGCTGATGGGCCTTGTCCACCGCGGCGTCCAGCCGCTGGTGCGCCTTGAGCAGGGCGGGCGGCATGGTGAGCGGGTCGTACAGGTCGGCCAGGCTGCTGGCGGCAAACTGCGTGCGCGCGTCCAGCACCGCCTGCACTTCTTTTTCGATAGCTTCCTGCGCTTTCTGCACGCCGGCTAGAGCCTTGTTTTTCTCAAAACCGGGCGCACAGTGGCCAGGGAAAGTTGTTGTAGACGATGGCGGCGGAGTAGCGGAAATCGCTTTTCGTCCGCAGAGTTTGGCGCGGACCTAGCGATGGGATGGGCGGACAGGCGCCTTCCTTTACACCGGGGCGGCTTGTCACAATGCCGCCATGGCCGACCCCGACGCTCCTGAGCCCCCCGCGCAGCCCGCCTTGCCGCTCCATTCGCGCCAGTCGCTGGCGCGCCGGCTGCGCCTGCAGCAGTTGATGGTCTTCGAGCAGGCGGTGGCCTCGGGCTCGCTGCTGGCGGCCGCCGGCGAACTGGCGATGACGCAGCCGGCCGTCAGCAAGTCGATCCAGGAGCTGGAGGCGCAGGTCGGCGGCGCGCTGTTCGTGCGCGGCAAGCGCGGCGTGGCGCTGACCGAGTTTGGCCGCCGCTTCGAGCCGCACGCCGCCAGCGTGCTGGCCGAGCTGCGCCAGCTGGCCGAGACGCTGAACACGACCCACGCGGGCGCCCGCGGCCAGGTGGTGGTGGGCACGCTGATCAGCGCCTCGGCCGCGCTGCTGCCCGAGGCGATCGAGCGGCTGCGCCGCGGCGCGCCCGACGTGGTGGTGACCGTGCGCGTGGGGCCCAACACCCTGCTGTTTCCGCTGCTGGCGCGCGGCGAGCTGGACGTGGTGGTGGGCGCCCTGCCCGGCCCGGCGGCGCTGGCGGCGGCCGGCACCGAGCCCGCGCGGCTGGCCCACCAGCCCCTGTACGAGGAGGCGCTGCGCGTGGTGGTGAGCGCACAACACCCGCTGGCGCGCCGGCGCAAGCTGGTGCTGGCCGAACTGATGGCGCTGGACTGGATCGTGCCCACGCCCGACTCCATGGCCTGGCCCTCGGTGCGCGCCTTTTTCGGCGCGGCGGGGCTGCCGGCGCGGCGCATCGAGTCGGTGTCGATCCTGACCAACCTGGCGCTGCTAGCCGGCGGCTCCATGGTGGCGCTGATGCCGCAGGCCGCGGCCGAGCGCTTTGCCCAGCTGGGCCAGCTGGCGGTTCTGCCCATCCGCGGCCTGGGCGCGTTCGGCGCCGTGGGCTACACGGTGCGCGCCGACCGCGCCCCCAGCGCCGCCACCGAGCGCTTTCTGGCGGCGCTGCGGGCGGTGGGCGAGCGCCTGGGCCGCGGCCGTTGAAATATTCATGTTGGTTATAACAAGGGGCGAAATCTTCGCTTGTAAGGCAAGCGTGCGCGGCCTAGACTGAACCCACCATGACCGAACGCTTCGCACTGCCACCCTCGCTGGTCGAAATCCGCAACTACGTGGACGGCGCCTTCGTCGCCACCGGCAAGACCTTCGACAACGTCAGCCCGCTCACCGGCCGCGTGCTGGCGCCGGTGCACGAGGCCGACGCCGCGCTGGTGGACCGTGCCGTGCGCGCCGCGCGCCGGGCGCTGGACGAGGGCCCCTGGGGCCGCTCGACGGTCGAAGAGCGCGCCACCGCGCTGCACCGCGTGGCCGACGTGATCGAGCGGCGCTTCGACGACTTCCTGGCCGCCGAGATCGCCGACACCGGCCGCCCGCTGGCGCAGGCGCGCAAGCTGGACGTGTACCGCGGCATCGCCAACTTCCGCACCTTCGCCGACCTGGGCAAGACCGCGCACGGCGACTTCTTCGAGACCAACCTGGCCGACGGCACCCGGCTGATCAACTACACCACGCGCAAGCCGCTGGGGGTGGTGGCCAGCATCTCGCCGTGGAATTTGCCCATCCTGTCGCTGACCTGGAAGGCCGCGCCGGCGCTGATCTGCGGCAACGCCATCGTCTGCAAGCCGTCGGAGGAAACGCCCTCGTCGGCCACGCTGATCGCCGAGGCCTTCGACGAGGCGGGCGTGCCGCCGGGCGTGTTCAACGTGGTGCACGGCTTCGGCCCCGGCTCGGCCGGCGAGGCGCTGACGCGCCACCCCGGCATCGACGCCGTCACCTTCACCGGCGAATCGCGCACCGGCGCCGCCATCATGCGGACGGTGGCCGACGGGGTGAAGGAAGTCTCCTTCGAGCTGGGCGGCAAGAACGCCGCCATCGTGTTTGCCGACTGCGACTTCGACGCCGCGGTCGAGGGTGTAATCCGCTCCAGCTTCACCAACACCGGCCAGGTCTGCCTGTGCTCGGAGCGGGTGTACGTGGAGCAGCCGATCTTCGAGCGCTTCGTCGCCGCGCTGAAGGCGCGCACCGAGGCCCTGAAGATCGGCTGGCCCGACGAGCCGGGCGTGGACATGGGCTCGCTGATCTCGCGCGAGCACCGCGAGAAGGTGCTGTCGTACTACCGGCTGGCCGTCGAGGAAGGCGCCACCGTGGTCGCCGGCGGCGGCGTACCGCATTTCGGCGACGAGCGCGATGGCGGCGCCTTCGTGCAACCCACCATCTGGACCGGCCTGCCCGACGGCGCGCGCTGCCTGAACGAGGAGGTGTTCGGCCCGGTGTGCCACCTTGCCCCCTTCGACAGCGAAGACGAGGTGCTGCGGCGCGCCAACGCCAGCGACTACGGCCTGGCTGCCAGCGTGTGGACCACCAACCTCTCGCGCGCACACCGCGTCGGCCCCCGGCTGCACGTGGGCATCGTGTGGGTCAACACCTGGTTCTCGCGCGACCTGCGCACGCCCTTCGGCGGCGTCAAGCTGTCGGGCATCGGCCGCGAGGGCGGGCGCTGGTCGCTGGACTTCTATTCCGAAACCAGCAACATCTGCATCAAGGTCTGAAGGAGACGCCCATGAGCACCCACCAGGACAAGAGCGCCCAGGCCACGGTGGTCAGCGGCAAGGCCACGCCGCGCGGCAAGTTTCCGCACATCAAGCGCGCGGGCGACTTCCTGTACGTCTCGGGCACCAGCTCGCGCCGCCCCGACAACAGCTTTGCCGGCGCCCAGGCCGACGCCATGGGCGTGACCACGCTGGACATCCGGATGCAGACGCGCGCGGTGATCGAGAACATCCAGGGCATCCTGCGCAGCGCTGGCGCCGAGCTGAGCGACCTGGTGGAGGCGCAGGCCTTCCTGGTCAACATGAACGATTTCGGCGGCTACAACGAGGTGTGGGGCGAGTTCTTCGACTACGACGGCCCCACCCGCACCACGGTGGCGGTGCACCAGCTGCCGCACCCGCACCTGCTGATCGAGATCAAGGCCGTGGCCTACAAGCCGGTGCAAGCCTGAACGCCCTGTCCTTTCCACCCGCACGGAGACACACCATGAACCCCAAGTACGGATTGCCCAAGAACCTGATGGGCTGGGTCGACGCCAACCGCGCCAGCCTCAAGCCCCCGGTCAACAACGCGGCGCTGTTTCCGGACGGCAACTACATCATCAACATGGTGGGCGGCGGCAACACGCGCACCGACTTCCACGACAACCCGACGGAAGAAATCTTCTACCAGATCAAGGGCACGGCCTACCTCAACATCTGGGACCGCGGCAAGTTCGACCGCATCGACCTGAAGGAAGGCGACGTGTGGCTGATGGAGCCGCACCTGCAGCACTCGCCGCAGCGCCCCGACCCGAACGGCCTGTGCTTCCTGGTCGAGCTCAAGCGCCCCAAGGCCGCCATCGACACCCTGAACTGGTACTGCCCCAAGTGCGCCACCCTGGTGTGGGGCGCCAGCATGGAGCTGCAAGACCTGGTGGCCGACCTGCCACGCACCTACGAGGTCTTCTATGCCTTGAGCGACGCCGAAAGAACCTGCAAGCACTGCGGCACCGTGCACCCGGGCAAGGACTACGCGGCCTGGCATGCCATCCGGCAGGCGCATGCCTGACCGGGTGCTGGCTCATCAGGCACCCAGGGAGAAATCCCTATGGATTTAATTGTTTATTTGTGAAATATTTATATCTGTAGTTAATTCGACTGGCGTGGCACTGGCGCGCCAGTCGTTGGTCAGGCACCGATCGTTCCATACACCTCAGGAGACACGCATGAAGCTCTTTCTCAAACCCCTGGCCGTAGCCCTGTCCGCGGCGGCCCTGTCGGGCCTGGCCCACGCCGACGTCAAGATCGGCTTCATGGCCACCATGTCGGGCAGCGCCGCGGCGCTGGGCCAGGACATGTACGACGGCTTCGCGCTGGCGCTGGAGCAGCACGGCGGCAAGCTGGGCGGCCAGAAGATCGACCTGATCAAGGAAGACGACCAGCTCAAGCCCGACGTGGGCGTGCAGATCGTGCAGAAGTTCATCGAGAAGGACAAGGTCGACCTGGTGGCCGGCGTGACCTTCTCCAACGTCATGATGGCCATTGCCAAGCCTCTGGCCGATGCCGACATGACCTTCGTCGGCTCCAATGCCGGCCCGGCGCCGCTGGCCGGCAAGCAGTGCAACAAGGGCTTTTTCTTTGCCTCGTGGCAGAACGACGAGCAGGCCGAGGTGATGGGCGCCTACGCCAACGACAAGGGCTACAAGAAGGCCTATCTGCTGGCGCCCAACTACCAGTCCGGCCGTGACCAGATCGCGGGCTTCAAGCGCCTGTACAAGGGCAGCGTGGCCGGCGAGGTGTATACCCAGCTGAACCAGCCCGACTACTCGGCCGAACTGGCCCAGCTGCAGGCGGCCGCTCCCGACGTGGTCTACGTGTTCTACCCCGGTGGCATGGGCGTGAACTTCATCAAGCAGTACAAGCAGGCCGGCCTGCTGGGCAAGATCCCGCTGGTGTCGGCCTCCACCGTCGACGGCACCACGCTGCCGGCCCTCAAGGACACGGCCCTGGGCGCCGTCACGGGCACCTTCTGGGGGCCTGATTTCGACAACGCGACCAGCAAGAATTTCGTCGCCGCGTTCGAGAAAAAGTACAACCGCATCCCCTCGCAGTACGCGGCGCAGGCCTACGACTCGGCGCTGCTGATCGACAGCGCGCTGAAGAAGACCGGCGGCAAGACCGCGGACAAGCAGGCCTTCCGCAACGCGCTGCGCGCCGCTGACTACGCGTCGCTGCGCGGGGCCTACAAGTTCGACGTCAACGGCTACCCGATCCAGGACTTCCACGTCTTCCAGGTGGCCAAGGACAGCGCCGGCCGCGTCTCGCTCAAGACCATCGCCACGCCGCTGAAGGCGCACCGCGACGCCTACGTGAGCGAGTGCAAGTACTGAGCCCTGAGCACCGGCGGACTGGCGCTGCAGTGTCAGGCGAGCCCATGACCGACACGGCCCGGCGCTTTCGCATCGGCGCCGTCGAGGTCATCCTGGTGGTCGAAGCCAGCGAGCCGCTGCTGCGCCCCGCCGAGCTTTATCCCGAATCCACCCCCGAAAGCATCTCGGCGCAGCGCGCATGGATGGGCCCCGCCCTCTATGACGCCGCCAGCGACCGGCTGGTCATCACCATGCAGGGCTTCGTGCTGCGCAGCGGCGGCAAGACCATCCTGGTCGACAGTTGCGTGGGCGACTGCAAGCAGCGGGCGCGGCCGGACTTCGACGGCAGGCAATGGCACTGGCTCGACCGGCTGCAGGCCGCGGGCGTGGCGCCGCAGGATGTCGACATCGTGCTCTCGACCCACCTGCACGTGGATCACGTGGGCTGGCATACCCGGCGGGTGGGTGGGCAGTGGGCGCCGACGTTTCCGCGTGCGCGCTATCTGTTCGTCGAGCCGGAATACGCCTACTGGAGCTCGGACGCAGGACGCCAGGCCCTGCAGCGCACGGGTGACTACGTCGAAGACAGCGTGCGCCCCATCTTCGAGGCCGGCCTGGCCGACCTGGTGCCGTCCGATCACCGCATCGACGAGGCCATTGCCCTGGTCCACACCCCCGGCCACACGCCGGGCCACGTCTGCGTGGCCATCGACAGCGAAGGCCAGCAGGCCCTGATCACCGGCGATCTGCTGCACCACCCGCTGCAATGCCGATTTCCGCATTGGAGCACGCGCTTTTGCTTTGACGCCGACCAGGCGCGCGCCACGCGCCTGGCTTTTCTGCAGCAGCATGCACGGCAGCGGACGTTGCTGTTTCCAGCGCACTTTCCCGATCCGACCGCCGGGCGGCTGCGCTGCGTACCAACCGCGGAGGGCACGCACTATGCCTACGACTTCATCCCGCACGAAGGGCCGGGTACCGCATGACGCCTGAACTGCTTCTGATCCAGACGCTCAACGGCCTGCAGTTCGGCGTGCTGCTGTTCCTGATGGCCGCGGGCCTGACGCTGGTGTTCGGCATCATGAGCTTCGTCAACCTGGCGCACGGCGCGCTGTACATGTTCGGCGCCTATTTCGCCGCCGCTACCTGGAACGCCACGGGCTCGTTCGCGCTGGCGGTGCTGGCCGGCTTTGGCGGGGTGTTCGTGCTGGGGGTGCTGGTCGACCGCGCCGGGCTGTTCGCGCTGTACCGGCGCGACCACCTGGACCACGTGCTGGCCACCTTCGGCCTGGTGCTGTTCGCCAACGAGCTGGCGCGCATGATCTGGGGCGCCTCGCCGGTGTTCATGGAGCTGCCCGACTCGCTCTCGGCCTCGGTGCCGCTGCTGGGCATCAACTACCCGGTGTACCGCATGCTGATCATCGCCGTCGGGCTGGCGGTGGCCGTGGGCCTGTACCTGCTGATCGAGCGCACGCGCATCGGCATGCTGATCCGCGCCGGCGCCAGCAACCGCGCCATGGTGTCTGCGCTGGGGGTCAACATCGGCTGGCTCAACACCTTCATCTTCGCGCTGGGCGCGGGCCTGGCCGGCCTGGCCGGCGCCATGGTCGGCCCCATCATGTCGGTGCAGCCGGGCATGGGCGACCCGATCCTGATCACCACGCTGGTGGTCATCGTGATCGGCGGCATCGGCTCCATCCGCGGGGCCTTCCTGGGCGCGCTGGTGGTGGGCGTGGTCGACACCGTGGGGCGCACCCTGGTGCCTGCCCTGCTGCGCGGCGTGCTGGACCCCGAGGCTGCCAACACGCTGGGGCCTGCCCTGTCGTCGCTGGCGGTCTACGTCCTGATGGCGGTGGTGCTGGCGCTCAAGCCCGATGGCCTGTTTCCGGTCAAGAACCGCTGAAGGTGTTGCCCATGTCGTCATTGCCTTCAACTTCCGCCGCGGTATCGCCCGCGCCCGCGCCCGCGCTGCTGGGCTGGCCCAAGGCGCGCTGGCGCACGGTGTTCACGGCCTTGCTGGCGGCCTTTTTCGTGCTGGTTCCGGTGTATGGCCTCGTAAGCGGCGACAGCTACGTGCTGATCCTGGTCGGGCGCATCCTGGTGTTCGCGCTGGCCGCCGTGGGGCTGAACCTGGCCCTGGGCTACGGGGGCATGGTGAGCTTCGGGCATGCGATGTACATGGGCATCGGCGCCTACGTGGTGGCGATCGCCTCGCACCACGGCCTGGACAACGGGCTGGCGCACCTGCTGCTGGTGCTGCTGGTCACGACGGTGGTCGCCGTGCCGGTGGGGCTGATCGCGCTGCGCACCCAGGGCATTGCCTTCATCATGATCACGCTGGCGTTCGCGCAGATGCTGTTCTTCGTCACCGTGGGCCTGAAGCAATACGGCGGCGACGAGGGTCTGAGCATTGCGCGGCTGTCCAGCTTCGGCGCGCTGACGGGCAGCAAGACGGCGCTGTACCTGTCGGTGCTGGCGGCGCTGGCCGTGGCGCTGCTGCTGCTGCGCCGCGTGGTGGCCTCGCGCTTCGGGCTGGTGCTGCGCGCCACCATGATCAACGAAAGGCGGGTCAACGCCGTCGGTACGCCGCCGCTGGGCTACCGGCTGGTGGGCTACGTGGTGTCGGCGCTGCTGTGCGCGCTGGCGGGCTTCTTCCTGGCCAACCTCACCTCGTTTGCCTCGCCCGCCTACATGGCCTGGACGGTGTCGGGCGAGCTGATCGTGATGGTGCTGCTGGGCGGCATGGGCACGCTGATGGGCCCGGTGGTCGGCGCGCTGGTGTTCCTGCTGCTGGAGGAAGGGCTCAAGGGCCTGACCGACCACTGGCTGGTCATCATGGCTATCCGGATTTCTGTGTTGAAGGAGGCTTCCGGTGATTGAGTGCCTCCGTGTGGAAACCGACGTTGCACAGCCCGCAAATGAGCTGCTGCCGGCGGGTGTTGCCGCGCACCAGAACGACCACGTTCGCCTTGTCGTCCTTGGTCCGTCCCAGCTCGCAGCCGCAGCTCTGGCACCGGTTGCCCTGTTCCCGCTTCAGGAGCTGCAACTGGGTGGGGTTGGCAGGGTAGACGGTCGCCAGCCGCCACGGCTCCAGCGGCCCCTTGCCGTACAGGAGACGGGCGCGCAGCACCTCGAAGGTGTACCCCCGGCCCTGCCGGTTGATGGTCTTGGCGACCCCGTTCAGCGCCTCGGTGTAGGCGTTGGTGATGGGGTGGTCGAAGTACGCCAGAATCTCCGTCCGCCAGTTCTTCATGGCGGTCGTGAGAGTCTTGAAGTCCGCCTTCAGGCTGGCTGGGATGGTCCCCGGGAAGGCGTCGAAGGCCGCCACGGCCTGCGCCTTGGGCAGGTCGTAGATGTTGTAGAACGCCTCTTTCAGCCCGTAGGCGGCGGCCAGCTCGGGCTCGTTGGCCAGCCACATGTCCAGATTGAACCGGCCCTTCTCGGCCAGCTTGGCGTACCGCATGTTCAGCATCGCCTTGGACTGGAGCCACAGGCGCCGCTCGCCAGCCTTGCGCTGCTTCTGGAGCCGGATGCGGACCCGCTCCATGCAGTAGTTCGCCATGCGGACGACGTGGAACTTGTCGATGACCACCGGTCGGCCAGGGAACATCTGGTGCGACACGTCCCGGTACGGCCGCCACATGTCGATGGCCACGCCCTTGACCCAGTGCCGGTCCTTGAACCGGTGCAGCCACCCCGCCAAGGTCGCCTTGTCCCGGTCCGGCAGCATGTCGAGGATGCGGCGCTCCCCGATGTCCGTCAGGACGCAGCGCATCTTCCCGTCGATTTGGGTCTCGTCGATGCCCAGCCAGTCTGGCATCTCCGGCCGGTGGCTGGCCTCCAGTTCGGCCATGTACTCCGCCCCCAGCGTCCGGACCGTCTTGTCGTCGCACCCCACGTTCTCCGCGATGCGGGTGAAGGTGTCCCGCAGGCTGTGGGCCTTGATGTAGGTGGCGCAGCGCTCCGTCATGCGCCGGCCCTCCAAGATGCCGCCCAGCGGCTGCAGGAAGGTCTCCTTGCAGGAGGTGCACCGGTATCGCTGGACCTTCGCCCGCAGCTTGGCCGGCTTCCCGCGCATCGGAATGTCGACGTAAGTAGTAGCTTTGGTGCCGTGCCGGTAGATGCAGTCGAGGGTGCCGCACTTTGGGCAGGCGGTAGGCATGGGCAGCGGGTACTCCGCCTCCAGCACGTCCGCCCCGTCCTCCTCGGTGCGACCCAGCACCGTCCAGCCCTTCAGGTCGAGGATGTCCGTCATCCCCGGATTGTCGTGTGGATGGGGTCACCGCTTGTCAATGGCGGCGAGGTACTTGGCTCGGGCGGCGTTGGCTCCCGCTGCGTAGTCGGTATCACCGTCACAGCGGTCGGAAGCGATGACAGCCCGGATGCGAGACAGCTCGCGCACCAGCATTTGCTGGGTGAAGGTGGCAATCCACACCGGCACATCGTTCTCCAAGACCGTGCCCTTGATGTACTTGGGGAAGGCGGGCTTCTGCCGGACGAGCTGCTCGGCAGCGCCCAACACGTCCTGCCAAGCCGGCAGCGCCGGCCTCTGGGGCGTGTCGATGCCCATTGGCGGGTCGCACACCTCCTCTTTGCCATGCTTCGCCATCGTCTGCCGGGCCAGTTTCCTTGCAGCGTCAATCTTGGCCAGCGCGCCCTCGTAATTCTCGTTCATAGCAGGAACCTCAGGATGAACCACGCGCAGTACAGGGCTGCGCAGATGAAGAAAAAGGCAGTCAATTCACTTCTCTCGGACCAAGACTTGAGCCGCCCGGAGAACCTCGCGTGCGAAGGTGCTGGGCAGGATATTCCCCGCCGCATCGAACGACCGACCCAAGCAGTCGGCCACATCTTGGTCCGTCAGCCGAGGCATCCGGTCATCGCATCCGTTCGCGCAGGAGCCCGTCTCGTTGCAGTAGTCTGCGTGCGGACATGGGCCGGTGGTCGCCTCGCCGTGATGCCACAGGAATGCGCAGTAGGCCGCCACATCCAGTGGGTCCCCTTTTGCAACGTGCTTCCGCAGTTCCTTGCGACACTCGCCCATCCAGTCGTCAGTCGCCCACCCGTCGGAGTAGCCGTACTTCTCCTCTGCGGCGGCGAGTTTTTCCTTCAGAGCTGCGGCGAACCGGTCCACAAGGGCGGCGGTCTTAGGATGCAGTTTCACTTGGTTTCCTTTCCACACGAAAATCCGACTCAGGAGGATACTGCATGGTCACCTGTTCCACAAGTTATTCCGGAGAGCCGTCATCATGGGGCCGGTCATCGTGCTGATCGTGCTGTTTCTCAAGAACGGGCTGTGGGGCATCCTCTCCGATGCGCCAGCCGCCCGGGGAGGCCGCTGACATGACGCAGGCACTGCTGAGCATCCAGGGGCTGGTCAAGCGATACGGCGGCCTGCTGGTCACCGACCACGTCGACCTGGACGTGCGCGCCGGCGAGGTGCACGCCATCATCGGCCCCAACGGCGCGGGCAAGACCACCCTGATCAGCCAGATCGTGGGCGAGGTCAGGAACGACGCGGGCAGCATCCGGCTGCTGGGCCAGTCCATCGACAGCCTGGGCGTGGCCGAGCGGGCGCGCGCGGGCATCGGGCGCTCCTACCAGATCACCTCGGTCATCGGCCCCTTCACCGTGCTCGAGAACGTCATCCTCGCGGTGCAGGGCTGCCTGGGCCATGCGTACCACTTCTGGCAGCCGGCGCGCGAGACGGCCGAGCTGGTGCGGCGCGCCGACGCGGTGATCGAGCTGATCGGCCTGGGCGCGCAACGCGACACCCCGGCCGCGCTGCTGGCCTACGGGCAGCAGCGCCAGCTGGAGATGGCGATGGCGATGGCCATGCAGCCCAAGGTGCTGCTGCTGGACGAGCCGATGGCCGGCATGGGGCCGGTCGAATCGGCGCAGATCGTGGCCCTGCTGCAGCGCCTGAAGGGGCAGTACGGCATCCTGCTGATCGAGCACGACATGGACGCCGTGTTCGCGCTGGCCGACCGCATCAGCGTGCTGTTCCACGGCCGGGTGATCTACTGCGGCGACCCGGCGGCGGTCCAGCAGCACCCGCTGGTGCGCGAGGCCTATCTGGGCGACGAGGAGATTCCGGCATGAGCGCGCCGGGCCGCTCCCTAGCGCGAATCCCACGGCGCGCAGCGCGGAGGGTCGTTCAATGAACCTGCTCGAAGTCGAGGATCTGGCCGCCGGCTATGGCGCCAGCCAGGTGCTGTTCGGCATGAACCTGGCGGTGGCGCCGGGCCAGTGCGCGACCTTGCTGGGCCGCAACGGCATGGGCAAGACGACCACCATCAAGACCATCATGGGCCTGCTGACGCCCCTGGGCGGCACGGTGCGCTGGAAGGGACAAGCCGTGCAGGGCCGCCCGCCCTACGCGATCGCCCGGCTGGGCCTGGGCCTGGTGCCCGAGGGGCGGCAGGTGTTTCCCAACCTCAGCGTGCGCGAAAACCTGGTGGCCACCGGACGCCAGCGCGGGGCACCCAATGCCTGGACCATGGAGCGCGTGCACTGCCTGTTTCCGCGCCTGGCCGAGCGCGCGTCCAACTTCGGCAACCAGCTGTCGGGCGGCGAGCAGCAGATGCTGGCCATCGGCCGTGCCCTGATGACCAACCCCGAGCTGCTCATCCTGGACGAAGCCACCGAAGGCCTGTCGCCGCTGGTACGGCGCGAGATCTGGCTGGCGCTGCGGGAGATCAAGGCCGAAGGCATGGCCATCCTGGTGGTGGACAAGAACCTGGCGCCCCTGCTCGAGCTGGCCGAGCAGCACCACATCGTCGAAAAAGGCCAGGTGGCCTGGAGCGGCAGCTCCGACGCGCTGCGCGCCGACAAGGCGGCTCAGCACCGCTACCTCTCGGCCGGCTAGAACCAACCCCCACGCTCACCATGATCGACATCCATTCGCACTTCTTTCCCCGAATCAGCCAGGCCGAGGCCCGCGCCGTCGACGCCGAGCGCGCGCCCTGGCTCACGGTGGACGCCGATGGCAGGACCGGCCAGATCATGCTGGGCGACAGGCCGTTTCGCCCGGTGCACGACGAGCTGTGGGACCCCGACGCGCGCGTGCGCGGGCTGGACGCGGCCGGCATCTCGCTGCAGATCGTCTGCGCCACGCCGGTCATGTTCGGCTACGCCTGGGAGGCGCCGCGCGCCGCCGACTGGGCCACGCGCATGAACGAGAAGGCCGCCGCCTACTGCGCGCCCCACCCCGCGCGGCTGCGCTGGCTGTCGCAGGTGGCGCTGCAGGACGTGCAGCTGGCCACGGCCGAGGCCGCGCGCGCCATGCAGGCCGGCGCGCTGGGCGTGCAGATCGGCAACCACATGGGCAAGAAGGACCTGGACCATCCGGACCTGATCGACTTCCTGACGTTCTGCGCCGACAACGCCATCCCGGTCTTCGTCCACCCCTGGGACATGATGACCGACGGCCGCATGAAGCAGTGGATGATGCCCTGGCTGGTGGCCATGCCGGCCGAGACGCAGCTGGGCATGCTGTCGCTGATCCTCTCGGGCGCGCTGGAGCGCATTCCCAAGTCGCTGAAGATCTGCTTTGCCCACGGCGGCGGCAATTTCGCCTACACCCTGGGCCGGGTGGACAACGCCTGGAAGCACCGCGACATCGTGCGCCAGGACTGCCCCGAGCTGCCCTCCAGCTACGCGCGGCGCCTGTACACCGACAGCGCTGTGTTCGACCCCGGCGCGCTCCGGCTGCTGACCGACGTGATGGGCACCGACCGCGTGATGCTGGGCACCGACGCGCCCTTCCCGCTGGGCGAGCAGCAGCCCGGTTCGCTGGTGCGCTCGTGCGACTTCCTGGGCGCCGAGGGGCAGCGGCGCATCCTGGACGGCAACGCGCGCGCGTTCTTCGGTTTGGCCGCCTGAACGAGCCGCTCAGCGGCGGCGCAGGCGATCGCGCACGCGCCGCCACGACGGCAGCACCACCTCGCGCCACCAGCGCAGCAGGCCGTAGGACAGCTGCACCTTCTCGTGCCCCACCGGCTGGTCGGCCGGGGCGGTGAACCACGCGGCCTTGGGGTAGGCCAGGTGCTGGGACGGATACACGCTGCGGTGGCCGACCATCAGGTAGGCCGACACGCAGGCGCCGGCCACGTACAGCGTGGAGCCGCCGCCGAACAGCTCCACCCCCATCAGCACCGCCGCCACCGGCGTGTTGGAGGCCGATGCCACCACGGCCACCATGCCCACCGCCGCGCCCTGCGCCGCGTGCATGCCCAGCAGGGGCGCCAGCGCGCCGCCCAGCACCGCGCCAATGACGAACTGCGGCGTGACGATGCCGCCGTAAAAACCCGAGCCCAGCGTGACCGCCACCAGCACGATCTTGAACGCGAAGCCCAGCCAAGGCATGGCCTGGCCCTGCAGCGCGCGCTCCATCACCGGCAGCGACAGGCCCATGTACTCGCGCGGCAGCACGGCCAGCAGCAGCGCCAACACCACACCGCCCAGCAGCGGCAGCAGCGGCGGCCACAGCCCCAGGCGCCGCCCCAGCCAGCCGAAGCCCTGGCGCGCCAGGTGCAGGGCCTCGACGAACCAGGACGCGGCCACGCCGCACAGCACGCCGATCAGCACGGTCTTGAGAAACAGCAGCTCGGTGAAGCGCGCGTCGAAGGCGATGTGATAGTCGGGATACGGCACGCCCCAGAAGCGGCTGACGACGAAGGCCGTCACGCCGGCCACGATGCCCGGAAACAGGAAGTCGTGCCGGATGCGGCCGATGGCCAGCATCTCCACGCCGTAGATCGCGCCGGCGATCGGCGTGCCGAACACGCTGGCAAAGCCCGCGCTCACGCCGCAGGCCACCAGGCGCTTGCGCAGCTCGGCGTTCAGCCGCAGCGCCTGCCCCACCCCGGCGGCCACGCCGGCGCCGATGTGCGAGCACGGCCCCTCCTTGCCGGCCGAGCCGCCGCAGCCCAGGGTGATCAGCGCGGCCACCGGCTTGATCCACAGCGTGGCCAGCGGCATGCGGCCCTGCTGCTCGTTGACGGCTTCGATCGGCTCGTCCTTCAGGCCGCTGGCGTCCAGCCGGTAGCCGTAGTGCAGCAGCAGGCCGTTGGCCAGCCCGGCCAGCGGCAGCAGCGCGGCCAGCAGCGCCCAGGGCACGCCGTACAGGCGCCCCTCGCTGGCGAACAGCAGGTGCAGAAACACGCTGCACGCCGAGCCCACCAGCGCGCCGGTGACCATGGCCAGCACCAGCCACAGGGCGATGGTGGCCAGCATGACCAGGGGTTCGGCGGGTGACAGGCGTCGCATGGCGTGGCGGCGGCCCAGGACGCGCCGCACGAGACAAAGCCGCAAAAACTGCGGCTCATTGTAGGGGGCGCGGTCAGGCGATCGATGCCTGCGTGGAGCCCGGCTGCCATCCGGTGAATGCGGCCGGGCGCCGGATCACGATCATCACGCCGAGCAGCATGGCGGCAGCGCCCATGCCTATCCGGCGGCGGGTTGGTCGACGATCCGCACCTGCCCGTACGGCAACGCGTCCGCCGGCCAGTCCTCGGCGCGGGCCGGCAGCCGCACGTGCCGCTCCAGCAGCAGCGCGGCGCGCATCACGCCGGCATGGGTGATCCACACCGCGTCGGTGCCGCGCGCACGGTGCGCATCCCACGCGGCGGCCACGCGGGCCATCAGTTCGCGCACCGACTCGCCGCCGCCCGGGCGGGCGTCGGCGAAGTCGGCCAGCCACGCGTCGAAGTCGGCGCGCGGGATGTCCGCCCAGCGCATGCGCTCCCAGCGGCCGAAGTCCATCTCGCGCAGCCGGTCGTCGAAACCCGGCGCCAGGTCCGGCCGCAAGGTCTGCAGGGCCTGCGCCAGCGTCCTGCAGCGTTGCAGCGGCGAAGCGTGGACCGCCACACCCGGCGGCAGCCGCGTCGCCAGCATCCGCGCGGCGCGCCAGGTGGCGCCGGCGCAGGCCAGCAGGTCGCTGCTGCCGTAGCACAGGCCGGCGGCGGCCTGGACCTCGGCGTGGCGCACCAGCCAGAGCTTCATCCCCGCCTCATGACAACGACAGCGAAAGCCCGAGATACAGCGCCAGCTCGCACAGCTGCTGCGTGGCGCCCAGCGTGTCGCCCGTAAAGCCCTGCAAGCGGCGGCGCAGCAGGTGCAGCATGGCCGCCAGCGCCACGCCCCACAGCGTCAGCGCCGCCATCAAATGAATAGCGCCCAGCGCTTGTTCCATCAGGGCCAGGGCCGGAATGGACCACAAAAATGCAATCACCAGGCTGCCCCGCGACACCGCCTCGGCCAGCGGCTTGGACTTGGCCTGCGCCGCATCGCTGACATAGGGCAGCGCGCACATCACCCCCAGCGGCGCGGCGCGCGACAGCACGTGCGCGGCCCACAGCGCCGTCGCCGCGCAGGCCGCGCCGCGCTGCGCCAGCAGCGCCAGCAAGGCCAGCTTGAGCCCCAGCGCCAGCACCAGCGTGACCGTGCCGTAGCTGCCGATGCGCGAGTCCTTCATGATCTCCAGCGCCCGCTCGCGGCTCACGCTGCCGCCCAGGCCATCGGCCGTGTCGGCCAGGCCGTCTTCATGAAAGGCGCCGGTCAGCCAGGCCGTGGCGGCGGTGGACAGGCCCACCGCCACCAGCGCGCCCAGCGGCGTAGTGCCCCACAGCTGCAGCGCGCCCCACAGCACGGCAGCGCCCACGCCGCCCACCACCCAGCCCACGCCCGGAAAGTGCCCCGCCGCGGCGTTCAGCATGGCCGGGCTGTAGCCCACCCACGCCGCCAGCCGCCCGGTGACGGGGATGCGGGTGAAGAACTGCAGCGCGAGCAGGAAGTGGCGCAGCGATTGCATGTGCGTTCCGCCCAGGCCTAACCGCAGCGGGCATAGCGCATCGCGCTGGGACCGGCCGGTGCCGCGGCGCTTTGCATGATCAACCGCGGTCCGAGACGCCGGCGGACTCGAAGCTCGCCATTTCGTTCAGGATGCGGCAGGCCGACTCGAGCAGCGGCCAGGCCAGCGCAGCGCCGCTGCCCTCGCCCACGCGCAGGCCCAGGTCGAGCAGCGGCGCGGCGCCGAGCAGGCCCAGCAGCCGTGTGTGGCCGCGCTCGCTCGAGCAATGCGCGAACACGCAGCGCTGCAGCACGTTCGGTGCGAGGCGGCTCGCCGCCAGCACCGCGGCCGTGGCGATGAAGCCGTCGACCACGATCACGCGCCGCTCCTGCGCGGCCTGCAGCACGCTGCCGACCATGGTGGCGATCTCGAACCCGCCCAGCGCCGCCAGCACGTCCAGCGGCTGCACCGCGTCGGCATTGGCCGCCAGCGCCTCGCGCAGCAGCGCGGTCTTGCGCGCGATGCCGGCGGCGTCCAGCCCGGTGCCGGCGCCGGTCACCTCGGCCACGTCGATGCCGCCCAGGCGCGCCGTCAGCAGCGACGCGGCGCTGGTGTTGCCAATGCCCATCTCGCCCAGCAGCAGCGCGTTGCCGGGGAGCGACTGGACCAGTTCGATGCCGTTGACGATCGCCTGCTCGCATTGGACGCGCGTCATGGCCGGACCGCGCGAACAATCCTGCGTGCCCGGTGCGATCTTGCGCACGAGCAGGCCCGGTGCAGGCTCGAAGTCGTGCCGCACGCCGCAGTCCAGCACGGTCTGCGCGATGCCGTGCTGGCGCGCCAGCACGCTCACCGCCGCGCCGCCGGCCAGGAAGTTGCCCACCATCTGCCAGGTCACGTCGCTGGGATAGGCCGACACGCCGCGCGCCGCGATGCCGTGGTCGGCGGCGAACACCACCAGTTGCGGCGCGGTGAGGCGCGGCTCGGTGGTGCCGAGGATCGCACCCAGCCGTTCGCCCAGCGCCGCCAGGCGCCCCAGCGCACCGTGCGGCACGGTCTTGCGGTCGATGCGGTGCCGCAGCGCGGCCGCGCGCGCGGGGTCGGTCAGATCAGGAACGTCGGGAAGTCGAAGGGATGGGTTCATGGCGATGGGCTATTGCGGGTGATGGAGATTCAGAACGGGATCGACGATCCGATGCGCGAGCCAGGGCTTGCAGCAGCGCGTCCTGCACGGCCGGTGCCACCACCGCCATGCGCACCCGGCCGGGCAGGCCGAAGCTGGCGCAGTCGCGCAGCTTGAAGCCGCGTGCCCGCCATGCGGCAAGCCGCTGCTGCAGGTCGGGCCGCATCTCGGCACCCGTGCCATCCGGAGGCACCGCGACGAAGAAATTGGCATCGCCCGGTTCGACGCACCAGTCCGCGCGGCGCAGCCATTCGACCTGCCGCGCCTTCCAGGCGCGCAGCGTGGCGCGGCAGTCCGCCAGCCAGTCCCGTGCCGGCGGCGTCGCCCAGGTCTGCAGCAGCGCCACGCCGTGGGCGCCCAGCGGCCACGAAGGCGCGAGCCGCTGCACGCGCGCGAGCAGTGCCGCGTCCACCGTGCGCGGCGCAATGGCGTAGGCCGCGCGCACGCCGGCCAGGCCGAGCGCCTTGTTCGGCGTGACGAGGCGCCACACGCGCTCCAGCGCCGCGGCGTCGAGCGCCAGCGCGCCGGCGAGCCGCAGCGGTTCGTAGGCCTGGTCCAGCACCAGCGTCTGGTCCGGTCGCAGCGCCGCCACGGTTTCCGCCAGATGCTCCTGCGGCGCGCCGCGCGGGCTGGACGGGTCGCAGGCCCAGAGCAATCGCGCCTCGGCCGGATCGTCGGTACGCACCGACGATCCGGCCGACGCAGCCTGCGCGGCCCGCGCGTAGTCGCCGTAGGCGTGCGCCGGCTGCCACCAGCGCAGGGCCCCGGCGCCGGCGTGCAGTGCGGTTGCGACACTGATGCGCTGGATGAACTCGCTGCCGCTGGCGGCCGGCACGATGCGCTCTGACGACACGCCATGCCAGGCGGCCAGTTGCGCGGCGAGCCGGGTGTAGGCCGGGTCGGGGTAGTGGCACGCATCGGCCTCGTGCAGCGCGCGCAGCGCCGGCGGGTAGGGGCCGCAGGCATTGACGTTGGTCGACAGGTCGTGCGCCGGCACGCCCTGGGCGTCGGGACCGCCGTGAACCGGGGTCAACACCGATTTGCTCCTGAAAGCATAGCTAAAAGCAAAGAAACAGAACTGGCTTGAGGCCGAATTGCCTGAGAAATCCGGCCAGGTTTCATACGGCAACGGCGCACAGCAGCGCCGCGCAGGCCAGCAGCGTGGCGGCCAGCGCGGCGCGCGCGCCGATGGCGCAGGCACGCACCGTGTCGGCCGGCTCGGCGCCGGGGCCAGCGGCGTTCAGGGTGTAGACGCCGGGTTTGCCAAGACGCACGCCGAGCGCCAGCGCCATCGCCGCCATGGGCCAGCCGCCGTTGGGCGACGGCGTGCGCGCCGATTCCAAGGGCAGCCGACCCAGCGTGCGCCAACCTTTGCTGAAAGGCGCGCCGAGAACAGCGATCAGCCCGGCCGTGATGCGCGCCGGCAGCCAGGCCAGCACGTCGTCGGCGCGCGCCGCCCATTGGCCGGCCCAGCGCCAGTCGCGCCCGCCACGCGCGCCGCGGTAGCCCCACATGGCGTCCGCCGTGTTGGCGAAGCGAAACAGCGCCGCGCCCGGCAGCCCGAGCAACGCGAACCACAGCAGCGGCGCCACCAGCGAATCGTTCAGGTTTTCGGCCAGGCTCTCGATCGCGCTCTCGCGCACCTCGTGTTTGGACAGCGTCGCCACGTCGCGGCTGACCAGCCGCGCGAGCCGCGCACGCCCCGCGTCCAGCGATTCGCCAAGCGCGTGCTCCACACCAAGCACCTCGTCGCGCAGCATCGCCCAGGCCAGCAGCGGTTTGAGCAGCAGGCCCAGCACCAGCGCCGCAGCCCAAGCCGGCCCCGCCAGCACCCAGGCCTGGACCAGCCAGGTCGCCGCGACGATCGCGGCGGCCGCCGCACACCAGTACAGCGCAGCCAGCCAGAAAATGCGCCGGTCCGACATCACGCGCGGCGCGCCGGCACAGGGCGCGCACCGCGCGCCCGCCCACGCAAGGTAGCGCCCCATCCACACGACCGGATGCCAGCGGACCGGTGGCTCGCCCAGCCAATGGTCGGCGGCCAGCGCCAGCGCCGGCGCGCAGGCCAGCACCGCGCCGGTGCCATCGGACAGCTCGGGGAGCCAGATCACGACAGCAGGTCCCGGGGCGGCGCACCGCCCTGCTCCAGTGCCAGCAGCCAGCGCTTGCGCGGCAGGCCGCCGCCGTAGCCGGTGAGACTGCCGTCGCTGCCGATCACGCGGTGGCACGGCACGATGATCGAGATCTTGTTCTGGCCGTTGGCCGCGGCCACGGCGCGCGTGGCCGTGGGGCGGCCGATTTGCCGCGCCTGCTCGGCATAGCTGCGGGTCTGGCCGTAGGCAATGGCCAGCAGCGCCCGCCAGACGTCGATCTGGAACGCCGTGCCGACGAGGTCGAGCGGCACGTCGAACGTGCGCCGCCGTCCGGCAAAGTACGCATCCAGTTCCGCGCCGAGCTGCGCGGTGGCGCTGCTCGCGCCGGGCTGCGCCGGGCCGCCCCGCGCGGCCTCGACCTGGACCCACTCCCGATGCAGGTCCCGGGTGTCGACGCCAAACTCGAGCAGGCACAGGCCGCGCTCGGAAAAAAGGGCCAGCATGTCGCCCAGAGGCGTCGCGTAAGTGTGGGAAATCAGTGGCATGGCGTTCAGTCCTCGATGCCGCGCTGCGCCGGAATGCCGGCCTTGAACGCGTGCTTGACCAAGGTCATTTCGGTCACGGTGTCGGCCATCGCGACCAGTTCGGGCGGGCAGCGCCGGCCGGTCAGGCACACATGCACCGCCCTGGGCCGCTGCGCCAGCGTCTGCAGCACGTCTTCGAGCGGCAGCCAGCCGTAGATCAGCGGGTAGGTGATTTCGTCCAGCACGACGAGAAAATGCTCGCCGTCCAGGATCGCCGAGCGGGCCTTCTGCCAGCCCTCGCGCGCGAGCTGGGCGGAACGGTCCAGGTCCTTGCTTTTCCACGAAAAGCCGTCGCCCAGCCCCGTGATGGGCACACCGAGCTGCTCGAGCGCGCGGTGCTCGCCGAAGCGCGCGCTGGGCACCTTCATGAACTGGAAGATCGCCACCTGCTTGCCGTGCACGTGCCGGCGGCCAAAAGCGCGCAGCGCCAGCCCGAAGGCCGCCGTGCTCTTGCCCTTGCCGTCGCCGGTGTGGATCAGGATCAGGCCGCGCCGCTCGCCCTCGGGCCGGTCGTAGCCCTTTTCGGTGGGCGGGGTTTCAATCTGCATCGGAAGTCTCCTTGGGCAGCGCGATCCAGCCGCCGCGAACAGGGTACACGCCCACGCGCTGGTCGAACACCGCCTGCAGGGCGCGGTGCGTGTCGGCGCTGGCGCAGGCGCCGTGGTGCGTCACGCGGCCTTCGCGCACGATCACCAGCTCGTCGGCCTGCAGCGCCATGCCCAGCTCGTGCAGCACGCTGACCACCAGAGCGCCGCCCGCCGCCAGCCGGCGCACCTCGGCCATCCAGTCGGCCTGGTGCGGCGGGTCCAGATGCGCCAGCGGCTCGTCCATCAGCAGCACCGGCGCCTGCACCGCCAGCAGCCGCGCCAGCAGCACGCGCTGGCGCTCGCCGCCGGAGAGTTCGCCCAGGCGCCGCGTGCGCAGGTCCCACGCCTGCGCGGATTTCAGCGCCTGCACGACCACGGCCTCGTCGGCCTCGCTCGGCGCGGCCAGCCACGCGCGGTGCGGCAGGCGGCCGAGCATGGCCACGTCCCAGGCCAGCAGATCGTCGCTGCCGCCCTCCTGCTGGCTCAGCCAGGCGAGGCGGCGGGCGCGCTCGCACGCCGGCCAGTCGCCCAGCGGCCGGCCCTGCAGCATCACCTGCCCGTCGCACGGCAGCAGGCCGGCCAGCACGCGCAGCAGGGTCGACTTGCCGGCGCCGTTGGGGCCGACGACGGCCACCCAGCGTCCGGCCGCCAGCCGCAGATCGATGGCCTGCAGAATGCGCTGCCGCCCGATGCTGGCGCCGGACATGCGCGCGCTCAGCATCGCGCTCATTTCAACCCTCCCGAGCGCGCGCCGCGGTGCATCCGCCACAGCAGGTAGACGCCGCCCAGCACCGCCGTGAGCACGCCGACCGGCAGCTCCTGCGGCGCGATCAGCACCCGCGCGGCGATGTCGGCGACCATCAGCAGCAGACCGCCGGCCAGCGCCGACAGCACGACCAGCGCCCCGTGCGTGCTGCGCGCCAGCCCGCGCACCAGGTGCGGCGCCACCAGGCCGACGAAGCCGATCAGCCCGGTCTGCGCCACCGCGGCGCCGGTGGCCAGCGCCACCACGGCGACCAGCAGCGCGCGCAGCGGCGCCAAGGGCAGGCCCAGGCTTTGCGCGGTCGACTCGCCCAGGGTCAATGCGTCGAGCACGCGCGCCAGCGCCCATGCGGCCAGCGTGAGCGGGGCCAGCAGCGCCGCCATCACCGCGCAGGCGCTCCAGCCGACAAAGCTCGTGATGCCGAGCGTGAAGCCTTGCATGGCCTGCAGCACGTCGGGGTCGGCGATCTGCACCAGGTCGCGCACCGCGCCCAGCACGTAGCCCACCACCACGCCGGCCAGCAGCAGGCGCAGCGTCTGCTGCATGCCCTGCGCCAGCACCAGGGTCAGCAGCACGCCGCCCAAAGCACCGACGAAGGCCGCGCCGGTGAGCCCGAGGCGCGCCAGCCAGGGCGAGGCCGCCTGCGCCAGCGCCGCGCCGCCGCCCGCCGACACCAGTCCGGCGGCGCCCGCGCCGGCAAAGGTCAGCGCCACCGCCAGCGCGGCGCCCGACGCGCTGCCCAGCAGGTACGGGTCGGCCAGCGGATTGCGAAACAGCCCCTGCGACACCGCGCCCGCCAGCCCCAGCAGCGCACCGGCGAGCCAGGCGCCGAGCGTGCGCGGCAGGCGGATGTCCATCACGATCTGCCAGGCCACCGGGTCGTGGCGCGCGTTGAAGACGCTGCCGAGCCCGGTGCTGCCCACGCTGGCGCCCACAAACAGGCCGAGCGCGGCCAAAGCAAGCAGCGCCCACGCGAGCCAGCGCGCGCGCGCTGCGCCGCGGCCGGAATGCCCGGCGGCGCTCGGCATCGAATCCGTTTCGGGCGTCACGGCGTCACTCATGGGATCAGGGCTTGCGCGCCTCGATGGGCGGCGCCAGAAGAGCGGCCACGCACGCGGCCATCAGGCGCGCGGCCTCGGGCATGCGCGGGCCCGGCCGTACCAGGACGTCGCGCTCGGCGGCGTCGAACGCGCAGACGCGGCCGCCGCGCAGCGCCGCCAGCGCCGACCAGCCGGGCCTGCGCGCCATGTCTTGCAGGCTGGCGCGGCTGGCCATGATGATGTCCGGCGCGGCGCGCACCACGTATTCGGGGTTGATACGCGGAAACGGCCCCAGCTCCGGGCCGATCACGTTGACCAGGCCCAGCGCATTCATCAGTTCGCCGATGAAGCTGCCGCGCCCGGCCGCATACGGCGCCGGGGTGACCTCGAAGTACACGCGCGTGCCGCGTGCGCGCGCCGGCAGCGACTCGGCGGCCGCCTTCACGCCCGCGTCGATGCTGCGCAGGAGCTGCTCGGCGCCGCCGACCTGCAGCACCTGGCCCAGCGTGAGGATCACACGGCGCATGTCGGGCACGGTCTTCGGTTCGAGCTGCACCACCTTGAAGCCCAGCGCACGCAGCCGCACCGCCGCGTGCGACGAGGCGGCCATCAGCATCAGGTCGGGCCTGAGCGCGGCGATCGCCTCCACGTTCGGATCGAGCCCGCCACCGACCTGCGGGAGTTTTTGCACCGCCTGCGGCCAGTTGGAATAGCGGTCCACCGCCACCAGGCGATCGCACGCGTCCAGCGCGCACACGGTCTCGGTCAGCGAAGGCAGCAGGCTGACGACGCGCGCCGGCGGCGCGTCGAAGCGGACGACGACACCGGCATCGTCGCGGACCTCGTAGGCCTGCGCGGCGCAGGCCAGCAGCGCCGCCAGCAGCGCGAACCAGAAGCGTTTCATCGCGCGGCGTCCTTCAGCGTCAGCGGCAGGCCGGCGGCCATGAACGTGACGCGCTCGCAGCGCGCCGCGACCGCCTGGTTGAGCCCGCCCAGCGCGTCGACGAAGGCCCGCACCTCGCCGCCCAGCGGGATCACGCCCAGGCCGATTTCATTGCCCACCAGCACGATGGGGCCGGGGCAGGTTTCGATTGCTTCCAAAAAAGGAGCGTACAACGCATATGAATCGCGGGCTGGAGGCTTTATTTCCTCAAACCCTTCCAGCGGCATGAGCTGCTGCGTCAGCCACAGCGTCAGGCAGTCGACGATGTGCAGCGTGTCGGCGCCGCCAGCCTGCTGGATGGCGGCGGGCACGTCGTGTGGCGCCTCCAGCGTGGCCAGCCCCGGCACCCGCTGCGCGCGGTCGCGCTGGTGGCGCTCGATGCGCGCGCGCATCTCGGCGTCGTGCGCCTGGGCGGTGGCAATCAGCACGGCGCGGTGATCTCGCTCCTGCGCCAGCCAAGCGGCGGCCAGCGCCTCGGCACGGCGCGACTTGCCGCTTTTCTGGCCGCCCAGGATCAGCTCGCTGCGCGCGACGGTCAGACACTCATCCATGGCGGTCCATCCAGTTCATCACGATGCGATGCAGGGCCTCGGCGCCGTCGGTCAGCGCGGCCGGGCCGGGCTGCAGGATCTCGGGCGACTTGATCTCGAACAGCTGGCCGTCCCGCACGGCGGGCACGTCCTGCCAGCCCGTGCGCGCGGCCACCTGCTCGGGCCGAAACTTCTTGCCGCACCACGAGCCGACGATGATGTCGGGCGCGCGGCGCACCACCTCCAGCGGGTCGGCGACGATGCGGCCCTTGGCCAGGGGCTGGGCCGCCAGCTCGGCCAGGCAGTCCTCGCCGCCGGCGATGCCGATCAGCTCGGACACCCAGCGGATGCCGCTGATCTGCGGCGCGTCCCATTCCTCGAAGTACACGCGCGGCCGGCGCCGGCCTTGAGCCAATCGGGCCTGCACCGCCTGCTGCATCTGCCCCAGGCGCTCCCGAAACTGAAGCAAAAGCGCATGCCCGCGCTGCGGCGCGCCCACCAGCGCGGCCACCTGGCCCAGCACCTCGAAGATCTCGGCCACGCTGCGCTGGTTGAACACCAGCACCGGCACGCCGGCACGGATCAGATCGGCGGCGATGTCGGCCTGGATGTCCGAAAAGCCCAGCACCAGGTCGGGCCGCAGGGCCACGATCTGCTCGATGCGCGCGCTGGTGAAGGCGCTGACCTTGGGCTTTTCCTGCCGCGCGCGGCGCGGGCGCACCGTGAAGCCGCTGATGCCGACGATGCGCCGCTCCTCGCCCAGCAGGTACAGCCACTCGGTGGTCTCCTCCGTCAGGCAGACGATGCGCTGCGGACCCTGGTGGTCCGCCGTGGGCAAGTCGCGGTCGGCCATCACGTCATCGTCTGGTCCAGCGCAGGCCGACGAAGAAGGTGCGCGGCGGCGTGGCGTAGCCGCGGGCCAGCTGGTAGGCCTTGTCGCCCAGGTTGTCGACGCGCGCCAGCAGGTCCCACTGGCGGGCGATGCGCGTGCTGGCGTACAGGTTGACCAGGCCGTAGCCGCCCAGGCGCTGGGTGTTGGCCGCGTCGTCCCAGCGGTGGCTGGCGGCCTGCCACTCGGCGCCCAGCGTCCAGCTCAGGGGCCCGGTGGCCACGCGCGTGTCGGCCGCCAGCTTGAGCAGGCGCTGCGCGCGCCGCGCCAGCAAATGGCCGCTGTCCTGGTTCTTGGGCTGCTGCAGGTCCAGCGAGCCGCTCAGGTTGACGGCGCCCACGCGGTGCGCGCCGGACAGCGTCACGCCCTGCAGCACGGCGCGGCCGGCGTTCTCGTAGCAGCCGTACAGGCCGGCGCAGGGGCCGGGCGCGCCGAAGTTGATCAGGTTGGTCACATGGTTGCGATAGACCGTCACGCCCAGGCGGCTGGCGCCCTGGGCCCAGTGCAGGCCCAGCTCGACGTTGCGACCCTTCTCGGGCTGCAAGGCCGGCTGGCCGTACTCGGAAAAGCGCTGGTACAGCGTGGGCACGCGAAACGCCGTGCCCACCGCCCCGGTCACGCGCCAGCCGGGCGCGAAGGCGTAGCCATAGGCCACGCCGCCGGTGGTCTGGCCGCCGAATTCGCTGTCGCGGTCGTGGCGCAGGTTGAGCTGCAGCGTGTGCGGCCCGCCGGTGTAGCCATAGCCCAGGGCGAGGCCGTCCTGGTGGCGGCTGCGGTCGATCGGGTCGTTGACCAGCGCGTCGCCGCGCCGCTCCAGCGCGGCGGTCACGCGGTGGTCGCCCTGGTGCCATTCGCTGTGCAGCAGCACGTTGCGCAGCGTCGTTTCGGTCCGGTACGGGTCGGGACGCACCTGGTAGCGCTGCTGCGACTGGCTGAGCGACAGGCGCGTGCTCCAGGCCTTGCTCCACTGCGCCGACCAGGTGGCGCCCAGCGTGTCCAGGCGGTTCAGACCGTGGTCGTCCACGCCGGGGACAAAGCCGTCGTACTGCGCGTCCATGTCGGTGTGGGTGCCCGTCAGGTCGATGCGATGAATGGGGTTGAACTGCAGCCCCAGCCGGCCGCTGGCCGAGCTTTGACGGTAGCCGTCGCGGTCGGGGTTGGCGCCGGGCCTGCTGTCGTAGCCGCGGCTGAGCTCGCGCGCCGCGCCCAGCGAGTAGTCCAGCGCGCCGTTGGCGCCCGAAAAGCCCGCCTCCAGCTTGCCGGTGCGGCGGCTGCCCGCGCCCACGCCGACGTAGGGCGTGAACGGGCCCTCGCCCTGGCGGGTGAAGATCTGCACCACGCCGGCGACGGCGTCCGAGCCGTACACGGCGGCGGCCGGGCCGCGCACGATCTCGATGCGCTCGACCTGCGACAGGCTGATCGCCTCCCAGGGCGCGCCGCCGGTGGCCTGCGAGTCGACGCGCACGCCGTCGATGTAGACGGCGGTGAAGCGCGTCTCGGCCCCGCGCAGGAACACCCCCGTGGCCGTGCCCGGCCCGCCGCTGCGCGACAGCTCCAGCCCGGGCTGGCGCGCCAGCAGGTCGCTGATGGTGACGGCGCCGCTGTCCTCGATGCGCGGGCGGTCGATCAGCGTCACGTCGGCCAGCACGTCGCTCAAAGGCTGCGCCACCCGCGTGGCGGTAACCACGGTGTCGGGCAGGTTGACGGCGTTCAGCTGCGCCACCGTGGTGACGTCGGCCTGTGCCCAGGCCAGGGACGACGCGCCAGCCAGCGCGCACGAAACCGCCAGCGGCAACGTCGCCGGACGAAAGGAAACACCCCAAGGATTCATGATGAAAAACACAAGACAAGCGTCCCGGCCGGCTTCCCCGCCAGCAATGGGACCCACATGGCCGGGCGCTGGCCATCGCTCGCGCGACGGGCAGCGCCAAACCGCCTTGTTGGCCGGTATCCGGGCTGACGGATGAGGTGCCGGCGCCTCGCCTTCCCGGCCGCGTGTTTCAGCGCAGCCAGTGGCCTGATGAGGAGCCGGTCGGCGCCCGCGGACGAACCGGGGGCGCCGCATCCGCTTACCGTTGCGGGGGCAGCGCAGGTTGGGCCACACTCAAGGCGAGGCGCCCTCCTGCTTCCCGTTGAACTGCGGCCGTGCGAACCACGGCGCGCGAGCACCAACAGCGTCCGATTGTATCGGCGCGCCCACGCCCGGCGCGGGGCAACCCTGGCTGCCGCCCGGTCTTGCCGCCCAACCCGGCTCGTACAATGCCAGCTCTCCGCTGCGTGGCTGACCGCACCATGACCCAAGCACCCCTGACCGAACAAATCGCCGAGCGCGTGGAGCGGCTGCTCGTGCGCCACGCCGAGTTGCATCGCACCAACGCGCTGCTGGCGCAGCAGATCGAAACGCTCACGCAGGAGCGCGACAGCCTGAAGTCGCGCCTGCAGGCCGCGCGCGCGCGGGTGGACGCGCTGATCGACAAGCTGCCCACCTCGCCCGGCGCCCTGACGGCACTGCAGCAACCGGAGCGCCAGCCATGAACCAGCTCGAAGTGCGCATCATGGGCCAGGGCTACGTGCTGCGCTGCCCCGACGGCGGCGAGGCGCGCCTGACCGAGGCCGCGCAGCGCGTGGACGCGGCCATGTGCCGGATTCGTGACGCCGGCAAGATTCGCGCGCGCGACCGCATCGCCGTGCTGGCGGCGCTGAACCTGGCCTTCGAGCTGGGCGAGCCCACGCCCGCGGCAACGCCCGCCGCGGCCCCCGCGCCGGCGCCAACGGCCGATGGCGCGGCCGGCGACGCCACGCTTGCGGCGCTGCTGCAACGCCTGGATCGCGCGCTGGGCGAGGACGGTCAGTTGCTCTAGAATGAACCGGTCTGCGGTGCGCGCCGGGCTTTATATTTCCTTGAACCAATGCTCGTACGAGCCAGGGCCTGGAACATCGTCTGGTCGGCGTGATCGTCTCGCGTCAGATGAACCCAAGACCAGTCTGACCTCGCCCACCTGAACCCCTGCGTTCAGGATGACGGTCCGGCGGCATTCGCAGACACCCGAATTGACGCTCCCCCCTGAGGCGCTGACGCGCCATCCCCCCAAGGGGGGACAACGCCAGTGGCCGGCGCAGGTCCGGCCACGGCGTTTCTTGCGTGGCCTGCTCCGCGGCCATTGGTCATTGAATCTCTTGACGTCGCGGTAACCTTCATGCCCATCGAACCCCGCCTGATCCTTGAACTGGCCCTGCTGGGCCTGTCCACGGGCTTTCTGGCGGGGCTGTTCGGCATCGGCGGCGGGATGATCATGGTGCCCTTCATCTCGGCCATGCTGGGCGCGCGCGGCGTGGCGCCGGGGCTGGCGGTGAAGATGGCGATCGCCACCTCGATGGCCACCATCATCTTCACCTCGATGAGCAGCGTGCGCGCGCACCACCAGAGAGGCGCCGTGCGCTGGGACATCGTGCGCGCCCTGGCGCCGGGCATCGTCGGCGGCGCCATGGTGGCCAGCCTGGGCGTGTTCACCCTGCTCAAGGGCGCGGCGCTGTACTTCGTGTTCGCCAGCTTCGTCACCTTCTCGGCGGTGCAGATGTTCCTCCACAAGAAGCCCGTCGCCTCGCGCCAGTTGCCCGGCACGGCCGGCCTGCTGGGCACGGGCGGGGTGATCGGCTTTCTGTCGGGGCTGGTGGGCGCCGGCGGCGGCTTCGTGTCGGTGCCCTTCATGACCTGGTGCAACGTGGCCATCCACAACGCGGTGGCCACCAGCGCGGCGCTGGGTTTTCCGATCGCGCTGGCCAACGTGGCGGGCTACATCGTGGCCGGCCATGGCCTGCACGGGCTGCCGCCCTACTCGTTCGGCTACCTGTGGCTACCGGCGCTGCTCGTCATCGCCAGCTGCAGCGTGCTGATGGCGCCGCTGGGCGCGCGCGCCGCGCACGCGCTGCCGGTGAGCAAGCTCAAGCGCGCCTTTGCCGTGGTGCTGATCGCGCTGGCGCTGTACATGCTGGGCAAGGGAATCGCCGCGCTGGGCGCTTGATCGCCGATTTCAAGCCCAATCGGCCTGCAGCGGGCGCCCAGCAAGGGCAAGGCGCTATCGTTTCAATACAAATCTACGCCGCCGGCGCCACGCACCAGGGCGCCTGGTCGTGCGCCAGGCCCATCCACAGCGCCCAGGCCGAGGTGAGCACCAGCGCCAGCCCGGCGATGCGCATGCCCCAGGCGCCGCGCCCACCGCGGCCCAGGCGCAGCAGCAGCCAGGGGCCCAGCCACAGGGTGGCGCCCGAGCCCAGCGCGAACAGCGCCATCACCGCCGCGCCGCCGGCCACGCTGCCGGCCAGCGCCGCCACCATCACCGCCGAATACAGCAGGCCGCAGGGCAGCAGCGCCCACGCAACGCCGACACCCAGGGGCGCGGCCAGGCCCCAGCGCTGCGTGGCGCCGCGCACGCGGGCCCAGACGCGGCGCGCGCCCAGCTCCAGCCACAGCGGCTGGCGCGCCCAGACCAGCAGCATGACGCCCAGCAGCAGGGCCGCCACGTGCACCATGCTCCACACCGGACGCAGCGCGGCCGACTGCACGGTGAGCCAGCCCAGGCCCTGCATGGACGCGGCGGCCAGCGCGCCCAGCAACGCGTAGCCCGCCAGCCGGCCGAGCTGGAACAGGCCAATGCCCGCATGGGTGCGCGGCGCCGCCGCCTGCCCGATGCCGGCGCAGGCCGCGCCGCACATGGCGATGCAATGCGGGCCGCCCGCCAGTCCCATCAGGATGGCGGTGGTGGCCAACGATAAGGTCATCAGAGGATTTTAGAAAAGCGCGCCCGGGTTTGGGCGGCCTGCAGGTATTTGTCGAACACCATGGCCACGCCGCGCACGAAGAACCAGCCCATGGGCGTGACCTCGATCGCGCTGTCGGTCAGCTGGACCAGCCCGTCGTCCTGCATGGCGGCCAGGCGCTCGAGCTCGCTGGCGAAGTAGCGCTTGAAGTCGATCAGGTGCGACAGCTCGATCGACTCGAACTGCACGCGGCCCTGGCACATCAGGCCCATGATGACGGCCCGCCTGGCCAGGTCGTCGCGCGAGACGGCCAGGCCGCGCACCACCGGCAGGTGGCCGTGGTCCAGCCGGTCCTGGTACTCGATCAGGTCCTTGGCGTTCTGGCTGTAGGTGGCGCCCACCTTGCCGATGGCCGACACGCCCAGGCCGATCAGGTCGGCTTCGGGCTGGGTGCTGTAGCCCTGGAAGTTGCGGTGCAGCCGGCCCTGGCGCTTGGCCACCGCCAGCGCGTCGTCCGGCAGCGCGAAGTGGTCCATGCCGATGTAGACGTAGCCCGCCTGCTCGAAGGCGGCCAGCGAGCGCGCCAGCATGGCCACCTTGGCGCCAGCCTGCGGCAGCTCGACGGCGTTGATGCGCCGCTGCGACTTGAAGCGCTCGGGCAGGTGCGCGTAGCCGTACAGGGCGATGCGGTCGGGCCGCAGGTCGGTCACCTGCGCCAGGGTGCGGTCGAAGGACTCGGGCGTCTGCTTGGGCAGGCCGTAGATCAGGTCGACGTTGATGGAGTCGAAGCCGATCTCGCGCGCGGCGGCCACCAGCGCGAACACCTGCTCGGCCGGCTGCACGCGGTGCACCGCCTTTTGCACCAGCGGGTCGAAGTCCTGCACGCCGAAGCTCAGGCGGTTGAAGCCCAGCGCCCTGAGCGTGGCCAGGCGCGTCGGGTCGATGGTGCGCGGGTCGATCTCGATGGAGTATTCGCCGCCGTCCACGAAGCTGAAGTTGCGCCGCAGCATGCCCATCAGCTCGCCCAGCTCCTCGTCGCTGAGAAAGGTCGGCGTGCCGCCGCCCAGGTGCAGCTGGCTGACGGCCTGATGCTGGCCCAGGCGCTGCACGTGCAGGTCCACCTCGCGGCTGAGGTAGCGCAGGTAGGGGCCGGTGCGGTCGTGGTGCTTGGTGATGATCTTGTTGCAGGCGCAGTAGTAGCACAGCGACTCGCAAAACGGCAGGTGCACGTACAGCGACAGCGGTTTGGCGGCCTGCATGGAGCCGATGCACCGTTGCTCGAGCGCGCTCAGGTAGTCGGCCTCGCCAAAGGCCTCGACGAAGCGGTCGGCAGTGGGATACGAGGTGTAGCGCGGCCCGGGAACGTCGAAGCGGTTCAGCAGCTCGGGGATGATGACAGGCATGAAGGGCGAAATCCGAATGACAGGGCGTACTGTCGGGCGAGAAGCCTTCCTTGTCCTTGACGATCATCAAGAAGGCGGGCAGAAACCATTCGGGAAAAGCCTGATAAGCCGACTAGAATCAACGAACCACTTCGCACGCGTCAAGGCGCCGAACATCCTGATGACCCCCAAAGCCATCCAAGTCGCCTGCTCCAATTGCAACCTGCGTGAACTGTGCATGCCGATCGACGTGAACGGCCCGGACATGGACAAGCTCGACTCGCTGGTCGCCACGCGCCGCAAGATCAAGCGCGGGGATGCGCTGTTTTCCAACGGCGACCGCTTCGACGCGCTCTACGCCATCCGCACCGGTTTCTTCAAGACCCGCGTCACCACCGAGGACGGGCGCGACCAGGTGACGGGCTTTCAGATGGCCGGCGAGATCATCGGGCTGGACGGCATCGTGGGCGACCGCCACAGCTGCGACGCGGTGGCGCTGGAGGACGCCGAGGTGTGCGAGATGCCCTACGGGCGCATTGAGGAGCTGTCGCGCGAGGTGCCTGCGCTGCAGACGCACGTGCACAAGATCATGAGCCGCGAGATCGTGCGCGAGCACGGCGTGATGCTGCTGCTGGGCAGCATGCGCGCCGAGGAGCGCCTGGCCGCCTTCCTGCTGAACCTGGTGCAGCGCCTGCACGCGCGGGGCTTTTCGCGCTCGGAGCTGGTGCTACGCATGACGCGCGAGGAGATCGGCAGCTTCCTGGGCCTCAAGCTCGAGACCGTCAGCCGCACCTTCTCGAAGTTTGCCGAGGACGACCTGATCGAGGTCAAGCACCGGCACGTGCGCATCCTCGACCCGGAGGCGCTGCGCGCCCTGGTCAATGCGCCCGACGGGCGCTGATTTTCAAGCAAAATCAGCCGTTTGCCCGCACCCATCAAGCGTGGGTTGCTATCAATATCATTGCAAGGTATTTTTCAGGCTGTCCGGGATCGGCAGCGGCATGACGGCGATGCCCTCCTCCAGCAGCGCTTCGGTCTGCTCGGGCGTGGCCTGGCCGCGGATGCCGCGCTCGGCGGCCTCGCCGTGGTGGATGCGGCGCGCCTCGTCGGCAAAGCGCTCGCCCACGTCCTCGGTCTGCGCCAGCACGCGGCGCACCATCTGCAGCCATGCCGCCTGCAGGGCCTGGGGCGGCAGCGCGGCCACGGGGGCGGCCTGATCGCCACGGCCATCGGCGGCGGGGCGTGCCGAATCGGGCGTGGCCGGCGGCTCGCTGCCGCGCCCCAGGTTCAGCCGCGGCGCGCTCAGCATCTTGCTGACCGCCGTGTCGCTGCACAGCGGGCAGGCCACCAGCTGGCGCGCCTGCTGGTCCAGGAAATCGTCCTCGGACGCGAACCAGCCCTCGAAGAGGTGGCCGGCCGAGCATTGGAGGTCGAGCACTTTCATGGGCTTGATTGTCTCAGGCCGCGGGTGCGCCCTGCCACTCCAGCGGCCACGCCCCAGCCAGCACGTTCTGCAGCCACAGCGCGCCCACCAGGGTCTTGGCATCCGTCACCTCGCCGCCACAGCACCAGGCCTGCAACTGGACGGGGGAGGCGCTGAAGACTTCGAGGAACTCACCCTCGTCGAGCGCGCGCTCACCCGACACCAGGTGGCGCGCGAACCAGATCTCGATCACCTCGGTGGAATACGACACCACCGGGTGCAGCACGCCGGCACGCGCCCACTGGCGGGCGACGTAGCCCGTTTCCTCGCGCAACTCGCGCTGCGCGCAGGCCAGCGCCGACTCGCCCGGGTCGAGCTTGCCGGCCGGAAACTCGACCAGCGTGCGCTGCACCGGGTAGCGGTACTGGCGCTCGAGCACCACCTCCAGCGCGCCGCCGGCGCGCTCCAGCAGCGGGATGATCATCACCGCGCCCGGATGCAGGATGTATTCGCGCTCGGTCAGGCTGCCATCGGGCAGCCGCACGCGGTCGCGCCGCGCGTGCAGGAAGCCGCCCTTGAACAGCTCGCACTCGTCAACCGGATGCTCGGTCAAGTCCATGGCGCGGCGCCCTACCTCTTGTGGCGCACCAGGTAGCGGTAGACGAAACCGGGAAACGCCAGGGTGGCGAACAGGGAGCCGGTGACGGCGTAGAACTCCCAGCCCTGCGGGTAGTTCTGCCCGGCCGACTTCTCCAGCGCCATGCCCACCGCGCCGACGACGAAGTACCACACCAGCAGCTCGAGCACGCGCCAGCCCAGCGCCTTGTGGCGGCCCGGCAGCGGCACCACGGCCAGCAGGCGCTCGTTGGCGAACGGAAGATTGGCGGCCACCAGCGCCAGCACGATGACCAGCCAGATGCTGACGTCGGGCGTCATCAGGTGGCCAGCATCTGCACGACGGCCTGGGCACACAGGGCCATCAGCGCGCCGGGCACCAGGCCCAGGATCAGCAGCAGCGCGCCGTTGACCGACAGCGTGGCGCGCATGTCCAGCGGCGCCTGGATGGGCTCGGTGCTGGCCGGCGCATCGAAGTACATGACCTTGACCACGCGGATGTAATAGAACGCGCCCACCAGTGCCATCACGACGGCGAACACCGCCAGGCCGATCAGGGCCGGCTGCTGCGTGCTGATGAGCGCCTGCAGGATCGACAGCTTGGCCTGGAAGCCCACCAGCGGCGGAATGCCGGCCAGCGAGAACAGGCAGATCGCCATCAGGCCGGCGTAGAACGGGCTGCGCTGGTTCAGGCCGGCGAAGTCGGCGATGTTCTCGCTCTCGAAGCCGTCGCGCGCCAGCAGCAGGATGATGCCGAAGCTCACCAGGTTGGTCAGCACGTAGACCACGGCGTAGAACATGGCCGAGCTGTAGGCGTTGGCCGCCAGCTGCGCGTTGCCGTTGACCACGCCGGCCAGCAGGCCCATCAGCACGAAGCCCATGTGCGAGATGGTGGAGTACGCCAGCATGCGCTTGAGGTTGGTCTGCGAGATGGCCGCCACGTTGCCGATGATGAGCGAGGCCACCGCCAGCACCGCCAGCATGGGCTGCCAGTCGGCCGCCAGCGGCAGCAGGCCCTCGACCAGCAGGCGGATCGCCATGGCGAAGGCCGCCAGCTTGGGCGCGCTGCCGACGATCAGCGTGACCGAGGTGGGCGCGCCTTCGTAGACGTCCGGAATCCACATGTGGAAAGGCACGGCGCCGAACTTGAAGGCCATGCCGGCCACCACGAACACCAGGCCGAACACCAGCACCTGGTGCCTGACCTGACCCGAGGCCACGGCCTTGAACACGCCGCCGATGTCCAGCGTGCCGGTGGCGCCGTACAGCATGGACAGGCCGTAGAGCAGGAAGCCCGAGGCCATGGCGCTGAGAACGAAGTACTTCATGGCCGCCTCGACCGACACCACGTGGTCGCGCCGCAGCGCCACCAGCGCGTAGGCCGACAGGGCCATGCATTCGAGGCCCAGGTAGATCAGCACGAAGTTGTTGGCCGAGCACATGATGAACACGCCCAGCAGCGAGGTCAGGCTGAGCACGTACCACTCGCCCCCGCGCAGCATGCCGCGCTGGCCCACGTAGGTGCGGCTGTAGATGAAGATCACCAGCACCGCCAGCGACGAGAAGCACTTGAGCCAGTCGGCCATTACGTCGCTGACGACCATGCCGCCGAAGCCGTACACGGTCTGGCCATTGAGCGCATACATCGCCGTCAGCGCCACCAGCACCACCAGGGTGAGGTTGGACAGCCAGTAGGCGGCCAGGCGGCGCGGCCCGCGGTCGAGCAGGTCCACCAGCGTGACCACGCAGGTCATGGCCAGCAGCACGATCTCCGGATAGACGGCCATCCAACTGAATCGGTCAATCATGTTCGGGTTCTCAGTTCAGTTTGGAGACGTGCACCTGCTGCACCAGCTTGGCCACCGAGGCCTCCATCACGTCGGTCAGGGGCTTGGGATAAAGGCCCATCCACAGCACCGCGATGGCCAGCAGGGCCAGGGCGCTGTACTCGCGCCAGTTGATGTCGGGCATCTTGTGGCGCACGTTGTCGTTGGTGACGGCGCCGAAATACACGCGCTTGAACATCCACAGGCTGTAGCCGGCGCCCGAGATCAGGGCCGTGGCCAGCAGCAGGCCGAGCCAGAAGTTGGCGCGCACGGTGGCCAGGATGACCATCCACTCACCCACGAAGCCGGCCGTGCCCGGCAGGCCGCAGTTGGCCATGAAGAACAGCAGCGCGAACACGCCGAAGCGCGGCATGACGTTGATGACGCCGCCGTAGGCCGCGATCTCGCGCGTGTGCAGGCGGTCGTACAGCACGCCGATGCACAAGAACATGGCGCCCGACACGAAGCCGTGCGCGATCATCTGCACCAGGCCGCCCGAGATGCCCAGGTCGTTGAAGATGAAAAAGCCCATGGTGACGAAGCCCATGTGCGCCACCGACGAGTAGGCGACGAGCTTCTTCATGTCCTTTTGCACCAGCGCCACCAGGCCGACGTAGATCACCGCGATCAGCGACAGCGCGATCATCAGCCAGGCCCACTGGCGCGAGGCGTCGGGCAGGATGGGCATGGAAAAGCGCACGAAGCCGTACGCGCCCAGCTTGAGCATGATGGCCGCCAGCACGATCGAGCCGCCGGTGGGCGCCTCCACGTGCGCATCCGGCAACCACGTGTGCACCGGCCACATCGGCACCTTGACGGCAAAGGCCGCGAACAGCGCGAAGAACAGCAGCGTCTGCGCCGTGCCGGAGAGCGGCAGCTGCTGCCACGCCGCGATGTCGAAGCTGCCGCCCGACTTGGCGTACAGGTAGATGAAGCCCACCAGCATCAGGAACGAGCCCAGCAGCGTGTACAGGAAGAACTTGAACGCCGCGTAGATCCGGTTGGGCCCGCCCCACACGCCGATGATCAGGTACATCGGGATCAGCGTGGCCTCGAAGAAGAAGTAGAACAGGATGCCGTCCAGCGCGCAGAACACGCCGATCATGATCCCGGACAGGATCAGAAAGGCCGCCATGTACTGGTTGACCCGGCGCTGGATCACCTCCCAGCCGGCGATCACCACGATGATGGTGATGAAGGCCGTCAGCAGCACGAACCACACCGACAGGCCGTCGACGCCCAGGTGGTAGTTGACGTTGAAGCGCTCGACCCAGGGCACGTTCTCGACGAACTGCATGTCGGCCGTGCCCAGCTTGAAGCGGGTGTACAGCGGCAGCGTGACCAGGAAGCTCACGACCGACCCCAGCAGCGCGATCCAGCGCACCAGCGTCACCTGGCTGTCCTTTCCGAACAGCAGCAGCAGGGCGCCAATCACGATCGGCGTCCAGATGGCAAGGCTCAACCATCCCATGTTCTTATCCCGTTCTTGCTTATTGGGCGAGCCAGACGAAGTACGTCATCAGCACGAAGAGGCCCAGGATCATCGCCAGGGCGTAGTGATAGAGGTAGCCCGACTGCAGCCAGCGCAAGGCGCCGGCGCTCCAGCCCACCAGGCGCCAGGAACCGTTGACCACCGCGCCGTCGATCAGGCCGGCGTCCACGCCCTTCCACAGGCCGACACCCAGCTTGCGCAGGCCGCCCGCGATGACCTTGATCCAGAGCCAGTCCATGTAGTACTTGTTGTCCAGCAGCGTGTAGACGGGCCCGAACATCTTCCTGATGCGCGTCGGCAGCGCCGGGTTGACGATGTACAGGTAGTAGCTGAGCACCGCGGCGGCCAGCGCCAGCCAGGTGGGCAGCGCCGTCAGGCCGTGCAGGCCCATGGCCCACCAGCCGTGGATTTCCTCGGCCAGCGCGGCCATCGCCGGGTGGCGCGCGCCATCGACCGTGATGGCCTTGGCGAAGAAGTCGCCGAACAGCATGGGCATCAGCGTCATCGCGCCGATGACGACCGAGGGAATGGCCAGCAGCGCCAGCGGCACCCAGACCACCGCGGGCTGCTCCTTGGGCTTGCCGCCGTGATCGTGGCCGTGCTCGCCATGATGCGCGTCATGGTGCGCGTCCGGGTTCTGGTCGTAGCGCTCGGGACCGTGAAAGACCAGGAAATACAGGCGGAACGAGTACAGCGAGGTGACGAACACGCCGGCCACCAGCGCGAAATAGGCAAAGCCCGTGGCCGGCAGCGTGCTGGCGTGCACCGCGGAGATGATCGATTCCTTGGAGTAGAAGCCGGAGAAGAACGGCGTGCCGATCAGCGCCAGCGTGCCCACCAGGAAGGTGATCCAGGTCCAGGGCATGTACTTGCGCAGCCCGCCCATCCAGCGGATGTCCTGGTTGTGGTGCATGGACAGGATGACCGAGCCCGCGCCCAGGAACAGCAGCGCCTTGAAGAAGGCGTGCGTCATCAGGTGGAAGATCGCGGCCGAGTAGGCCGAGGCGCCCAGCGCCGCCGTCATGTAGCCCAGCTGCGACAGCGTGGAGTAGGCGATGACGCGCTTGATGTCGTTCTGCACCACGCCCACCAGGCCCATGAACAGCGCGGTGATGGCGCCGATGACCATCACGAAGTTGAGCGCCGTGTCCGACAACTCGAACAGCGGCGACATGCGCGCCACCATGAAGATGCCCGCCGTCACCATGGTGGCGGCGTGGATCAGCGCCGAGATCGGCGTCGGGCCTTCCATCGAGTCGGGCAGCCACACGTGCAGCGGGAAC
The DNA here is from genome assembly GCA_024235995.1 of Burkholderiaceae bacterium. NCBI lineage: Bacteria > Pseudomonadati > Pseudomonadota > Betaproteobacteria > Burkholderiales > Burkholderiaceae > Burkholderiaceae bacterium. The sequence continues at coordinate 3,031,844 of JACKLI010000001.1, forward strand.
TGCGCCGACTTGCCCATGGCGCCGATGAACAGGCAGATGCACATCACGGTGACCACCAGCCAGTCGGTGCCCGGAAACACGATCGTGCCCAGCGCCGGCGCCTGGGCAAAGGTCTCGCCGTAGTTCAGCGTACCCGCGTAGGCGGCGACCAGGCCGATGCCCAGGATGAAGCCGAAGTCGCCCACCCGGTTGACCATGAAGGCCTTGAGGTTGGCGAAGATGGCGGACTCGCGCTGGAACCAGAAGCCGATCAGCAGGTAGGACACCAGGCCCACCGCCTCCCAGCCGAAGAACAGCTGCAGGAAGTTGTTGCTCATCACCAGCATCAGCATCGAGAAGGTGAACAGCGCGATGTAGGAGAAGAAGCGGTCGTAGCCGTCGTCCTCGGCCATGTAGCCGATGGTGTAGATGTGCACCATCAGCGACACGAAGGTCACCACGCACATCATGGTCGCCGTCAGGCTGTCGATGAGGAAGCCGACCTCCATCTTCAGCTTGCCCACCGTCATCCATTCGTAGAGGGTGGCGTTGTACGTGGCGCCGCCGATCACGTCGCGCAGCACCAGGGCCGAGACGATGAAGGCGATCAGCACGCCGCCGATGGTGACCGTGTGCGAGGCCGTGCGGCCGATGCGGTTGCCGCCGAAGGCGGTGCCCAGGATGCCGGCGATCAGCGCGCCGGCCAGCGGCGCCAGGGGAACGGTCAGCAGGGCCGCCGTGGACAGGGTTTGACTCATCGCTTGTCCCTCAGCCCTTCAACGCGTTGAGTTCGTCGACGTTGATGTTCGTCCGGGCTCGGAACAGCAGCATCAGGATGGCCAGGCCGATGGCCGACTCGGCGGCCGCCACGGTCAGGATGAAGAACACGAACACCTGGCCATGCATGTCGCCCAGGTAGTGCGAGAAGGCCACGAAGTTCATGTTGACGGCCAGCAGCATCAGCTCGATGGCCATCAGCAGCACGATCAGGTTCTTGCGGTTCAGGAAGATGCCGACCATGGAGATCGCGAACAGGATGGCGCCCAGCGTCAGGTAATGGGCCAGTGACAGGGTCATTTCTTCACCTCCTCGGCGGGGGCAGCCGGCGCTGCCGGGGCGGGAACGGGAGCTTGCGTGGACGCCAGCTTGACGAGCTGCACGCGGTCGCGCGGGCGCACGCGCACCGCCAGCGACGCATCGATGGCCTTGTTGTCCTTGCGCCGTTCGCGCAGGGTCAGGGCAATGGCCGCGATCATGGCGATCAGCAGGATGACGGCGGCGATCTCCACCGGGTACAGGTACTGCGTGAACATCAGCACCCCCAGCTCCTTGGTGTTGGACACCTGCGCCACCTGCCCCGCCACCTGGGCGACGGTGTCGGGCATGGGTCGCGCCTCGCTCACGCGGAAACCGCCGAACAGCACCGCCGCCATCTCCAGCGTGATCACCGCGCCGATGACGAGCGCCAGCGGAAAGTGGCGCCAGAAGCCCTGCCGGATGCTGTCGATGTGGATGTCCAGCATCATCACCACGAACAGGAACAGCACCATCACCGCGCCCAGGTACACCAGCACCAGCACGATGGCCAGGAACTCGGCCTGCAGCAGCAGCCACACGCCGGCGGCCTGCGAGAAGGCGAGCATCAGGAACAGCACCGCGTGCACCGGGTTGCGCGCGGTGATCACGCGGAATGCCGAAAACAGCATCACCAGCGAGAACAGATAGAAAAAGGCGGTCTTGACGTCCATGGTCGTGTGCGGGGTTGGGCGCCTTCAGCGGTACTTGGCGTCGGCCGCGCGGGCGGCGGCGATCTCGGGCTCGTACTTGTCGCCCACGGCCAGCAGCATGTCCTTGGTGAAATACAGGTCGCCCCGCTTTTCACCGTGGTACTCGAGGATGTGGGTCTCGACGATCGAGTCGACCGGGCAGCTCTCCTCGCAGAAACCGCAGAAGATGCACTTGGTCAGGTCGATGTCGTAGCGCGTGGTGCGGCGCGAGCCATCGTCGCGCTCGGCCGACTCGATGGTGATGGCCACCGCCGGGCAGATCGCCTCGCACAGCTTGCAGGCGATGCAGCGCTCCTCGCCGTTGTCGTAGCGGCGCAGCGCGTGCAGGCCGCGAAAGCGCGGCGACAAGGGCGTCTTTTCCTCGGGATACTCGATGGTCACCTTGCGCGACAGCGCGTAGCGCCCGGTCAGGACCATGCCCTTGAACAGCTCCACGAGCATGAAGCTCTTGAGGAAGTCGCGCAGTGAAAATGGGGAAGCGGTAACGGAAGCCATGACTCAATCTCCCGTGGTTCAGTGCCAGATGTTCAGCGGGCTGTGCATCCACGCGCCCACCAGCAGCAGCCAGATCAGCGTCACGGGGATGAACACCTTCCAGCCCAGCCGCATGATCTGGTCGTAACGAAAACGCGGGAAGGTGGCGCGAAACCAGATGAACATGGACACCACCACGCAGGTCTTGATGCCCAGCCAGATCCAGCCCGGGATGAAATCCAGCCACACCACCGGCGCCATCCAGCCGCCCAGGAACATGATGACGGCCAGGATCGACACCAGCCACATGCTGGCGTATTCGCCCAGGAAGTAGATGGCAAAGCCCATGCCCGAGTACTCGACCATGTGGCCGGCCACGATTTCGGACTCGCCCTCGGCCATGTCGAACGGATGGCGGTTGACCTCGGCCACGCCCGAGATCAGGTAGATGAAGAACACCGGCAGCAGCGGCAGCCAGTTCCAGGACAGGAAGGTCCAGCCGGCACTGGCGGCCATGCCCTTGCCCTGCCCGGTCACAATGTCGGTCAGGTTCAGGCTGCCCGAGACCATCAGCACGATCACGAAGCAAAAGCCCATGGCGATTTCGTAGCTGACCATCTGCGCCGAGGCGCGCAGCGCGCCCAGGAAGGGGTACTTGGAGTTGGACGCCCAGCCGCCGACGATCACGCCGTAGATCTCGATCGAGGTGATGGCCATCACCAGCAGCAGGCCGGCGTTGACGTTGGCCAGCGCCATCTCAGGGCCAAAGGGCACCACCACCCAGGCCGCCAGCGCCGGCATGATGGCCAGCACCGGGCCCAGCAGGAACAGGCCCTTGGAGGCCGCCGTGGGCCGGATGATTTCCTTGGTCAGCAGCTTGACGGCGTCGGCAATCGGCTGCAGCAGGCCCCACGGGCCGACGCGGTTGGGACCCAGGCGCACCTGCATCCAGCCCAGCAGCTTGCGCTCCCACAGCGTCAGGTAGGCCACGGCCACCAGCAGCGGCACCAGCACCACCACGATCTTGATCAGGGCCCAGATCACGGGCCAGACGATGCCGGTCCACCAGGGGCTGGCCAGCAGCCCCAGTCCGGCGTTGTAAATCGCGTCGATCATGCGGCCGCTCCCTCACGTCCGTCGGTCGTGCCTTGCAGCGACGGCGCGCGGCGCACCAGGCCATCGAGCTGGTAGATGCCCACGGGCGCCAAGGTGACCGGCCGCGCCGTCACGTCGATCGCCGCCCGCGTGCGGTTGTCCAGGCGCTCGGCCGCGACGAACTCGGCCACCGTGCCGCCCAGCGCTTCGGCCAGCACCTCCTGCGTGCTCTGGAAGGCCGGTTGCACGACCTCCAGCATGTCGGCCAGCACGCGCAGCACCTTCCAGGCCGGGCGCGTGTCGCCCAGCGGCGCCACCACGGCGTGAAAGCTCTGCACCCGCCCCTCGGCGTTGACGAAGCTGCCCGAGGTCTCGGAAAACGGGGCGATCGGCAGCAGCACGTCGCTGATGTCCAGGTTGGTCTTGAAGGGGCTGAGCGTGACCACCATGTCGCAGCCGGTGAGCGGCACGCCGCGCGTGTCGGGCCCCGGTTCGCAGTTCAGCAGCAGCGCCGCCTTCAGGCCGCCGGCCAGCATTTGCGCGGCATTCAGGCCGCCGGATCCCGGCAGCGCCTCCACCACCTGCGCGCCCACCGTGTTGGCCGCCTCGGTCAGGTAGCCCACGCTGGCGCCGGTCTGCTCGCCGATCCATTGGGCCAACGCCAGCAGGCTGCTGGCGGCCGGATGCTGCGCCGCCGCGTTGCCCAGCAGAACCGCCTTGCGCTCGCCCGCAAGCAGAGCCTTGGCCACGGCCTGCGCGGCCTCGCTGACCGTGCCCGCCGCCGGTGCCGAAACGCCCTTGGCCGCCGCGACGGCCGCCGCCACGTCGGCCAGCAACTGGGGCCACTGCCCGGGCTCGCCCAGCGACGACGCCGCCAGCGGCATGGCCCAGGCGTCGGCCTCGCGCAGCAGCGCCGGCGACGTGAGCGCCGCCACTTGCGCGCCGTGACGCACGGCCTGGCGGATGCGCGCGGCGAACAGCGGGTGGTCCTTGCGCAGGTTGGAGCCCACGACGAGCGCCGCCTGCAACTGCCCCAGCGCGGCGATCGAGGTGCCGAGCCAGCGCACGCCCTCGGGAGCGGCGAATTCGGTGTGGCGCAGGCGGTGGTCGATGTTCTGGCTGCCCAGCCCGCGCACCAGGCGGCCGGCCAGGAACAGCTCTTCGAGCGTGCTGTGCGGGCTGACCAGCGCGCCGATGGCGCCGGCGCCATGCTGGGCGCGGATGTCGTGCAGGCCGTTGGCGACGTATTCCAGCGCGGTCTGCCAGTCGACCTCCTGCCACTGGCCGCCCTGCTTGAGCATGGGCTTGGTCAGGCGTTCGGCGCCGTTGAGCGCCTCGTACGAGAAGCGGTCGCGATCGGCGATCCAGCACTCGTTGACGTCCTCGTTCTCGAACGGCACCACGCGCAGGACCTTGTTGTTCTTGACCTGCATGATCAGGTTGGCGCCGGTCGAGTCGTGCGGACTGACGCTGCGGCGGCGCGCCATCTCCCAGGTGCGGGCGCTGAAGCGGAAGGGCTTGCTGGTGAGCGCGCCCACCGGGCAGATGTCGATCATGTTGCCCGAGAGCTCCGAGTCGATCGAACTGCCGACGAAGGTCTCGATCTCGGCATGCTCGCCCCGGTTGGACATACCCAACTCCATGATGCCGCCGATCTCCTGGCCGAAGCGCACGCAGCGCGTGCAGTGGATGCAGCGCGTCATCTCCTTCATGGAGATCAGCGGCCCCACCTCCTTGGGCTTGACCGAGCGCTTTTCCTCGTCGTAGCGCGAGGCCGACCAGCCGTAGCCCACGGCCAGGTCCTGCAGCTGGCACTCGCCGCCCTGGTCGCACACCGGGCAGTCCAGCGGGTGGTTGATGAGCAGGAACTCCATCACCGCGTTCTGCGCGGCGATGGCCTTGGCGCTTTTGGTGCGCACGATCATGCCCTGCGTCACCGGGGTGGCGCAGGCCGGCACCGCCTTGGGCGCCTTTTCCACGTCCACCAGGCACATGCGGCAGTTGGCGGCGATGGACAGCTTCTTGTGATAGCAGAAGTGCGGGATGTAGATGTCGGCCTCCTGCGCAGCCTGGATCACCATGCTGCCTTCGGGCGCCTGCACCTTCTTGCCGTCGATTTCGAGTTCAACCATGAGATTCTTCCAACCGGCCCCGCTTCAGACGTAGGCAGGCACCACGCAGCACTTGTGCTCGACGTGATGCTCGAATTCGTGCCGGAAATGCTTGAGCATGCCACGCACGGGCATGGCCGCCGCGTCGCCCAGCGCGCAGATGGTTCGGCCCATGATGTTGCCGGCCACCGAATCCAGCAGGTCCATGTCCTGCTGGCGGCCGTGGCCGTTCTCGATGCGCTCGACCACGCGCCACAGCCAGCCCGTGCCCTCGCGGCAGGGCGTGCACTGGCCGCAGGACTCGTGCATGTAGAAGTAGGACAGACGCATCAGCGACTTGACCATGCAGCGCGAGTCGTCCAGCACGATCACCGCGCCCGAGCCCAGCATGGAGCCGGCCTTGGCGATGCTGTCGTAGTCCATGGTGCAGTCCATCATGATGGACGCGGGCAGCACCGGCGCCGACGAGCCACCCGGAATGACGGCCTTGAGCTGGCGCCCGCCGCGCACGCCGCCGGCCAGCTCCAGCAACCTGGCAAAGGGCGTGCCCATGGGAACCTCGTAGTTGCCGGGGCGCTCGACGTCGCCGCTGACCGAGTAGATCTTGGTGCCGCCGTTGTTGGGCTTGCCGCACTCCAGGTAGGCCTGCCCCCCGTGGCGCACGATCCAGGGCACCGCGGCAAAGGTCTCGGTGTTGTTGATCGTGGTGGGCTTGCCGTAGAGGCCGAAACTGGCCGGAAACGGCGGCTTGAAGCGCGGCTGGCCCTTCTTGCCTTCCAGCGATTCGAGCAGGCCGGTTTCCTCGCCGCAGATGTAGGCGCCGAAGCCGTGGAAGGCGTGCAGCTGGAAGCTGAAGTCGCTGCCCAGGATGCGATCGCCCAGGTAGCCGGCGGCACGCGCTTCTTCCAGCGCCTCTTCGAAGCGCTCGTAGACCTGGAAGATCTCGCCGTGGATGTAGTTGTAGCCCACGCTCGTGCCCATGGCGTAGGCGGCAATGGCCATGCCCTCGATCACGATGTGCGGGTTGAACATGAGGATGTCGCGGTCCTTGCAGGTGCCGGGCTCGCCCTCGTCCGAATTGCACACCAGGTGCTTTGGCCCCGGAAACTGGCGCGGCATGAAGCTCCACTTCAGGCCGGTCGGAAAACCCGCGCCGCCGCGCCCGCGCAGGCCCGACTCCTTGACCATGGCAATCAGCTGCTCGGGCGTCATGCCGCCTCCGCCGTCCTTGCCCAGCAGCTTTTTCAGCGCCTGGTAGCCGCCGCGCGCCTCGTAGTCCTTCAGGCGCCAGTTGGTGCCATCCAGCCCGGCGTAGATCTGGGGGTTGATGTGGCGGCCGTGAAAGCAGGTTTCCACGCCTTGCGCGGCAAACTGCGACAACACCTGCTCGACCTTCATGGCGCCACCTCCGCGCCCTTCAGGCCGTCGACCAGCTGTTGCAGCTTGTCGTCGCTCATGAAGCTGCACATGCTGCGGTCGTTGACCAGCATCACCGGCGCATCGGCGCAGGCGCCCAGGCACTCGCAGTGCTGCAGGGTGAACAGGCCGTCCGGCGTGGTGTCGCCGTCGACGATGCCCAGCGTCTTCTCGAGATAGGCCAGCGCCTGCGCACCACCGCGCAACTGGCACGGCAGGTTGGTGCACACGTTCAGCTTGAAGCGGCCCACGGGCTGCTGGTTGAACATGTTGTAGAAGGTGGTGACCTCGTGCACGGCCATGGGCGGCATGCCCAGGTACTCGGCCACCGCCTTTTCCATCGCCGGGCTGACCCAGCCCTGCTCCTGCTGGGCGATGGTGAGGCAGGCGATCACGGCCGACTGCTTCTGGTCGGCCGGGTACTTGGCCACTTCGCGCGCAAAGCGCGCTCGCGTGGCCTCGGACAGCGCCGCCACGGGCGCGTCGGCAACGGTTGCGCTCATCGATCGATCTCTCCAAACACGATGTCCAGCGTGCCAATGATGGCCACGGCGTCGGCCAGCATGTGCCCCCGGCACAGCTCGTCGAACGCGGCCAGATGGACATATCCGGGCGGGCGAATCTTCAGGCGATAGGGCTTGTTGGCGCCGTCGCTGATCAGGTAGATGCCGAACTCCCCCTTGGGGTGCTCGACCGCGGCATAGGCCTCACCCTCGGGCACGTGCATGCCCTCGGTGAACAACTTGAAGTGGTGGATCAGGTCCTCCATGCCGTACTTCATGCGCTCGCGCTTGGGCGGGGCCACCTTGTGGTTGTCGATGATGACCGGGCCCGGGTTGGCACGCAGCCAGGCCACGCACTGCTGGATGATGCGGTTGGACTGGCGCATTTCCTCGATGCGCACCAGGTAGCGGTCGTAGCTGTCGCCGGTCTTGCCCACCGGGATGTCGAAGTCGAGCTGGTCGTAGACCTCGTAGGGCTGCTTCCTGCGCAGGTCCCACGCGATGCCGGAGCCGCGCAGCATGGGACCCGTGAGGCCCAGGTTGAGCGCGCGCTCGGGCGTGACCACGCCGATGCCCACCAGGCGCTGCTTCCAGATGCGGTTCTCGGTCAGCAGCACCTCGTACTCGTCCACCAGCTTGGGAAAACGCTGCGTGAAGTCGTCGATGAAGTCCAGCAGCGAGCCCTGGCGGTTGGCATTGATGGCGGCCAGGCTGCGCGTCGAGCGCACCTTGCTGGGCTTGTACTGCGGCATGGCGTCCGGCAGGTCGCGGTACACCCCGCCCGGACGGAAGTAGGCCGCGTGCATGCGCGCGCCCGACACCGCCTCGTACATGTCGAACAGGTCCTCGCGCTCGCGGAAGGTGTAGATCAGGATGGTCGAGCTGCCACAGTCGTTGCCGTGCGAGCCCAGCCACATCAGGTGGTTGAGCAGGCGCGTGATCTCGGCGAACATCACGCGGATGTACCGGGCACGCAGCGGCACCTCGATGCCCAGCAGCTTCTCGATGGCCAGGCAGTAGGCGTGCTCGTTGCACATCATCGACACGTAGTCCAGCCGGTCCATGTAGGGCAGCGACTGGATGAAGGTCTTGTGCTCGGCCAGCTTCTCGGTGGCGCGGTGCAGCAGGCCGATGTGCGGGTCGGCGCGCTGCACCACCTCGCCGTCCAGCTCGAGCACCAGGCGCAGCACGCCGTGCGCGGCCGGGTGCTGGGGGCCGAAGTTGAGGGTGTAGTTCTTGATGTCTGCCATGGGTCAAAACCAGACGCGCGGCGCGCGTCAGTGCAATCCCCCGTAGTTGTCTTCGCGGATCACGCGCGGCACGACCTCGCGCGGCTCGATCGTGACGGGCTCGTAGATCACGCGCTGGCGCTCGGCGTCGTAGCGCATCTCGACGTGGCCCGAGAGCGGGAAGTCCTTGCGGAACGGATGGCCGATGAAGCCGTAGTCGGTCAGGATGCGGCGCAGGTCGGCGTGGCCCTCGAACACGATGCCGAACAGGTCGAACGCCTCGCGCTCGAACCAGTTGGCCGCGGCCCACAGGCCTTCGACGGACGAAATGACGGGAAACTCGTCGTCGGGGCAGAACACCCGCACCCGCACGCGCTGGTTCAGGCTGACCGACAGCAGGTGCACCACCACCGCGAAGCGCGGGCCCTCCCAGACGCCGTCGCCGTAGGTGGAGTAGTCCACGCCGCACAGGTCGATCAGCTGCTCGAAACGGCAGGCCGGCGCGTCGCGCAGCGCCGTCATGGCCTGCACGTAGTGCTCGGCCGCCACGATCAGCGTGACCTCGCCGCGCGCCACCGTCACGCTTTGCGCCAGCGCGCCCAGGGCGGCGGCCACCTTGTCCTTCAGCGCCTCGGGCGCAATGGCATGTTCGGCCATGGTGTCACACCCTCGCGATCGTGTGGGTGCGGCGCACCTTCTGCTGCAACTGAATGATGCCGTAGAGCAGCGCCTCGGCCGTGGGCGGGCAGCCCGGCACGTACACGTCCACCGGCACGATGCGGTCGCAGCCGCGCACCACCGAATAGCTGTAGTGGTAGTAGCCGCCGCCGTTGGCGCACGAGCCCATGGAGATGACCCAGCGCGGCTCGGCCATCTGGTCGTACACCCGGCGCAGCGCCGGCGCCATCTTGTTGCACAGCGTGCCGGCAACGATCATCAGGTCGGACTGGCGCGGGCTGGCGCGAAACACCTCGGCACCAAAGCGCGCGATGTCGTAGCGGGCGGCGGCGGCGTGCATCATCTCGACGGCGCAGCACGCCAAGCCGAAGGTCACCGGCCACAGGGAGCCGGTCTTGGCCCAGTTGATCGCGGCATCGATGCCGGTCAACACGAAGCCTTTTTGCTGAAACTGTTCATTCATGAGCGTATTTCCTGAAGCCGAGTTGGGACGAGTCCCTCACTCCCAGTCCAGAGCTCCCTTCTTCCATTCGTAGACAAAGCCCACCACCAGGATCGTCAGGAAGATGACGACGGCGGCAAAGCCGGTCGGGCCCACCTCCTTGAGCGTCACCGCCCAGGGAAAGAGGAAGGCGATCTCGAGGTCAAACAGGATGAACAGGATGGCCACGAGGTAGTAGCGCACGTCGAATTTCATGCGTGCGTCCTCGAAGGCTTCGAATCCGCATTCGTAGGGAGAGTTCTTGGCCGGGTCGGCCTTGTGGGGCTTCAGGAAGGCCCCCATTCCGAGACAAAGGGCTCCGACAGCCAGACCCACCAGAATGAACAAGAAAACGGGAAGGTAGTCGGCCAGGTTCATCGTGCGCTCTCGGTTGCGGCGCCAGGTGCCCGATTCTGGAGCCCTGACCCTTGCATGTCTGGTGCCGTCGGCGAGACTCGAACTCGCACAGCTTTCGCCACTACCCCCTCAAGATAGCGTGTCTACCAATTCCACCACGACGGCATTGTCGTCCCGAGGTTTCGGGTGGTCGCAACCACCTGCAAAACACGCTACGGACAACTGTAAGAGTTTACCCTGAAAAATGTCCGGATCCCGCAAGCGTCCAAGCATGCAGGCCACTTTTGCGGTGCGTCAACGCGTCGGGATCTGCGCCGCGCCCGAGGCCGGCACGGCCGGTGCGGCCGGCACGCTGGCGCTGGCCGCGGCGGCAGCCGGCACGGTGGCCGGAATGCCGGCGGCGGGGCCCGTGGACGGAGCCGCCGGCGCCTGCGATGCCGTGGTGGCCGGTGCCGTCACGGCCGCGCGCTCGAGCACGCTGCCGCCGGTGGGCTCGCTGCTGCGAATGCTGAAGCCGAAGTAGGCCAGCGCCAGCGTGCAGGCAAAGAACACCGTGGCCAGCACCGCCGTGGCGCGCGACAGGAAGTTGGCGCTGCCCGAAGCGCCGAACAGGCTGCCCGAGCTGCCGCTGCCGAAGGCGGCGCCCATGTCGGCGCCCTTGCCGTGCTGCATCAGGATCAGGCCGATCATGGCCAGGGCCGAGACGATCTGCAGCACCAGCACCAGGTTCAATACGAAGTTCAGTCCCATTCAATCACTCCAAATCCAATAGCACGATGCGCACGCCATTCAAGCGGCGGCGCCAACGATCGTCAAGAAATCGGGGGCCTTCAGCGCCGCGCCGCCGATCAGGCCGCCGTCGATGTCGGGCTGCGCCAGCAGCGCCTGGGCGTTGGCCGCGTTCATGCTGCCGCCGTACAACAGGCGCACCTGGCGCGCGGCGGCGGCGTCGGCCGCGGCCAGTTGCGCGCGCAGCACCGCGTGCACCTGCTGCGCCTGCCCGGGCGTGGCGGTCTGGCCGGTGCCGATGGCCCACACGGGCTCGTAGGCCACCACGATCTCGGCCAGGCGCGCCGCGTTGACGGCCATGACGGCCGAGAGCTGGCGCTGCACGATGAACTCGGTCAGGCCCTGCTCGCGCTCGGCCAGCGTCTCGCCCACGCACACGATGGGGGTGATGCCGGTGGCCAATGCCTGCTGCGCCTTGCGCGCCACCAGCAGGTCGCTCTCGCCCTGGTACTGGCGCCGCTCGCTGTGGCCGACGATGACGTAGCGCACGCCGAACTCGGCCAGCATCGCGGCCGACACGTTGCCGGTGTAGGCGCCGCCGGCCTGCTCGGACACGTCCTGCGCGCCCAGCGCGATGGCGCCGCAACCCGCCAGCAGCTGCTGCACCTGGGCCAGATAGGCCGCGGGCGGGCACACCACCACGTCGCAGTCCGGCGTGCCCACGCCGGCGCACAGCGCCTGCACCAGCGCCTGGTTGGCGGCCAGGCTGCCGTTCATCTTCCAGTTGCCGGCAATCAGCTTGCGCATCACTCAGCCTTCCAGGTCAAAACGATCTTGCCGACGTGCTGGCCGCCCTGCATCAGCGCGTGCGCGCGCGCGGCGCCGCTGGGCAGGCCGGCCGCCGGCTCGAGCGCCGCGAACTGCGCATGCACGATGGGCTTGACGCGGCCGGCCTCCAGCCAGGGCCACACGCGCTGGCGCAGCGCCTGCGCGATGGCGCCCTTGAAGGCCACGGGCCGCACGCGCAGCGTGGAGCCGGTGATCGTCAGGCGCCGGCGCAGCACCAGGCCGGCGTCGAACTGGGCCTTGACGCCGCCCTGCACCGCGATGATGACCAGGCGCCCCTCCTCGGCCAGGCACGCCACCTCGCGCGCCACGTAGTCGCCCGCCACCATGTCCAGGATGACGTTGGCGCCGCGCCCGTCGGTCAGGCGCAGCACCTCGGCCGCGAAATCGGCGCTCTTGTAGTTGATGGCGTGGTCGGCGCCCAGGCTCAGGCAGGCGGCGCACTTCTCGTCGCTGCCGGCCGTGGCGATGACGGTGGCGCCGGCCGCCTTGGCCAGCTGGATGGCCGTCACGCCGATGCCGCTGGTGCCGCCCTGGATCAACAGCGTCTCGCCCGCCTGCAGGCGCCCGCGGTCGAACACGTTGGTCCAGACGGTGAAGTAGGTCTCGGGCAGGCTGGCCGCCTCCACGTCGCTCAGGCCCTGGGGCACGGGCAGGCACTGCGCCACCGGGGCCACGCAGTATTCGGCATAGCCGCCGCCGGCCACCAGCGCGCACACGCGCTCGCCCACCTTCAGGCCGGCGGCCAGCAGCGCGGCGGCGTCGCCGGATTCGATGACGCCCGCCACTTCCAGGCCGGGCAGGTCCGACGCACCGGGCGGTGGCGGGTAGTGGCCCATGCGCTGCAGCACGTCGGGACGGTTGACGCCGGACGCGTGCACGCGGATCAGCGCCTCGCCGGCGCCGGCGACGGGCCGGGGGCGCTGCGCGGGCACCAGCACCTCGGGCGCGCCCGGCGTGCTGATTTCAATGCAGTTCATCGTCATCTCGGTCAGGCCCCGCAACGGCCCGGGACGGGCCGTGCGGGCAACCCCTGCTCAGGCCGAAGGATGCGTGCCGTCGGCAGGCGCGTCGGCTGCCGGCGACTCGGCGCGCGGCGCACGCTCTTCACGATAGCCGCGCTCACCGCGGTCTTCACGGGGGCCGCGGTCCTCGCGCGGGCCACGGTCTTCACGCGGGCCGCGGCCACCGCGCTCCTCGCGCGGCGGGCGGTCGCCGTTGTCCTCGCGCGCGGGACGATCGAGCAGCGCCTTCATCGACAGCTTGATGCGGCCCTTCTCGTCGGTCTCCAGCACCTTGACCCTGACGATCTGGCCCTCTTGCAGGTAGTCGCTGACCTTCTCCACGCGCTCGTGCGCGATCTGGCTGATGTGCAGCAGGCCGTCCTTGCCGGGCAGGATGTTGACCAGCGCGCCAAAGTCCAGCAGCTTGGTGACCGGGCCTTCGTAGACCTTGCCCACTTCCGCCTCGGCGGTGATCTCGGTGATACGGCGCTTGGCCTCGTCGGCCTTGGCGGCGTCGTTGCTGGCGATGGTGATGGTGCCGTCCTCGCCGATGTCGATGGTGGTGCCCGTCTCTTCCGTCAGCATGCGGATGGTGGCGCCGCCCTTGCCGATCACGTCGCGGATCTTCTCGGGGTTGATCTTCATCGTGTACAGCTTAGGCGCCCAGGAGCTGATCTCCTCGCGCGCCTGGCCCATGGCGTCCTGCATCTTGCCCAGGATGTGCATGCGCGCTTCCTTGGCCTGCGCCAGGGCGACCTGCATGATCTCCTTGGTGATGCCCTGGATCTTGATGTCCATCTGCAGCGCGGTGATGCCGTTGGTGGTGCCGGCCACCTTGAAGTCCATGTCGCCCAGGTGGTCCTCGTCACCCAGGATGTCGGTCAGCACCGCGAAGCGGTTGTCTTCCTTGATCAAGCCCATGGCGATGCCGGCCACGTGCGCCTTCATGGGCACGCCGGCGTCCATCAGCGACAGGCAGCCGCCGCACACCGAGGCCATCGAGCTGGAGCCGTTGGATTCGGTGATCTCGCTGACCACGCGGATGGTGTAGGGAAACTCGTCGCGCGCCGGCAGCAGCGGGATCAGCGCGCGCTTGGCCAGGCGGCCGTGGCCGACTTCGCGGCGCTTGGTCGAGCCCATGCGGCCCACCTCGCCGGTGGCAAAGGGCGGCATGTTGTAGTGGAACAGGAAGTGGTCCTCGAACTCGCCGGCCAGCGCGTCGATGCGCTGCGCGTCGCGGTCGGTGCCCAGCGTGGTGATGACCAGCGCCTGCGTCTCGCCGCGCGTGAACAGCGCCGAGCCGTGGGTGCGCGGCAGCACGCCGTTGCGGATCTCGATGGGGCGCACGGTGCGCGTGTCGCGCCCGTCGATGCGCGGCTCGCCGGCCAGGATCTGGCTGCGCACGATGCGCGCCTCGATCTCGAACAGCAGGTTGTCGAGCTTGACCGCGTCGAACGCCACGCCCTGCTCGGTCAGCGCCGCCTTGACGGCCGCCGTGGCCTCGCGCAGCGCCTGGGTGCGCGCCTGCTTGCTGCGGATTTGGTAGGCGGCGCGCAGCTTGGGCTCGGCCAGCGTGCCCACCTGCTCGATGAAGGCCTCGTCCTTGACCTCGGGCGCCCAGGTGCCGTTGTCGGCCCACAGGGGCTTGCCGGCCTCGCGCACCAGCTCATGGATGGCGTTGATGGCGATCTTGCCCTGCTCGTGGCCGAACACCACGGCGCCCAGCATCACGTCCTCGGGCAGCTGCTGCGCCTCGGACTCGACCATCAGCACGGCAGACTCGGTGCCGGCCACCACCAGGTCGAGCTGGCCGCTCTTGCGCGCCGTCGGACCCGGGTTGAGCACGTACTGGCCATTGGCGTAGCCCACACGCGCCGCGCCGATGGGGCCGTTGAACGGGATACCGCTGATCGACAGCGCCGCGCTCACGCCGAGCATGGCGGCGATGTCGGCGTCCACCTCGGGGTTGAGCGAGACGGTGTGGATGACCACGTGCACTTCGTTGAAGAAGCCATCCGGAAACAGCGGGCGGATCGGGCGGTCGATCAGGCGGCTGGTCAGCGTCTCCAGCTCGCTGGGCTTGGCCTCGCGCTTGAAGAAGCTGCCCGGAATCTTGCCGGCGGCGTAGGTTTTCTCGATGTAGTCGACCGTCAGCGGAAAGAAGTCCTGCCCCGGCTTGGCCGTCTTGCTGGCGGCCACGGTGGCCAGCACCACGGTGCCGTCGATGTTGACCAGCACGGCGCCGGCGGCCTGGCGGGCGATCTCGCCCGTTTCCATGACGACGGTCTTGTCGCCCCACTGGAAGGACTTGGTGACTTTGTTGAACAGGCTCATGGTTGCTCCTTGATTGATAGCTATTCGCGCAGACTGCATCCGCGCTGGAGCCGGATTGGGTTCAGAACACGATGCCATTCCAGAACGCCATGCGCACCCTGCGCCCGGCCTTGTGGAATGACACAGCTTCAGCTTCTGAAAACCGCGTTCCGGATGAAAAAAGACAAAAACGCCTGAGCCTCGCGGGGCATCAGGCGTTTGTCCGGTGCATGGGCTTACTTGCGCAGGCCCAGTTTGGCGATCAGGGCCAGGTAGCGGTCGGCGTCCTTGCCCTTGAGGTAGTCCAGCAGCTTGCGGCGGCGGCTGACCATGCGCAGCAGGCCGCGGCGGCCGTGGTGGTCCTTGGCGTGCTCTTTGAAGTGCGGGGTCAGCTCGTTGATGCGGGCCGTCAGGATGGCCACCTGCACCTCGGGGCTGCCGGTGTCGGCGGCCGCGCGGGCGTTGTCCTTGACCACGGCGGCCTTGTTCTCTTTGGAGATCATGTCAATGTCCTCGTTCCAAATGATTTGACTTGCGCGGTGCGCCGGAACTGCGCGCCGCGTGCGTTCTGCCAGATGCAAAACCTGTGGAGTATATCAAGACCGGCCGGATGCCCCGGGAGCCTGCCCGGCCAACCAGGCCTGCAGCCGCTGCACGCCCTGCCCCAGGCGCGCCACGTCTTTCGAGGCAAAGCACCAGCGCAGCCAGCCCTCGGCCTCGGGGGCAAAGGCCACGCCCGGGGCCAGGCCCAGGCCGGCCTCGGCCACCAGGCGCTTGGCCAGTGCCAGCGAATCGGCAAAGCCGTCGATGCGCAAAAAGGCGTACATGCCGCCCGGAGCCGCGCTGGTGTGCACGCCGGGCACGGCCTGCAGCAGCGGCACCAGGGTGTCGCGGCACTGGCGCAGGTGCGCCACGATGCGCGGGGTGATGGCCTCGGTCTGCGCCAGCGCGGTCAGCGCGGCGCGCTGCACGAACACCGGCGCGCAGGAGGTGTTGAACTCCAGCAGCTTGCCCATGTGCGGCGTCATCGCCGCCGGCATGGTCAGCCAGCCCAGGCGCCAGCCGGTCATCAGGAAGGCCTTGGAAAAGCTTTGCACGGCCACCAGCCGGTCGTCGGGCTTGGCAATATCCAAAAAGGAAGGTGCCGCGCCACTGGGCACATCACTGCGGTAGTACAGGCGCTCGTACACCTCGTCGGCCAGGATCCAGGTGCCCGTCTCGCGGCAGCGCGCCAGGATGGCCTGCTGCTCGGCCCGCGTCAGCGTCCAGCCCGTGGGGTTGTTGGGCGAGTTGACGACCAGCAGGCGGGTGGTGGGCGTGATGGCCGCCAGCAGCGCGGGCAAGTCCAGCGCCCAGGCGCCGTCGGCTTGGGGTTTGAGCGCCAGGCAGCGCAGGCGCGCGCCCAAAATCAGCGGCTGCGCCGTCAGGTTGGGCCACACCGGCGTGACGGCCAGCACCTCGTCGCCGGCGTCCACCAGCATCTGCACCGCCAGCATCAGCGCGTTGACGCCGCCCGAGGTGATGGCGATGCGGTCGGCCGCGATGGGCCCGTGCAGGCCGCTGGCGTAGTCGGCCACGGCCTGGCGCAGCTCGGGCAGGCCCAGGTTGTGCGAGTAGAAGGTTTCGCCCGCCTGCAGCGCCGCCACGGCGGCGGCGCGCACCGGCTCGGGCGTGACCTCGTCGCTCTCGCCGAACCAGAACGGCAGCACGTCGGCGCGGCCCATGCCGGCGTTGGCGACTTCACGAATCTTGGATTCTTCGAGGTTCAGGATGGCTTGACGCATGGAAGCACGGCTTTTCTAATGCAACGGAGCGCGAGCATCGCACAGTTGGCGGCGCCGCGCTGGCCAACGACACACGGGAGGACATGCCATGCAACCGATCAACCGCCGGCTCATCTCCGGCGCCCTGTTCCTGTCCCTGCTGGGCGCGCTGCCGGCCGCGCAGGCCGAGTCCGCGCGCCGCAAGAAGAGCGGGACCAAGGCCAAGCCGCGCAGCGGCGCCGGCTCGCGCGGCGTGCGCCTGAAGCCCTCGCCGACCACCACCTACGCCAACGGCGAAACACCGGCCGAGCGCCAGCGCAACGAGGACGCCCGCCTGCGCCGCGAGTGCCAGGGCCGGCCCAATGCGGGGGCCTGCCTGGGCTATGCCCAGTAGCCGGGCACGAAGCCCATGACTCCTAAAAAAAGAGCTGCCGGCGCTTGATGCACAAGCGCCGGCAGCCCATTTGGCCTGGAAATCGATCAGGCCAGCGGCACGGGCACGAACAGCTGCTGCCCGTCGCGCTCGATCAGCAGCGCCACCGACTTGCCGGACTTGGCCAGCACGGCGCGCATCTGCTCGACGCTGGTGGCGGGCTGACCGTTGATGGCCAGCACCACGTCGCCCGACTGCACGCCGGCCGCGGCGGCGGCGCCCTCGGCGTCTTCCACCAGCAGGCCGCCGGGGCCGGTCACGCGGGCTTCACGCCGCTCCTGCGGCTGCAGCGGGCGCAGCGCCAGGCCCAGCCTGTTGCCGCTGTCGGCATTGCCCGCCTGCGCCACCGCCTCGTCCGAGTCCTGGATGCCCTGCAGCGTGGCCGTGAGGTCCTCTGGCCGGCCGTTGCGCCAAACCTGCAACTGCAGCTTCTCGCCCGGCCTGGCCAGCGCGATGCTGGCCGGCAAATCGCCCGAGTCGACGATGGTCTGGCCGTTGGCCTTCAGGATCACGTCACCAGGCTTGAGCCCCGCCTTGTCGGCCGCGCTGCCCTTGGTGACCTGCG
Organism: Burkholderiaceae bacterium; assembly: GCA_024235995.1. NCBI lineage: Bacteria > Pseudomonadati > Pseudomonadota > Betaproteobacteria > Burkholderiales > Burkholderiaceae > Burkholderiaceae bacterium. Next base: position 3,049,607 of record JACKLI010000001.1, read on the forward strand.
CCACCAGCGCCCCCTCGGGGCTGGGCAGCTTGAAGGAATCGGCCAGCGCCTGGTTGACCTGCTGGATCGTCACGCCCAGGCGCGCGTGCTCGACCTTGCCGTGCGCCACGATCTGCTCCTCGATGTGCGTGGCCAGCTCGATCGGGATCGAGAACGACACGCCCTGAAAGCCGCCCGAGCGGCTGTAGATCTGCGAGTTGATGCCCACCACCTGGCCCTGCGCGTTGAACAGCGGCCCGCCCGAGTTGCCGGGGTTGACGGCCACGTCGGTCTGGATGAAGGGCACCGAGCTGTCGTCGGGCAGCGAGCGCCCCAGCGCGCTGACGATGCCGGCGGTGACGGTGTTCTCGAAGCCGAAGGGCGAGCCGATGGCCAGCACCCAGTCGCCCGGCTGCAGCGCCTTGCTGCTGCCCAGCTTGACGGTGGGCAGGCCATGCGCGTCGATCTTGAGCACGGCGATGTCGGTCTTGGTGTCCAGGCCCAGCACCTTGGCCTTGTACTCGCGCCGGTCGGTCAGCTTGACGGTGACCGTCTTGGCGCCCTTGACCACGTGCGCGTTGGTCATGATCAGGCCGTCGGGGCTGATGATGAAGCCCGAGCCCAGGCCGCGCACCGGCACCGACTGGCTGCCGCCGTTGGGCCCTTGCTGAAAGGCCTCGGGCGGAATGCCGAAGCGGCGCAGAAAGTCGCGCATGCCGGGGTCGATCGCCGCGCCACCGCCGTCGCTCACCTTCTCGACGCCGCTGACGCTGATGTTGACCACCGCCGGCCCCTCGCGCGCCGCAATGGCGGCAAAGTTGGGCGCCGCGACCTGCGCGCTGGCGGCCGCCGGCGCCGCGGCGGGCGCCATGGCCACCACCGCCGGCTGCGCCTGGGCCGGCGTCGAGAAGTCGCGCACCGCCGTCACGCCGGCGCCGCCCAGCACGCCCGCAGCCAGCAGGGCCAGCGCCAGGCGCGAGGTTTTGAATTTCAGGGAGCTCATGGTCAGTCCTTTCAAGCCATGTCCCGGACCGGGACGATGGGGGGACTGTGAGCCGCGAGAGTTAGGTGAAACTTAAACCGGCTCAGGCGCTGAACCGCACCCCCACCCGCGCCCCGCCCAGGGCCGCCGAGGCGTCGATGACGACCTGCGCCCCATGCCGCCGCGCCACCGCCTGCACGATGGCCAGGCCCAGGCCGCTGCCATGGCCGGCGGCGCCGGGCACGCGGTAGAAGCGGTCGAGCACGCGCTGGCGCTCGGACGGGGCGATGCCGGGGCCGCTGTCTTGCACCGCCAGCTCGGCCGCGCCGCCCCCCCCGCGCGCCGCCGATACCTGCACCACGCCGCCCGCGGGCGTGTGCTTGAGGGCGTTGTCGATCAGGTTGCGCAGCAGCACGGCCAGGGCGTCGGCCTGGCCCTGCACGGGCAGCTCGGCCGCGCCCTCATCGGGCCCGCGCAGCTCGATCTGGCGCGTCTGGGCCTCGGGCATGGCGTCGTGCACGGCGCGGCGCGCCAGGGCCATCAAATCGACAGGGGCGCTGGCGGCGGCAACGCCGTCGCCGTCGTGGCGCGCCAGGGCCAGCAGCTGCTCGACCAGGCGCGTGGCGCGGTCCACGCCGGCCAGCAGGCGCTCGGTGGCCCGCTGGCTCGCCTCGGGCGTGGCGGCGCGCTGCAGGCTTTGCACCTGCAGGCGCAGCGCGGCCAGGGGCGAGCGCAGCTCGTGCGCGGCGTCGGCGGTGAAGTCGCTCAGCTGCCGCCACGCCGCGTCCAGCCGCGCCAGCAGGCCGTTCATCTCGGCCACCAGCGGCGCCACCTCGGCCGGCAGGCCGGCCACGGGCAGGGGCGCCAGGTCGCCCGCGGCGCGCGCGGCCAGCTGGCGGCGCAGGCGGTCCACGGGCGCCACGGCGCGGCCCACCACCCACCACACGATGAGCATCAGCATGGGCGCCAGCAGCGCCACCGGCAGCACGGCGCGCAGCGCCAGCTGGCCGGCCATGCGCCGGCGCGCGCTTTGCGCCTGCGCGATCTGGATCACCTGCGTGGCCGTCTCCAGCGTGTACACGCGGTAGGGCTCGCCGGCGGCCAGCACGTCCGAGAAGCCGATCACGGCCTGCGGCGGCAGCAGGCGCGCCGAGGGCGAGCGGTACAGCATGATGCCGTCGGCGCGCCACACCTGGATGATCAGCTCCTGCGAGCCGGGCGGGCCGTCGAGCACGCTGCCCTCCAGCACGGTGGCGGCCAGCCCGCCGGTGAGCGACAGGGCGATGCGCTGCATCTGCGCGTCGAACACCGACTCGACCTCGGCGCGCGCGGCGCGCCAGGTGACCGCCGCCTGCGCCAGCGCCGTCACCAGCACGGCCAGCAGCAGCAGCACCGTCAGGCGCACGCGCAGCGAGGGGGCAGGTTTGTCCATTTTCAAATCATTTTGGCCACCAGCCGGCGCGGAATATGCCTGACCAGCTATTGATTCAGGGGTCGTCACCGCCCACCTCCGCGCCGCCCGCGGGCGCCGCCGGCACCAGGTAGCCCAGGCCGCGCACGTTCTCGATCAGGCCGGCGCCCAGCTTGCGGCGCACGCCGTGGATGTAGACCTCGACCGCGTTGCTGCTGATTTCCTCGCCCCAGGCGTAGAGCTTGTCCTCCAGCTGCTGGCGCGACAGCACGCGGCCCGGGCGCGCCAGCAGGGGCTCCAGCACCGCCCATTCGCGCGCCGACAGCTGCACCGGCTGGCCGTGCAGCGTGACCTCGCGCGTGGCCGGCACGATGCGCACCGCGCCCCAGGCGTAGGCCGGCTCGGCGCGGCCGTGGGCGCGGCGCAGCAGGGCGCGCACGCGCGCCAGCAACTCGTCCAGGTCGTAGGGCTTGACGATGTAGTCGTCGGCGCCGGCGTCCAGCCCGGCCACGCGCTCGGCCACCGCGTCGCGCGCGGTGGCGATCAGCACCGGCAGGCGCTGGCCGTGCGCGCGCAGGGCGCGCAGCACCTCCAGCCCGCTCCTGCGCGGCAGGCCCAGGTCCAGCAGCAGCAGGTCGTACGCGGTGCTGGCCAGCGCCGTGCCGGCCTGGGCGCCGTCGCGCACCCAGTCGGCGGCATGGCCCTCGGCGCGCAGCGCGTCGTGCACCACCTCGCCGATCATGGCGTCGTCCTCGGCCAGCAGGATTCGCATGGCGGCATTGTGACCCAGCGCCGCTTCGCTCCAAAACTCCTGATTTGATAGCTCCAGACCCATGGCCGGTGCCGATTACCGATCGCACTCGGCTGCTATATTCGGGTGCCGTCCCCGCCTGCCCCAACCCACCGCCCGATGGACCTGGTCTTTCTGCTGTTGCTGCCGTTTGCCGGCGCCCTGGTGGCGGCGCTGCTGCCCACGCACGCGCGCACCGCCGCGGCCACGTGGGCGGCAGTGGTGTCGGCCGCGGGCCTGGCCTGGGTGCTGTGGCTCACGCCCACGCTGCAGGCGGGCACGGTGCTGCGCGAGGAGTACCGCTGGATTCCCTCGGCCGGCATCAACCTGCTGGTGCGCCTGGACGGCCTGGCCTGGATGTTCGCGCTGCTGGTGACGGGCATCGGCCTGCTGGTGGCCGTGTACGCGCGCTACTACATGTCGCGCGAAGACCCGGTGCCGCGCTTTTTCGCCTTCTTCCTGGCCTTCATGGGCGCCATGCTGGGCGTGGTGCTGTCGGGCAACCTGGTGCAGCTGGTGTTCTTCTGGGAGCTGACCAGCCTGCTGAGCTTCCTGCTGATCGGCTACTGGCACCACCGCAAGGATGCGCGGCGCGGCGCACGCATGGCGCTGACGGTGACGGGCGCCGGCGGCCTGGCCCTGCTGGCCGGCGTGCTGCTGCTGGGCCACATCGCCGGCAGCTACGAGCTGGACGCCGTGCTGGCCGAGGGCGCGCGCGTGCAGTCCCACCCGCTGTACAGCACCATGCTGGTGCTGGTGCTGCTGGGGGCGCTGGCCAAGAGCGCGCAGTTTCCCTTTCACTTCTGGCTGCCGCGCGCCATGGCCGCGCCCACGCCGGTATCGAGCTACCTGCACTCGGCCACCATGGTCAAGGCCGGCGTGTTCCTGCTGGCGCGGCTGTGGCCGGTGCTGGCGGGCACGCCCGAATGGTTCTGGCTGGTGGGTGGCGCAGGACTGATGTCGCTGGTGCTGGGCGCCGGCGCGGCGATGTTCCAGAACGACCTGAAGGGCCTGCTGGCGTATTCCACCATCAGCCACCTGGGCCTGATCACCCTGCTGCTGGGCCTGGGCAGCCCGCTGGCCGCGGTGGCGGCGGTGTTCCACGTCATGAACCACGCGACCTTCAAGGCCTCGCTCTTCATGGCCGCCGGCATCATCGACCACGAGACCGGCACGCGCGATTTGCGGCGGCTGTCGGGCCTGCGCCGGGCCATGCCGATCACGGCGGCGCTGGCCTTCGTGGCCAGCGCCGCCATGGCCGGCGTGCCGCTGCTCAACGGCTTTTTGTCCAAGGAGATGTTCTTTGCCGAAACGGTGGCCCTGCGTGGCAACGCGCTGCTGGACTGGGGCCTTCCGGCGGCGGCCACAGTGGCGGGCGTGTTCGCGGTGGTGTATTCGCTGCGCTTCGCGGGCGTGTTCCTGGGCCCGCCGGCGCGCGACTTGCCGCTGTCGCCGCACGAGCCGGTGCGCTGGATGCGCGTGCCGATCGAGGTGCTGGTGCTGCTGTGCCTGCTGGTGGGCATGGTGCCGCAGTGGTCCATCGGCGGCGCCCTGCAGCTGGCGGCGCGGCCGGTGGTGGGCGGCGAGCTGCCGCCCTACAGCCTGGCGCTGTGGCACGGCTGGGGCAAGCCGCTGGCCATGAGCCTGGTGGCCCTGGTGGGCGGCGTGGCGCTGCACGCGGTGATGCAGGCCCTGCGCGGGCGCGGGCACCTGCGCCAGCCGCCGCTGGGCCGCTGGCTGAATGGCGAGCGCCTGTTTTTGCTGGCGCTGCTGGGACTGGACCGCGGCTGCCGCGGGCTGCTGGCGCGCCTGAGCAGCCGCCGGCTGCAGCCGCAGATGCTGCTGCTGGTGCTGGCGGCCGTGCTGGCGGCCGCCACCTCGCTATGGGCAGGCGGCGTGAGCTGGGGCCACCGCGAGCGCGTGCCCGCCAACCTGGAGTTCGCCCTGCTGTGGCTGGTGGGCGGCCTGTGCGCGCTGGGCGCGGCGCGGCAGGCCAAGTTCCACCGCCTGGCGGCGCTGGTGATGGCCGGGGTGGTGGGCCTGTGCGTGAGCCTGACCTTCCTGTGGTTCTCGGCGCCCGACCTGGCGCTGACGCAGATCACGGTCGAGGTCGTCACCACCGTGCTGTTCCTGCTGGGCCTGCGCTGGCTGCCCCGGCGTCTGCCCGAGCAGAACCCGAGGAACCGGAATGAGGGCCTGCGGGTGCGCGTGCGCCGCGGGCGCGACGGCCTGCTGGCCACCGTGGCCGGCGCCGGCATGGCGGTGCTGGCCTACGCCATGATGACGCGGCCGGCGCCGCAGAGCATCGCGCCCTTCTTCATCGACCGCGCCCTGCCCGAGGGCGGAGGCAGCAACGTGGTCAACGTCATGCTGGTGGACTTTCGCGGCTTCGACACGCTGGGCGAGATCACGGTGCTGGGCATCGTGGCGCTGACGGTGTATGCGCTGCTGCGCCGCTTTCGCCCGCCGCGCGAGGTGGTGCAGCTGCCACCGCAGCAGCTGGCCGTGCCGCCCGACCTGGTGAGCGACCTGATCAACCCGCGCACCGCGCAGGACACGGCGCTGGGCTACCTGATGGTACCGGCGGTGCTGGCGCGGCTGCTGATGCCGGTGATGGTGGTGGTGGCCATCCACCTGTTCCTGCGCGGGCACAACGCGCCGGGCGGCGGCTTCGTCGCCGGGCTGGTGGTGTCGATCGCGTTCGTGGCGCAGTACATCGTGGCGGGCACGCTGTGGGTCGAGGCGCACCTGCCGCTGAAGGTCGTGCGCTGGATCGCCGTCGGGCTGCTGCTGGCGCTGGCCACGGGCCTGGGCTCGCTGGTCTGGGGCTATCCCTTCCTGACCACGCACACCGCCCACTTCACGCTGCCGCTGCTGGGCGAAGTGCACCTGGCCAGCGCGCTGTTCTTCGACGCCGGCGTGTTCGCCACCGTGGTCGGCGCCACCCTGCTCACCCTCACCGCGCTGGCGCACCAGTCGGTGCGAAGCCACCGCCAGGCGCCCGAGCGCAGCGCCGCCGCCGGCACCGGGCCGCGGGAGGCCGGCTGATGGAGGTCATCATGGCCATCGCCATCGGCGTGCTCGGCGGCTCGGGCGTGTGGCTGGTGCTGCGCCCGCGCAGCTTCCAGGTGCTGATCGGGCTGGCGCTGCTGTCCTACGCGGTCAACCTGTTCATCTTCGCCATGGGCAGCCTGTTCATCGGCCGCGAGCCCATCGTGCGGCCCGGCCTGGCGGCCAACCTGCAGAACTACACCGACCCGCTGCCGCAGGCGCTGGTGCTGACGGCCATCGTCATCGGCTTTGCCACCTCGGCGCTGTTCCTGGTGGTGCTGCTGGCCTCGCGGGGGCTGTCGGGCACCGACCACGTCGACGGCCAGGAGCCCGACGCCGACGCGCAGGAGCGGCGATGAGCAGCGGCTTCGTGGCCTCGCTGATGCCGCACCTGATCGCGGCGCCCATCCTGCTGCCCATGGCCACGGCGGCGCTGATGCTGCTGCTGGGCGACGCGCGCCGGCCGCTGAAGGCCTGGGCCAGCGTGCTGTCGTGCGCGCTGGGGCTGGCGGTGTCGGTCGGGCTGCTGCTGTGGGTGCAGCACGGCGACGGCCCGCACGCGGTGGGCGTGTACCTGCCCTCCAACTGGCCCATTCCCTACGGCATCACGCTGGTGGTGGACCGCCTGTCGGCCATGATGCTGCTGCTCACCAGCGTGCTGGGCCTGGCCGCGGTGCTGTATTCGGTGGCGCGCTGGGACCGCGCCGGCACGCACTTCCACCCGCTGCTGCAGCTGCAGCTGATGGGGCTGGCCGGCGCGTTCTTGACGGCCGACCTGTTCAACCTGTTCGTGTTCTTCGAGATCCTGCTGACCGCCTCCTACGGCCTGCTGCTGCACGGCTCGGGCTGGGCGCGCGTGCATTCGGGGCTGCACTACATCGCCATGAACCTGATGGCCTCCACGCTGTTTCTGATCGGCGTGGCCATTTTGTACGGCGTGACGGGCACGCTCAACCTGGCCGACATGGCCATCATCGTGCCCGCCATCGCCGACACCGACCGCGGCCTGCTGCACGCCGGCGCGGCGGTGCTGGCGGTGGGCTTTCTGGTCAAGGCCGCGGCCTGGCCGCTGAACTTCTGGCTGCCCTCCACCTACGCCAGCGCGTCGACGCCGGTGGCGGCGCTGTTCGCCATCCTGACCAAGCTGGGCGCCTACGCCGTGCTGCGGGTGTGGACGGTGCTGTTCGGCCCCGACGCCGGCGTGTCCACCCTGTTCGGCGGCCCGGCGCTGGTGGGCATCGGCCTGGTCACGCTGGCGCTGGGCGCCATCGGCGTGCTGGCCACCCAGCACCTGGGGCGCATGGTGGCGTTCTGCGCCATCGTGTCCTCGGGCACGCTGCTGGCGGCGCTGGGCTTCGGGCGACCGGCGGTGACGGGCGGCGCGCTGTACTACGTCCTGGGCTCGACGCTGGCGGTGTGCGCCTTCTTCCTGCTGTCCGAGCTGATCGACCGCGCGCGCGACATGGAGGAGCAGCCGGCCGACCTGAGCGACGTGCAGACCGACAACGCCTTCGCCTTCCCCGTCAACCTGGTGCCCACGCGCGACGTCAACCTGGACGAGGACGAGCAGGCGCTGATCGGCCTGCCCATTCCGGCGGCCATGGCCTTCCTGGGCCTGGCCTTCATCGTCTGCGGGCTGACGCTGGCGGGGCTGCCGCCGATGGCCGGCTTCGTCGGCAAGGTGGTGATGCTGTCGGCGCTGCTCAACCCGGCCGGCTTCGGCCAGAACGCACCGGTGTCGCCGGCCGCCTGGGTGCTGCTGGGCCTGCTGCTGGCCAGCGGCCTGCTGTGCATCATTGCGCTGTCGCGCGCGGGCTCGCGCTACTTCTGGTCGCCCACCGGCCGGCCGGTGCCGCGCCTGCGCCTGATCGAGACCCTGCCCATCGCCGCGCTGCTGCTGCTGATCGGCGTGCTGGTGTGGCGCGCCGACGACGTGCTGCGCTACGTCAACGCCACCGCGCGCGAGCTGCACGACCCGCGGCACTACATCGGCACGGTGATGGCAGCCCAGCCCGTGCCCTCGCCCGTCGCCAACGGCCAGAAGGGACTGCGGCGATGATGCGGCGGCTGCTGCCCGCCCCGCTGCTGAGCGCCGCGCTGGTCGCGCTGTGGCTGGTGCTGAACGCCTCGCTGGCGGTGGGCGACGTGCTGCTGGCGCTGCTGCTGGGCCTGGCCGTGCCGGTGCTGCTGGCGCCGCTGCGCCCGGCACGCCCGCGCATGCGCCACCCTTGGACGGTGCTGCGCCTGATCGGCGTGGTCGGCCGCGACGTGCTCGAATCGAACGCGCGGGTGTTTCTCACCCTGCTCACCCCGCCGGGCCAGCCCAGGCACGCGCGCTTCGTGCGTGTGCCGCTGCAGCTGCGCGACCCCAGCGCGCTGGCGGCGCTGGCCGTCATCACCACGGTGGTGCCCGGCACCGTGTGGTGCGAGCTGGCGCGCGACGGCAGCGCCCTGCTGCTGCACGTGTGGGACGCGCCGGACGAGGCCGCCTTCGTCGCACACTACAAGCAGCGCTACGAGCAGCCCCTGCGGGAGATCTTCGAGCCATGAGCAGCTTCCTGTCCGCCGCCATCGCCATCACCCTGGGCGTCTACGGCCTGGCCGGCCTGCTGCTGCTGGCGCGCGTGCTGCGCGGCCCGACGGCGCTGGACCGCGTGCTGGCGCTGGACCTGCTGTACGGCATCGGCATGCTGTCGGCGCTGGTGCTGGGCATCCGCTACGCCAGCCACGTCTACTTCGAGGCCGCCCTGCTGATCGCCCTGCTCGGCTTCGTCAGCTCGAGCGCGATGGCCAAGTTTCTGCTGCGAGGGGAGGTGATCGAATGAGCGTCCGGACGAGGGGCCCCCGCTTGCGGGGATCGGCCAGCGAATTCGATCAGGCGGCCGACCACCCAGGCTCATGTTCACACCCCAGACGATCGGAGGCCGCCAGAATGAGCGCCCGGACGAGGGGCCCCGCTTGCGGGGATCGGCCAGCGAATTCGATCGGGCGGCCGACCACTCGGGCCCATGTTCACACCCCAGACGACCGGAGGCCGCCAGAATGAGTGTCGACGCCGTACCCCTCTGGGCTCAAATCCTGGTCGGCTGCCTGCTGCTGCTGAGCGCCGCGCTCACCCTGGCCGCCGCCTGGGGCGTGCTGCGCCTGGACGACTTCTTCAAGCGCCTGCACCCGCCGGCGCTAGCCCTGGTGGGCGGCGCCTGGTGCGTCGCGCTGGCCTCGATGCTGTTCTTTTCGCTGCACGACGGCCAGCTGCAGCTGCGCAGCTGGCTGATCGTCATCGTGCTGTCGGTCACCGTGCCCGTCACCACCGTCATCCTCAGCCGCGCGGCGCTGTTCCGGGAGCGGCGCAAGCCCTCCTCGGGGGCGAACCTGCCGCCACCGCTGCACCCGGCCCCAACGACGGAGTCCCCGGACGGCGCGCCGCCGCCCGACGCACGCTGAAGCGGCGCGCTCCGTGGTCAGTGCGCCTGCTCCCAGTTGGCGCCCACCCCCACCTCGGCCAGCAGCGGCACCTTCAGCTGCGCCACACCGGCCATCAGGCGCGGCAGCTCGGCGCGGACCCACTCGACCTCGGCGTCGGGCACCTCCAGCACCAGCTCGTCGTGCACCTGCATCACCATGCGGCTGGCGCGGCCCTGATCGAGCGCCTGCTGCACCGCCACCATGGCCTTCTTGATCAGGTCGGCCGCCGTGCCCTGCATGGGCGCGTTGATGGCGGCGCGCTCGGCGCCCTGGCGGCGCGGGCCGTTGGGGGAGTTGATCTCGGGCAGCATCAGGCGCCGGCCGAACACCGTCTCCACGTAGCCCTGCGCCTTGGCCAGCTGGCGCGTCTCGTCCATGTAGCGCCGCACACCCGGGTAGCGCTCGAAATAGCGCTGGATGTAGTTCTTGGCCGCCGTGTTGTCTAGCCCCAAGTTGCGCGCCAGGCCAAAGCTGCTCATGCCGTAGATGAGGCCGAAGTTGATCACCTTGGCGTAGCGGCGCTGCTCGCTGCTGACCTGATCGACCGGCACGCCGAACACCTCGCTGGCGGTGGCGCGGTGCACGTCCAGCCCGTCGTGGAAGGCCTTGAGCAAGGCCGCGTCGCCCGACAGGTGGGCCATGATGCGCAGCTCGATCTGGCTATAGTCGCAGCTCATGATGACGTGGCCCGGCGGCGCGACGAAGGCCTCGCGGATGCGCCGGCCCTCGGGCGTGCGCACGGGAATGTTCTGCAGGTTGGGGTCGTTGCTGGCCAGGCGCCCGGTCACGGCCACGGCCTGCGCGTAGTGGGTGTGCACGCGGCCCGCCGCGTCGACGAGCTGCGGCAGCTTGTCGGTGTAGGTGCCCTTGAGCTTGGACAGGCCCCGGTGCTCCAGGATGCGCGCCGGCAGCGGGTAGTCCTCGGCCAGCTTTTCCAGCACCTCCTCATCGGTGCTGGGCTTGCCGGTGGCGGTCTTCTTGACGATGGGCAGGCCCAGCCTGTCGAAGAAGATCTCGCCGATCTGCTTGGGGCTGCCCAGGTTGAAGGGCTGGCCGGCGAGCTGGTGCGCCTCGGCCTCCAGCGCCACGATGCGCTCGCCCAGCTCGTGGCTCTGCTTCCTCAGCAGGCTGGCGTCGATCAGCACGCCGTGGCGCTCGATGCGGTAGAGCACCTCGCTGCACTGCACCTCCAGCTCGTAGATGGCGCGCAGGCGCTCATGGGCCTGCAGGCGCGGCCACAGCACGCGGTGCACATCCAGCGTCTGGTCCGAGTCCTCGCACGAATAGCGCGCCGCCTGCTCCACCGGCACCTGGGCAAACGGGATCTGGTGCACGCCCTTGCCGCACAGGTCCTCGTAGTTGATGCCGCTGCGCCCCAGGTGGCGCTCGGCCAGGCTGGCCAGGTTGTGCGAGCGGTGCACCTCCAGCACGTAGCTTTGCAGCATGGTGTCGTGCGCGTAGCCGGCCACCTCGATGCCGTGGTTGGCCAGCACGTGGCGGTCGTACTTGATGTGCTGGCCCAGCTTCTTCCTGGCCGGGTCTTGCAGCCAGGGCTTCAGGCGCGCCAGCACGTCGTCGATGGGCAGTTGCACCGGCGCGTCCGGCCCGGTGTGCGCCAGCGGGATGTAGGCCGCCTCGCCCGGCACCACGCTGAAGGAGATGCCGACGATGCGCGCCTGCATCTCGTCGATGGAGGTGGTCTCGGTGTCCAGCGCCGTCAGCTCGGCGGCCTCGATCCTCGCCAGCCAGCGCTCGAACGCGGGCCAGTCGAGGATGGTTTCGTAGACCAGGCCGCTGCCGGCCTGGGAGGCGGCCGGTGGGTCGGCAAACAGGTCGTCGGCGGGCGCCGCGGCCGCGGCGGCGGGCTTGGGGACGGGCCTGGCACCCTCGGCACCCGCCAGGGCCTTGACCAGCGTCTTGAAACCGAATTTTTCATAAAAACGGGCCAGGTCGCCCGTCTGCTGCGCGCGAACAGCTATCGAATCAAGAGCAGGCAGGCTCTCGACGTAGCCGTCCAGGTCGCAGTCGGTGCGAATCTTCAGCAGCTCGCGCCCGGTGGGCAGCCAGGCCAGCCTGTCGCGCAGGTTCTGGCCGGCGGCGCCCTTGATCTCGCCCGCGTGCGCGACGATGCCGTCCAGCGAGCCGTATTCGGCCAGCCACTTGGCGGCGGTCTTGGGGCCCACCTTGTCGACGCCGGGCACGTTGTCGATGGCGTCGCCCACCAGGGTCTGGAAGTCCAGCATCTGCGAGGCCGCCACGCCGAACTCGGCCTGCACGCCGGCCAGGTCGCGGCGCTTGCCGCTCATGGTGTCGATGATGGCGATGCGCTCGTTGACGAGCTGGGCCAGGTCCTTGTCGCCGCTGGAGATCAGCACCTGCAGGCCCTGCGCGGCCGCGGCGTGCGCCAGCGTGCCGATGACGTCGTCGGCCTCCACCCCCGGCACCGCCAGCACCGGCCAGCCCAGCAGGCCGACCACCTCGTGGATCGGCTCGATCTGGCTGCGCAGGTCGTCGGGCATGGACGCGCGGTTGGCCTTGTATTCGGGATAGATCGCGTCGCGGAAGGTGGGGCCCGAGGCGTCGAACACGCAGGCGGCGTAGGCCGCGTCGGGGTAGTCCTTGCGCAGCACGCCCAGCATGTTGATCATGCCGCGGATGGCGCCGGTGGGCGCGCTGTGCGGGTCCGCCGGATCGACCCGCAGGTCGGGCATGGCGTGGAACGCCCGGTACAGGTAGCTGGAGCCGTCGACCAGCAGCAGTTGCGGGCGCGCGCCGGCGGGCGTGGAGGGGGTGTCGGTCATGGCCAAATTGTGCACGCGCGCGAAGGCGGCCAGGAGCCTGGGCGGCAGAAGGCGTCGAAGCGAAACGTGCGAAAACGAGGACAGCGTGGTGATACCAACAAGCCCATAGCCGAGCTATGGGCGCCGTTGGGAGCGCCGCGATGGACCGTTTTCTCGCGCGTTGCAGCCGACGCAGCTTCTGCCGCCCAGGCTCCCAGGCCCCATCGCAACTACAATGAATCCATGCGTTCAAACCTTGTTTTTCGGGCCGTGCTGGCGGCACTGTGCCTGGGCATCGGCGCCGTGGCCAGCGCCCAGGCGCCCGCGCCGGCAGCCGCCACCCAGGCGCCCGCCAACGCGCCGGTGGTGCGCGAGCAGACCGCGCCGGGCGGCGCCTCGCAGCGCATCGAGCGCATCGAGGTGGAAGACGCCGGCAGCCGCATCGACGAGCTGCGCGTGGGCGGCCAGACGCAGTCCATCACGGTGCACCCCAAGGCCGACGTGCCACCCTACAACGTGCAGCCCGCCAACCCGAGCCACCCCGATGGCCGCGACGGCGCCGGCCGGCGCACCTGGAACGTGCTCAGCTTCTGACGCGTTGCCGCATGGCTGTCTACACCGAAGTCTCCGAACGCGAGGCCGGCGCCCTGCTGCAGGCGCTGGACCTGGGTGAATTGCAGGCCCTGCGCGGCATCGAGGGCGGCATCGAGAACACCAACTACTTCGTCACCAGCAGCACGGGCGAATGGGTGCTGACCCTGTTCGAGCGCCTGACGCACGCGCAGCTGCCCTTTTACCTGCACCTGATGAAGCACCTGGCGCAGCACGGCGTGCCGGTGCCCGAGCCGCAGGCCAAGCCCGAGGGCGCGCGCGTGCCGGCCGGCGAGGACGACATCCTGCACACCGTGTGCGGCAAGCCCGCGGCGCTGGTCAACCGCCTGCGCGGCAAGAGCGAGCTGAACCCCGGCCGCGCCCACTGCGCCGCCGTGGGCGACATGCTGGCGCGCGCCCACCTGGCCACGCGCGACTACGAGCGGCGCCAGCCCAACCTGCGCGGCCTGCCCTGGTGGAACGAGACCGCGCCCGCCGTGCTGCCCCACCTGGACGAGGCGCAGGCCGCGCTGCTGCGCGCCGAGCTGGCCTACCAGAACCACGTGGCCGCCGGCAGCGCCTACGCCGCGCTGCCGCGCGGCGCGGTGCATGCCGACCTGTTCCGCGACAACGTGATGTTTGCCGGCACGCCCGAGCAGCCCGAGCTGACGGGCTTCTTCGACTTCTACTTCGCCGGCGTCGACACCTGGCTGTTCGACCTGGCCGTGACGCTGAACGACTGGGCCATCGACCTGCCCAGCGGCGCCACCGACGAGCCGCGCACCCGCGCCCTGCTGGACGCCTACCAGGCCGTGCGCCCGCTGACCGACGCCGAGCGGCGCCTGCTGCCGGCCATGCTGCGCGCCGGGGCGCTGCGCTTCTGGATCTCGCGGCTGTGGGACTTCCACCTGCCGCGCAGCGCCAGCCTGCTGACGCCGCACGACCCGCGCCACTTCGAGCGCGTGCTGCGCCAGCGCGCGGCCGCGCCCATCACGCCATGAAGCTCAACGTCGTCCCCGCCGCCGCCGGCGCCCAGTTGTTGATTCATTTCCAAAGCTGGGCCATTTCGGGACGCATTCACGTTGAAATTTGAGCCACGTTGCCGCTCTATCCTGCTGAATTTTTCAGCACGGGGGAGCAGGAGTGATCAACGTGAGCACATTGAGCAAGTTACGCCGCCTCGTGCTGAGGCAGGACGTGTCGGTGCGCGAGGCCAGCCGGCGCCTGGGCATCTCGCGCAACACAGCCACCAAGTGGCTCAAAGACGGGCAGATGGCCGAACCCCGATACCCGCAGCGGGTGTCGGGCCCCAGCATCCTGGATCCGTACAAGGAGCAGTTGAGCCAATGGCTCAAGGCCGATAGCCATCGCAGCAAACGCGATCGACGCGGGATCAAGGCCATGTTTGAGGCGCTGCGCGCGCAGGGCTACAGCGGCAGCCGAGGGCCGGTCTACGCCTTTGCCCAGCGCTGGCAGCAAGAGCAAGGCAACGCTGCGCGTGGTGCGGGGTTCGTGCCGCTGAGCTTCGAGTTGGGCGAGGCGTTCCAGTTCGACTGGAGCTGCGAGTACCTGTTCATCGGCGGGCTGCGCCGCCGCCTGGAAGTGGCACACACCAAGCTGGCGGCCAGTCGCGCCTTCTGCCTGGTGGCGTACTACAGCCAAGCGCACGAGATGCTGTTCGATGCGCACGCACGGGCGTTCGCCCTCTTCGGTGGCGTGCCCCGGCGGGGCATCTACGACAACATGAAGACCGCTGTGGACAAGGTCGGCCATGGCAAACAGCGCAGCGTCAATGCACGCTTCGAGGCGATGACCGGGCACTACCTGTTCGAGCCGGAGTTCTGCAACCGGGCCGCCGGCTGGGAGAAGGGGGTCGTGGAGAAGAACGTTCAGGATCGGCGCAAGGACATCTGGCGTGAGGCCAGCGAGCGGCGCTGGGGGACGCTTGGTGAACTCAACGACTGGTTGCAGCAGGCCTGCGTGAAGGCCTGGGCTGAGATGAGTCACCCGGAATGGACTCAGCTCACGGTGGCCGATGTCTGGCAGGACGAACGTGCTCGTCTCATGCCCAACCCCCGTGCGTTTGATGGCTACGTGGAGCAGCCGGTACGGGTCTCTGCGACCGCACTGATCCACTTCCAGCGCAACCGCTACAGCGTGCCGTGTGAATGGATTCATGCGGTGGTCAGTCTGCGGGCCTACGCGGATGGCCTGCTGGTGGTCGGGCCCGATGGGCGACAGGTGCGCCTGGCGCGCAGCTTCGAACGTGATCAGACGCTCTACGACTGGATGCATTACATCGCGCTCATCGAGCGAAAGCCCGGCGCGCTGCGCAACGGCGCGCCCTTCAAGACCATGCCCGAGCCACTGCAGGAAATGCAGCGCCAGTTGCTGCGCCACAGCGGTGGCGACAGGGTGATGGCGCAGGTGCTCATGGGGGTGAGCCTGCATGGACTGGAGGCCGTGGTGGTGGCGGTAGAGCTGGCGCTGCAGTCCGGGCGGGTGAGTGCCGAGCACGTGCTCAACGTGCTCTCGCGTCTGAAGGAGCAGCGCGTGCCCGAGCCACCGGTGGCCACGATGCTCAAGCTCAACACGCCGCCACTGGCCAACCTGCAGCGCTACGACGCACTGCGCAACGTCCAGCCTCATGAGGCATCACCGGAGTCCGACCATGCATGACGTCATTGATGCCCTCAAAGCGCTGGGCCTGCACGGCATGGCCAGTGCCTGGCCGGAGGTACTGGGCACCGCCCGCATGAAGTCGCTGGATCATGAGGCCGTGCTGCACCAGCTCATCAAGGCCGAGACCGCTCAGCGTGAGGTGCGTTCCATGGCTTACCAGATGCGCGTGGCGCGCTTCCCTTCGCACCGTGACCTCGCCGGCTTTGACTTCGCCCACGCGCAGCTCGACGAAGCACTGGTGCGCCAGTTGCACACCCTTCGCTTCGTGGAGTCGGCGCACAACGTGGTGCTGGTTGGTGGCCCCGGCACGGGTAAAACCCACCTGGCCACGAGCCTGGGGATCGAGGCCATTCGCATGCATGGCAAGCGGGTGCGCTTCTTCTCAACGGTGGAGCTGGTCAACGCCCTGGAGCTGGAGAAGGCGCAGAACAAGGCCGGGCAAATGGCGCACCGCCTGATGTACGTCGATCTGGTGATCCTGGATGAACTGGGCTACCTGCCATTCACGCAGTCGGGCGGCGCGATGCTGTTCCACCTGCTCTCCAAACTCTATGAGCGAACGAGCGTGGTGATCACCACCAACCTCACCTTCTCGGAGTGGAGCAGCGTCTTTGGAGACGCCAAGATGACCACGGCCTTGCTTGACCGGCTCACGCACCATTGCCACATCGTCGAGACGGGCAACGAGAGCTGGCGATTCAAGCACTCCAGTGCCGCTGGCGCGGCTCCCCCAAAGCAACGCCCAAAGAGCCAGAAAGGAGATCGAAAAACAGCAGACCCGATAGACTTATCCACAACCGAATAGTCAAAGAATCCATCAACCCAGTGGCTCAATATTCAACGTGATCACTGGCTCAGTTGTGCTGATGAATCAACAATCGCACCTCTTATTGTTTGCATCAATATATTTCAATACTGGAACCTAAACCACCCCGAGTTTTGAGGAGACTGAAACACCACAGGAAACTCCTTGACAAGGCGACTCAAAGAGTAGCTCATAAAAGCCTGTTCTTTGACGTTTCGCTTCCTGTCCGTACGACGAACGCACCGCGTCGGGTGGCTTGGTAGGCCAAGTTTTTATGGGCTACATAGCCCTTTCCATAGCATTAGCGGACCCTACTCCACCACCGTCAGCTTGGCAATCGACAGCGCCAGCCACTTGACGCCGTGGCGCGGAAAGTTGACCTGCGCCCGCGCATCGTCGCCCGTGCCCTCCACGGCCAGCACGCGGCCTTCGCCGAACTTGTTGTGAAACACCTGCTGGCCGGCGCGGATGGCGCCGCCGGCGGCCGGGGGCGTGGGCTGGGGCTTTCGTGAATTCAAGCCAAATCGGCCTGCAGCCGGCGCCCAATCTGCGCGAGCAGCTATGGCTTGGGGAGCAAACGAGCCGAAGCCGCCGCGCTGCGGCGTGAGCCACTTGAGCACCTCCTCGGGCAATTCCTCCAGGAAGCGGCTGCGCAGGTTGTAGCGCGTCTGCCCGTGCAGCAGGCGCGTCTGCGCATGGCTCAGGTACAGGCGCCGGCGTGCGCGGGTGATGGCCACGTACATCAGGCGGCGCTCTTCCTCCAGCCCGCCGGCGTCGGACAGCGCGTTCTCGTGCGGAAACAGCCCCTCCTCCAGCCCGGTGATGAACACCGCGTCGAACTCCAGCCCCTTGCTGGCGTGCACCGTCATCAGTTGCACCGCGTCCTGCCCGGCCTGGGCCTGGTTGTCGCCAGCCTCCAGCGCGGCGTGGGTGAGGAAGGCGGCCAGAGGACTCAGGGTTTCGCCGGTGTCGGCGTCGATCGCCGCATCCAGCATGGGCGCATCCGGATCGATCCCCTGGCTCGCCGGGCTCTGCGTCAGCACCGCGCCCTGCTCATCCACCGGCAGCGCCACGGCATCGCGCCCAAAGCCTTCCTGCGTGACGAAGCTCTCGGCGGCGTTGACCAACTCCTGCAGGTTCTCGATGCGGTCCTGCCCTTCGCGCTCGCTGCGGTAGTGCTCGATCAGGCCGCTGGCCTCCAGCATCTGCTCGATGATCTCGCGTAGGGTGTAGCCGGCGGTCTGCTCGCGCAGCACGTCCAGCCGGGCCACGAAGGCCGCCAGGTTGGCGCCGGCCTTGCCGGGCACGCTGCTGACCGCGTCATGCAGCGAGGTGCCCAGGCCGCGTGCCGAGTCCTGCAGCGCCTCCAGCGTGCGCGCGCCAATGCCGCGCGGCGGAAAGTTGACCACGCGCAGAAAGCTGGTGTCGTCGCGCGGGTTCTCCAGCAGGCGCAGGTAGGCCAGCGCATGCTTGATTTCGGCCCGCTCGAAAAAGCGCAGGCCGCCATACACGCGGTAGGGCACGCCGGCGTTGAACAGCTGCGTCTCCAGCACGCGGCTTTGCGCGTTGCTGCGGTAGAGCACGGCGATTCCGCTGCGGGGCAGGCCCTCATCGCGCACCAGTTGGCGGAGTTCTTCCACCACCCACTCGGCCTCGGCAAAGTCGCTCGGCGCCTCCAGCACGCGCACCGGCTCGCCGGCGCCGGCGTCGGTGCGCAGGTTCTTGCCCAGGCGCTGGCGGTTGTGGCCGATCAGCGCGTTGGCGGCATCCAGGATGTTGCTGTGGCTGCGGTAGTTCTGCTCCAGCTTGATCTGGTGCTGCACTTGAAATTCGCGCACGAAGTCGGCCATGTTGCCCACGCGCGCGCCGCGAAAGGCGTAGATGCTCTGGTCGTCGTCGCCCACCGCCAGGATGGCGCCACCACCACCTTCGGCCGGCAGCCCGGCGATCAGCTTGATCCACGCGTACTGCAGGCGGTTGGTGTCCTGGAACTCGTCGATCAGCAGATGCCGAAAGCGCCGGCGGTAGTGCTCGCGCACGGCGTCGTTGTCGCGCAGCAGCTCGTAGCTGCGCAGCATCAGCTCGCCGAAGTCGACCACGCCCTCGCGCTGGCACTGCTCTTCGTACAGCTGGTAGATATCCACCTTGCGGCGCGCCTCGCTGTCGCTGGCGGGCACGTCGGCGGGGCGCAGGCCGTCTTCCTTGCAGCCGGCGATGAACCACTGCAGCTGGCGCGGCGGAAAGCGCTCCTCGTCCACCTGGTACTGCTTGCACAGGCGCTTGATGGCCGAGAGCTGGTCCTGCGTGTCCAGGATCTGAAACGCCTGCGGCAGCCCCGCCAGCTTGTGGTGCGCGCGCAGAAAGCGGTTGCACAGGCCGTGGAAGGTGCCGATCCACATGCCGCGCACGTTCAACGGCAGCATGCTGGTCAGGCGTGTCAGCATCTCCTTGGCCGCCTTGTTGGTGAAGGTGACGGCCAGCACGCCGCCGGGCGACACCTGCCCCGTCTGAAGCAGCCAGGCGATGCGCGTGGTCAGCACGCGGGTCTTGCCCGAGCCGGCGCCGGCCAGGATCAGCGCGTGCTCGGGCGGCAGGGTGACGGCGGCTTTCTGCTCGGCGTTCAGCCCGGCCAGCAGGGGCGATTCGTGCGCGGCCGGCGCAGCCAACAAGTCATTCATGCGCCGATTGTAGGAAGGCGCCGCCGGCCATGGTCACAATGCAGGCCATGAACATCAGCACCGAACAACTGGTCGAAGGCATGGCCCCATGGCTGCGCTGCGAGTCGCCCTCCAGCGACCCGGCGGCGCTGGCACGCATGGCCGAAATGATCCGCGACCATGCCCTGAAGCACGGTTTGCACGCCAGCCTGACGCAGGTGCAGACCGGGCCCGACGCCCCCTGGCTGCCCCTGCTGCACATCCACAACCGCGCCGAAGGCGACCGCCGGCCCGGCCTGCTGGTGCTGGGCCACCTGGACACGGTGCACCCCATCGGCACGCTGGCGCACAACCCGGTGCGCGTGGAGGGCGACCGTTTCTACGGCCCCGGCGGCTACGACATGAAGGCCGGTATCTTTCTGGCGCTGACGGCCCTGGGCGCGCTGGCGCAGCCCGGCGCCACGCGGCTGCCGGTGGACTTTTTGATCGTGCCGGACGAAGAAGTGGGCAGCCATGCCTCGCGCGCTTCCATCGAGGCGCTGGCGCGCCAGTCACGCTACTGCCTGGTGTGCGAGCCGGCGCGCGCCGGCGGCGGGCGCTGCGTGACGGCGCGCAAGGGCACGGGCAACACCGTCATCACCGCCCGGGGCGTGGCCGCGCACGCCGGCGTGGCGCACGAGCAGGGCCGCAGCGCCGTGCGCGAGATGGCGCACCAGGTGCTGGCGCTGGAGGCCATGACCGACTACGCCCGCGGCATCACCGTGAGCGTGGGCACCATCGAAGGCGGCACCACCGCCAACACCGTGCCGGCGTTTTGCCGGTGCGTGGTCGACTTTCGCTTCAGCGATCTGGTGTCGGCCAACGAGGTGGCCGAGCGGATGCGCCAGCTCAAGCCCATGGGGCCCGACGTGGCGCTGGAGATCGACGCCGAGATCAACCGCCCGCCCATGGTGCGCGACGACAAGGCGGTGCAGCTGCTGCGCCGCGCCCAGCAGTCGGCGCAGGCGGTGGGCCTGGTGCTGGAAGAGGCCCCGCCCACCGGCGGCGGCAGCGACGCCAACTTCACCTCGGCCGTGGGCACGCCCTCCATCGACGGCCTGGGCGCCGACGGCGACGGCGCGCACACCTGGGGCGAATACGTGCAGGTGTCCACCCTGCAGACCCGCGCGCGCTTCTGGCACCACCTGCTGGCGCACCTGGACTGAGAAACCCCTACAATCAATCACCGGGCCCAAGATTTTCTTGGCCCGGTTTTTTGTGCCCGCTTCTCGGCGCGGCACAAGACCGGCGGCCAGGCCAAGCGCCCTTCCCTTAGCTGAATCGACAGGAGCTTGGAGCCTCATGGAAATCTTCGACTACGACCACATCCTGCTGCTGCCGCGCAAGTGCCGCGTGCAAAGCCGCAGCGAGTGCGACGCCGGCATCGACTTTGGCGGGCGGCGCTTCAGGCTGCCGGTGGTGCCCTCCAACATGAAGACGGTGGTCGACGAGCCGCTCAGCCGCTGGCTGGCCGAAAACGGCTACTTCTACGTCATGCACCGGTTCGACCTGGACAACGTGGTGTTCGTGCGCGAGATGAAGCAGCACGGCCTGTACGCCAGCATCTCGCTGGGCGTGAAGGCGCCCGACTACGCCACGGTGGACCAGCTGGCCGCCGAGGACCTGGCGCCCGAGTACATCACCATCGACATCGCCCACGGCCACGCCGACACGGTGCGCGACATGATCCGCCACATCAAGGCCAGGCTGCCTGCGTCCTTCGTGATCGCCGGCAACGTGGCCACGCCCGAGGCCGTGATCGACCTGGAGACCTGGGGGGCAGACGCCACCAAGGTGGGCGTGGGCCCGGGCAAGGTGTGCATCACCAAGCTGAAGACCGGCTTCGGCACCGGCGGCTGGCAGCTGTCGGCGCTCAAGTGGTGCGCGCGCGTGGCCACCAAGCCCATCATTGCCGACGGCGGCATCCGCAGCCACGGCGACATTGCCAAGAGCATCCGCTTCGGCGCCTCGATGGTGATGATCGGCTCGCTGTTCGCCGGCCACGAGGAGTCGCCCGGCCAGACCGTGGAGGTCGACGGCCAGCTGTACAAGGAGTACTACGGCTCGGCCAGCGACTTCAACAAGGGCGAGTACCGCCACGTGGAAGGCAAGCGCATCCTGGAGCCCATCAAGGGCAAGCTGGCCGACACCCTGATCGAGATGGAGCAGGACGTGCAAAGCTCCATCAGCTACGCCGGCGGCACCAAGCTGGCCGACGTGCGCAAGGTCAACTACGTCATCCTGGGCGGGGACAACGCGGGCGAGCACCTGTTCATGTGAACGGCGGCCAAAAATCTGAATGAAAGAAGCTGCTGGCGCGCACGGAACAAGCGCCAGCAGCTTCTTTTTTCATAGCGCCTGGTTTTTCAGCGGATCAGCTCGCGCAGCATGCGGTTCAGGCGGTGGCCGGGCGTGGCCAGCGCATCGACGATGCTGAAGTGATTGAGCCCCGGCAGCGCCACCGCCTGCGGCACGCGCTGGCGGCCCCAGGCCTGCTGGATCAGGCGGTTGAGCCGCAGGTATTCGCCGCTTTCCGCGCCGCCCACCACGGCCAGCAGGCGCCCGTGCGTGGGCGCGGGCAGGCGCGCCGGGCTGGCGCGCCGCACCTGGTCGGGCGTCAGGCGCAATCGCTCCTGCAGGCTGGGCGTGTGCATCAGCGGCTGCAGGTCGTACAGGCCCGACAGCCCCATGGCGCCGCGCACCACGCGCGGCGGCAGGCCGGGGTCGAGCACGTCCCAGGCGCAGGCCAGCATCATCGCCGCCAGCTGGCCGCCGGCCGAGTGGCCGATCACCGTCAGGCGCCGCGCGTCGGCATTCAACGCCTCCGCGTGGCGCCAGGCCCAGGCCACGGCGCGCGCCACCTGCAGCGTGATCTGCGGGATGCTGGTCTGCGGACACAGGGTGTAGTTGGGCAGCACCGCCGCGGCACCCATGTCGTGCAGCGCCCCGGCGATGAAGCTGTGCTGCGACTTGTCCATGGCCTTCCAGTAGCCGCCGTGCACGAACACCACCAGCGGCGCGCGCCGCCGTGGCGCCGCGAAGGCGTCCAGCCGCTCGCGCGGGGCCTCGCCGTAGGCCACGTCCAGCGTGCCGGGCAGGCTGGCGCGCACCTGCGCCGACTGCGCCGTCCAGCGCGCGAAGTAGTCGCCATGGTCCGGCACGCGCATCAGGTTGTTGTACATGCGCTCCAGCCATTGCGTGTCGGGCTGGGTGGGCGCGGGGTAGTGGTGGGGCAGATCGTCGATTCGGGGCATGGTCGGCCGCCATTCTGACGCAAAGCCAGGCGGGCCGAGCCGGCCCGGGGATGGGGCAGAATGCCAGTCTTTTGCCCGGCCCATCGCGGGATGCGGGCCCAGCACCGAGCCGCCGCCGCGCGCCACGACACGTCCGCCGGGCGCTCTCATTTCAGGAGTTGCGCATGAAACTCGCCGTCCTCGGCACCGGCCACATGGGCTTTCCGATGGCGCGCCGCCTGGCCGCCGCCGGGCACGAGGTGCACGCCTGGAACCGCAGCCCCGACAAGGCCGCGCCGCTGGCCGCGCATGGCGTGGCGGTGCATGCCAGCCTGGCCGATGCGGTGCGGGCCGCCGACGCCGTCGTCAGCCTGCTCGAAAACGGCCCCGTCGTCGCCAGCGTGCTGTTCGAGCAGGGCGCCGCCGACGCCATGCACGCCGGCGCGCTGTTCATCGACATGGCCTCGATCAAGCCGGCCGAGGCGCGCGAGCACGCCCGGCGCCTGGCCGAGCGCGGCGGCGTGCATCACCTGGACGCCCCCGTCTCCGGCGGCACCGTGGGCGCCGAGGCCGGCACGCTGGCCATCATGGCCGGCGGCGAGGCGGCCGACTTCGAGCGTGCCGCGCCGGTGTTCGCGGCGCTGGGCCGCGCCACGCACGTGGGCCCGCACGGCGCCGGGCAGCTGGCCAAGCTGGCCAACCAGATGATCGTGGGCATCACCATCGGCGCCGTGGCCGAGGCGCTGCTGCTGTGCGAGAAGGGCGGCGCCGACCCGGCCAAGGTGCGCCAGGCCATCGGCGGCGGCTTTGCCGAAAGCCGCATCCTGCAGCTGCACGGCGAGCGCATGGTGACGCGCGACTTCGCCCCGCGCGGGCGCATGACGGTGCAGCTGAAAGACATGCGCAACGCGCTGGACACCGCCGCCGGCATGGGCTTCGACGCCCCCATCACCGCCGCGCTGGAGCGCCTGTACGCCGACGGCGTGGCGCACGGCGACGGCGAGCTGGACCACTCGGGCCTGTTCGTCGAGCTGGCCCGCCGCAACCAGATGAAGTAGCCTGCTTGCCCATGAGCCTGCACCACCAGCTCCAGCAACGCGCGGCCGCCGGCCGCCCCATCCGCGTCGGCCTGATCGGCGCCGGCAAGTTCGGCTCCATGTACCTGGCGCAGGTGCCGCGCACGCCCGGCGTGCACCTGGCCGCCATTGCCGACCTGTCGCCCGCCAACGCCCGCGCCAACCTGGCGCGCGTCGGCTGGCAGCCCGAGCGCGCCCACGCCGCCAGCATCGACGAGGCGCTCAAGCTCGGCAGCACCCACGTGGGCGAGGACTGGCAGGCCCTGGTGCGCCACCCAACCATCGACGTCGTCGTCGAATGCACCGGCCATCCCATCGCTGCGGTCGACCACTGCCTGGAGGCCTTCGCGCACGGCAAGCACGTGGTCAACGTCACGGTCGAGGCCGACGCCTTTTGCGGCCCGCTGCTGGCGCGCCGCGCGCACGAGGCCGGCGTGGTCTATTCCATGGCCTTCGGCGACCAGCCCGCGCTGATCTGCGACCTGGTGGACTGGGCGCGCACCTGCGGCTTTCCCGTCGTCGCGGCCGGGCGCGGCCACAAGTGGCTGCCGCATTTTTGCGAAAGCACGCCCGAGACCGTGTGGGGCTACTACGGCCTCACGCCCGAGCAGGCCGCGCGCGGCGGGCTCAACCCCAAGATGTTCAACAGCTTCCTGGACGGCAGCAAGCCCGCCATCGAAAGCACCGCCGTCGCCAACGCCACCGGCCTGTCGGTGCCCGCGGGCGGCCTGGCCTACCCCAGCGGCAGCATCGCCGACATCCCCAACCTGACGCGCCCGCGCAGCGAAGGCGGCGTGCTGGACCGGAAAGGCATGGTCGAGGTCATCTCCTGCCTGCGGCCCGACGGCACGCCCATCGACTACGACATCCGCATGGGCGTGTGGGTGACGGTGCAGGCCGAGACCGACTACATCCAGCACTGCTTCGAAGAGTACAACGCCCACACCGACGACAGCGGCCGCTACTTCACGCTCTACAAGCGCTGGCACCTGATCGGCCTGGAAGTCGGCCTGAGCGTGGCCAGCGTCGCCCTGCGGCGCGAGGCCACCGGCGTGGCGCAAGGCTGGCACGCCGACGTGGTGGCCACCGCCAAGCGCGACCTGAAGCCCGGCGAGCTGCTGGACGGCGAAGGCGGCACCACCGTCTGGGGCAAGCTGCAACCGGCCCGCCAGTCGGTGGCCCAAGGCGGCCTGCCGCTGGGCCTGGCGCACGACGTGAAGGTGCTGCGCCCCGTCGCCAGGGGCCAGTGCCTGACCTGGGCCGACGTCGCCATGGACACCAGCACGCGCGCCTGGCAAATCCGCCAGCAGATGGAAACCACGCTGCCGCCCGCCGCCTGATTTGCGCTAGAATGACGATCCCTCGTGGGGGGGTAGCTCAGCTGGGAGAGCGCCGCGTTCGCAATGCGGAGGTCGGGAGTTCGATCCTCCTCCTCTCCACCACTATTCAGCGCCCAACCGTTCTCGGTTGGGCGTTTTCGTTTGCGGATTCCACACACCACGCGGGGTTCCCGGCCATTCTGCGGGTGCCACCAGCCGGTCGCCCGACCGCCGCGAGGCGCCCGGTTCGCCCCTGTTCCGCCCTATCTTCTCTCGAAACCTGCGCCAACTTCTTCGCCGTGGCACTCGCAGACGGCGTTGTTCATCAACCACTTGTGCGTGTGCCGACGGGAATGGTTGGTTCGCGGGTTTGCACGGGCAAAGCAGAACGGCAAACCCGCGAGGCCAGCCTCCACGTCAGCCCTTGGGCGGGAACGGATCGTCACCGTAGCTGTTGCGCTCACGGATCTGGCCGTCACGTCCTTGGATGAACATCTCGCTCTGCTGGTTGATGGCGATGTCCCGCGCACGGTCAATCGCCTGTTGTTGCGTGTCATGGATGGAGGTGAGACGGTCATTGCCTTCTCCCCGCACACCCCATTGATCGCCGCCGTTGATGGGTACGACCCATTGGTTTTTTCCGCTCATTTCAAGCACTCCAAAAAATTGAAAAGGTCAGGCTCTTGAAGTCCGCGCGAGCCTCGGCGCATCGGGTGGTGAGATCACGTCATGGAGACCTCCTTTCCCGATGTTTGGCGTAGGGAGTCCACCGCGCCCGCCGCGCACGGCATCGAATACAGCCCTGCGCGCCTCTGCGTGACCACGAGCGCGCCGTAAGCCGCGTGCTGTGCCGCAGGCTCCGGCTTGCCCTTGTCCTTCGCCTTGATCTTGAACAGGTCGCTGGGTTTGGCGCTGTCCAGCCCGGCGCGCGGCATGATCCGATCCGCCGTCGTGGCTTCGCCCTTGAACGACCACAGCGCCTCGAACACCTTGGCCTGACCGTCGGTGAATTGGATCGGCGCGCTGCTGATGTCCGGCAGCGTCGCCCACTTGAAGTCCGCCGAGAACGGCCCATTGACCGGCGTGGCCAAATCGACGACCACTGGCGTCGCAGACGACGGCGAGGCGATGAACGTGATCCCGCCGCCGTAGAACGTGAAGCGTTCCTCCAGCACCAACCACTCGACGCACGCACCGAAAGGCGAGCCGCGAGTCGTGCTCGGCCTCGGCGTGATCACCCGAATGTCGCCGCCCGCCACGCGCACGCGATCCAGCAGCGCGGGTTCGTGCAGCACCCGCGTCAGGTCGCGGGTCAGCAGGACGGGCGACCGTCGAGCATCGCCGAGCCGCCACACCTCGCCGCCCAGATCATCGATGCCGTCGCGGCTCTCGATGCCAAGTGCGAGGCGCATCTTCTGTCGCAGCCAATCCTCGTCCAATGCCAACGCCGCACCGTCGTTTACTTCGACGGCCACGGGCCCACAGTCCGGGCAGCGGCACATCCGACCGCCGCGACCATCACCCCACACCTGCGCCCGATGTTGCTGGCAATGGGGGCAGAGCACGAACGACTGATCCACCGTCGTTGGCTTGACTGCTTTGCCGAGTACGGAGAGTGAGGCGATTTCGTTCAGCGACAGCATGGTGCGCAGCACGGGCGTGCCGCCCGCGAACAGGCGGCAGACCAGGGCCCAGGCATCGTGCGTCGCCATCGATCAGTCCTCGAATGCCGATGACGAACTGACCGCATCTGCTTCAGGCGGAAGCTCCTGCGCGCTCAGGGTCTGGCCCTTCTGCAAGATGCCCACTGCGACCAGATAGCCCTCCAGTTGCGCCTGCATCTTGGCGTCGAACTTGTGCAGGTTCAGCCTCCCCTTGCTGGTCACTTCGATGGTGACCACCTTGGGGCGTGTCCGGCCCGGCTCGGGCGGGTAGTAGAGATTGACCTGCGCCGCCGTCACCGCCCACTGACCTTCCAGCGGGCCGGGCAGCTTCTCCTTCAGCAGCTCATGCACCGAACGTTGCTGGCTGGACTGCATCGCGGTGCATTCGATCTTCAGCGCGGTGTCGGGGCTGAGGAGCGTGAGCGCCTTGAGCTGCACCATCGAGAAGCCGTCCTCGAACGCCTCCGGCGCATCGAAGCCGGTACGCAACATCGACAAATCCAGGGTGGGCGACTTGATCCGGTGCGCGTTCGCCTTCACGCCGAGCACATGCTCGGCGAAGGCCTCGACCAGCATCTGCTGGTACTTCGCGCCGCCGCGTACCAGCGTGCGCACCACGCCGGTGGACTTGGCGTACTCCAACACCATGTGGATGTTGGGATTGCCGACGCGGCGCTTCAGGGTCGAACCCTCGAACTCCAGCCGCAGCATGGCCATGTCCTTGACGTGGACGGTGAGCAGGAACACGCCGGGGCTGCGCTCGACCAAGTGCGCCACGCTGCTGTCGCCACACTGCATTTCGCGCTTGTAGAAAGCCGAGATCGCGTGGCGCAGCGCGGCCAGGTTGGTGTCCGAACCGTTCGGCTGGCGCTTGAGGCCCAGATCGTATTGCTGGGTCTGCGGCCCGTGGTGCTCCCAGAAGCTGAAGTCGTAGGCGCGCTCGAACAGCGTCGGGTGGTTGACGTACAGCCAGAACGAGCGATGGACGTCGCTGCGGCACAGCGTCAGGCCGGCCAGTGCGGCACCGTCTGCCACCACGGCCTCAAACATCGCCTGCTTGCCCGCCGCGTCGCCCAGTTGGACTGCGGCCATGAGGTTGGCGATCATCTGGTCGCGGGCGGCGGTGTCGGGCCACACCTTGACCGCCTCCACCAAGAACTGGCTGGTCTCCGGCATGTCGTCCCACGCGAACCCGTCGGGCACCGGCAGGCCATGCGTGGTCAGGAAGTCGCGCAGCGTGGCATCCACCGGCAGTTCGAGCATCACGTCGACAAAGGTTTTCTTCATCTTGTTCGTCCTTTCTGGATCGGCGTCGGAGGTCTGCGACCGATGTTCGGGCTGCACGGGCCAGCGACAGGGTTACTGAACACGTAACTCGTACAAGTAAAGTCACGAGATACAAGCGTGATTCTGCCCCTCGGATTTCCGCTTGTCAATCAACGGGGCACATCTAGACCTTTTATGTATCTCGCGGCTATACTGTGAGTCTTGTTTTCATTGATTGACCGTTTACCTACTACAGGAGCATCGCCATGGCTTCGGCGTTTGGAGCACGCCTGCGACGCTTGCGCGAGGCGAAGAAGCTGACCCTGCAACAGGTCGCCGACGCGGTCGGCTGCACCAAGGCCTACATCTGGGAGCTGGAAATGAAGGATGGGCAGCGCCCCACCGCCGAGCGGATTCAGAAGATCGCCCAGGTGCTCGGCGTGACGATGGAGGATGTGATGGGGACGCCCATGCAGCAGGCACCCGAAGCTAGCCCCGAGGATGTGGCGTTCTTCCGCGAGTACGCCGGGATGACCGACGAGGAGAAGGATCGCTACCGGCAGGCACTCAAGATCATGTTCCCCGACAAGAGCCAAGGCGGGGACTGAGGATTGAGCGCAGCGCAGACCCTCACTGGCTCCATTGCCGCCAACACCGTCCAGAAGTGGTTGCGGGCGTGGTACAGCACGGGCATGCCCGACGCCATCGATCTGGAGATCGTCCGGCAGATGCTGCCGAGCACGCCCTACGGCACAGGCGCGCGGGAGATCAAGGCGCCGATGGTGCTCGACGTCGACAGTTGCGAAGGCATGCTGGTGCGCAACCCGAAGGATGCGGCCGAGTGGGGCATCTTCTACAACGGCAAGGCCAGCCCTGAACGTCGACGCTTCACCATCGCCCATGAGCTGGGCCACTTCATCCTCCATCGCGGCCAGCAGCAGAGCTTCAACTGCGACAAGGAAAGCGTCTACTCCGGCGTCGACACCATCCGCGTCATCGAACGCGAAGCCGACGACTTCGCCAGCAACTTGCTGATGCCCGGCGATCTGCTGCGTGACTGGATTTCGAACCAGCGCATCGACCTGCACGTCCTCAGCGCAATCGCCAAGCGGTTTCAGGTTTCGTTCGAGGCGCTGTGCATCCGCTTCATCAAGTTCACCACGCAGCGCGCGATCCTCGTCTATTGGGACAACGGCTACGTGAAGTACGAATGGCGTAGCAGCAGCGCCGTCAAGACGCGGGCGCGCATCCGGCGCAACGCCGATCCGCAGGAACCGCTGCCGGGCACGCTGGCCGCCGACGCCAGCGTCGATCAGGAATGGGATGGCACGGAGATGTCCGCCGCGATCTGGTGTCCGGAGGAAGCGCAGCACATGAAGCTGCGCGAGTTCAAGCACAGCTACGGCGCCCGTGATCGCATCCTCACGCTGCTACTGCTCGAAAGCGCAGAGCCGCGCGCATGGGATCGGTCATGGCAGGACGGTGAGAGTTTCGACAGCTACGATCAGTTCGTCTCGAACGGGCAGTTGCCGGATCAGCGATAGTTTTGAACGAATCAGGAAAAAGAAAATGGCCCGCTGTTGATTCATTTCCAAAGCTGGGCCATTTCGGGACGCATTCACGTTGAAATTTGAGCCACGTTGCCGCTCTATCCTGCTGAATTTTTCAGCACGGGGGAGCAGGAGTGATCAACGTGAGCACATTGAGCAAGTTACGCCGCCTCGTGCTGAGGCAGGACGTGTCGGTGCGCGAGGCCAGCCGGCGCCTGGGCATCTCGCGCAACACAGCCACCAAGTGGCTCAAAGACGGGCAGATGGCCGAACCCCGATACCCGCAGCGGGTGTCGGGCCCCAGCATCCTGGATCCGTACAAGGAGCAGTTGAGCCAATGGCTCAAGGCCGATAGCCATCGCAGCAAACGCGATCGACGCGGGATCAAGGCCATGTTTGAGGCGCTGCGCGCGCAGGGCTACAGCGGCAGCCGAGGGCCGGTCTACGCCTTTGCCCAGCGCTGGCAGCAAGAGCAAGGCAACGCTGCGCGTGGTGCGGGGTTCGTGCCGCTGAGCTTCGAGTTGGGCGAGGCGTTCCAGTTCGACTGGAGCTGCGAGTACCTGTTCATCGGCGGGCTGCGCCGCCGCCTGGAAGTGGCACACACCAAGCTGGCGGCCAGTCGCGCCTTCTGCCTGGTGGCGTACTACAGCCAAGCGCACGAGATGCTGTTCGATGCGCACGCACGGGCGTTCGCCCTCTTCGGTGGCGTGCCCCGGCGGGGCATCTACGACAACATGAAGACCGCTGTGGACAAGGTCGGCCATGGCAAACAGCGCAGCGTCAATGCACGCTTCGAGGCGATGACCGGGCACTACCTGTTCGAGCCGGAGTTCTGCAACCGGGCCGCCGGCTGGGAGAAGGGGGTCGTGGAGAAGAACGTTCAGGATCGGCGCAAGGACATCTGGCGTGAGGCCAGCGAGCGGCGCTGGGGGACGCTTGGTGAACTCAACGACTGGTTGCAGCAGGCCTGCGTGAAGGCCTGGGCTGAGATGAGTCACCCGGAATGGACTCAGCTCACGGTGGCCGATGTCTGGCAGGACGAACGTGCTCGTCTCATGCCCAACCCCCGTGCGTTTGATGGCTACGTGGAGCAGCCGGTACGGGTCTCTGCGACCGCACTGATCCACTTCCAGCGCAACCGCTACAGCGTGCCGTGTGAATGGATTCATGCGGTGGTCAGTCTGCGGGCCTACGCGGATGGCCTGCTGGTGGTCGGGCCCGATGGGCGACAGGTGCGCCTGGCGCGCAGCTTCGAACGTGATCAGACGCTCTACGACTGGATGCATTACATCGCGCTCATCGAGCGAAAGCCCGGCGCGCTGCGCAACGGCGCGCCCTTCAAGACCATGCCCGAGCCACTGCAGGAAATGCAGCGCCAGTTGCTGCGCCACAGCGGTGGCGACAGGGTGATGGCGCAGGTGCTCATGGGGGTGAGCCTGCATGGACTGGAGGCCGTGGTGGTGGCGGTAGAGCTGGCGCTGCAGTCCGGGCGGGTGAGTGCCGAGCACGTGCTCAACGTGCTCTCGCGTCTGAAGGAGCAGCGCGTGCCCGAGCCACCGGTGGCCACGATGCTCAAGCTCAACACGCCGCCACTGGCCAACCTGCAGCGCTACGACGCACTGCGCAACGTCCAGCCTCATGAGGCATCACCGGAGTCCGACCATGCATGACGTCATTGATGCCCTCAAAGCGCTGGGCCTGCACGGCATGGCCAGTGCCTGGCCGGAGGTACTGGGCACCGCCCGCATGAAGTCGCTGGATCATGAGGCCGTGCTGCACCAGCTCATCAAGGCCGAGACCGCTCAGCGTGAGGTGCGTTCCATGGCTTACCAGATGCGCGTGGCGCGCTTCCCTTCGCACCGTGACCTCGCCGGCTTTGACTTCGCCCACGCGCAGCTCGACGAAGCACTGGTGCGCCAGTTGCACACCCTTCGCTTCGTGGAGTCGGCGCACAACGTGGTGCTGGTTGGTGGCCCCGGCACGGGTAAAACCCACCTGGCCACGAGCCTGGGGATCGAGGCCATTCGCATGCATGGCAAGCGGGTGCGCTTCTTCTCAACGGTGGAGCTGGTCAACGCCCTGGAGCTGGAGAAGGCGCAGAACAAGGCCGGGCAAATGGCGCACCGCCTGATGTACGTCGATCTGGTGATCCTGGATGAACTGGGCTACCTGCCATTCACGCAGTCGGGCGGCGCGATGCTGTTCCACCTGCTCTCCAAACTCTATGAGCGAACGAGCGTGGTGATCACCACCAACCTCACCTTCTCGGAGTGGAGCAGCGTCTTTGGAGACGCCAAGATGACCACGGCCTTGCTTGACCGGCTCACGCACCATTGCCACATCGTCGAGACGGGCAACGAGAGCTGGCGATTCAAGCACTCCAGTGCCGCTGGCGCGGCTCCCCCAAAGCAACGCCCAAAGAGCCAGAAAGGAGATCGAAAAACAGCAGACCCGATAGACTTATCCACAACCGAATAGTCAAAGAATCCATCAACCCAGTGGCTCAATATTCAACGTGATCACTGGCTCAGTTGTGCTGATGAATCAACAGCGCCAGCCGCAAGCCCAACAAGATCGTGCCCTGCAAGTTCGCCGGGCAGGAAACGCACCTGCGCGCCGATGGCTCATCCACCGCGATGCGCAGGAAGGATGGCGAAGTCAACGGCTGGACGCACGCGGGCCAGCCGACGCAGGACATGCGCATTCCTGATTCGGTGATCCGCGTGATGCGCCACAAGGGCAAGATCGGTCAGGACATCGATCATCCTGCCGTGTTCCCGGTCGCGCTGCCGGAGTTCGTGATCGAGGCCTATTCGAACGCTGGCGACATAGTGTTCGAACCCTTCGGCGGCAGCGGCACGACGATGCTGGCGGCCCAGCGCAGCGGTCGAGTCTGCCGCACAGTCGAGATCGCCCCTGAGTACGTGGATGTCGCCATCAAGCGCTTCCAGCAGAACCATCCGGGCGTGGCCGTCACGCTGGTG